>NZ_CP073015.1:1200000-1800000 GCF_018080005.1 Flavobacterium sp. CS20 | reverse complement strand
AATTTAAATAAGTTTCTATGAAAGATAAACGCGTTCTTTTTGTTTCATCAGAAGTTGTTCCTTATCTCCCAGAAAATGATATGTCCACCATGTCTTTTGAAGTTCCAAAAATGATAAATTCTGTAGGAGGACAAACTCGAATTTTTATGCCACGTTTTGGCAACATCAACGAAAGAAGACATCAACTTCACGAGGTTATCAGATTGTCAGGGCTTAATATGGTGGTTAATGATTTAGATATGCCACTTATCATAAAAGTTGCTTCTATACCTAAGGAACGAATGCAAGTGTATTTTATTGATAATGAAGACTATTTTAAACGCAAAGCGATGTATAGCGATGAGGAAGTTGAGCTTTTTGAAGACAATGATGAACGGGCTATTTTTTTTGCAAAAGGAGTTATAGAAACCGTCAAAAAACTGAACTGGGCTCCAGATATCATTCATGTTAATGGTTGGATGGCATCACTACTTCCGCTTTATCTTAGAAATTATTATGGCAATGAACCGCTTTTTAATACTTCAAAAATTGTTACTTCAGTTTATAATAACAGTTTTGAGAATCAACTAAGCCAAAATATGATCAAAAAAGTGATGTTTGATGGTATTGATGCTGATAAAGTAGAATTTTTAAAAACACCAAATTATAATAATTTGATAAAATTAGCGATTAGTTATTCAGATGGTATTATAATTGGCGCTGAAGAATTATCTAATGAAATACAAAATTTTATCAAAAGTCAAGATAAACCCGTATTAAATTATCGCTCAATTGAAGAATTTACTCAAGCCTATCAAGATTATTACTTAAAAGATATTTTAAATGAAGAGATTGATTAAACTGAAAA
The DNA here is from genome assembly GCF_018080005.1 of Flavobacterium sp. CS20. Lineage (NCBI taxonomy): Bacteria > Pseudomonadati > Bacteroidota > Flavobacteriia > Flavobacteriales > Flavobacteriaceae > Flavobacterium > Flavobacterium sp. CS20. Next base: position 1,799,153 of record NZ_CP073015.1, on the reverse strand, counting down.
CGAAAATTAAAATTACTATTGGTCTTGTTTTTGTCTTATTCGTTTTCACCTCCTGTGAAGATGATTTTACCACCTTAGGGAGTGGTTTTATTAATAGCTTGAATTTACCAGAGCCCTATGTCGTACAAAATTTAGCAACTTATAGTGACAATATATTATCAGTACAGTCTAATACTTTAAATAACTATCTTCTAGGAAACTATCAAGATCCAGTTTTTGGAAGCTCAGAAGTTAGCATTTTAACACAATTAGAACTTCAAAACACTAACCCTGATTTTGGTCAAGATCCAGTTTTAGATAGTGTAGTGTTTACATTACCTCTATACAGTTCACTGATAGAAACAAATACTTATCAGCTTGATTCTGTTTTTGGAGATGGCAGTTTCAAAATTTCTATTTTTGAATCTAATCAATTTTTGAATGATATTGACCCTAGTGAAAATGGAGAGTTTGAAACTCCTCAGCGTTATTATTCAGACCAATTTTCAGAGTTTGAAAACAATATAGAGAGTAATCCATTAATAGTTTCTGAACAAATAACACCCTCAGAATTAACTGAGACTCAAATTCTCTTTGACCAAATTGACACCACAAATGTTGATACCCTTAGAGTTTCGCCTAGAATAAGAATCAAACTCCCAAATGAATTTTTTCAAGAAAAAATATTAAACAATCAAAATACGGTTAATTTGGTTAGCCAAAGTAGTTTTAAAAACTTTTTGAGAGGACTTTACATCAAAACTGAGCAACATACCAATGGCGGTGCAATGATCAATCTCAATTTAAACAATCAAGATGCAAAAATCACATTGTATTACAAATCTTTAAGACCAGCACCAAGTTTGGAAGTTGAAAATAACAACGAATTAATAGAAACCTTTAATAAATTTAATCTAAATTTTTCTGGTAATATTATTAACTTTTACGAAAATGATAACACCATAGATTTAGCTTTACAAGACACTATCAACGGTGAAGAAAATCTATTTGTAAAAGGCGGTCAAGGTATAGTAACAATTGTAGATCCTTTTAATGGTCCTGATAACGACGGCAATGGTGTTGCAGATGAAATTGATCAGTTAAGACAAAACAATTGGTTGATTAACGAAGCTAATTTAATTTTTTATGTGAATGAAAATTTAGCAAATACTCAAGTTAATAAACCCCAAAGGATACTTGTTTTTGATGCTGACCATAACAGAGTTTTGGTTGACTATAGTTTAGACCCTAGTGCAAGTAACAATCCTCTTATTTCGCGGTTAAATCATTTAGGTCCATTGCAAGAAGATGAAAATGGCAATGCTTTTTATAAAATAAGACTTACAAATCATATCAATAATATTATCAACAACGATTCTACTAGTACCAAAATAGGAGTTGTTGTTACGCAAAATGTAAATCAAGCTAGAATATTAGACATACGCGACAGTCAACTCGACCAAGTTGAAACCTATATTGAAAGCTCAATATCTACGCCAAGAGGAACCGTATTTCACGGCAATCTATCTGCAGATGAAGAGAAAAGATTAAAACTTCAAATATATTATACTGAACCTAATTAATTAATAACTAACCTAAACTATTATTATGTGTGGAATTGTTGGATATATTGGACACCAAGATGCTTATGAGATTATACTAAAAGGTCTTCAACGACTTGAATATAGAGGCTATGATTCTGCTGGAATAGCTCTTTATGACGGTCAAAATTTAAACATTTGCAAAACCAAAGGAAAAGTTGCCGAACTAAATCTCAAATGCAAAAAAGAACACTTCAGTAAAGGTAAAGTCGGTATTGGTCACACAAGGTGGGCAACTCATGGAAAACCAAACGACCTTAACTCTCATCCTCATCTTTCAAACTCAGGTCGATTAGCTATCATTCATAATGGAATAATAGAAAATTATGATGCTATAAAAAAAGTATTAGAGAATAGAGGATACAATTTCAAATCAGAAACCGACACAGAAGTTTTAGTCAATCTTATTGAAGAAGTGATGACTAAAGAAGATGTCAAGTTAGGCAAAGCTGTTCAAATTGCTTTAAATCAGACTGTTGGTGCTTATGCAATAGCCGTTTTTGATAAAGAAAAACCAAACGAAATTGTGGTTGCTAGATTAGGAAGTCCTTTAGCTATTGGTGTAGGCGATGATGAATACTTTATTGCCTCTGATGCTTCGCCTTTTATAGAATACACAAAATCAGCCATTTATCTTGAAGACGGGTAAATGGGCGTGATAAGACTAGGCAGAGAACCCAAAATAAGAAAAATAAAAGATGACAAATTAGTTGACCCATATATTACTGAACTCAAAATGAGTTTAGACCAAATCGAAAAAAGTGGTTACGACCATTTTATGCTCAAAGAAATATACGAACAGCCCACAGCTATAAAAGACACCTTTAGAGGTCGAATGCAGGCAAAAAAAGGTTTTGTAAAAATGTCTGGTGTTGATGATTATTTAGAAAAATTTTTGAACGCTAACCGAATTATAATTGCAGCTTGTGGTACATCTTGGCATGCAGGTTTAGTCGCTGAATATATTTTTGAAGATATTGCAAGAATTCCTGTAGAAGTTGAATACGCATCAGAATTTAGATACCGAAATCCTGTTATCGATAAAAACGACATTTTGATAGCGATTTCTCAAAGTGGAGAAACTGCTGATACTATGGTCGCCATCAAATTGGCTAAAGAAAATGGTGCATTTGTTTTTGGGGTATGCAACGTTGTTGGGTCTTCTATTTCAAGAGAAACTCACGCTGGTGCATACACACATGCTGCTTCAGAAATTGGTGTAGCATCAACCAAAGCCTTTACAACACAAATCACAGTTTTAAGTTTAATAGCCCTTAAATTAGGCAAAGCCAAAGGAACTATTTCTAACTCTGATTTTCATTCATATCTAAATGAAATGGAATCTATCCCTGGTAAAATAGAAATAGCACTTAAACAAAACGATCACATCATAAAAGTAGCTGACAATTACAAACTTGCTAAAAATTGCCTCTATCTCGGTCGAGGTTATAATTTTCCCGTGGCTCTTGAAGGTGCTTTAAAATTAAAAGAAATCTCATATATACACGCCGAAGGTTATCCTGTCGCCGAAATGAAACACGGGCCAATTGCTTTGATAGACGAAGAAATGCCCGTTGTTGTTATAGCAACTCGAAAAGGTCACTACGATAAAGTGGTCAGCAATATTCAAGAAATTAAATCAAGAAAAGGGAAAATTATTGCTATCGTTACCGAAGGAGACAGCATTGTTAAAAATATGGCAGACCACGTCATTGAAGTGCCAGAAACTTTTGAAGCTTTTACACCTTTATTGACTACAATTCCTTTGCAATTACTTTCATATCACATCGCCGTGATGTTAGGAAAAAATGTTGACCAACCTAGAAATTTAGCCAAATCGGTTACCGTTGAATAGTTGAATTTTTATGGATTTGAAGTCTAAATTTATTTAAAAATTTTTCGATTTATTTTGACATAAAACCCCTATATTTGCAAACCAAAAATTTAAAATAAAACCATAGCTAATGTCTCAAACAAAAGGTAAGATTGCACAAATCATAGGTCCTGTGATTGATGTGGCTTTCGAAAACAGCAAAGATTTACCACAAATTTACGATTCTTTAGAAATTAAACGTAAAGATGGTTCCACACTTGTGCTAGAAGTTCAATCTCATATTGGTGATAATATCGTTAGATCTATCGCTATGGATACCGCAGATGGTCTTTCAAGAGGAACAGAAGTTATCGCTACAGGCAACCCAATTCAAATGCCTGTCAGTAAAGATATTTTTGGAAGACTGTTCAACGTTACTGGCGATGCTATCGATGGCATGGACAATCTACCTAAAGACGGCAAAAACGGCTTACCAATTCACCGCGATGCTCCTGATTTTGAAGACTTATCTGTGTCAACTGAAGTCTTGTTTACAGGAATTAAAGTTATTGACTTAATTGAACCTTATGCCAAAGGTGGTAAAGTAGGATTGTTTGGTGGTGCTGGTGTTGGTAAAACAGTTTTGATTCAAGAATTAATCAACAATATTGCCAAAGGTCACGGTGGTTTATCTGTATTTGCAGGTGTGGGAGAAAGAACACGTGAAGGAAATGACTTGCTCAGAGAGATGCTTGAGTCTGGTATTATTAAATATGGTGATGATTTTAATGAATCTATGGAAAACGGCGGTTGGGATTTATCCAAAGTTGACAAAGAAGCTTTGAAAGATTCAAAAGCTACTTTTGTATTTGGACAAATGAACGAACCACCAGGAGCTCGTGCTCGAGTAGCCTTATCAGGTTTGACCATTGCAGAATATTTTAGAGACGGTGCTGGTGATGGACAAGGTAAAGACGTCTTGTTTTTTGTTGACAATATTTTCCGTTTTACACAAGCGGGTTCTGAGGTATCGGCTTTGTTAGGTCGTATGCCATCTGCAGTGGGTTATCAACCTACTTTAGCAACTGAAATGGGTGCGATGCAAGAACGAATCACTTCGACAAAAAATGGTTCTATCACATCGGTTCAAGCGGTTTATGTGCCAGCGGATGACTTGACTGACCCTGCTCCAGCTACGACCTTCTCTCACTTAGATGCTACAACTGTTCTTTCTAGAAAAATTGCTGAACTCGGTATTTATCCTGCAGTTGATCCTTTAGATTCTACCTCCAGAATTTTAACCGCTGAAATATTAGGTGAAGAACACTACAAATGTGCTCAGCGTGTTAAAGAGTTGCTTCAACGTTACAAAGAATTGCAAGACATTATTGCCATTCTCGGTATGGAAGAATTATCTGAAGAAGATAAACTTGCCGTATCTCGTGCAAGACGTATACAGCGTTTCTTATCTCAACCTTTTCACGTGGCTGAACAATTTACTGGTATGCCAGGTGTTTTAGTTGACATAAAAGATACTATCAAAGGTTTTAATATGATTATGGATGGCGAATTAGATAAATATCCTGAATCAGCTTTCAACCTTAAAGGAACCATTGAAGATGCGATTGAAGCTGCTGAAAAAATGTTGGCTGAAGAAGACTAAAATTAGTCTGCAGTTTACAGTGAGCGATCATTAAATCACTGGAAACTAAAAACTGAAAACTGAAAAACTATGCATTTAGAAATCGTTACACCAGAACAAATTTTAATCAGTCAAGATGTTGATTCGGTTACTTTACCAGGAAAAACAGGTGAATTTCAAATTTTAAATCAACACGCTCCAATCATCTCGACTTTAGACAAAGGTTTAATTAAATTAGACAAAACAGTTGACATTAATGACAAAGTCAAATCATTTTTTGAAGAAACTAACGATAAATTAACTTTTGAAATCAAAGGTGGCGTTGTGGAATGCAAAGACAATAAAGTCATTGTTTTGGTAGATTAGCTTTATTCTTTATAACTTTTTTAAAAATCTGGTTCTGTTTAGAATCGGATTTTTTGTTTAAACTTGTAACAATTTTTATAAGCTTAATACTAACCAATAAATCATTTATATGTTTAAACGATTTGTGTCTCTTCAATGGAAGCAATTTAGAAGGTCTTCTTATTTTGAAGTCGCCATTGCCATAAAGATTTTAATGATTCTGGGGATTTTATACTTTGCTGGTATGGCTATATTAGCTGGAGTTGGAGGCTATTTTATACTTCAAAAGGTCATTCCAGAAGTTGATCCGCTTTTAACTTTAAATCAATATTTAATTTACTGGTTCTTATTTGATCTTGGGATTAGGTATTTTATCCAACAAATGCCCGTCATCAATATCAAACCTTTATTGATTATACCTATCAAACGTAAAAAAGTGGTTCAGTTTTTACTGGGCAAAACAATCCTTTCTTTTTTTAATATTTTGCCTTTATTATTTTTTATCCCTTTTAGTATAACTCTGATAGTCAAAGGTTACCATCCATTATACGTTACCGCTTGGTTTTTTGGGGTTTTAGCATTGATATTTCTCAATAATTTTACCGTTTATCTCATCAATAAAACCAACATCTATTTCTTTATAATCGTCGGTTTAGTCTTAGCATTTATAGGACTTCAACGCTACGAAATATTTGATATTACAGCTTATGCACAAATCTTTTTTTATGGCATGTATAGTCAACCGATTTGGATTTTATTACCTATTCTATTAATGGCTTTAGCGTTTTATGCTAATTATCAATACTATTTAAATCACTTTTACATTGACGGTGCTATTTCTAAAAAAGCCGAAAAAGTCAAAGCTTTAGACTTGAAATTTGTAGATAAATTTGGCAAGATTGCTCCTTTCTTAAAAAACGATATCAAACTCATTCTCAGAAATGCCAGACCTAAGCAAGTTTTACTGACGTCTTTTTTCTTTTTATTTTATGGCTTATTCTTTTTCACCATGGATGTTTACAAAGATCTGCCGGCTATGTTGGCCTTTGCGTCAATGTTTATAACAGGTGGTTTTTTATTAACATTCGGGCAGTTAGTGCCGTCTTGGGATAGCGAATACTACAAGTTAATGATGAGTCAGAATATTCCGTATCGAGAATATTTGAAATCAAAATTGGTTTTGATGATATTTGCCGTTGTGGTATCTACCATATTAAGTTTACCATATCTTTATTTTGGTTGGGATATATACAAATTAATTTTAGCTGGCGCCTCCTTTAATATTGGGTTAAATTCATTTATCACCTTATATGGCGGTGCTTTAAATCGCGTGCCTGTTGAACTCAACGTCAAGGCCAAAGCTTTTCAAAACACTAATGGTTTTAATGTTACGCAACTCTTAATTAGCTTACCTAAAATTTTAGCCCCAATCATCATTTTTTATATCCCATATAAATTTATCAGTTTTGATGCGGGTATTATCGCCTTGGTTTTAAGTGGTTTACTGGGATTAATTTTTCAAAATCAATTTTTAGACCTTATCGAAAAGCTTTATCAAAAACAGAAATATAAAACCATAGCAGCTTTTGATGAAAAAAAATAAAACACTATGATTAACATTTCAAATATCAGTAAATCTTACAACGGCGTAGAAGTTTTAAAAGTTGAGGAATTGAATATTCCCAAAGGACAAAACTTTGGGCTGGTTGGCAATAACGGTGCGGGCAAAACCACAATGTTTAGTTTATTGCTTGATTTAATCAAACCTACAACTGGTCAAATTACCAATGGCGATATTGTAGTGAGCCAAAGTGAAGATTGGAAACCTTATACTTCAGCTTTTATAGATGAAAGTTTTTTGATTGGCTATCTCACACCAGAAGAATACTTCTATTTCATCGGCGATTTAAGAGGCGTAGAAAAATCTGAAGTTGATGATTTGCTCGCTGGTTTTGAAGATTTCTTTCACGATGAAATATTGAATCAAAAAAAATATTTAAGAGATTTATCTAAAGGTAACCAGAAGAAAGTCGGCATTGTTGCGGCTTTAATTGGCAATCCTGAAGTGATTATTTTAGATGAACCTTTTGCCAACCTTGACCCGACAACACAAATCCGCTTAAAGAAAATACTCAGTGAATTGACCCAACAACAACAAACCACAGTGCTCATTTCAAGTCACGACTTAATGCACGTGACCGATGTTTGCAAACGCATAGTGGTTTTAGAAAAAGGAGAAGTGGTAAAAGACATCAAAACTGATGAAGCTACTTTAAAAGAGCTCGAGCAGTATTTTAGTCAGTAGTTATTTTTTTAAAATATCAATCAACTTTTCGTCAAACTCATCTTTCAAAGCTTTGACCTCATCAACATTGTCATTAGGAATAGTGATAGACAAAACATAATGCTTAATTTTCCATTCTCCATCTACCTGAACCAAAACCCCTGAACCTCTGCAAATACCCATTTGTGTATCGAGCAGTTCGTCAAACCAAGCTGTTTGTTTTGATTTACCAATATAAATATGGCGTTCTAATTTGTGAAACGTCCAAGCTTTACCTCGGTCAAAATAGGGTTTAGCAAAATCAATAAATGCTTGACCTTGCCAATATTCAGTGGCGTCGGTGCCAATAAAAACAGCATCTTCGGTCATTAGATTTTGATAGGTTTTTAAATCGGCTTCTGCGGCAGCTTTTGATGCCATTTACTAATTTTATAGTCAACTTTTAGCTTAATTTCTTCATTTTGAGCAAATAGTGTCTGTGAAAAAAACAGCACAACAACAATGGCAAAAGATTTTAAAGATTTCATATAAGTATTTTTTTCAAAATAATCAATTTCTAATAATTGGAAAGTTTATTTTCTAAGTTTTTAATCCTTTGCAGAAAGGTTGATAAAAAAAGAGTTAATAATACAAGTTTTTAAGTCAACTGTGAAAGTTATTTTAAATGTCTCTCGTACATACAGAATCTTTGAAAAACCTGCAAACAATTGTATCATCTACCGAATAAAAGCTCGTAAAAATCTTATTGAAATCATCAACTTTCGTGGCACGAAACAAACCTATTTAATAATCTATCCCTATTGCTCGGACTTGCAGTTCTTGATTATTATTAAAATCTATTTTCCAAATTTCAATACCCAAAACATCCATCAAAAACTGTATTTTAGCAATCTAAATAATTAAAATGTTAGATTGGGAACAGCTTTTATCGCTCAAACGTCAAGGCGATACCACAAAACGCTTACGCAAAGAACAAGACGATACCCGTTTAGGCTTTGAAGTAGATTATGACCGTGTGATTTTTTCTTCGGCTTTCCGCAGTTTGCAAGACAAAACACAGGTCATTCCATTATCTAAAACCGACTTTGTTCACACGCGATTGACACATAGTTTAGAAGTTTCTGTGGTTGGTCGCTCGCTGGGGCGTCAAGCAGGTAAAGCCATTATTAAAAAATACCCGCATTTACAAACAACTTTAGGTCATCATTTTAACGATTTTGGAGCTATTGTTGCTGTAGTCGCTTTAGCACACGATATTGGTAATCCACCTTTTGGGCATTCAGGCGAAAAAGCCATCGGTGCTTTTTTTGATCGTGGCAAAGGTCAACGCTTTAAATCTGAAATCTCTGATTGGGCTTACCAAGATTTGATAAAATTTGAAGGTAATGCCAACGGATTTAAGCTTTTGACCGATAGCAAACACGGTAGCTTTGGTGGCTTACGTTTGTCTTATGCTACTTTAGGAACGTTTACTAAATACCCAAGAGCCTCATTTCCTTTGGAGACTTCAAAACACGTCTCGCGTAAAAAATATGGCGTTTTTAAAGCTGAAAAGAAATTGTTTGATGAAGTTGCTGATGAATTAGGCTTGAAAGATGCTAAAAACGCTAACTTTATCAGACATCCTTTGGCTTATTTAGTAGAAGCAGCTGATGATATTTGTTACACGATTATCGATTTTGAAGACGGTATCAATCTCGGTTTAATTCCTGAAGAATTTGCTTTAGAATATCTTTCAAAATTAATCAATACACGTATCGATAAAGACAAATATTACAAATTGTCAACAACTAAAAATCGTGTGAGCTATTTAAAGATCTTTAGCTATTGGTCGATTGATTGAAGATGCAGTTAAAGCTTTTATCCAAAACGAAGAACGCATTAGAGCTGGTCAATTAGACAAACCTTTAATTGAACTTTTGCCCTACAAAGCACAAATTGAAGATATTATTCAAATCAGTGTTAACAACATCTATCAAAGTCAGGAAGTACTTGAAAAAGAAACTGTTGGCTACCGTGTAATTACTGAAATTTTAGAACATTTTAGCCAAGCAGTTGAAAACAGTAAAACCCACAGAGCTAATCATTTTGACAAAGTTATTATCAAAGCATTTTTAAAAGATTTTGAATTTGAAAATTTACAAACCGAAGAATGGTTGATAGAATTGTGTAGCCAAATTGCTTCTTTGAGCGATAGCAAAGCTTTAGAAATATATAAAAAATTGTCTGGACAAAATCTATGATTTCAGCAGTTGACATACTAAAAGACTTAAAATCTAAGCAAATAGCTAATCTTAAATCATTTGCTATTTTAATCGATCCCGATAAAACTGAAGTCAATACTATTTTAAAATTACTTCAAACTATTCCTGAATGCACTGATTATATCTTTGTTGGAGGCAGTCAAGTTGAAAGTGGAAAAACAGAAGAAGTTGTAAAAGAAATCAAAAAATTGAGTCCTTTACCTGTTGTTCTTTTTCCAGGAAATATCAATCAAATCACAAGATATGCCGATGCTTTGTTGTTTTTGAGTTTAATGTCTGGTAGCAATCCTGAATATTTGATACATCAACAAGTCAAATCGGTAAAACATTTAAGGCATACAAATCTTGAAATTATACCGACGGGATATATTTTGATAGATGGCGGAAAAACCTGCACAACCGAACGTATCACTAATACCAAAGCTATTTCTCAAGCTGATATTGATTTAATCGTAGATACTTGTCTTGTCGCACAATATACGGGCAAACGATTGATTTATCTTGAAGCTGGTAGTGGTGCTAACTTTCCAGTCAAGCCAGAAATTATAAGAGCTGTAAAGACAAAAGTCGAACTTCCTATAATCGTTGGTGGTGGCATCAAAACTGAAAAACAACGAGAAATGGCTTACAAAGCTGGAGCTGATGTTGTTGTTATGGGAACCGTTTTTGAAGATATTTAAACATAATTTCATAAAATATTATAATATTATGTGATTTAATTCATATAATATTATGTTTTTATGTGATTTTTGTTACTTTTGAATACATCTTTATTTTTAATTAAAAATGATAAAACGCACCATAGCAGAAAACATCAAGACTAAATTAAACCGAGGCAAGGCAATCATTATAGTTGGACCAAGGCAAGTAGGTAAAACGACACTGATAAAAGAATTGATTAGTCATGAGGATTTTTTGTTTTTTGATGGTGACGACCCTGCTACGAGAACGCTGTTAGATACGCCAAATACCGATCAAATAAGAAGTTTGCTTAAAAATAAAAAGATTGTATTTATAGATGAAGCTCAAAGAATAAACAATATAGGACTTACTGCGAAAATTATTATAGATCAATTTCAAGATGTTCAACTTTGGATAAGTGGCTCCTCTTCATTTTATATTTATGATGAATTTAATGAGTCGCTTACAGGTAGAAAATGGGAATACAAATTACTGCCTATAAGTTGGGAAGAATTTGAAGATCAAGTCGGCTATTTATCCGCAGAAAAACAACTTGAAGACAGGCTTGTTTATGGTATGTATCCTGATGTTTTAAATAACCAAGGAGAAGAAATTCAAATTCTTAAGGATTTAGTAAATAGTTATTTATATAAAGATATTCTGGCTTATGGAGGTGTTAAAAAACCTGAAGTCTTAGACAAACTGGTCAATGCTCTGGCACTTCAGGTTGGTAGTGAAGTCAATTACAACGAACTTAGTCAGCTGGTTGGTATAGACCGAAATACGGTTGAAAAATACATCTCTATTTTAGAAAAAGGATACGTGATATTTAAATTACCTAGCTTTAGCAGAAACCTTAGAAATGAAATTAAAAAAGGAAAGAAAATTTACTTTTATGATAATGGTGTTAGAAATGCTATAATTGGGAGTATGAACAAGGTTCAACTTAGAACTGATGTAGGTGCTTTGTGGGAAAACTTTCTTGTCGCTGAAAGAATAAAACAAATTGAATACAAAAATAGTTTAGCAAACTCTTATTTTTGGAGGACTACTCAACAACAGGAAATCGATTATATAGAGGAAATCAGTCAAGAGCTTCAAGCTTTCGAATTCAAATGGAACCCAGCTAAAAAAGCTAAAATTTCAAAAACTTTTATAAACAATTATAATACTAATACGTTTTTTGTAAACAGAAATAACTTTAGAGACTTTGTTGTTATGAAAAGTTAATAGGTAAAACTTCATAAAATATTATGTTTTATAAGGCTTATTACTCTCTCCTTTCAAAAAAGAATTTTTTCATCAAATGTGAAGCTTTTTGCTCTAAAATTCCTTTTTTAACTTCAGTTTTAGGATGAAGCTGGGTTTGCATAATCACAAAACCACGCTTGTGGTCACTAGCAGCGTAAACCAATTTCTTCAACTGACTCCAATACAACGCACCAGCACACATTTGGCAGGGTTCTAAGCTGACATATAAAGTGCATTGATTCAAATATTTACCGCCGAGATAATTGGTCGCTGAAGTGATGGCTTGCATTTCGGCATGAGCCGTAACATCGTTTAAAGTTTCGGTGAGGTTATGTGCTCTCGCTATGATGGTTTTGTCAATTGCAATTACTGCCCCAACTGGGACTTCTCCTTTTTCATAAGCTATTTCGGCTTCATCTAAAGCCTTTTGCATAAAATAAGTGTCATCAAATTCTGTTTTCATTGTCTAAAAATACAAAATCAAGCTATATCTTTGTTTAAATGAAAGAAGAGTATTTAAAAAATATCAATTCACCACAAGATCTTCGTCAACTTTCCCAAGACAATTTGAGTGATGTTGCAAAAGAATTAAGACAATTTATTATAGATATAGTCTCTAAGTATGGTGGTCATTTGGGAGCAAGTTTAGGAACCGTTGAATTGACCATTGCACTTCATTATGTGTTTAACACACCAGACGACCAATTGATTTGGGATGTCGGTCATCAAGCTTACGGTCATAAAATATTAACGGGTCGTCGGGATAAATTTCACACCAATAGACAGCTTGGTGGAATTTCAGGTTTTCCTTCTCGAGAAGAAAGTCCTTATGATGCATTTGGGGTTGGTCACAGTTCAACGTCAATTTCTGCGACTCTGGGAATGGCGATAGCATCTAAGCTCGAAGGTAACTTAAAAAGAGAGCACATTGCTGTGATTGGCGATGCATCTATTGCTTCTGGAATGGCTTTTGAAGGTCTAAATCATGCAGGCGTAACTTCTGCCAATTTTCTCGTTATTCTTAACGATAATGCCATTGGAATTGATCCAAGTGTTGGGGCATTAAAAAATTATCTAACCAAAGCTAAAATAGGCTATAAACCTAAGCAATCTAATATTATTGAAGCTTTAAATTTTACCTATGTTGAATCGATTGATGGTCATGATATATCTGCTTTGATCAAAGCTTTTAATGACCTAAAACAAATCAAAGGTCCGCGATTTCTACATGTCATGACCAAAAAAGGAAAAGGTTTAAAATCAGCAGAAATTGAGCAAGTTAAATATCATGCCCCTGGTAGATTTGATAAAATCACAGGAAAAACGTTCAACATAGCTTCTGAAGACAATCGAATAAAATATCAAGATGTCTTTGGCAAAACGCTTCTGTATTTGGCTGAACAAGATGAAAAAATTATTGGAGTTACACCAGCCATGCCTACTGGAAGTTCATTAAAATACATGATGGCAGCTTTTCCAAAACGTGCTTTTGATGTTGGAATTGCCGAGCAACACGCGGTTACTTTTTCTGCTGGTATGGCTACAAGAGGTTTTAAAGTGTTTTGCACAATATATTCCACTTTTCTTCAAAGAGCTTATGACCAATTGATACACGATGTGGCTCTACAAAACCTGCCAGTTGTTTTTTGTGTAGATAGAGCAGGTATAGTTGGAAATGATGGAGCTACACACCACGGTGTGTTTGATATAGGTTTTTTAAAAGGCATTCCCAACTTAATTATTGCTTCGCCTTCTTGTGCTGAAGACATAAAAAATTTGCTATATACTGCTAGTTTAGGATTAAAAAACCCCATAATTATAAGATATCCAAGAGGCAAAAGTGATGTAGAGCAATTAGATATGAAGTTTCAAACTGTCTCAATAGGCAAAGCCAAAAGCATCAAAGTAGGAGAAAATATCGCTATTTTAAGTTTAGGGAAAATGCGTTGGTTGGCTGAAAAAGCTATAAAAAAATCAAATAAAAATATCGGTTTATACGATATGAGATTTGTAAAACCTTTAGATACTGATACTTTAGACGAAATAGCAAAAGATTATAAAAAAATCATCACACTTGAAGATGGCGTTGTAATAGGCGGTTTTGGTGAATCTATTCAAGCATATTTAGCAATACATCATCCTGATATTGAAGTCAAAACTATGGGTTTGCCAGACAAATTTATTTCACACGGCAACACCGATGAATTGTTTGAAAAATACGGTTTAGGCCTTGATGATATATTGAAAGTTATAGAAGCTTAAACTTTGCGACTTGGCATCTTTGCAAGAGATTTAACGGCTTTAAATTTATAGATATCAATCCTAAACCTTAAACCTAAAATTTTGTAGCTCTTAACATCTCACGTTTACCAGGTATTCCAGCGATTTTTTCAACTTGAAAACCAATGTTTTGTAAATCTCGTTTCACACTTCCTTTACAAGAATACGTTACCCAAACTCCATTTTCAGACATCATATTATAACAATTTTGTAAAATGGGTTTTGTCCAAAGTTTTGGTTGAATTCTCGGACCAAAAGCATCAAAAAATATAACATCATATTTACCATCAGTTTTAAAATTTTCAAAATCGGTTTTAATTTTTTTAAGTTGAAAATAATCATGAATTTTAACTGATTTTTCCCACTCAATAGAATGTAAATAATTGAATTCTGATGGGTTTAATTTTAAAATTTCAGCGTAATTAACACTATTGATTTCGGATTGATTTAGTGGAAATTTCTCAATGCTATGGTAGGTTAAATTTACTTGATTTGCGTTGGCATAAATCAAACATAGAAAAGCATTGAGTCCTGTGCCAAAGCCAAATTCCAATAAGGTTAAATTTGTAGCTTTATCTCTTTTGCATCTAAAATCTAAACCAGATTTGATGTAAACGTGTTGAGCTTCTTGTATAGCACCGTGTTTGGAATGATAACTCTCATTCCATTCAGGAAAGTAAATGGTTTTAGAACCATCAGCGGTGGTGATGATTTGTTTTTTCAATTTAGAAATATCAAGTTAAAATATAACTTCAATGACAAACGCATAATGACTTTGAACCAGAAACAAACAAGTCAAAGATCCCGAGAGCTTAAGCGATTCCAGAAAACCAGAAACCAGAAACTATTGCAAATAAACTCCATCAGCTTCAAAACTGTAGCTTAGTTCAGGCTCAGTGATGGCTACAATGTCTTCTTTAGACTTGCCTGCATCTTTGGCGTAGTGTTTTAAATCTTCTACAGAAGTCTCTTGCACAAAGGCTTTGCCATGAACAATAGCCGTTTGATTTTCTATATCTTTTGGAACAAAAAAACCATAATCTTTAAACCGGACAAAGGTTTCTTGCCCATCAGGTAATTCTAATCTCATCCAGCAACCTTTCTTTTTACAAACAGAATTGACTTTAGAAGCAAAAGTGATTTCTATAGTATCACCAACTTTCATTTGGTTATAGGTACTCAATATTTTTTGAGATTCAATCTGATTTGAAATGTCAAATTTCTCTCCAAAAAACTTTTGATCAGCAGTTTTTGTAAGCTCTTTTTTTTGCTTCTCAACTAACTGATCAGTTTGTTTTTGAGCATCTTTACAAGAAACAAATATTAAAAAAAATAGGCTTATTATTGAATATTTCATAATTTTAATGTATTTTGAGGGCTTAATTATAAGATAAATTTAATATATGAGCAAATAAAAAACTGATTGAAAACAATTATATTTGCGAATACAAAAATAAACAAATGGAAACAAAAGTCGCACTTTTAGACATCAAAAAAAATTCACAATCAAAAATTAACGAAGTCAATTTTAACAATTTACCTTTTGGTAAAGTTTATTCAGATCATATGATGTATTGCGACTTTGTTGACGGTAAGTGGCAACGTCCTCAAATTGTGCCTTACGGTCCGATGGAATTTGAACCATCATCTAAAGCTTTTCACTATGGTCAAGCAGTGTTTGAAGGGATGAAAGCTTTTAAAGATGACAATGATCAAGTGTGGTTGTTTAGACCAGAGCGAAATTTTGAACGCATCAATAAATCGTCTAAACGGTTGGCTATTCCTGAGTTTCCAAAAGAATATTTTTTTGAAAGTTTAAAAACTCTTCTCAAACTTGATTCTGATTGGATAAAAAAAGGTCAAGGTAATTCGCTTTATATTCGTCCATTTGTGATTGCCACAGAAAATGGTGTAGTCGCAGACCGTCAGACAGTTATAGATTTATGATTATTACTTGTCCAGCTCAAGCTTATTACAATGAACCTGTAAAAGTTTTGTTTGCTGAAGAATTTAGCCGAGTCGCTGATGGCGGTGTAGGTTTTGCTAAAGTCGCGGGTAATTATGGAGCTCAATTTTATCCCACTAACTTAGCCAAAGAAAAAGGCTATCAGCAAATTATATGGACTGACGCTAACACTCACCAATACTTAGAAGAAGCTGGAACGATGAATATTTTCTTCCGCATAAATGACAAGCTTCTTACAGCTCCAATTAGCGATAGAATTCTAAATGGTGTAACTAGAAATAGTATCATTCAGTTGGCTAAAGATAATGGAATAGAAGTTGAAGTTGAACCAGTAGAAGTTAAACGAATTGTGGAAGCTTCTGAAAATGGAGAGTTAAAAGAGATATTTGGTGCTGGAACTGCGGCAACTGTTGCTCAAGTTACGGGCTTTGAGTATCAAAACAAATACCATGATATCCCAAATATTGATGAGCCTTACAGTTTGTTCTTTAAATCTAAATTACAAGATATTCAGTATAACAGAACTGAAGATCCGTACGGTTGGAGATTTGCTATTGATTAAAAATTAATTTCAATGAAAATATTTGACGGAAATTCTATTTCTACTTGTCTTAAACGTTGAATTGAGATGTGGCTTAAATTTAAACTCTGAAAATTTATCGCAATAATTGGCACGACATCTTAAAATAACGCGAGTTCGATTTATTGAAATCTGTAAATCAGATGATTACATATTTTTGTTAGCAAATTTTGTCATTCCGAACGAAGAATGAAGAGAAATCTCATCCTACTGAGATGTCTCGTCGCTCATGCTCGCTCTATCGACATGACAAATGATTAAAAATCTGTATTTTATATAAATATATTTTATTGGAATTTATATCAAACTCACGTTAAAATAGTTTTCAATTGATCATTAAGATTTAAAGCTGATATTTCAGTATTATGAGTTGTTGCTGAATAAGCTTTAGTTACAAAGTATGACACTTAAACTTGAATTATATCCAGTTCAAGTTAAGATAAATCTATTCAAATCTTAAAAATTCATACTTTTGAATAAAAAGGAAAAGGAAAAGAGGAATGTTGACCAAAAAACAATGGCTTTATGTGAGCATATCTTCATGGCTTATAGCCAGCCTTTTTAATGTTTCAAAACTTATTATAAGCTTAAGTCCTCAACGGATAAACCGCTTTCAGTTTAATTCTTTATACGAATTTTGGTATCAATATGTTACTCATATTTTGTTTTGTTTAGTTGTTTTTTTAGTCAATTTCTATGGTTACAATAGAAATATATTTAAACTAAAAACTTCAACATGGTCTTTGATACTTTTCAATTTTATTTTACTTTTTATCATTGTTATATTCAATTATAAAGCTCACATTGAAATGTTTGAAAACACAAAAAAAATCATCATTGCGTTTGGTTATATTGCCAGATATGGATTGTCTATGGCTTTAATCTTGTTAGTTTTCAAAATTTTAATGCTCAATGAAGAAACTCAAAACCATCAAAAGCACATTCACAAATTAGAGTTGGAAACCAAAAACGCACAACATCAACAGTTAAAAAATCAAATCAATCCGCATTTCTTTTTCAATACTCTCAACAGTTTGTCTTCAATCGTAGCAGAAAATCCTGACAAAGCCACAGATTACATAAGCTATATGTCTAAAATATTCAGGCAAAGTTTGGCAGATCAACCTGATTTGGTAAAATTGAAAGACGATATCGAATTTGTAGAGGCTTTTATCAAACTACAAAAATTAAGATATGGACAGGCTTTTGACGTCAATTTTAAATTAAATATACAGGTATATAATAAAAAGGTACTCAGCATGGGTTTACAAACGTCGCTTGAAAATGCTTTAAAACACAATATAATTAGAAAAGACAAACCACTAATCATTAATATTTTTGATAAAGACCATTATGTTTGGGTTGCACATGAACTTCAAATGAAGCAAAACCCTGTACAAGGTGAAAATTTTGGCTTGAGTAGCCTTCAAAAAAGAGCTCAATGGTCTCAACAAATGAGTGTGATTATTCAAAAAGAAAACAATATATTTTCTGTTGGACTTCCTTTAAGTCTTTAAAGTTCAAAATTATGAATATACTGATCATAGAAGACGAAAATGCCAGTGCAAAACTCTTGAGCCAAACCATAAAAACAGTTGACCCAAGCGTAAAAATTATCGGGGTTTTTGAAGATAAGTCTGAAACGCTAAGGGTTTTAAAAAAACACTCTGCTGTTGATGCTATATTTTCAGATATTCAATTGGCCGATGATTTAAGTTTCTCAATTTTAAAAGAAATCGACCCTAAAATCCCTATAGTATTTGTTACAGCCTATAACCATTATGCACTTGAGGCGTTTAAGCATCATGGCATAGATTATGTTTTAAAACCGTTTTCTAGAGATGATATAACGCAAGCTTTAAATAAACTAAAAACTTATAAAAAAGGACAAACCATAGCTCAAAATAAAAAAGTATATCATCTGTTTGAGGAAATAAAAAAATCTCAATCATATAAAAAGACTTTTTTAGTGAGTTTTCAAGATCGTTTATTACCGATTAGCAGTAGTGATATTGCCTTTTTTTATACCGCTGAAGATGGTGTTTATCTTACTATTACTAGTGCAAAATCATATAGATGGCATGAAAGTTTAGAGCAACTAGAAAAACAACTTGACTCCGATGATTTTTATAGAGCCAACCGTCAATTCATTATCAATAGGAAATATATTGAAGATATTCGTCATTATTTTAATGGTCGTTTGAAAATTAAAATGAAAGTGCAAAGTCAAGATAATATTATTGTGAGCAAAGCTAAAGCATCAGACTTTAAAAATTGGCTGAGTCAATAATATGTCAGTTTGAATGCTAAAAACTTCCATTTCATAAGAAATTAAAAATTTAAAAAAAAATATCAACTTATCTTTGTTTAAACTTAAAAATTTATAACTATGAAAACGACAAACAAATTTTTAATCAAATTCGTTTTGATTTTTACCTTGAGCAGTCTTGTTATGACAAGTTGCTCAGATGATGACACATCAAGTGCTGTTGAGTCTTCTGTATCCGATGAAGAAGTTCAAGAAATTTTAAAATCTTCATTAGTAGATGAAGGTGGCATCATAGCTGATGTACAAACATCATCCACTAGCTTAAACAGTGATACTGCAGGTAAATCAGCAACTGAAGAAACAATGGATTTAAGTACATTGAATTGTAACCAATCCGTATCTGAAAGCTTTCAAAGTTCTGATACAGCTGGCAACAGGACTTGGTCTATCCAAACCAATTGGGGTTGGACTTTAAATTGCGATTCCCAAAACAATGCAGTGAGTTATAGCTTAGAAGGCAGTGGTAGTTTAGAATTTGAGGGTCCTAATTTGTCTAAATCCATTTTGAGAACATACCAATTTCTTATCACAGGTCTTGAACCAACTTCAACCGAATGGGTTTACAATGCCAATCATACCAGAGAAGGACATTTCCAATCTAATGTTGGTAACCAAAATAGCATGGACATTTTGTTGACTTATGGATCAGATGATATTGTAGTATCTAAATCAACACAACAAATTTTATCTGGAACTTTTGAAGTTGATTTTTCTGCAACATTACCCAACGGAAATATTGTTAACAGAGGAGCAACTATAGTGTTTAACGGTAGTCAAACCGCAACAATAACTTTAGATAATGGTGAAAGTTTTGAGGTGAATTGGTAGGTCAAAATTAATAGATTACAATAGAAAAAAGCTCGTCAATTAAGGCGAGCTTTTTTTTTGGCTAATTCGGTTAAACATCATTTTTTGTTGTTTTAAACTTTTTACATTTTTAAGTTCATGGTCAACCACCATCAATTTTGATTTTTCCTGTAATGCTCAAGACTTTATATTTTCCTTTGGCATTTAACAGGAAACAAATAATTAAATGTTTCATATTAAAGTGTTTACAGGTTTAAATCTACTTAATTCTATAAAATAGAGTGCAAAATCCCTTTATAGTTGCGTGAATATAAAATTTATTTTGAAATATAATAGTGCTCAAAACCTTTAAAATATTATATTTTTGAATAAAAAAACTATGGATATTTCAGTCGAGTTGACCTTTTCGCCACTTCAAGATGATTTTGAACAACCTATAATAAATTTAATCACAGCCTTGAGAAACAGCGGTTTACACATTAAAGAAAATCCGTTAAGCACTCAAGTTTATGGAAATTACCATGCCGTGATGAAAGTTTTAAATACAGAAATTGAAACCGCTTTAGAAGCCGTTAAACACGGTGTTTTATACATCAAAATTGTAAAATCCAATCGAAAAGACTATGAGCCCGATTTTTGAATGGTTTTTTCAACAATACGAAAACACACCGCAACACTTAGTTATTCTCGAAATTATTGGTAGTCTGTTTGGTTTGATGAGTGTTTGGTTTTCTAAACAAGACAACATCTTAGTTTTTCCTACTGGTATTATCAGCACAGCTATTTTTGTTTATATTCTATTGGTATATGGTCTGCTTGGCGATATGATGATTAATGCCTATTACTTTATAATGAGTATTTATGGTTGGTATATTTGGACTCAAAAAGTTGATGAAAACCATTTTATTCCCATCACTAAAATAGAAACTAAACAAGAGTATAAAATCTCGACTATTATATTTGTTGCAACGCTAATTTTTGTCGCCATAATTTATAGCATATTTGATAAATGGAATTCTTGGACAGCTTATGTTGATACCATAACAACAGCTATTTTCTTCTTAGGAATGTGGCTTATGGCAAAGAAAAAACTTGAAAACTGGCAACTGTGGATTTTAGGTGATATCATTTCAATACCTTTGTATTTGTATAAAGGCTTAGTGTTTTCAGCATTTCAATATGTCATTTTTACGATAATAGCAATTTACGGTTACAACGCATGGAAAAAACAACTCAACAAACCCAAAACCAACTTATTAAAGTAGTGTTTTACTACCCAGAATCTACCGGAAAAACAACCATAGCTAAAACTTTAGCTGAGCAATACAACACCCAATGGGTACCAGAATTTGCAAGAGATTATCTTCAAAATAAATACGACAAAACCGGTAAAGCCTGTGAAGCTTCGGATATTATGCCAATTGCTGAAGGACAAATTGCTTTAGAAAATCAATTAGCCGAAATATCAAATCAATATTTATTTTGCGATACTAATCTTTTAGAAACCTATGTTTATGCACGAGTGTATTTTCCAAATGAAGATTTTTCTAAATTAAAATCTATTGCTTTGAGTCACGACTACGATTATTACTTTTTGACAGATATTGACACACCTTGGGAAGCCGATGATTTAAGGGATAAACCTAACGAAAGGCAAGAGATGTTTGAGATTTTTAAAAACTATCTTGTCAAATATGATAAAAATTTTTATATTTTGAGTGGCGATTTAAGTAAACGACTTTCAGAAGTGAAAAAAATACTACAAACCAATAATTATGCAAC
The DNA here is from genome assembly GCF_018080005.1 of Flavobacterium sp. CS20. Classification (NCBI taxonomy): domain Bacteria; kingdom Pseudomonadati; phylum Bacteroidota; class Flavobacteriia; order Flavobacteriales; family Flavobacteriaceae; genus Flavobacterium; species Flavobacterium sp. CS20. The sequence goes on along the minus strand of NZ_CP073015.1, from coordinate 1,777,549 downwards.
TATCTCCAAGTGACAAAAAGCAACTTGAAAGCAAAGGAATTTCAGAAGCGGAGTTGTCTAACCAGCTTAAAACCTTTGAAATAGGTATCCCATTTGTAAAAATTCTAGATTATGCCCAACTTGGTAAAGGCATCAAAAAATTGAGTGATGAAGACAAGAAACATTACAAAAATACCTATGAAACTTCACAAGTTGAGGTGGTTAAATTTATACCAGCCAGTGGAGCAGATCAAGAATGTTTCGCCTTTTGCATCAATTTCTTAATGAAGTTGAAATTAAAGACAAAGAAATAAAAAGTCTTTTAAAAACTGAAGATTTTATTTCGCTTAAACCATTGGTAGAAAAAATAGAACAACTCGCGTTTTACCAAGAAGCTCTAAGCTCAGCCAAACAGACTTACCAAAACTTTGAAGATTTCACTCAAATTGAACAAGCCGTATTAATTCTGAAAACTTCTTTATCAGAAAAAGGATTGAACTTAAATACCTTACCTAAAGGCTTAATTCCTTTTCACAACTATGGGGATAAAATTTTCACGCCTTTTGAAGAACATCTCGAAGAAGCCAAATCTTATGCAACTAAAAATGATATAGCTCAGTTGCACTTTACCATTTCTCAAGAGCATGAAAATGATTTTAAAGCAACCTTAAAACAATATTTAAAATCTCATAATCAAGAAGATATTGATTTTAAAGTCAGTTTTTCATACCAAAAACCTTCAACCGATACTGTAGCGGTTAATTTAGATAATTCGCCTTATAGAGACAGAAACAATCAACTTTTTTTCAGACCTGGCGGACACGGTGCATTAATTCACAACCTAAATGCAATAGATGTGGATTTAATTTTTATAAAAAACATCGATAACATATCCAAAAGACAAGTAGATAAAAAGATTACGGCAGAAACCAAAAAAATTTTAGCAGGGGTTTTATTGAATTTGCAAAACAAAATATTTGGTTTTCAAAAGACTTTAGAGCAAAACCCAACCGCTGAATCAATTGAAGAAGTTCAAAAATTTGCTAAAGAAAATCTAAATATAAAAACACCTTCTAATAAGATTAGCGAACTTTTAAAACAATTACACAAACCTATAAGAGTTTGTGGCATGGTAAAAAATGACGGTGATCCAGGCGGTGGACCATTTTGGGTCAAAGATGATAAAGGCGGGCAATCTCTCCAAATTGTAGAAACTTCTCAAGTTGATTCAACCGATAAAGAACAGCAACAAATTTTAAAAGAAGCTACACATTTCAATCCTGTTGATATTGTTTGTGGCGTAAAAGATTATAAAGGTCAAAAATTTGATTTAATGGAATTTGTGAATGCCAAACGCGGTTTTATTTGTCAAAAATCTGTTGAAGGTCAAGATATTAAAGCACTTGAGCTACCTGGACTTTGGAATGGCGGTATGGCATATTGGCACAGTATTTTTGTAGAAGTGCCATTGTCCACTTTTAACCCAGTAAAAACGGTAATTGATTTACTAAAACCAGCACATCAAGAAGATTGATTATGGATTTTAAACAAATTCTTACTGAAGTAGAATTTACAACAGCTTTGAGCAGTGGAGCTGGTGGTCAACATGTCAATAAAACTGAAACTAAAGTTAATCTTTCTTAGCCTGTAGAAAAAGTCAAGGTCTTGATGAAGCTCAAAAACATCGAATTTTAAGGCGTTTGCAACATAAAGTCAACAAAAAAGGAGACTTGCAGTTAAGTTGCTCTGACACAAGAAGCCAACATCAGAATAAAAAAATACTGATTCAACGATTTGAAAAGATGCTTCACACTGCTTTACAAAAACCCAAGAAAAGAAAAGCCACCCAACCAACAAAACAATCTCAGCAAAAAAGACTTGAAAACAAAGCTATGCTGTCTAAAAAAAAGGCATTAAGGCAAAAACCTGATTGTTAATTAATTTTTTACAAAAAAAAAATATTAGCTTTAAAGTAAATTTATATATTTGTAAGATAATAATCTAACCCAAATGAAAACTTTAAATAAATTAGTGTTTATTTTGCCAATGATATTTGTCTTTGAATCTCAGGCTCAATTTTATGAGCATGAATTTAGTGCTAATCTTGGTTTTTACCAATTGAGAAGTGATTATGGCATTAGTGATGATAGCGAAACAAACTTTGGAAATCAAGGTTTAGCTTTGTCATTAAGTTATTATTACAATCCTGCATTTAGAAATAGAAAATCTTATTTTCAAGACCATTTTAAATATAGATTTAATCTCCAGTTTTCGTCAACCGATTTAGAACATTATATTCCAGAATCAGACGATCCTCGTTTAGCTTCTATGACTGGTAGCTACACTAATTTTGGTATAAATAACGGATTGGAATATTACCCTTTAAAAATAAAGACAATCAAGAGTTATAGAAACAAAAGTTTTCTTTATGATATATCACCTTATGTAGGTGTCGGTTTAGGGGTTAATTTTGTTAAGCCTGATGCAGAGTCTAGTTTAAGTGGCGGTTTGAGCAATATCGATAATATCTTACTTACGTTTATTTCTAATGAACCTGATAATGGTATAAATTTAGATAGTGATACGGTATTAAGTTTTAATTTTCGTGCTGGTCTAAGATATAAATTAGATATTCAAAGTGAAATTGTATTAGAAAGCAGTTGGATGTTTTTTGATTCTGATTTTGTTGATGGTCTAAGTCCTGTTGGTCCTCAAAACAAAAATAAAGATTGGTCTTGGGGTATAAATATTGGCTATTCCTATTTATTATTTTAAACAGGAACTGCTTCTATAAGTTTGCGAGTATAAGTTTTTTTAGGATTGAGGTAAACCTCATCGGCTTCACCACGTTCAATCACTTTGCCATTTTTCATAACCAATATTCTATCCGAAAACTGCTTAACTACTGATAAGTCGTGAGAAATAAATAAATAAGTGAGATTAAATTGCTCTTTTAAATCTCCAAGTAAATTTAAAACTTGAGCTTGAACCGATATATCTAAAGCAGAAACAGACTCATCACAAATAATAATTTTTGGTTTTAAAGCAAGACAGCGAGCTATTCCTATTCGTTGGCGTTGACCTCCACTAAACTCGTGTGGATATCGAGTGTAGTGATTTTCTGATAGGCCTACAGCTTTTAATAAAGATTTTACTTCTTCTTTTTGCTTTTTACGAGTCTTTATAATTCGATGAACTCTCAAAGGCTCAGCAATAGCTTCACCAATTGTCATTCTAGGATTTAAAGAAGAATACGGATCTTGAAAAATAATTTGAATATCCTTTTTGATTGGCTTTAAACTCTTTGCAGAAAGTTGAGTTAAATCTAAATTGTCATACCATATTTCACCACTATCAGCTTTTAAAAGCCCTGTAATCAAATGACCTAAGGTGGTTTTGCCACATCCAGATTCGCCAACTATACCAAGTTTTTCGCCTTGATAAACATCAAAACTCACGTTATTTATAGCTTTAAAGTAAACATCTTTTTCAAAAAAAGAGGATTGAATTTTAAAGCTTTTATTTAAGGCATTAACTTTTATAATAGGTTTTGAACGATATAAAATTTCATGACGTCTTCGGCGTTCGGTTTTAGTTTCAATATTCTCAGAAAATTGTTGTTCAGAGAAATCTTTTATGGTAGGTAATTTTTTAAGCCGTTTTCCAACTTGTGGTCTCGTCGCTATTAGTGCTTTAGTATAATCCTTTTGTGGATTATTAAATATCTGTTCGGCAGTTGCTTGCTCAACAATTTTACCTTGATACATCACCATAATGTCATCAGCAATATTTTTAACTAACGCCAAGTCATGAGAGATAAAAATAATGCTCATTTTGGTTTCCCGTTGCAGATGTTTTAATAGATCGATGATATCTTTTTGAACGCTAACATCTAGAGCTGTTGTGGGTTCATCGGCGATGAGCAATTTAGGATTGCACGCAATAGCCATAGCAATCATCACCCTTTGTTTTTGTCCGCCACTAATCTGATGAGGGTATTTATTAAAAGTGGTTTGTGGCTCTGGAAGTTTCACTTTTTTAAATAACCCAATTACTTTTGTTTTGGCGACTTTTGGTCTGCAAATTTTATGATTAATCAAAACCTCAGCAACTTGTTTACCACATGTCATAGAAGGATTTAACGAACTCATAGGTTCTTGAAAAATCATAGAAATTTCTCGACCTCTTATAGCTCTTAGACGCTTTTTATCTTTAAAATTCAAATCTTTACCATCAAAATTTAATTTTTTAAAATTTAAAATGGCGTTTTTAGGCAAAATGCCAAGAATAGATAAAACCGACAAAGACTTACCCGATCCAGACTCACCTACGATGCCCAAAATTTTTGAAGGTTTGAGTTGCAATGAAAAGTTGCTGACAACTGTATTGTTGCTAAAGCTGATTTTTAAATTCTGAATATCTAACAGCATGTTACTTTTAAATATGAATAATTTGTTTGGGTTTTAAAAGCGGTTTTCTAGCTAATTTCAGCACCACTTGAGCAACTGCAATTACGTCTTTTTCACAGCTGCCATCAATGTCGTTTTAAATCTTTTTTTGTAATAAACATTTCTAACTTGACTCCTCAAGTCATCTTTTGGAGAATCTACTCCTAAGATTTCGGTGAGTAACTTTAATGAAGTAAAGTGTTTGTAATCGCCAAATTTCCACAATTCTAAGGTATCTAAATGTGGAACTTCCCAAGGTTTTTTACCCATAAGATTTAATATTTTAGGCAGATCTAAATCCTGAATTAATATGCGTCTCGCGATGTAAGGAATATCAAACTCTTTGATGTTATGACCGCTAAGTAAACGATTTGAAGTATTGTAATGGGTGTGAAGCAATTTTGAAAAGTCTTTTAAAATTTCTTTTTCATCATCGCCATAGTAACTTTTAATCCTAAATTCAGGTTCCTTTTTTTCCGTATTGAAGATGCCAACAGAAATGCAAATAATTTTCCCAAATTCTGCCCAAATTCCAGCCTTTTCATAGTATTCAGCAGCGGAAATTTCTTCATTTTCTTTAGCATCATATCGTCTTTTGTAGGCTGACTTTTCGTCCCAAAGTTTTTGCTTTACAGCACTTAAACTTTTAAAACTTTCAAATTCGGGTACGGTCTCAATGTCAAGAAATAAAACTTGATTAAGTTTGAGATTATCAAGCATAGCATAGAATTTAGATAATAAAAGTAGAGATAAATTATTGAATAATAAGCTATGAAAGATTTTTTTTAATCAAAAAATAAATTATTTTTGCAAACTAAATTTAATAATCGGGTCGAGAACCCAAAATTTAAACATTATGCCTTTAAAAATCAGATTACAAAGACACGGTAGAAAAGCAAAACCATATTTTTGGATAGTAGTCGCAGATTCTCGTGCAAAAAGAGATGGTAAATTTATTGAAAAACTCGGAATTTACAATCCAACAACCAATCCAGCAACCATTGAATTGGATTTTGATAATTCATTGAAGCATTTGCTTAACGGTGCTCAGCCAACTGACACGGCAAGGCGTATCCTTTCTTATAAAGGCGTTTTGTACAAAAAGCATTTATTAGGCGGAGTTGCTAAAGGTGCCTTAACTGAAGAAGAAGCTGAAAAGAAATTTGAAGCTTGGATGAAAGACAAAGAAGGTAAAATCATGGACAAAACTTCTAAAATTGAAAAAGCTAAAGCAGATGCCAGAGCAGAAGCCTTAGCTAAAGAAAAAGAAGTTAGCGACAAAAGGGTTGCTGAAGTTGCACCTGAAGAAGAAGTTGCTGAAGAACCAAAAGCTGATGAAGCAGTAGCAGAAACTGAAACTAAAGAAGAAGCTAAAACAGAAGAAGCTAAGGAGGAAACTAAAGAAGATCCAAAGTCGTCTGATAAAGAAGACGAAAAAAAAGAAGCTTAAGCTAAAGTCTGATGGATAAAAATGAACATTTTTATCTGGGGACAATTTCTCGAAAATTTAGCTTTAAAGGTGAAGTTGTTTTACAGATTAATCCTGAATTAGACAATTTTCCTGAACATATCAAATCCGTTTTTGTTGAATTTCAGCAGAAACGGATTCCTTATTTTATAGAGTTTACCAAACCCCATAAAAAAAACAGCATTCGACTCAAGTTTGAAGATATTTCAACAGAACAAGACGCTGACCAATTGGTTAAACACGATGTTTATATCTTAAAATCTGAAATTGAACTTGATGATGAATTTTCATTAAAACATTTAATTGGTTTTACTGTTTATGATGAGAATGATGAACGCATTGGTAAAATCATAAACCTGAACACGTCAACACCTCAAGCTTTTTTTGAAATAGAATCTAATCAAAGACAAATTCTTATTCCTGTTAATGAAGATTGGATCGTAGAAATTGACGAAGGTCAAAAGGAGATCTTTTTTGAACTGCCTGATGGGCTTTTGGATTTGAATGCTTAAAAACGGCTGAGTTGAATTTATTTTTTTGATATATTCATTCATACCGAAAGTTATTTTAACATGAGTTCTATTTATTGAAATCTGTAAATCAGATGATTACATCTTTTTGTTAGCAAATTTTGTCATTTCGAACGAAGAATGAGGAGAAATCTCATCCTATTGAGATGTCTCGTCGCTCATGCTTCGCTCTGTTGACATGACAAATGATTAAATATCTGTATTTTATATGAATATATTTTATTGGAATTTATATCGAACTCACGTTATTTTAAATCTTGCATAAATACTCCTTAAAATACTTGTCTGCCATAGGCTGGTGCGTCGGTATTTTTACCTTTATCTTTTTATTAACGACGACATTATTAATCCAAATCTTATAAAAGTTGCTTAATTATATATTCAATAGAATAACCTTCAGCTTCTGCTTTATAGTTTTTAATTACCCTATGTTTTAGGACGCTGTAAGCTACGGCTTTTACATTTTCAATATCAGGAGAAAATTTTCCTTGAGTAGCCGCGTGTGTTTTGGCATGAGTATTAAATTTTGTGAAGCTCTTAGTCCAGCACCCCAATCTACAAATTCTTTTACAAAATCATTTGTCCTACTGTTGTCGGGACGAGTTTTAGATACTAAATCTACAGCGTACTCTATAACGTTGTCTGCTACAGGTATTCGCCTTATTAACTGTTGAATATCTAAAATTTCTTGGGCTTCAAACAAAGCTTGAATATCATGTGAAATAGTTTGTGTTGTGCTTTTAACAACTTCAACTTCTTCTTCAAAACTAGGGTATTCTAAATTAATAGCAAACATAAATCGGTCTAATTGTGCTTCAGGCAAAGGATAAGTGCCTTCTTGCTCAATAGGGTTTTGGGTAGCTAACACAAAATAAGGCTCGCTGAGTTTATAATGATGTCCCGAAATGGTAACTGCCTTTTCTTGCATAGCTTCGAGTAATGCAGATTGGGTTTTTGGTGGGCTATGATTGATTTCGTCTGCCAACAAAATATTGGTAAAAACAGGTCCTTTTATAAATTTGAAATTCTTTTGAGCATCTAAAATTTCGGAGCCTAAAATATCACTTGGCATTAAATCTGGAGTAAATTGAACGCGTTTAAAACTTAAACCCAAGGCTTGTGATATGGTGTTTATCATTAAGGTTTTGGCAAGACCAGGAACGCCAATTAGCAAGGCATGACCACCTGAAAAAATAGCTATCAGTATTTGATTGACAACGTTTTCTTGACCTACAATTACCTTAGATATTTCTTTTTTTAATTGCGTGTGTTTTTCAACAAATCGCTCAATTCCTTTAACGTCTGACATATATTTTATTTTAACCAATCTTTTGCAAAATCGCAAGTTTTATAGTCATCACTTATTTTGATATAAGTGTCTTTCATTTTACTTTTTTGCCATTTTTGAATTTCTTTAATCTTTTTTTGTTTGAGTGCTAAATCGCTAATGCGCGCATAATCTTTATTAAAATCTGCTTCGTGTTCTTCTATGCGTTTTGTGATTGTAAGAATTTTAAAGAATGGTTGTTGTTGTTGGTTGGTTTCGGTATAAATAGGCGAGACCTCACCTTCATCTAAGTTTATAATTTTGTTGTATAAGTCTGGATCCATTTTACTGAGCTCAAAACGTGTGTTGAGGGTTAAGTCATTGATAAGCTTACCACCGCTTTCTTTGGTTTCTTCTTCGTCAGAAAATTCTTTGGCGACTTCTTCAAAACTGATTTCACCATCAACTATTCTTTTGCGAATAGTTTCAATTTCTTTTCGTGCTTTTTCAATATCTTCATCAGTGATTTCTGGAAATTTAAGTATGTGTCTGACATCAATGAATTGGCCACGAATTTTTTCTACCATAAGTATATGCCAACCAAAATCTGTTTTAAATGGTTTACTGATTTCGCCTTCTTCAAGGCTGAAGGCTTTGTCTTTAAATTCTTTAACCAAAGGAGAATCTCTACTCACGCTTGGTATTTTTCCACCTTTACTTCTAGAGCCACGGTCATCTGAATATAAAACGGCACGAGACGAAAATCTTGCACCATCTAACACTTCTTGTCTTATTTTATTTAAAAAATCTATAGTTTTTTGGGTTTGCTTTTCTGTAACTTCAGGTTTAGTAACAATTTGCGATACTTCAACTTGAGTGCCAAAAAAGGGTTTTTCATCTTCAGGAATATCATCAAAAAACTTTCTGACTTCGGCTGGTGTAACTTCAACATTTTCTACAACAGTCCCTTGCATTTCTTGGGCTAATACGTTTTCAAAATTGATGTCAAATAATTCTTTTCTTAACTCTTCTTCGGTGTCTTTTCCATAGAAGTCTAATATTTTTTGAAGATTTCCTGCCTGATTGATCATATATTTGAGTTGTCGCTCAGTACGGCTATTGACCATTTCTTCTTGAATTTCAATACTGTCTTGAATGGCGTGATGTGCAAAGAGTTTGTTTTCCATAATTTGCTTTAAAATAAAACACTTGCTGGTTTCTTTGCCTGAGAAACCTTGTGCTTTTTGGTCTTCTTGAGCTTTGATTATATCACTTTCTAAGATTAAATAATCACCTACAACAGTCGCTATGCCATCTACTTTTACACGCTGATTATCATCAAGATTATCCAAGGTTAATTTTGCTTCTTTTTGGTCGTCTTTGATGAGATTGTCTTTCTCATCAACAGTAATTTGAGACCAAGACCAATTAAAGACAATAAGTGCAAATAGTAAGGTTAAATTATTTAAATATTTCATAGTCATTATTTTTAATAGCATCATTTAAAATCTGTTGTTTTAGATTTTTTTTCAATTCCAACTTTTGTTTGTTCTTTAAAATTTGTTCAATAGTAGGTTTTATATAGCTTTTTGGTGCTATAGAATTGGGTTTTAATACATCTTTAACATAGATAAAATAAGTATTTTCGCTATCTACAATTTCTATATATCTGTTTTTGTGCAAAAGATTTTGATGTTGTTGAGTGCTTAAATCATCTAAGTTTCTGAAAATATCAATTGATTTTATCCAAACAGAGTCATTTAACTTGACTTTATCAAATTTGAGTTGCTCTTGGTTGAGATAATTTTTATCATCTTGATTGAAACGCTTAAAGCTTTCCTTTATTTTAGAGTAGTTTTTTAAATTGTTTTTGATAAAAATATATCTCAATTTTAATAAATGTTCATTGATTCTAAAGACGTCTTTGTTGGATTCATAATACTTTTGAATTGCAACACTGTCTATAACGCTATCTGTTTGCTTTTGTATCAATGCATCCATATAGGCTTTCTTGTAAAGTTCAGATTTGTATTGCTCAACCATTGCTTGAAAGCGTTCTTGTTCTTTGACTGGCAAGTTGAATTTGGCTTTGTCTAATAGAATTTTATCCATAGCCCATTGGTCGATATAATTTTTTACAAATGCTATACTATCTTCGGTTGAAATATTTTTTGGTAATACTTTTTTAAGATCTGATTGATATAAAATATGAGAATTGACTTGAGCAATGACATCTTCTTGCTGTTGTTTTTTAAACAGTTCGCAACTACTTAGTAGAATGAAACCAAATGATGTAAATAGAATTTTAATTTTCAAAGGTTTAGAGTTGTATAGATTTAATTAACTTCTGGTTAATTTTAATATCGTGTTTTTCTCTTAATTCAGCAATCCATTCATCTTCTCTTTCTTTTTGAAGATCACTGATAATTTGACCTCTTACTTCTTTAAATTTTAGAGGTTTTGAGGAGTGAATTTTTGAAATATACAACACCACATATTGATTGTTGTGTTGATATAGTTTTGGTTTGTTAACTTTTAAATCAATATTTTTAGGCAAACTTGAGTCATTAATTTCAGTTTCATTCAAGGTTTTGAAAATAGCATTGGGAAATTGCTGTCTTAAAACATTTATAGGATCATTGTTCATATTACGCTTTATCTGTTTGGCTTCTTTTTTACTTGAACTTGAAGCTAATACGGCATTAATTTTTATGGGGCTTACAAAATTACTTCTATGTTTTTTGAAATATTCTTTCTGGGCTAAAGTGTCTTCTTTTGTAGGATTCCAAATGTTTTGCTCCATAACTTCAAACAACAAAAGTCCTTCGTAATAAGTTTTAATTTCTGCAAGAAACTCTGGAGAAACTTCCTCTAAATTTTGATTGTGAAACTCGATTAACTTAGCGTATGAAAATTTATCTATTGCCGTATTAATTTTCTGATTAATAGTGTTTTCAGTTAAGCTTCGTTGATGTTTTTCAATATATTCTAAAAATTTATTTAAACGATATTCCGTAGTATCAATTTTTAAAATCCATTCATTTTTGTCGGTTTCTTTTTCCTTATATTTCCACTTGAATTTTAAAATGCTCTCATCTATTCTGTCTTCTATGGTTGAAAGTAATTCATAATTAATGCTAACCTCATATTGATTCATCAAGTCTTTTTTGATGTTTTCAATCAATTTTTTAGAACGATCTGAAGTTTTAATTTTTTTGACAATATCTGTTTTTATTTCTTCTAATGGTTTAACAGGAATTTCGTCGATATACTTAACTATATGCCAGCCAAACTGAGTTTTAAAAGGTTTAGACATAGGATTGTTTTGATTCAAAGAAAATGCTACGTCTTCAAATTTAGCCGAATTGAGTTGACCAACGCTAAATGGCAATAGTTTTCCGCCATTAGAAGCGGTGGGTTTATGATCTGAAAATTGTTTGGCTAAATCTTCAAACTTTTCTCCATTTTGAAGTTTTTGATAGAGTTTTTGAATTTCTGCTTTGGCATTGTAAGAACTATCTTGTGATTGCAAATTCTTCATTATATGTGCCACTTCAAGTTTTCCTCTTGATGGGCGTTCGTCATTTTTCTTGATAAGATGATATCCAAACTGTGTTCTTACGGGATATGAAACTTCATTTATTTTTAAATTGTAAACTGCATTTTCAAACGGATATACCATTTTGAAAGCTTTGAACCAACCTAAGTTGCCCTTATTGACTCTCGCTGATGGGTCGTTAGAATATTTGAGAGCTAAGTCTTCAAAAGATTGACCATTTTCTATTTTTTTCAGTATATCGATGGCAGTGTTGTAAGCCTTTAGCGTGTCTTCGGGAGTTGCATTTGGTTTTATAGCAATTAGAATATGGCTGGCATTAACTTCATTTGTCATCCTATGATAGGTTTCTTGAACTAATTGCTCTGTCACTTTACCATTAGAAATATATTTATCAGCAAGTTGTTTGCGATAACGTTCAAACTCGTTCAAAAATTTAGGCAAAGTGTCTAAACCTTTTTCTTTGGCAGAACAACTTTTAATTTGAAACGCAAATACATTTCTGCATATTCTTCAAGACTCAATCTGTCATTTTCAAAATTGTTCTGTGAATTTTTTTGATATTGATTTAAAAATTCAGTTTTATAAACCTTGGTGCCATTGATGCTAAATACAAGGCTATCGCTTAGATTGTTTTGAGCATTAGATCCTGTAAAACTTCCCCAAATCAATATTGTGATTAGAAACATCGATTTTAAACTGAAAGCCATTTTAAGTTTCATAGTTTGAAATTTTCAACCGACAAATTTAGTAAATTCAGATTTCTAAATACTTAAATTTTTCAAAACTGTTGAAGTCTAAAAAGCTTCTGCATTTTTAAGCTTTAAATTTTGCTAATTTTTGATTACATAATTTAAAGTCTATTTAAGAGTTATGAATAATAATTAGATATTTGGTGCTTCATATTTCATAGCCACAAAAGCCTTTAAATTCATAAATTCTGATTGTGAAATATACCACTGAAATCATTATAAATTAACCTATAGATGAAGTGATGGAGGTCTTTAAAAATCCAGACCATCTCAAAGCTTGGTAAAGCCTAATAAAATAAGACCAATTGTGCCTATAATATTGATATTTAAAGATTGAGCTATTTTTCTACCTTTTTTCTCGTCAATTATTAAGGTCGCCCTTTTATATTCAAGAGCTAAAGCAATTGAACTGGCTTCACCCTTATCGAGCTGATTCTCAATTTGTAATTACTTTTGTTTATTTTTAACCTCAGTAATCACTATCCATTTAGGTAATGGAGCACCAAATTCTTGGTAAACATCAATAGTCACAAGAACATCATCATATAAATTATTTAATAAATCAAGCTTATTAATTTTTGATAAGGCAATTAGGCAACTGGTGTCAGAAATAATAATATTATGCATTAATTATTTTTTCTAAATCATCAACACTCTCGCCAAATATGGAGACACCATAGTGACCTACAGTTTCAATAATCTCTTTTTTTGATATGCCAACTAAATTTGCGACTTGTCCAGATATAATTATACCTTTATCATAAAGTTGTCTTGCAAGTTGCATTTTTATGGCTTTTTCATCAACATTATCTGGTAACTCTATTGTTAAACTCTTCATCTTTCAACATTTTGTTTCATAACAAATATACTTAAAAACATCATATCAGTATATAAAAAAATGCATAGAATAGAAAAAATGTAAATCAGTTTGATTAATCGTAATGAAATCATAACCGCACCTTTTTCTGTGGCTCTTTTTATAATGAGCGTTTTGTTATCATCTCAACACTGTCTAAATAAGACTTTAATTTTGCTCTTAATTCTGAAAATTTTGCAGAATCATAATGACGTGTATAAATTCTTTTATAAAGAGAAATAATTTAAACAAAAAAAATGTATTAAGTTAAGATTTCTAATTCTAAAAGGATTTCAAAGTTTTAAAACTACTTTGAAGTTAAAGCGTGCTTCTTTGTCGCTTCAATAAACGACACAAACAGCGGATGCGGATTAGCCACTGTGCTTTTGTATTCAGGGTGAAACTGCACACCTATAAACCAAGGATGCTCAGGCAATTCCATAATTTCAACCAGATTGGTCTTTGGGTTTTTGCCCGTAGCCACAAGTCCTTTTTGCTCAAGTTGTTCTAAATATTTGTTGTTCAGCTCATAGCGATGTCTGTGACGTTCCGAAATAAGTGTTTTGTTGTAGATTTTATAGCTTAAACTATCTGGCTTTAATTCACAATCCCAAGCACCAAGACGCATTGTACCACCTTTGTTGACAACATCAATTTGGTCTTGCATCAAATCAATCACAGGATATGGCGTATTTTCATCCATTTCTGTTGAATTGGCATTGTCGAGTTTTAGAATATTTCTAGCGTATTCAATTACCGCCATTTGCAAACCAAGGCAAATTCCAAAAAACGGAATGTTGTTTTCACGGGCGTGTTTCACTGAAGCAATTTTACCTTCAATTCCGCGTTCGCCAAAACCAGGCGCCACCAAAATACCATCAAGCGAAATACCTTTAGAATCTTCTTCAATAAACTCTGAATGAATATTGACGACATTAACCACCACATCATTCATCGCACCAGCGTGAATAAAAGCTTCTAATATAGATTTATAAGAATCTTGTAATTCTATGTATTTGCCAACCAATCCAATATTGACAACCTGTTCAGCATTTTTGTATTTTCTTAAAAAAGCTTTCCATTGACTGAGATCGGGTTTGGTATCATTAGGTAATTTGAGTTTTTCTAAAGTAATAGTATCTAAACCTTGTTCCTGCATTAATAGCGGAACATCGTAAATTGTTTCGGCATCGATAGATTGTATGACGGCATTTTCTTTAACATTACAAAACAAGGCTAATTTCTTTTTGATGTCTTGCGAAATTTCGTGCTCCGTTCTACACACCAAAATATCAGCAGAAACGCCGCTTTCCATCAAGGTTTTTACCGAGTGTTGCGTTGGTTTGGTTTTAAGCTCACCAGCAAGAGACAAATAGGGGATAAGCGTTAAGTGAATCACGAGCGAATTGTAATCGCCCAATTCCCATTTCAATTGTCTAACGGCTTCTATGTAAGGCAAAGATTCAATATCGCCAACCGTTCCGCCAATTTCTGTAATCACAATATCATAATCGCCCGTGTTACCCAAAATTTGGATGCGTTCTTTAATTTCATTGGTAATATGTGGTACCACTTGAACCGTTTTGCCCAAAAACTCTCCACGTCTTTCTTTGTTAATAACGCTTTGGTAAATTCTACCTGTAGTCACATTATTAGCCTGAGAAGTGTTGACATTCAAAAAGCGTTCATAATAGCCCAAATCCAAATCCGTTTCCGCACCGTCTTCCGTTACATAACATTCGCCGTGTTCATAGGGATTCAGCGTTCCAGGGTCAACGTTGATGTAAGGATCAAGTTTTTGAATGGTGGTTCTAAAACCTCTTGATTGCAGAAGTTTAGCAAGCGATGCAGCAATAATGCCTTTTCCGAGAGAAGATGAAACACCGCCAAGAACAAAAATATATTTTGTGTTGTCCATAATGATATCTTATTGATGTCTTTATGGAATGCAAAAATAGAGATTAATCCCAATATAACTCGCCTACACGTCTATATATTTTAAGATTTTTTTAAGGGTCTTATCAAATCCTCTAAACCATTGGCTTTCAGTTCTAAAATTTCTTGCATTTGCAAGCCCAATTTATTTTTAGGAAATCCCTTGTTTTTATACCACACCAAATAATATTCAGGAATATCAATCAAAAAATAGCCTTTGTATTTTCCAAAAGGCATTTTGGTGTTAGCGAGCGTTTTTAAATAAGCTTTAGAATTCAATTTTTTATAATTCAAGATTAATTATCAGGCTAAAAAATAACCAGTTTAAAAATTCATTTCAAAGATAAACCAAACAAGACATCAGTAAAAATATAATTTGGGCGTTACCCTGACAAAGCTAGCTTTCGTCAGGGGTCGGGCTTTCCGTTTCAAGTCCTCTACTGACGCTGTCGGTCAGTATGCGGGCTTTCCACTGCAATCCCTAACGCGGGCTTAATCGAAAGGTCTTTGCTAAAATCAATCTAAATCTAACTATTTTTGATTTATAAAATTTAAAGTGTTCTTCTTCAAAAGCTTATATTGAGCGAAGACGAAGTAACGGAATAGGCTGGGAGTTGGGTTTCTTTATAATTCTAAATTCTCAAAAGTTTCCTAAACCCCACAGGTTTCGAAGACCTGTGGGGTTTTTTAAAGAATTAATAGCTTAGCGTCCCTTGCGTAAAACTTAGCGTCCCTTGCGGTTAAGAACATTTAAGACTTAAAAATCATCAAAAACTTCAACCACAATTGCTTAAAACTATACCGCCAGTAAATTACTTTTGATGAACTCTTGTTATATTTGATGTCAAATTCAGCCAAAGCTAAATCCAAATCACCTTCAGCATCAACAGCTTTCCAAAAGCTTTCAAAATCAGTTTTAATATCGCTTAACTCAATTTCCATTTGATGTGGCTTGTCTTTTAGGAAATGCTCAATATTAGAGTTGACCGTTTCAACATAATCTAAACAAACATCAAAGCGTTCTTTAGAATTTAATTGCTCTGGTGGCAACCGTTTTATGCCATTAGCGTAGGCATAAATCATACTTTTAGGCAACAAAAATCGACGCATAAAACTTTGTGCTGTAGCTTTTTTTTCTCTTTTTAGATGAACGTAAAACGCTTTTTTACCATAAAATTTGTCCAATTGCCCCAACTGCCAACTCAGCCTATTGTCTGCTTCAATATGGTTTTTCGGAAATTCAAAACGTGCTTTACCACATTTATCACTCAAAGACTCGTGCGCAACGGTATAATTTGAAATATGTTGGCAAGCTTTTATAAAACCTTTAGAGCCACTCCGACCTGTGCACAACACAAATACGTTCATCGGTTTAAGATTTAGTGGCGAGTTTACGCAGTTTGATAGCCGTCAAAACTTTTTTGGTATATAGCGGAAAATCAGCATTTTGTATCCAGTTGTAATAGCCTGGCTCTTGGTCTAATACATCTTCTACTTTTTTGCCTTTGTGTTTTCCAAAGCCAAAGATTTCTTGACCATTTTTGTCGTAATGCACCATTCCAGCAAAGTCTGCAAACCTTTTGTGTGCACTAAATTCGGAAAGCCATTTGGTGTTGTTTTCTAAATCTTCGTAGTGGTCAAGCTGAGATTTTAAGACTTCATAAGTGGCATTGGTGTCAGCTTCTGCACTGTGAGCATCGGCTAAATCTTTATCACAATAAAATTTATATGCCGCCTCTAAGGTGCGTTTTTCTTTTTTATGAAAAATGGTTTGCACATCAATTTTAACCGCATTTTTCATATCAAAATCAACTTCAGCCCGTAGCATTTCTTCAGCAAGTAGTGGAATATCAAAACGATTAGAGTTATATCCAGCCAAATCAGAATCTTTGATAAAATTATAGACTTTTGGTGCTAATTCTTTAAAGGTAGGTTCGTTTTCAACATCTTTATCATAGATGCCGTGTATTTCACTAACTTCCTTTGGAATAGGTCGTTCTGGATTTATTCTCAGGGTAATACTTTCTTTGTTTTGATTAGGAAAAACCTTTAATATTGAAATTTCAACAATACGATCTTTGGCAATATTGGTGCCAGTGGTTTCTAAATCAAAAAAGCATAATGGTTTTGATAAATTTAAATCCATACTAAATTTTTAAGCAAAGTTAAACTTTTAGTGAGATTTTAAGATGTTATATAGAATTTCTTTGGTGTCTTTGCATGAGATTTTAAGCGACATAAGACTAACCTTTATACTTCTGCGGTAGATACACAATTTTTTTAGTCTCAAAAAAGTCTTCTTCAAAATAGTTTGAAATCGGAATGACCTGTGCATTTTTATAAGGCTTTAATTCTTCAGACAAATCACCACCTTTTAAATATATGATACCGTTTTTGATCTTGTGTTGAGAATGTTTTGCAATTTTTCCTTTAGTCCAATTCACAAAAGTTGGCATAGCGTCCACAGCACGGCTGATGATAAAGTCATATTGACCTGTGGTATTTTCTACACGGTCATTGATGGTTTTGACATTTTGAAGTTCTAAACCTTCAACAACTTCATTGACAACTTTTATTTTTTTGCCAATACTATCGACTAAGGTAAATTGCGTTTCAGGAAATAAAATAGCTAGCGGAATGCCTGGAAAACCACCACCAGTGCCAACATCAATAATTTTTGAATTGGGTTTAAACTCAATAAATTTAGCTATAGAAAGACTGTGTAAAACATGTCTCAAATAGATTTCGTCAATATCTTTTCTTGAAACGACATTGATTTTTTGGTTCCAGTCTTTGTATAAATCAGATAAAGCCTTAAACTTTATGATTTGATTGTCTTCAAGATCTTTAAAGTATTTTGTGAGTAATTTCAATTCCTACAATTTTTTCAACTGCAAAGTTAAAACATATAGTGCATACTGGTTAATGTTCAGCTATTATTACAATCGATATTATATTTATTAAAATAGGGGTCATGTTTTATATTTGATTAAAATTAAAAAAACACCCCATATAAAAATAAGGTTATAATATAAAAAAATATTTTTTATGTTTGTAACCTATAATAAACACATGGTATGAAAAAAATTGAAGCTATTATTAGAAAATCAAAATTTGACGAAGTGAAAGAAGCATTACATCAAGTTGAGGTTAACTTTTTTAGTTACTGGGATGTAACGGGTCTTGGCAATGAAAAACAAGGTCATGTATATCGTGGCATTTCTTATAGTACCGCAGATATCCAAAGGCGGTATTTATCAATAGTTGTTTCAGATGATTTTGCTGAACGAACAATCAATGCGATTTTAGAAACAGCATACACAGGTAAGGTTGGTGATGGAAAAGTATTTGTTTCTGAAGTAATAGATGCCTACAGAATCAGGACAAAAGAAAACGGTAAATCAGGCATTAGCTAAAAAAATTAATTTCTAAAACTTTTAAAATGGATTCAGGTTTATTTACGGCAAACAATGTATGGATGATGGTTGCAACAGTATTAGTGTTTTTTATGCATACTGGCTTTGCACTTTTAGAAATAGGTTTAACAAGACAAAAAAACACCATTAATATTTTATTTAAAAATATATTTATCATTACGTGTGGTTTACTGCTGTATTATGCATTTGGATTTAATTTGATGTATCCCAATTTTTTAGATGGAGATTTAGGGATATTCAAATTTGGTGGTTTTGGTATCGAGCCTCCAGAAAATGGGATGACAGTAAGTTATGCAAATGGTGGTTATACTTGGTGGACAGATTTTTTATTTCAAGGCATGTTTGCAGCGACTTCAGCTACCATAGTATCAGGAGCAGTAGCAGAACGAATTAAAATCAGTTCTTTTATGATTTTTACTGTCATATATGTAGGATTAGTGTATCCAATAGTTGGCTCCTGGAAGTGGGGTGGCGGTTTCTTAGATTCTTGGGGGTTTTATGACTTTGCAGGTTCTACTTTAGTCCATTCTGTAGGAGGTTGGGTCGCACTTGTTGCTATAACTATATTGGGAAGCAGAATTGGAAAGTTTGATAAAAATGGAAAATCTAAAGCAATCCCAGGGCATAATATTCCTATTGCAACAGCTGGTGTGCTTATTCTTTGGTTAGGATGGTTTGGTTTTAATGGAGGTTCAGTATTGTCTGCGGATCCTGAATTAACCTCTCTAGTATTAACAACAACATGTTTGGCAGCTGCCTCTGGTGGCTTTGGAGCAATTGTTCTGTCAGGTATATTCTATAAAAATCTTGACTTAACTATGTTTCTTAATGGTATATTAGGTGGTTTAGTAGGAATAACCGCTGGTGCTGATTTAATGTCGCCCAATGAAGCTGTCCTTATTGGTTTTATAGCTGGTCTTATCATAGTATTAGGGGTTTCTTTGATTGATAAATTAAAATTAGATGATCCAGTTGGTGCTGTTTCTGTGCACCTGATTTGTGGAATTTGGGGAACTTTGGCTGTAGGTATATTTGGAGCTAAAGCAGGAACTGAACAATTTTTAACACAACTCTTTGGGGTTTTAATTATTGGGGGTTTCTGTGTAATCTCTGCAACAATCGTTTTAGCTATTCTTAAAAAAATTATTGGTGTTCGTGTAAGTAGAGATGAAGAACTTGAAGGATTAGACATTTATGAACATGGCATGGATGCTTATGCGGATTTTAGAACTAATGAACATTAGGCTTTAGGTTTTATAAATATTGAGACCCTTTATTTTTGGGGATGTAATTTGGTAAACCTATTTTTTGTTAATCACATCTACTAAACAATAAAGGGTAATCGTAATATTTTTGTATTTTTACCACTTCAAAATAAATATAAATTTAATAAACCTATGGCTACTTTAAGATTTAATGCTTTAAAAGAAACATTCAACAGAACACCAATTTGCGTTGAGGAAACACAACGCCGTTCTGAGTATTTTGCTAAAAATGTGTTTAACCACAATGCGATGCGTCAACACTTAACCAAAAAAGCGTTTGAGCAAGTTCAAAGTGCAATAAAAAAAGGCACAAAAATCAATAGAGATTTAGCTGACAATATTTCTACCGCTTTGAAAGAATGGGCTATTTCTAAAGGGGCAACACATTATACACATTGGTTTCAACCTTTAACTGGTTCAACTGCTGAAAAACACGATGCTTTTTTTGAAACCTTAGGCGATGAAGGTTATGCTATTGAAAAATTTAATGGTAGCCAATTAGTACAGCAAGAACCCGATGCGTCAAGTTTACCCAACGGTGGAATAAGAAATACGTTTGAAGCCAGGGGTTATACCGCTTGGGATCCCACTTCACCAGCTTTTGTTTTAGGGACTACGCTTTGTATTCCGACTATCTTTGTAGCCTACACAGGTGAAGCTTTAGATTATAAAACACCTTTATTGAGATCGTTACAAGTTTTAGATAAAGTCGCAACTAGCGTTGCTCAATATTTTGATAAAAAAGTATCAAAAGTCAATGCCACTTTGGGTTGGGAACAGGAATATTTTTTGGTTGACAAAGCCTTAGCTACTTCAAGACCAGACATTATACTTTCTGGAAGAACACTTTTAGGTCACGCACCTGCAAAAGGTCAACAAATGGACGATCACTATTTCGGATCTATTCCTGATCGTGTTTTAAACTATATGAAAGACCTTGAAAAGGAATGTATGCTTCTTGGAATTCCTGTAAAAACACGTCATAATGAAGTTGCTCCAAACCAATTTGAATTAGCACCTATTTTTGAAGAAGCTAATCTTGCCGTTGACCATAATTCATTGCTTATGGATGTGATGGATAAAGTAGCTAATAGACATAATTTTAAAGTGCTTTTCCACGAAAAACCTTTTAAAGATGTCAATGGTAGTGGTAAACACAACAATTGGTCAATGATTACAGATACTGGTGTAAACTTATTGAGCCCTACTAAAAAACCGATGAAAAATCTTCAATTCTTAACCTTTTTTATCAATACCATTAAAGCGGTTTATGAATATGAAGAGTTGATCAGAGCCACAGTTGCTTCGGCTTCAAATGACCACAGACTTGGGGCAAATGAAGCACCGCCAGCAATTATCTCTGTGTTTATTGGTTCTCAATTGACAAAAGTTTTAGACGAACTTGAAAAAGTAACCAATGGTAAACTATCACCTGAAGAAAAAACCGACCTCAAACTGAATGTTGTCGGAAAAATCCCTGAAATACTTCTTGATAATACAGATCGTAATAGGACGTCTCCTTTTGCCTTTACTGGTAATAAGTTTGAGTTGAGAGCTGTTGGTTCATTAGCCAATTGTGCTGACCCAATGACAACTTTAAATGCCATTGTCGCTAAACAGTTAAAAGAATTTAAAAAAGAAGTTGACGTCTTAATTAAAGATAAAAAGATGAAAAAAGATGATGCCATCTTTAACGTCTTAAGAGAATACATCAAGCAGTCTAAAAAAATACGTTTTGAAGGTGATGGTTACGGCCAAGCTTGGGAAAAAGAAGCTGAAAAACGTGGCTTAAGTAATAACAAAACTACACCCGTAGCCCTAAAAGCTAAAATTTCTAAAAAAGCCATTGATTTATTCAAAGAACTTGGCGTGATGAATGAAATTGAAATTAAAGCACGATACGAAATTGAAATTGAAGATTATTCAAAACACATTCAAATAGAAGGTCGTGTTTTAGGCGACATTGCACGTAATCACGTTATTCCAACGGCGATTAGATATCAAAACGTTCTCATTGAAAATGTAAAAGGTCTTAAAGAAATTTACGGAAACGATTTTGAAGATAAAGCAAAAGAACAATTAAAAATCATTGAGATTATTTCTAATCATATTGAACACATCAATAGAGGTATAGATGAAATGATCGATGCTCGTAAAAAAGCAAATTCCATAGAAGATCAAACCCAAAAAGCTCACGCCTATTGCGATCAAGTGAAACCTTTTTTTGATGAAATAAGATATCATTGCGACAAGCTGGAACTATTAATAGATGATGAAATGTGGACCTTAACCAAGTATAGGGAGTTGTTGTTTACCAAGTAATTTTATTAAGAAATAGTTTTAAAACAGAAGCTGTTTCAAAACACCATATCAATCTGTTCCAAAGCATCGGAATCAGATTCTTCACAAGGTGTTTTGAGGCGACTTTTTTAGTGAATACTTCATCATTAAAGCTTATTTCTTGTGATATTCAGCATAAAGTTGTAAAATTACGGGATAAAATTTTTATATGTCAAAACCACATCAAGAAGACACTCCAGATTCATTTATAAATTTAAATATTTGGCAAGCACTTATCCCTATTATTGCTTTGGTTATAATGTTAGCATTTAATGTTTTAGGGGTTTATAAGGACGATGCTCTAGGTGGTTCAAACCAATTTATACTTTTAATGTCAGCGGCCATTGCAGTCATTTTAGGTGTTTTTAAAGGTGTTTCCTATACATCAATGATGGAAGAGGTGGCTAAAAACATCAAATCTACGGCTGGTGCTATTCTTATTCTTTTAATGGTTGGTGCTTTAGCGGGAACTTGGTTACTCAGTGGGGTCATTCCTGTTATGGTATATTATGGCTTGCAAATTTTACATCCATCTATTTTTTTGGTCGCTTGTGTGATTATTTGCTCTTTAATTTCAATTTCTACAGGGAGTAGTTGGACTACTTCTGCCACAGTGGGTATTGCTTTAATTGGTATAGCACAAGTTTTAAATATCCCTTTAGGAATGACTGCTGGAGCTATACTATCTGGGGCTTATTTTGGCGACAAACTCTCACCGATGAGTGATACTACTAATTTAGCTCCAGCTATGGCAGGAACAGATTTATTTACCCATATTAGATACATGACACTCACCACTATTCCGACAATTGCTATTACTATTTTGGTGTTTTTAATTATTGGATTTAATTTAGATACGCCATCACTAACAGAAAATCCTGGTATTTTAAAAGACCTTAAAACTTCATTTTATATCACGCCATGGTTGTTTATTGTCCCAATTTTGGTCATAGTAATGATTGTAAAAAAAACGCCACCTTTAGTCGCTTTATTTGTTGGGACTTTGCTTGGTGCTGTGGTCGCATTGATTTTTCAACCTGATTTGGTGCTTTTGGTGGCTGATTCAACTCAAAGCGGGTTCAAGGCTTTTTATAAAGGTTTGATTGACACAATTACTACCGATATTGCAATACCTACAGATAATGCATTACTTAAAGATTTGTTTCAAAGTTCTGGAATGAAAGGAATGCTTAATACCATTTGGCTCATTATCTGTGCTATGGTTTTTGGAGGAGTAATGGAAGCTATTGGTGCTTTGCAAACTTTAAGTAAAGCTCTACTAAATTTATTTCACACTACCTTTGGGTTGTTTGCTTCAACAGTAGCAAGTTGTTTAGCCTTAAATGCAACAGCTTCAGATCAATATTTGGCTATTGTTATACCTGGTAAAATGTTTGCAAAGTACTATAAAGACAAAGGACTCGCACCAGAAAACTTAAGTCGTACGTTAGAAGACTCTGGCACAGTGACTTCGGTTTTAATCCCATACAACACTTGTGGTGCTTATCACAGTAATGTGCTTGGTGTTTCTGTAGCCGATTATTTTGTTTATGCTATTTTTAACTATCTCAGTCCATTTATGACGCTTATCTTTGCGACTTTTAACATTAAAATCAGACAACTAAAAAACAACTTATAATGAAACTTGATATTTTAGCTTTTGGAGCTCATCCCGATGACGTAGAACTCAGTTGTTCGGGAACTTTGTCTGTTGAAATCAAAAATGGCAAACGTGTTGGTATTATAGATTTGACTCAAGGCGAAATGGGTACGCGAGGCAGAAAGAAATCAGAGCTGAAGAGGCTCAAAATGCGGCTAAGGTTTTAGGGGTTGAAATCAGAAAAAACTTAAAATTTAAAGATGCTCTTTTTATAAATGATGAAGCACATAAACACGAAGTGGTTAAGGTTTTAAGAGAATATCAGCCAGAAGTGATATTTTGCAATGCCATAAGAGACCGACATATTGATCACGGACGTGCAAGCCAATTGGTAAGTGAAGCTTGTTTTTTGAGTGGACTTAAGAAATATAAAACGACGCTGAATGATAAAGTTCAAGACCCTTGGCGACCTAAAAAAGTTTATCATTATATTCAATGGTTTGATATTGAGCCTGACTTTGTCGTTGATATTTCAGAAACTATAAATGACAAAATTGAGGTCGTAAAGGCTTATCAATCTCAATTTTATAATCCAGATAGCAAAGAACCTGAAACGCCAATTTCAAGTTCTAATTTTATGGAAAGTATCAGTTATAGAGCGAGAAACTTTGGTCGAATTATTGGTGTTGATTATGCAGAAGGTTTTACCGTTGAACGCTATATTGGTGTAAAATCTGTTTTTGATTTGATATAAAATCACGCTTATTTCTACTTGATATTTATTCTAAAAAGTTTTGTTGAATGCTAAAATTGCGTAAATTTGCACTCTCATTTTGATGAATACAAACAACATTTACGGTGGCTGTAGCTCAGTTGGTTAGAGTATCGGTTTGTGGATCCGAGGGTCGTGGGTTCGAACCCCACCAGCCACCCAAAAGCTTTCAAGTTTGACTTGGAAGCTTTTTTGATGAATCTAATAATATAGACCTCACAGGTTTTTAAAACCTGTGAGGTCTTTTTAATTTAAAATTAATTTTTGTTGACTTGATATTAAAAAACCCTTTCCGATATGAAAAGGGCTTTAAGCGATAATAAGGTTGATAGTTTATTTGACTTTATCGACTACAGCTTTGAAAGCATCTGGGTTGTGAACAGCAAGGTCGGCTAAGACTTTTCGGTTAAGCTCGATGTTGCTTTTCTTGAGTTTTCCCATAAATTGAGAATATGACATACCGTGTTGTCTTGTGGCAGCGTTGATTCTGACAATCCATAGTTTTCTAAAGTTTCTCTTTTTTGCTCTTCTATCTCTGTAGGCATAGACTAAGCCTTTTTCTACAGCATTTTTAGCAACTGTCCAAACGTTTTTACGTCTTCCGTAATAGCCTTTGGCAAGCTTCATAATTTTTTTACGTCTCGCTCTTGAAGCGACTGAATTTGTTGATCTTGGCATAATTTTTTTGTTTTTTGTAGTAGGCAGTTTAAGTTTTAAACATTTTTATGAGCCATACTCCAGGGTTAATAATTGGGTTAACCGCGAAAATTTACTTTAAACCGAGTTGTTGTTTAATGTTTTTTTCGTCTGATTTATCTACGATTGTATCGTGAGTTAACTTAAGTTTTCTTTTCTTAGATTTTTTAGTCAAAATGTGACTTTTAAATGCATGTTTGCGTTTGAGTTTTCCTGTTCCAGTCAGCTTGAAACGCTTTTTAGCACTTGATTTGGTTTTAAATTTTACTTTTTTTGACATGTTTATATATTAAATTATTATCGCTTTTATTTTTTTTGTGAAGTTGGCGAAACCATCATAATCATTCGCTTACCTTCAAGTTTTGGTAATTGTTCAACCTTACCATAGTCTTCTAAATCTTGAGCTAATCTTAATAATAAGATTTCACCTTGTTCTTTAAACACAATTGACCTGCCTTTAAAAAATACAAAGGCTTTGAGCTTAGCACCGTCTTTTAAAAACTTAATGGCGTTTTTCTTTTTAAACTCGTAGTCATGATCGTCGGTGTTTGGTACGAAACGAATTTCTTTGACTACAACTTTAGACGCTTTGGCTTTAAGTTTTTTCTCTCTCTTTTTTGCTCGTAGAGAAACTTTTTATAATCCATCACTTTTGTTACAGGCGGTTCTGCATTTGGTGATATTTCAACCAAATCTAAACCTTGCTCATCAGCTATTGATAGAGCTTCTTTAAGAGGATAAACACCCATCTTAACATTATCGCCTACAAGTCGAACTTCTTTCGCTCTGATCTTGTCGTTGATGCGATGTTTGTCTTCTGGTTTTTCTCTACGACGGTAATTTGTTTTTTTTCTTCTAATTGTTTATATGTTTTTAAGTTAAACTTTATCCGTTAAAAGTGCGTTTTTGCGCATTAACTTCTTTATTAATTAATTCAGAAAAATCATTGACACTCATTTCTCCTAAATCTTCTCCACCGTGTTTTCTAATTGAAACGCTCTGGTTATCAACTTCATTTTCTCCTACAATGATCATAAAAGGGATTTTTTGGGTTTCCGCATCTCGGATTTTTTTACCCATTGTTTCACTTCTATTATCAATGCGGGCGCGAATTTCGTGTTTTTTGAGCAAATTTAAAACTTTTTTAGAATAATTTTCATATTTCTCACTGATTGATAATATGATAGCTTGCTCATTGGTTAACCAAAGCGGGAAGTTGCCTGCAGTGTGCTCTAATAAAATAGCTATAAAGCGCTCCATACTACCGAACGGTGCTCGGTGAATCATCACAGGTCTATGCAATTCATTATCTGCTCCTTTGTAAGTCAAATCAAAGCGTTCAGGGAGATTGTAATCAACTTGTATTGTGCCGAGTTGCCATTCGCGATGCAAGGCATCTTTAACCATAAAGTCTAATTTTGGACCGTAAAATGCCGCTTCTCCTGTTTCTATGTGGTAATTTAGATGTTTTTCTTTGGCGGCTTTCAGGATGGCATCTTCTGCTTTTTTCCAGTTGTCTTCAGAACCGATGTATTTTTCTTTGTTATCAGGATCTCTCAGCGAGACTTGTGCCGTGAAGTTTTCAAAACCAAGTGAGCCAAAGACATAGAGTACAAGATCGATTACCTTTTTGAATTCTTCATCAAGTTGGTCTGGTGTGCAGAAAATATGGGCATCATCTTGTGTAAAACCTCTAACTCTTGTTAGACCATGAAGTTCGCCACTTTGTTCATAGCGGTAAACGGTGCCAAATTCGGCATAACGTTTGGGTAAATCTTTATAACTCCACGTCGCTGAATTATAAATTTCGCAGTGGTGCGGGCAATTCATAGGTTTTAGAAGAAATTCTTCATCCTCTTTTGGTGTTGTAATAGGTCGGAAGCTGTCTTCGCCATATTTTTCGTAGTGTCCAGAAGTGACATATAAATCTTTGTGACCAATATGTGGCGAGATCACTTGCTCGTAACCTGCTATTTGTTGGGCATCTTTCAGAAAATTTTCAAGACGTTCACGTAGTCTGCTCCTTTTGGTAGCCAAAGTGGTAAACCTTGACCTACTTTTTGCGAAAATGTGAATAACTCAAGAGCTTTACCCAGTTTTCTGTGGTCTCTTTTTTAGGCCTCTTCCAACATATCAAGATACTCTTTCAACATCTTTTGCTTAGGAAAAGCAATGCCATAGACTCTTGTAAGTTGAGGGTTGGTTTCATCACCTCGCCAATATGCACCAGCAGCAGTCAGAAGTTTAACCGCTTTAATAAATCCTGTATGAGGAATATGACCGCCACGGCATAAATCGGTGAAATCGTCGTGATCACAAAAGGTGATTTCGCCGTCTTCTAAGTTTTCAATCAATTCAGTTTTGAAAGGATTATTTTTGTAGTACTCTAAAGCTTCTTCTTTTGAGACCTCGCGCAACTGAAATTCATGTTTTTGTCGAGCAGTTTCTAAAATTTGTTTTTCAATTTTCGGAAAATCTTTTTCAGAAATACTGTCTTCTCCAAAATCAATATCGTAATAAAAGCCTTGATCAATGGCTGGACCAATAGTAAGCTTGGCTTTAGGATAAAACTTTAAAATGGCTTGTGCCATCAAGTGTCTTGCCGAGTGCCAAAGGGCTTTTTTACCTTCTTTATTATCAAAGGTATAAAGCACTAATTTTCCGTCTTCATTTAAAGGTGTTGAGGTTTCAACGGTTTTACCATTATACGAGGCTGAAATGACATTTCTTGCCAGTCCGTGGCTTATACTTTGTGCGACATCAAAGGGTGTTGAGCCACTTTCCATTGGTTTGACACTACCATCAGGTAAAGTTATATTGATCATTTATTTTAAAATTTTAGGCAAAGATAATCAAGTGTTGAGTTTTGGTTGGATTTGGTGTAGGAAATTTTGAATTATAAATTTTAAATGATTCTAAGTTTTTTTAAAGCTTTAAAAATAATTATGCTATAATGATAATGATTTATTGCTACATCTTTACATTTTCAAATTACCAAATTACCAAATTACCCAATTACCACATTAGCACATTACCAAATTAGCACATTAATCTTCTTCAAGCTTCTTAATCCTCGCCTCCAGCAATTCTATATACTTTTGCTGTGAATCGAGTAATGCTTTAGGAACGGTATAAACATTATTTGTTCCATTGTTAACTCCAATGCCAACCGACTGATCTTTACAATCTATATGGTAACGGGCATCATGCTCATAAATCTCATCTAAATTGACTTCCAGTATATCCGCCAATTTCATCCATTCATCTGGTCTGATATGAGAGATGCCTTTTTCTCTTCGGTTATAACTCGATACATTCATACAGAGGTAATCTGCTAACTGTTGCTGAGAAAAACCTTTTTGTTTTCGGGTGGTAATGAGTTTTGTTTTTTGCATGATTCACTATATTGCATTAATTTGCAAAACAAATTGCAATATAAAAAATTAATTTTATTCTGATTTTTTTTAATTTAGCAAAGTATTAATTTAAAACTTATAAAATAGGCTTAACTGAAATAAATTTTTAATTATTATCTCATGGAAAATTACAAAAACTTTGAAAAATTCAAAATAAAACCAACTAGGATTAAAGAACTCTTTGGAGGAGGATTGACAAGTGTCTCAAGTGATACAAGCCAAAGTGGTGATGTATACGATATAGAATTTCAGACTTATGATAGTCAAGGTGAACCTACTGAATTAGATAATAGCTCTACTAGCGTAGGCGAAGGTTCAAGAGATTATCCTAGTGATAAGTTGAATTTTACAATCTCTGCAAATTAGAAATCATAATTAATTAAATAATGTAAACATGAAAAACCAAAAATTTAATCTATTCGAAAAGTTTGAACTTAAAGAGAATCAACTTAATTCGCTTATTGGCGGAAATTACACTGAAAACGGGCAAGATACATTAGGAGCTGGATCTCAGTATGATGTCATAACAAAAACTCATGAACCTGATGGAATCTATAATGACAGTCATGATACTAGTAGTGGTGATAACACAACGGATAAGCCACTTCCTGGAATAAGTAGTAGTTTTACTATGAGTTAAAATTTAACAAATTATAATTAAAAAATTATGTATAATAAATTTAAAAAATTTAAAATAAACAAAAGTGAGCAGAATTCATTAATAGGTGGTTTCAACACATCTGTGAATTCAGATACTAACGCTGGAAATGATACGTATGATATTAGTTTTCAGACATTAGACAAAAATGGCGGTAAAACTGGATTAGATAATCCAGATACTAGTGTTGGTGAAGGTTCAGCGGACTGGCCAGACCCTACCATCGAGGCTAGCTTCTCAGCATGATATTGTAATTAATCAAATTTTGAACAGCCATTTTTGGCTGTTTTCTTTTTTTATGAAAAAAATACTTTTTTCTTATTTATTTTATTTAATTTGTTATTGTTCTTGTTCTGCACAAGATATTAATTTTGAAAAATACCATGAACAAATTAATAAATCAAAATCAATTGAATATGCCGACTTAGAAAGCAAAATTCAATATTATAGACAAGCATTTGAAAATAAAAATCCCTTTCCTAAGGATCTGATGTCATTATCATTTTATTATTTTTTGGACAATGATAAAAAATCATCTTTGGAATATTTTAGAAAAGCTATTAGATCAGGATACCAGTTCGAAGAAGATAGTATAGAATTAAAAGATATGTTATCTATTTCTTATGATTTCGACTTTATTGATTCAAATGATTCATTAAATGATTTCAATAAATTTCAAAAATACTTCTACGAAAAATACATAAACATTTTAAGAGAAGAGAGAAATTATTTTATTAGTCAAATTGATGAAATTCAAAATCAACTTTTTGAAGATATTTTACAGCATGAATATTACAGCCAAACATCTAGGCTTAAGCTATTACCCAAAGCAGAATTAAGCGATACTGTTAGAAGCGCTATGAGTAAATATTTGTATTCCGGTAACAGTTATATTTTGTTGGATCTATTAAGAGATGAAAAATTCCCTTATCGGACGAAATGTAGAAGATTTAATCCTCAAACTATTGGTTTAATCCTTAATCATGCTGTAGCTGGATTCTTTAATAAAGCTGATGCTAAGGAGTTTATTGATTTACTATGGAAAGAGGTAGAGAGGGGAAATATTAGCCCAAGAACATATGGGAGCATATATGACCACTATATTTCGTGGTATGTTAGTAAGGATAAATCAGTGCTTGGAACAAAAACCATTTATGACATTGAAACAAAAAAAATTAAAAGCATGGATTTATTATATCCACAAAAAGTTGATTCTTTAAGAAATCGCTATTGGCTTATTGATTTAAAAACCTTTTATAAACAAGTCGGATGGGATTTGCCCAGCAACTATATAAATGACAATTAACTATGATACTAATATGTAGTGATGAACATGAACCAACAACTGACGTTGTTTGTTATTGGCTTGCCTACTTAAAAAAGAAATTTATTAGGATTTCAAATAAGAATTCAATTACAATCTTAAAAATTATTTTAAATAATAAAGAAATTGATATACATTTTGCGATCGATGATAAAAAATATTATTTGTCAGAGTTTACATCATATTGGTATAGGAGATCTAATTTGAATTTCAAGATGTATTACGGTGTTGAATTTGAATATAACAAAAAAGATATATCAGATAAGGTAAATTTGTTTTTAAAAGATGAGCTCAAAAAGGTGTGTGAATTTTTTGAAAACCAATTATCCAAAATAAGTAAGTTAAATAATCATTATGATAACAATATTAACAAGTTAATCGTTTTAGATAAAGCAAAAAATCTTAATATAAATATACCAAATACATTTGTAACGGACGATATAAATGATTTGAATCAAAATAATAGCTATATAACTAAACCAATCGGAGATTTGCTTATTGAAAAGGATGGTTATAGATATTTCTCAACTACAAAAAGAGTTGATATGAAAAAAAAAGCTTTTCAGCACTCTTTAATTCAAAATGAGATTGATAAAAAATTTGAAATACGTACATTTTTTTTTAATAGAAAATTTTTTAGCAGTGTTATATTTTCTCAGTCTAATCCGAAAACGGAGTTAGACTTTAGAAATTATGATCTTGATAACCCTAATAGAGTAGTTCCATATAAATTACCAGTTGAATTCGAAGAAAAACTGTTAAAACTATTTGATGAGGTAAATCTAAACTCTGGCAGTTTAGATATTGCATACACCAAGAATGGTGAGTATGTACTATTTGAGATTAATCCTGTAGGTCAATTTGAACAAGTAGAATTACCATGTAATTATGGTATTTTTAAGCAAATAGCAGAATACTTATAACAATATGAAAAATAAAGTCCCTTTAATATTAAATGAATTAGAGAGCAAGAAAATCACTAAGGTTAAGACTCAAAATCGAAAATCTAGTATTTCTAAAACATCAGAACATAAGATTAGAATTATGTGTTGTTTCTATAAAACTTACTATAAATGAAAAGTATATTTAAAAACGTTTTTTTTACAAAAGGTCATAATAGGACTTTAGTATTTGACTCCTTAAAAAATGATATTTTTTTTGTGCCTAACTCTTTCTATGAAAAATTAAATAGTAATAATTTTACTTTTAAAGTTGAAGATTTATCGACTGACGAATATAATTTTTTATTAGAAAACGAACTTCTTATCGATGTAGATAATAATAATTTAAGAAACTTTTCTGATCTAAGAGGGATTATTGATTTTCCCTTTGACTTTAAGATATGTGTTATAGAACTTTCAGAAGCTGTATCTTTTCAACTTGGTAAACTACTATTAAATAGAATGTTGTTTGGACAACTAAATGTTGTATTTTCAGAATTCTCAAATCTAAAATCTATTGACTGTCTTATTGCTTTTATTGATGAATTAGAAATAGATTGTATAGATTTAACCTTTGAAACTGGTTTTACTGAATATGAATATTTATTTAAGTCTATAAGCAAAGACAATCGGATTTATATTATTAATAACAATACTAACAAAAAGATTGTTGATGATTACCATAGCTTCAATAATAGAATGTTCAGACCTAATGGAATAAAGGAATCGAAGATAACAAATGATTTGAGTGTTTATTTTGAGTCTATAGAAAAAAACACTTATTATAGTGATAAATTATTTATAGGAAGAAATACTGAAATCAAAAATAGTAAAGAATCTGACTATATTTATAATCATTTATCAGATCTAGATAGTTTAAATTCAATTAAGTTATTAAGGGATGAAAAATTTATTGAATACTGGAGAGTAACAAAAGATAAGATTATTGTTTGTAAAGATTGTGAATTTAGGAGGTTTTGTAATGATAATAGACCTCCAATCAAGGGTAAAAAATTCTATTACCATGAAAGAGAATGTGAGTATAATCCTTATATTAGTAAGTGGAGTGAAGAAGATAATTATGTTGATTTGCAGAGTGCAGGGATTAGTATTGAGAAAGATGATGTCATTATAGATAAGGACAAATTAAACACTATTAATGAATACATTTGGGATTAAAAATACTAATTTTTTTTTATTCCCTCATTATAATCAACCTGATTCTAAAGACTGTGGACCAACTTGCTTAAAAATCATTTCAAAGCACTTTGGCAAAAATATACCCCTGAAACAATTAAGGGAACTTTCACAAACCACAAGATCTGGTAGTAGTTTATTAAATCTAAGTGAGGCATTTGAAGCTGTTGGTTTTAGGACTCTTGGTGTAAAAATTGACTTACAAAAACTTCATGAAGCACCACTTCCTTGCATTTTACACTGGAACAAAAACCACTATGTCGTTTTATATAAAATCAAAAAGGATTTTTTCTATGTTTCAGACCCAGCACACGGCCTGTTAAAATATACAAAAGACGAATTCTTAAAACATTGGATAGGCAACAACGCCACAGCAGAAACCGAAGAAGGTATTGCGCTTTTACTAGAACCCACAGCTAAATTTTATAGTTCAGATTTTGATATAGATAAGGAAAACCAAGAATTTGGTTTTAAATTCTTAACCAGATATCTTTTTAAATACAAATCCTTTTTATGGCAATTGGTCATCGGCCTAATCGCCTCGAGCTTACTCCAACTTATTTTTCCATTTTTAACCCAAAGTGTTGTCGATGTTGGGATTAAGAATCAGGATATCCATTTTATTTATTTAATCCTATTTGCGCAGTTAGCCTTGTTTATAGGCAGAACAGCTATTAAAGTCATCCGCAGTTGGATTTTGTTGCATTTGAGCACACGTATCAATATTTCTTTAGTCTCAGATTTTTTTATCAAACTCATGAAGTTGCCCATCGCCTTTTTTGATACGCGTATGACAGGAGATATTTTACAACGTATCAACGACCACAGACGTATAGAGCGTATTTTAACTACCTCGTCTTTAAATGTGTTGTTTTCAATGGTCAATTTAGTGGTGTTTAGCATTGTTTTGGCGTATTATAGTTTGTTGCTGTTTGGCATTTTTATGTTAGGCAGTGTGTTGTATTTTTGTAACTAATCAGTGTCAAAAATAAGACTATAAATTTTGGATAATACAAACTGAGCATATATTTTCTTTGTGCTTATTTCAATTTTTTAAAAAAAATTTCAAATAAGCCACTCATTAGAGCTTGATTTTAAAAATCAGACCTTTATCAACATTTTTAACTTTTTGGATTGATAACTAATTGGTTAATAATTTGTTTGTTACAAACATACCACCCTACATTTGTAAGAAAAAAAGTTGGAAAAGGATAAGCTTATAGAATCACTCTTGCAGAAGGTAGAAGAACTTTCTAAAAAGCTAATTGCTTTAGAATTAGAAAATAGTCAACTTAAAGCACGACTTACCAAATATGAAACTCCAAAAAACAGTAATAATAGCTCCATACCACCCTCAAAGGATGAAAATAGACCAAAGAGGAAAAGCCTAAGAATAAAGACAGGGCGTAAGCCAGGTGGGCAAACAGAAGAAAAGGCAATACTTTGAAGATGGTTGAGATACCTGATGTTACAGAAGAACACATACCAGATTATTGTAACTGTTGTGGAAACGACCTTTCATCACTTCCACATCAATATGCAGGAAGTCGACAGGTATTTGACATCCCTGAAATAAAAATAAAAGTCACAGAACACAAGGTTTATAAAAAAGTTTGTCCTTGCGGTTGTGAAACAAAAAGCGACTATCCATCACAAGCAAATGCACCCGTAAGCTATGGGAATAATATTGAAAGTTTAATAGGATATTTTCATACCAGACAATACTTGCCTTTTAAGAGAATGCAAGAAATGTTCAATACGGTTTTTAATATTCCTATAAGTGAAGGAGGAATACACTATTTATTAAACAAACTTGTCACTAAAGCTGAACCTGCATATAATCTGATAAAACAAGAAATAGCAAACTCAAAATCACCTATCGGTAGCGATGAAACAGGAGTAAAAGTATCAGGAGACAAAAACTGGGCGTGGACATGGCAAAATGAAAAAGCAACCTTTATTACCATAACTGATAATAGAGGACAAAAAAGTATAGAACAAACCTTTGAAAATGGTTTTGAAAATGCTGTGTTAGTGCACGATTGTTGGAAGAGTCATTTCAATACCAACGCTCAATCACACCAAATTTGCATGGCACATTTACTTCGGGATTTAAACTATCTAACTGAAAGCACGATCATAAATGGAGTAGAGCTTGCAAAAACTTATTTTTAAAAGCCATCAACTTTAAGAAAAATATAAAAGATATAGCCTTTAACAAGGATTGTCCAATAAAGAAAAGTATAGAAAAAAGAATGGATATCATCTTAAATCATGATCCGCCAAAAGAACATAAAGAATTAATAACTTTTAAAAAAAGACTTATAAAATACAGGAACTATATCTTTACATTCCTCTATCATCTGGATGTACCTCCAGATAACAACGCCTCTGAAAGAGCAATAAGAAATATAAAAGTAAAACAGAAAATCTCTGGACAATTTAGATCAGAACAGGGCTGTGATAACTTTGCCATACTTAGATCTGTAACAGATTCTTGTTTAAAAAATCAGCAATCAGTTTTATCTACACTAAATATTATTGCTAATTTGCGGACTGATTAGTTACGTATTTTTTATGGATTGTCATTTTTTTAAAAAAGCGTCGAGATTTAGACTATAAGCGTTTTTCAGAAGTCAGCCAAGAGCAGAGCAAAGTGATTGAGCTCATTAACGGCATGCAGGAAATCAAACTCCACAACGCCGAAAAACAAAAACGCTGGTCGTGGGAATTTGTGCAGGCACGGTTGTTTAAAGTGTCTATTGAGGGTTTAGCGCTTGAGCAATACCAAAGTGTAGGTTCTGGGTTTATCAACGAAGTTAAGAACATTTTAATCACCGTTTTGTCTGCAAAGTTGGTGATAGACGGCGAAATCACCTTAGGAATGATGCTCGCTGTAAGTTATATCGTCGGTCAACTCAACTCGCCAATTGCACAACTTATCAATTTTATACGAGAAGTTCAAGATGCTAAAATTTCGTTGGACAGGCTTTCTGAAATTCATAATAAAGAAGACGAAGAGACACCCGAACAACAAAAAATCAGTGATATTCCGCCGTCGAGTGCTATTACTTTAAATCAAGTGTCTTTTAGATACATCGGCTCTGATCAATTGGTTTTAAAAGAATTAGATTTAGTGATACCTGCCAATAAAGTGACGGCTATTGTCGGGGTAAGTGGTAGTGGCAAAACCACCTTGATGAAACTTTTACTTAAATTCTATGACCCGATTGAAGGTAACATTGAACTTGGCAATCTCAATATGAAAAATGTCTCTCAAACCACCTGGCGTAACGAATGTGGTGTAGTGATGCAAGAAGGCTATATTTTTAATGATAGCATAGCGAGCAATATTGCCGTTGGCGAAGATTATATTGATAAGCAGAAACTTGCCCATGCTGTAGATGTTGCCAACATCAAAGATTTTATTGGGAGCTTACCGCTGTCTTACAACACCAAAATTGGCATGGAAGGTGTGGGCATTAGCACTGGACAAAAACAGCGTTTGTTAATTGCCAGAGCTGTTTATAAAAACCCTAACTTTTTATTTTTTGATGAAGCCACCAGTGCTTTAGATGCCAATAATGAAAAAATAATCATGGAAAAGTTAGACGAATTTTTTGAAAACAAAACCGTGGTCGTTATAGCCCATCGTTTAAGCACTGTAAAAAACGCCCATCAAATTGTGGTTTTAGATCAAGGAAAAATCGCTGAGATTGGAAACCATGCAAGATTGGTAAAGCAAAAAGGAAATTATTATAATTTGGTAAAAAATCAATTGGAGTTGGGAAGTTAATGTGGTAATTTTAACTACTGAATATGGAAGAATGCTCATTAGAACGATAAATGAAAAATTACAGCTTTTATATAACCGAAAGAATTACTTAAATTTACAGAAACATTTAATATTAAATAAAATGGAAGCTTTAGAGTTTAAATCAAAAATCAAAAATGATAAAATACAAATCCCTAATCATGTAAAATCTAAACTCGTATTTAATCAAAACAAAAACGTAAGGGTAATTGTACTTTTAGAAGATAGTGATGATGTTGAAGAAAAAGAGTTTAAAAATATGGCTAGCGAGACATTTTTTGAAGGCTACTCTCATTCAGATTCTGTTTACGATGATGATTAACCCAAAATCAATAAGCTCATGAAAAAATTTGATTTAGGCGACATTGTTTTAATTAAATTCCCATTTACAGGTCAACAAAATTTTAAAAAAAGACCTGCATTAGTTTTGAAAGATTTTGGTGAAGATATTATAGTATGTAGAATCACATCTAAAATATACCATTCAGATTATGACATACTCATAGAAGATTGGGAAGCCTCTCAACTTAAACTAAAATCTGTAGTTCGTGTCCATAAAATTGCAACTTTAGAAAAAACTATGGTAGATAAAGTATTGAAACCTGTAAATGCCAGCATCAAAGCCAAAATCAAAGAAAATTTTATAAAACTAATTGAGTAAAATTAAACATTGGTCAGTCATAAATCTTATTCACAGCTTATACTATTTGCAAATTGCCACATTACTAATGCCCGATAACACCAGCATAGAACATATCGACTTAAGAAGTGAGGAAGTCCAGGATATCCTGACAAAAGTTCCACATTGGATGATACGATGGGGCAATGTTTTGTTTTTGTCGCTTATCCTCCTGATTTTAATGCTATCATGGTTTGTAAAATATCCTGACATTATTGCTTCTGAAGCCATAGTGACGACTAAACTTCCACCACAAAAACTCATAGCGAGAACAACGGCTAAATTTGATACTATTTTAGTCAATGATAATCAAAAAGTAAAAGATAATCAACTTTTAGCAGTTTTAGAGAACCTAGCAAATTATAAGGATGTTTTAGGTTTGAAAAAGATTTTAGATGAGATACATTTAGATAATGATAGCATTTATTTTCCAATAGATAGAATCCCGGCAATCTTCAATCTCGGAGAAGTGGAGAATGCTTATGTGCAATTTGAAAATGCTTATATTGAATATGAAGTTAATCAGCAATTAAAACCCTATTCTTATCAAGTTCAAGCGGGTAATTACACTATACAGGAACTTGAAACCAGACTTACAAACCTTTATGCACAGTTTGATTTAAAACGAAAAGAATTAAAACTTGCAGGAAATGACTTAAAGCGAAACGAAATACTTTTTAACAAAGGCGTCATTTCGGCACAAGAATTTGAAAACAAACAATTGATGTTTGCCCAAGCCGAACGGGATTTTAAAAATTTTCAAACCACATTGTCACAAACCAAACATAGTATCAATGATGCTAAAAACAATTTAAAAGGCACCGAAATAGGTCAGATTAAAGACAACAAAATCTTGTTTAGACAAGTAGTTCAAGCTTATAATCAATTGAAGTCCAGTATTAAAAATTGGGAATTTAGGTTTGTCTTTCGTTCAAATCTTGAAGGGAATGTCAGTTTTTTAAACATTTGGCATAAATCTCAAAACATCAACCAAGGCGATATGGTGTTTACTGTTATTCCTAAAAACTATCAAAACTATGTGGCTCGATTAAAAACGCCAATTCAAAATTCAGGTAAAATAAAAAAGGGACAGACAGTAAATTTAAAACTCAACAACTATCCCGACCAGGAATACGGCGTTTTAAAAGGTAAAGTCAATAATATTTCGCTTATTCCAGATGAAGAAGGTTTTTATAATATAGAGGTTGAATTACCTGTAAAACTAACAACAACATATGATAAAACCTTAGAGTTCAAACAAGAAATGACCGGCATCGCAGAAATCATCACCGAAGATTTACGATTGATAGAACGCTTTTTCTATCAGTTTAGAGAATTAGTGAATAGGTGATTCCAGACTCTAATTTTATTCTAACCCATTTTAATCCTTAAACCACCCCGAATATTTCACATAATTTTCAGCGATTCTGTCAATTTCGCCTTGGGTTAATTCTGGGCTGATGTCTTTTATTTTTTTGGCAGGCACGCCAGCGTAAATGCTACCTGATTCTACTACTGTATTTTGTGTTACCACAGCTCCAGCGGCAATGATACTATTTGAATGAATCACACAATTATCCATCACAATACTGCCCATTCCTACCAATACGTTGTCGTGAATCTTACATCCGTGAACAATAGCATTATGACCAATAGATACATTGTTACCAATATTAGTCGGGTGTTTTTGGTAGGTGCAATGAATGACTGCTCCGTCTTGAACATTGACTCTATCGCCCATTTTGATATAATGTACATCACCTCGTATAACGGCGTTAAACCATACGCTACATTGTTTTCCCATCTTAACATCACCAACGATGGTCGCATTTTCAGCGATAAAACAATCTGATGGTATTTCAGGAGATTTGTTGTTTACGGGAAGGATTACTGGCATATTTTACAGTTTAAAGTTTATGAGTTTAGAAGTTTTTTAACCGCAAAGGACGCAAAGGATAGCACAAGGTTCGCAAAGTTTTATCAGGCAAATTTTTATATTATTTCGTCTTAACTAAACATATAACTTGCTCTCTACTATCCTCTACCGGCTAATAGCTATGGACTATTAGCTACCAACTACTCATATCTGTGAATTTTTGCACCTATGGCATTTAGTCTCTCGTCAATCCTTTCGTAGCCACGATCTATTTGTTCTATGTTATGAATGGTTGATGTCCCTTTAGCAGACAAAGCCGCAATCAATAATGAAATTCCAGCTCTAATATCTGGGCTAGTCATCGTGGTGGCTTTGAGTTGCGATTTAAAATCGTGACCAATAACCGTTGCTCTATGCGGATCGCATAAAATGATTTTTGCACCCATATCAATCAACTTATCGACAAAAAACAGACGGCTTTCAAACATTTTTTGATGGATAAGCACACTCCCGCGAGCCTGTGTAGCAACAACCAACATCACACTGAGTAAATCTGGTGTAAAACCTGGCCACGGAGCGTCTGAAATATTCATAATAGAACCGTCAATAAAACTGGTCACTTCATAACCATTATTGTGTCTGGGAATAAAAATGTCGTCTCCTTTTTTTTGAATATTAATTCCTAACTTTTTAAAGGTTGCTGGGATGATGCCTAAATTTTCCCAACTCACATCTTTGATAGTGATTTCGCTTTTGGTCATTGCTGCAAGACCAATCCAAGAGCCTATTTCAATCATATCAGGTAAAACTTTGTGGGTACAACCTTTGAGATTTTCTACACCTGTAATATGAAGAAGGTTTGAACCAATACCCGAAATTTCAGCCCCCATTTTATTCAACATTTTGCAGAGTTGTTGGATGTATGGTTCGCAAGCCGCATTATAGATTTGAGTTTTGCCTTTAGCAAAAACAGTCGCCATAATAATGTTGGCTGTTCCTGTGACAGAAGCTTCTTCAAGAAGCATATCAGTTCCTTTGAGACCTTTGTCGGTTTCAACTCCGTAAAAACGTTCTTCTTTGTTGTATCTAAATTTGGCACCGAGTTTTATAAAACCAGAGAAGTGAGTATCCAATCGTCTTCTACCTATTTTATCACCGCCAGGTCTTGGAATATAACCTTTGCCAAATCGTCCGAGAAGTGGACCAATAATCATAATAGAACCTCTCAAGCCACTGCCTTCTTTTTTGAATTGTTCGCTTTGTAGATAGTCCAGATTAAGTTCATCACTCATAAAACTGAAATGACCTTTGCCGAGTTTTTGAATTTTAACCCCAAGATTTTCTAAAATATCTATCAGTTTATTGACATCTCTAATGTCTGGAATGTTTTTAATTTCAACTTTTTCTGGTGTCATCAAAACTGCACAAAGAACTTGTAGAGCTTCGTTTTTTGCACCTTGTGGCGTGATGTTTCCTTTGAGTTGATGACCGCCTTCTATGACAAATGAACTCATTTTTTGTAGCGTTTACGTCCTTTGTTTTTATAATTTTTTTTATGCTTTCGCTTATTGTGGTTCTTAACTAAATCTGTTGCTTCGCTTAAAGTTTCATCGTCAGGTTTTAAAGTTAATTTGCCATCGCTTAGTTCTTCTAAATGTTTAAAAATCACACTGTCTTTAACCGAATCTCTGTTCCAGTTTAGAAAACACTTTTTCATATGATTGGCAATAGTGTAAACTAAAGCTTCTTTAAGTTTGCCATCTTCAACTTTTATAGCTTCGTTTATCATTCGGCTGATGTTGTTGCCGTAAAAGCGATATTTAGGATGATTTTGTGGATAGGGAAGTGGCTCGGGTTTTCTGTATAATTCTTCTTTATCTGGCATATCAAAAGGAGCATCAACATCAAGTTTAAAGTCGCTTATAATAAAAAGTTGATCCCATAACTTTTGCTGAAAGTCGTTAGCATCTCGATGGTTGGGATTGATGTTAGCCATAACTTCAACAATAGCATGAGCCATTTGGGTTCGTTTAGTTTTGTCTTTTTCTTCGAGGCAGTGTTCTACCATTTTTTGAACATGTCTGCCGTATTCTGGAATAACGAGTTGGTTGCGTTCTGAGTTGTATTCTAAGTAATTTGTCAAAATGAGAAATTTTTAATGATGCAATTTATAAAAATTAACTTATATCCTATTTAAAATCTAAATTATAATTTTAAGATTCTTAAATTTAGACAATATTGCAACAAAACAAAACCCCGACTCAAATGAATCGGGGTTTTGAATTAACTAACCAATCTATTATGAAAAACTTCATCCTAGCATTACATTAGACGCATGAAAGTCTAAAAAATTGCATCTGTTAACACATATTTAACTAAAATTAATTACAATGTTAAAAGGTTGCAACCTCTAACATCGCTATAATCAAAGCGTCCTATAATTTTTAGCTTATTTTTTTTAACATTTTGTCCTAAATCTTGTGTGGCAATAAAGGCACAAGAATTGATATTTGCTAAATCAATCACATTTATACCACCTGTTTTTGTGAAATCTTCAAAAATATGTAGTGGGTCTTCAGGATCTCTGATAAAAACCTTCATTGTTGGCGGTAATTCAAAAATACCATCAGCTTTTGAGTAAGCTTGAGACAACAATTCAGTCATGCCGTATTCGCTATGAATGTGCTTAACACCAAATCCTTTAGTTAGTTTTTGATGAAGTTCATCTCGTGTGATTTCTTTTCGCCTGCCTTTCATTCCACCAGTTTCCATCACTATGGTATGATTTAATTTTAAATTATAACTTTCTACAAAATCCAATAACGCAAATGAAACTCCAATAAGTATAGTTTTTTGTTTCTTGGTTTCAAGTTTTAATAAAGTTTCTTTTAAACGATTTAAATCATCTAGAAAAAAGCCACTATCTGGTTGTCTTGTTTTTTCGATCAAGTGATTGACCATATAAATTAATGAAGAGCCGTTTCGTTCAAGATAGGAAGGTAAAAGTGCCAAAATGGTATAATCTTCTATCGAGCCATATTGAGCTTGAAATATTTGACAGAAGTTTTTCTGATATAATTCGATGTCTGTGATGTGGTGTTTGCTTGTTTGTTGACCTGTTGTGCCACTGCTTGTAAAAACTTTTTGAACCAATTGTTGAGAGGATAAAATTTTGAATTTTTTAAAAAATTCTATCGGTAAAAAAGGAATGCTTTTGAGTGAATTTACATTATCTGGATGTTTGTTAAAATGCTTACAAAACTTTTGATAGACTTCACAATTGTTATACTGATACTCAAAAACTTTAAAGCACAAAGTTTTGAAGTCTGTTTCAGTTTTGATATTTAACACCCGATTACTGTCCATCTTTTTCTTTATTAAGCCAAGTTACAATAATAAAAAAAGTGCTACTTAAAAATAAGTAGCACTTTTATAAAAATTATTTAAATAAAATTTATTTGATGATTAACTTCTTAGTTGTTGAAGCTTCATTTTGATTGATTTTAACCAAATAAACGCCACTTTGTAATTGACTAACGTTGATGTTTTGATTTTGTATTTGATTAAATTCTAACACGCGTTTTCCTAAAACATTATAAACTTCAATATCAAAAGCTTGATTATTTTGACTTTTAATATTAAAGCTACCTTTGTTAACTGGGTTAGGGTAAAGGCTAAAATTGTTAACAGCAACATCATTAAGACCTAAAGTAACATCAATATCGGCAAGGCTTCTTGGGTAAATTTGGGTAGAACCATTAAATTCTGCGACCAAACCAACTATTCCATCGATTTGAGTATCGGGAATAACTGTGCCAATATAATCTGCACCGAAGAATTCAGTTCTTACATCAGATACATCTGTGCCATTACTAAATTCATAATTGGTGCCAGTGTTAAAAACTGCAGTGCCATCACCATCAGTAAAAGTTACATTTTCAAAACCAACGAGTAATGATTCATAGGTTTCAAAATTTGCGTTGTAGTCAGCTAAAGTTAAAACTAAAGGAGAAACAGAGGTAGAACCTGAAACTGTTCCAGCATCTTCTATCGGTTCAAATGTCAAGACCCCATTTTCTTCTAGAGTAAAACCTTTAAGACCTGAAACTTGATCACCTTCAGCATAAACACCATTTGGTATCACGCCATCGAAATCTTGAACAAATATTCCAGATGGAGTGGCATCTTGAAACCATTTTCTGTTTTGAAAACCATCTCCATGTGTAAAAGTATTTGGACCAGTAATCTCGTAAAAACGACCTAAACCATTGGCATCAACATCAGCTCTTAGAGCTGTAATATCAGCGACTTGAATATAACCTAAAGCCTCTAAAGTTATGGTATAAGAAGCTTCAGTATTTGGTAAATCTACATCTGAATTATCTTTTAAGACAGCGTTGAGTTGATAGGTTTTACCCGCTTCAAAAGGGGTTATACTGATAGGCTGATTAGCTAAATCAAAGAGATTCCCAGATTGGTGAGTGCCACCATCAGTAAGATTTAAAATCTCCCAAGAGACATATCCATCGGCTTCAGTTGCTGTGCCAGGTTCACCTATAGTAAAGTTAATGATTTCAAATTCTAATTGAGTTTGGTCTAATTCGTTAGGAGCAATAATTGCATTTGAGCCACTGGGTTCAGCATCGACAACGCTCAAAGATGGTATTGGTGTTCCGCCAAAAGTTTGGTTAGCATTTACCGAACCAAAACTTGATGGTGATGAATCTGCCCATGTAAAATTTTCGTAAACGGTTCCAGAGCCTGTTAGTTGAAGTGATTCTCCTACTGGAGAACT
This sequence comes from Flavobacterium sp. CS20, assembly GCF_018080005.1. Classification (NCBI taxonomy): domain Bacteria; kingdom Pseudomonadati; phylum Bacteroidota; class Flavobacteriia; order Flavobacteriales; family Flavobacteriaceae; genus Flavobacterium; species Flavobacterium sp. CS20. Next base: position 1,733,948 of record NZ_CP073015.1, on the reverse strand, counting down.
ACTACTCTCTTCTACACCAATATCTTCAGAAGTCATTCCGCTTGCTGGTCCATCAACAGCTGTTATTGTGCCTTCATAGCTTAAAAATTGAATTACAGTTCCAGAATCATCAACCAAAGCTAAACCGTCTGGTGCACCATTTTGCAAACCACTAATTAAAAAACTTAATGTGCCATAACCATTATCTTGGTCTGGGATTACGCCACTTAAGCTTTCAGTACCGTAAGTCGAACTGTTATTACCATTGTATTTTTCTATAGTCCATCCAGATAAATCTGTTCCAGCAGGACCTGCAATTTCTATACCTTCGTCAGCATCACTACCACTATTATCATAATGAATTTCATTGACAAATACTGAAGTTTGCGAAAACGTAAGGCTTACAAAGAGTAAAGACATTAAAAGAGTAATTTTTTTCATAATTGTATGATTTTTAGTTTTTACAAATTTATTAAAAATAATGCAAACTTTGATTTTAAATTATGATTTAACCTTATCTTAAACTAATCTTGTGTTAATTTATTCATCATCTTCAGAAATAGCAGACCATCCACGGGCTTTGAGTGGTATTTTTTGATTGGCTCGAGTGATGATGTGTACACCTTCTTTAGCTGTAGTGATATGACCAATCACACTTAAATGTGGATTGGCTTTGATTTTTGGGAAATCGTCTTGTTTAATTGTAAACAAAAGTTCGTAATCTTCTCCACCATTTAAAACTACCGTTGTGCTATCAAGTTGAAATTCTTCACAAGTTGAAATGACAGTTGGGTCTAAAGGCATTTTTTCTTCATAAAGATTAGCACCAACTTGCGAAGCTTTGCAGATATGAAGTATTTCTGAAGACAAACCATCGCTAATATCAATCATACTTGTAGGTTGAACCTCTAATTTTTCTAATAACAAAGGAATGTCTTTTCTTGCTTCGGGTTTAAGTTGGCGTTCTATGATATAAGAATAAGGCGTTAAATCAGGTTGGTTTTGTGGGTTGACTTTAAAGACTTCGTTTTCTCGCTTTAAAACCTGCAAACCCATATAAGCCGCACCTAAATCGCCTGAAACTACTAATAAATCATTATCTTTTGCACCACTTCTTTTGGTGATTTTTTCATCCTTTGCTGTCCCGATAGCTGTAACCGAAATTTGAAGTCCTTTGACTGATGATGTAGTGTCGCCACCAATCAAATCTACATTGTAAATTTCACAAGCTTTTTGTATTCCTGCATAAAGCTCTTCAAGTGCTTCAACTGTAAACCGATTGGAACAAGCTATGGATACTGTAATTTGTGTAGCTTTTGCATTCATAGCGTAAATATCTGACAGATTGACAATTACAGCTTTATAACCCAAATGTTTTAATGGCATGTAGGCTAAATCAAAATGAACGCCCTCAACGAGTAAATCTGTACTGATTAAGGTTTGGTTTTTGTGATTTATAATAGCAAGATCATCGCCAATTCCAAGTTTTGTTGAAGTTTGACTTATGTTAAAATTTGTAGTTAAGTGGTCAATTAATTTGAATTCTCCTAATTCTGTGAGCTTCGTTTTACTATTTTTGTGATTATCAAGCATTAAGTTTTTTTTGCAAAACTACATGATTTAAATTATCTACATGAAAAAAACTCTGGTTTACATATTTTTTGTTTCTGTATTAGTCAATGCACAAACACCTTGTAATAACGGTCAAGTTGGGATATATTCTTGCAACGGCTATGATTTACAATCTCATATTGATTTAAGTGCTTTAAATGCCAATTCTGGCAATGATTCTTGGGGCTGGACTGACCCATTAGATGATAAAGAATATGCCATAGTTGGTTTAAATAACGGTACGGCTTTTATTGATATCAGCCAACCTACAAATCCTATTTATCTCGGTAAATTGCCGACGCACACTTCAAATAGTAGCTGGCGTGATATTAAAGTTTATCAAAATTATGCTTTTATTGTGAGTGAAGCCAGCGGTCATGGGATGCAAGTCTTTGACTTAACTAAATTGAGAAACGTTGCTAATCCGCCTATCACCTTTTCAGAAGATGCCCATTACGACGGTTTTGGTAACGCTCATAATGTTGTAATCAATCCAACTCAAGCTTTTGCTTATGCCGTTGGCACGCAAACTTTTAGTGGCGATCCCCATGTGGTTGATATTTCTGATCCGCTTAATCCTACTTTTGCAGGCGGTTATGCTGACGATTTTTATACCCATGACGCTCAAGTTGTAACTTACACAGGTCCTGATTCAGATTACCAAGGCGACGAAATATACATCGGAAGCAACGAAGATGAAGTTGTGATTCTCAATGTTACAGATAAAGCAAATATCAGTAATATTTCTACAATTTCTTATGCCAATATCGGATATACTCATCAAGCTTGGCTAACGGAAAATCAACAATATCTATTGCTTGGCGATGAAACAGATGAACTCAGTTTTGGTTTTGATACACGAACCATCATTTTTGATTTAACCGATTTAGATGCACCGACAGTTTATATGGAATACACAGGAAACACAAGTGCTATTGACCACAATGGCTATGTGAAAAATGGATTGTTTTATCAAGCCAATTATAATGCCGGATTACGTGTGATTGATATTTCAGATATCAGTAATCAAAATATTAACGAAGTTGGCTTTTTTGATACTTTTCCCCAAAATGATAATGTTGGGTTCAGTGGATTATGGAATGTTTATCCGTTTTTTGAAAGTGGAAATATTGTGTTGAGTGATATTGACTCGGGTTTTTATTTAGTTAAAAGTTCAACTTTATCAAATGATGAATTTGTTGAAGAAAATGAGATTAGTATTTATCCCAATCCTGTAGATGATTTTGTCAATATTAAAATGAAATCTCAATCCATAAATAATATTAAAATTTACGATCAATTAGGAAAGATAGTTTATAACAAAAACAAAATAAATAGATTAGATTTTAGTTTTAATATCAATAACTTGTCAAGTGGCATTTATATTTTAAATATTAATGATGCCATACACCAAAGATTGATTGTGAGATGAAATTAAAAATTATTCATATTTTTTTTATCGCCACTTTAGTTGCTCTTTCGTCATGTGAAAATTCTAACAATGATAACACTGTTGATGATGATAACAACGAAGAACCCAATTTTGCTTTTCAAAATACTTTAGAAACCCTTAAAACTTTTGGTGGAAGTCAAGAAGATGACGCTTTATCTGTAGTTGAAACTCAAGATGGAAATATTGCCGTTTTAGGTTTTACACAAAGTAATGACGGCGATGTTACGGGAAAAACGACCACAGATAGCGACTATTGGTTATTAAAATTAGATAAAGACCTTAATTTGATATGGCAAAAGACCTTTGGCGGAAGTAGCGATGATCGCGGTCAAAAAATTATAACTACAGCAGATGGCGGATTTTTGATAACAGGATTTTCAAGAAGTACAGATGGTGATGTTTCAGAAAATTTTGGATTCCATGACTTTTGGACTTTAAAACTCAGTGCTTCTGGCGATATCATTTGGGATAAAAGTTTTGGTTTTTCTGGCAATGACAGATCTTATAGTGCTATTCAAACCTCAGATGGTGGCTATTTTGTAAGTGGATTTTTAGATGTCAGTGCCAGCGGTGGAGAAGGCAATGATGATGGCAATGCACAACGGTCTAAATCTTTGTTTGCCAAACACGGTGTTGGCGAGTTTTGGGGCATCAAACTCGATGCTAATGGTCAAACCCAATGGCGACGCTTTTTTGGTGGAACAAACAACGACCGTTCTTATGATGTTATAGAAGCATATGACGGCAATATTATTATGATTGGTAACTCTGAAAGCGACGATTTTGATATCACTAATCCACGAGGAAGTTATGATATATGGGCAGTAAAAGTCAACCTTCTAGGCGATTTGGTTTGGCAAAAAAACTTTGGTGGAAGTAGTATAGAAATTGGATATAGCATTGCCAAAACCTTTGATGGAAATTATGTTTTGGCAGGCGATACCAGAAGTAGTGATGCAGATGTGACCAATCTTAAAGGCAATTCCGATTTTTGGGCAATTAAATTTGATGACAACGCTCAAATGATCTGGCAAAAAACCTACGGTGGTAGCGATTTTGAATCTGCAAGAGATGTGTTGGAATTACAATCGAATGAACTTTTAATTAGTGGAAGTTCAAAAAGTATTGATAATCAAGTATCTAATAACTTTGGACAAAATGATGTCTGGATAGCTTTAACCGATGACAATGGCAATTTAAAAAATGAAATAAACATTGGTGGCTCTAATTTAGATTTTGCTCAAGAAGCCATTCAGCTACAAAATGGAGAAGTGATAGTAGTTGGTAGTAGCGAAAGTCTAGATGAACTTATTACAGAAAATAAAGGAGGAAAAGATGTTTTAATAATAAAATTGAAATGATGAAAACGATAAAACAAACAAGTCTAATTTTGATGTTTTGCATAGTTTTAAATGCTTGCAGTTCAGATAATACAAGTCAAGAATATGGAGATTTAGAAATCAATTTCGCTAATGTTGTTGGGGATAATAATTTAGAATTGAACACAGAAACTTATGCTAAAAACGGCAATGAAACTTATTCAGTTTCTGAACTCAAATACATCATCAGTAATATTGTTTTAACCGATACTGATGGCAATCAATTTGTCTATCCACAAGCAGACAGCTATTTCTTGATTAATGAAGCTATTCCACAATCTCAAAACATCAAATTACAAAACATCAATGCCAATACTTACACCTCAATTAGCATTGGTTTTGGTGTTGATCAAAGCAATTATCCATTAAATGGCGTTGATAATTTTGTGCCAACTGTAGAAGAGCAAGATATGTTATGGTCTTGGTCTGCGGGTTATAGATTTCTAAAATTTGAAGGTATTTATAGCTCAGATAATGCCATAGATAAACCATTTTCTTATCATATTGGCAGTCACGGTCAAAATATGGATAATTACCGAGAAATCACGTTGAACTTTTTACAACCTATAGCTCTAAATTCTTCAGAAACCCCACAAGTCAATATCAATTTTGATGTACAAAAAATATTTAATGCTGACTACGCTTTGTTATTGTCAGATAAAGACGACATCCAAATTGACCCAGATAGAGCTCCAAAAATTGTTGACAATATCACAAAAGCTTTTGAAATTGTTTTAAACTAAAATAATGAGATTTTTAATATTTTTCTTAGGAATTTTAATTTTAAGTGCATGTCAAAATGAAGCTTTAGATGAATCTTATGAAAATATTTCAGATGAAAATGAAGTTCAAGAAAATGTGTTTTTAGATTTGAATATTCCTTCAAATTTTCCCGAACCAACCTACGAAATTGACAATAACAAACCCACAATAGCTGGTTTTGAACTAGGAAAAAAATTATTTTACGATGGACGATTGTCTTCTACTGGTGTGATTTCATGTGGATTTTGTCATATCCAAGATTTTGCTTTTACACATCACACACATATTGTGAGTCATGGCGTCAATGGTGCTTTAGGAACACGTAACGCACCGCCATTACAGAATATGATTTTTATGGAAGATTTTAATTGGGACGGCAGTGTTTCTCATCTTGACGCACAACCTGTGGTGCCAATTACAACAGAATTTGAAATGAATGAAAGCGTAACAAATGTGCTCAACAAGCTTCAAAATGATGAAGAATATGTGCAAATGTTCAATTCAGCTTTTGAAAATGATACTATTGATACCCAAAATATGTTTAAAGCCATTTCTCAATTTGTGATGATGATGGTGTCTGCAGATTCAAAATACGATAAAGTGATGCGTAATGAAGGCAGTAGTTTTACAGAAATAGAAACTCAAGGCAATGCCGTTTTTGAACAAAAATGTGCCTCTTGTCATGCAGGAACATTGTTTACAGATCAAAGCTATCGCAATAATGGTTTACCTGTTGATCCACAATATAATGATGAAGGTCGGAAACGAGTTACAGGAGAAGAAATGGATAAATACAAGTTTAAAGTGCCGAGCTTAAGAAACATTGCGATTACCTTTCCTTATATGCATGACGGCAGGTTTCAAACCTTAAGAGATGTTTTAGATCATTACGATTCTGGAATGGTGCAAACTCAAAATTTGGATAGTATTTTTATTCAAGATAATGGTCAATTGGGAATTCCGCTTACTGAAATTGAAAAAGATCAAATCATTGCTTACCTCAATACGTTGACGGATGATGATTTTTTATTGGATGAAAGGTTTGCAGAGTTTTAGAAATAGACTTTATACCAATTTGAACAAATAAAAGTTGTGAATAAAAAAAAGATAAAAGTATGATATTGAGTAAATTTTAAAGATCTCGTATTTTCGGGAGACTTTTAAAATAACATTAAGGATATGAAATTTGTTATTCAAAAATTAGCCTCTAAAGTTTGAGGATTGAACAAACTGCCAACAGCAAATACCAACACTCACAGAAATGTTAACAGAATGTTTAGTGCCGAATTGTGGAATTTCTAAAACCTCATCACTTTGGTCAATAACCGCTTGTTGAACGCCTTTGACTTCATTGCCAAAAATCATAGCATAAGTTTCATCAGACTCAAACTTAAAATCTTGAAGCATACAGCTTTCGTCAGCTTGTTCGATGCTTAAAATTTTGATGCCGTTTTGCTTTAATTTTTCAACGACATTAAGGGTTTCTTTATCGTAAGCCCATTCTACACTGTCCGTTGCACCAAGAGCTGTTTTTTGAATATCGCGATGTGGTGGTTGAGCGGTGATGCTGCACAGATATATTTTTTGAATTCTAAATGCATCTGCTGTCCTAAATACAGAACCGATATTATTAAGACTTCTAATATTGTCTAAAATTAAAATCAGCTTCGATTTCCTAGAAGATTTGTAATCTTCCACACTCAGGCGGTTGAGCTCTTCGTTTTTTAATTTTCGCATAATAAGGCTTATAATACAAAAGTAAGAATTTTAAAGCCTTTGATTTTTACTATTAGTTTTGGATTTTGTTTAGAACTTTTGAGATTGAGTTTTCTCAGCACACTCTGCGAAAACTCTGTGTGCTTTGCGTGAAAAGCCAGAGTATCAACAACATCAACATAAACTAAATCTTATATTAACGTGAGTTTGATATAAATTCCAATAAAATACAGATATTTAATCATTTGTCATGTTGACAGAGCGAAGCATGAGCGACGAGACATCTCAGTAGGATGAGATTTCTCCTCATTCTTCATTCGAAATGACAAAATTTGCTTACAAAAAGATGTAACCATCTGATTTACAGATTTCAATAAATCTAACTCACGTTCTATTACTTCAAGTATTTTAAATTATCCTTCTATCACATTTTCAAATTACCACTCAGACGAATACTCCCAAGTTTGTATTGTAAGGGCAAGCATTATTAAATTGCTAAAATAGATTTTCAAACATCAGTCTTAATAGTTAAATTCGCCAATTAGTGTAAATCATATATTTTGACCAAGAAAAAAGCATCGATTACGCCTTTGATGAAGCAATACAATGCGATTAAGCAAAAACACCCTGACGCATTGTTGTTGTTTAGAGTTGGTGACTTTTATGAAACTTTTGGTGAAGATGCGGTTAAAACCGCACGAATTCTTAATATCGTTTTAACCAATAGAAATAACGGCAGTGAGCGGACTGAATTGGCGGGATTTCCTCACCATTCGATCAATACGTATTTACCGAAACTCGTCAAAGCTGGTCAACGGGTAGCAATTTGCGACCAGTTGGAAGATCCTAAAATGACCAAGAAAATCGTCAAACGTGGCGTTACAGAATTGGTTACGCCTGGCGTGGCTTTAAACGATGAGGTGTTAACCAGTAAGTCTAATAATTTTCTTTGTGCCATTCACTTTTCAAAAACCAATATTGGTGTTGCTTTCCTCGATATTTCTACGGGTGAATTTTTAACTTCAGAAGGTTCAAAAGATTATATAGACAAGCTTTTACAGAACTTCTCACCCAGTGAAGTTTTGATATCAAAATTGCACAAAAATCAATTTAAATCGGATTTCGGCGAAGATTTTAATTGCTTTTTTCAAGACAATTGGTTGTTTAAAATTGATTATGCACAAGAAACTTTAAACGCGCATTTTCAAACCAATTCGCTCAAAGGTTTTGGTATTGAACACTTAGAGTCAGGCATCATTGTCGCTGGAGCAATTATGCATTATTTATCGGAAACCCGTCACGATAAATTGCAAGACATCAATAATATTTCACGTATTAGCGAAGAGGCTTATGTGTGGATGGACCGCTTTACTATTCGCAATCTCGAGTTGTATCACGGCAACTCCCAACAAGCCGTTACGCTTCTCGATGTCATTGACAAAACCATATCGGCGATGGGTAGTCGAATGCTCAAACGATGGTTGTCTTTACCACTCAAGCAACGTGAAAAAATCGAAGAGCGTCTCAATGCTGTTGAGTTTTTAAATCAAAATCAAAATTTACTTCAAAACATACAAAACCAACTTAAACAAATCAGTGATTTAGAACGATTGATTTCTAAGGTTGCCACTCAAAAAGTCAATCCAAGAGAATTATTACAACTTAAAGATTCCTTAGAAGCTATCATTCCGATTAAAACAGAATTGGCTAAAAATGATAACGAAGCCTTAAAAGTTATTGCAGACAATTTACATACTTGCGAATTGTTAAGAGAAAAAATTAAAACGGCTATTCATCCTGAAACCCCTGTTTTACTTAATAAAGGCAATGTTATTGCTAAAGGGTTTCACGATGAATTAGACGAGTTGAGAAAATTAGCTTATTCAGGAAAAGATTATCTCGACGACATGCTCAAAAGAGAATCGGAAAACACTGGAATTTCAAAACTAAAAATAGGCAATAACAATGTGTTTGGGTATTATCTTGAAGTTCGCCACGCTCATAAAGACAAAGTGCCTGAACATTGGATTAGAAAGCAAACTCTTGTGAACGCCGAACGCTACATCACAGAAGAACTGAAAACTTATGAAGCCAAGATATTAAGTGCTGAAGAAAAAATCAGTGTGCTTGAAGCTGAACTTTACGACAATCTTGTGGTTTGGTGTCGAGATTACATCAAACCCGTTCAGCAAAACGCTATTTTGGTGGCAAAGTTAGATGTGCTTTGTGGGTTTGCACAGTTGGCTTTAGAAGACCAATACCACAAACCACAAATCAGCGATGATTTTAATTTAGATATCAAAGCAGGACGACATCCTGTGATTGAAAAACAACTGCCAGAAGGCGAAGCTTATATTGCCAATAATGTATTTCTTGACCGTGAGGAGCAGCAAATCATTATGATTACTGGCCCAAATATGAGTGGTAAATCGGCTTTGCTTCGTCAAACCGCTATCATTGTTTTGTTGGCTCAAATGGGAAGTTTTGTTCCTGCTGAATCCGCTGAAATCGGGTTGGTTGATAAAATTTTTACCCGTGTCGGTGCGAGTGACAATATCTCTATGGGCAGATCGACATTTATGGTGGAGATGAACGAAACGGCGAGCATTTTGAACAATATTTCAGAACGCAGTTTGGTTTTGCTCGACGAAATCGGTCGCGGCACAAGCATTTATGATGGTATTTCAATCGCTTGGGCGATTACGGAATATTTGCACGAACACCCATCAAGAGCTAAAACATTGTTTGCTACCCATTATCACGAACTCAACGAAATGACCCATAAGTTTAAGCGTATTAAAAATTATAATGTTGCGGTTAAAGAATACAAGGATAGAATTTTGTTTTTGAGAACCTTAAAACCTGGCGGTAGTGCACATAGTTTTGGGATTCACGTCGCTAAAATGGCAGGGATGCCACAACATGTCATTCATAAAGCTGAAAAGATTCTGAAAAAATTAGAAGAATCGCACGCCACTGAAGACTCTGCCGAAACGCTCAAGGCAGCTACACAAGACTCACAACTCAGTTTTTTTCAGTTAGACGATCCCTTGTTAGAAGATATCAAACAAGAAATTTTAAATTTAGAAATAGATACCTTAACGCCTGTAGAAGCTTTGATGAAATTGAATGAGATTAAGCGAATGTTGAGTGATAAAAAATAAATTTTCATTTTACTTTGACATTATAAGAAAAAGCTTAAATTTGCATCCGCAATTTTATTGCACGAATGCGAATGTAGCTTCCCGAAGTGTCGGGATTAGAGCATCATCCGCCCGAGGCTGATGAGGGTCGCGTCTCGATTAATGCGAAAGTAGCTTCCCGAAGTGTCGGGATTAGAGCATCATCCGCCCGAGGCTGATGAGGGTCGCGTCTCGATTAATGCGAAAGTAGCTTCCCGAAGTGTCGGGATTAGAGCATCATCCGCCCGAGGCTGATGAGGGTCGCGTCTCGATTAATGCGAAAGTAGCTCAGGGGTAGAGCATCATCCGCCCGAGGCTGATGAGGGTCGCGTCTCGATTAATGCGAAAGTAGCTCAGGGGTAGAGCATCATCCGCCCGAGGCTGATGAGGGTCGCGTCTCGATTAATGCGAAAGTAGCTCAGGGGTAGAGCATCATCCGCCCGAGGCTGATGAGGGTCGCGTCTCGATTAATGCGAAAGTAGCTCAGGGGTAGAGCATCATCCGCCCGAGGCTGATGAGGGTCGCGTCTCGATTAATGCGAAAGTAGCTCAGGGGTAGAGCATCATCCGCCCGAGGCTGATGAGGGTCGCGTCTCGATTAATGCGAAAGTAGCTCAGGGGTAGAGCATCACCTTGCCAAGGTGAGGGTCGCGGGTTCAAATCCCGTCTTTCGCTCTTTTTTTATTTTAAGTTCATTTTTTTCTGCTCGGATGGTGGAATTGGTAGACACGTTGGACTTAAAATCCAATGACCATTAACGGTCGTGCGGGTTCAAGTCCCGCTCCGAGTACAAACCTCGTATTTCTTTTGAATTGCGAGGTTTTTTATAAATATAATGGGTTTATAATATAATGAGATGCTGACCGAACACAGTGAGCGTCAGTATCCCGCTCCGAGTACTCAAAAGTCTTGTTAATCATTTGATTTTCAGGGCTTTTTTGTTTAACATAAGATGTTTAAGTCCTGAGATGCTGACCGAACACAGTGAGCGTCAGTATCCCGCTCCGAGTACCAAAAGTCTTGTTAATCATTTGATTTTCAGGGCTTTTTTTTGTTTAACATAAGATGTTTAAGTCCTGAGATGCTGACCGAACACAGTGAGCGTCAGTATCCCGCTCCGAGTACTAAAAGTCTTGTTAATCATTTGATTTTCAGGGCTTTTTTGTTTAACATAAGATGTTTAAGTCCTGAGATGCTGACCGAACACAGTGAGCGTCAGTATCCCGCTCCGAGTACCAAAAGTCTTGTTAATCATTTGATTTTCAGGGCTTTTTTTTGTTTAACATAAGATGTTTAAGAGCTGAGATGCTGACCGAACACAGTGAGCGTCAGTATCCCGCTCCGAGTACCAAAAGTCTTGTTAATCATTTGATTTTCAGGGCTTTTTTTTTTGTTTAACATAAGATGTTTAAGTCCTGAGATGCTGACCGAACACAGTGAGCGTCAGTATCGCGCTCTGAGTACAAACCTCGTAATTCTTTTGAATTGCGAGGTTTTTTATAAATATAATGGGTTTATAATATAATGAGATGCTGACCGAACACAGTGAGCGTCAGTATCCCGCTCCGAGTACCAAAAGTCTTGTTAATCATTTGATTTTCAGGGCTTTTTTTTGTTTAACATAAGATGTTTAAGTCCTGAGATGCTGACCGAACACAGTGAGCGTCAGTATCCCGCTCCGAGTACAAACCTGGTATTTCTTTTGAATAGCGAGGTTTTTTATAAGTATAATGGGTTTATAATATAATGAGATGCTGACCGAACACAGTGAGCGTCAGTATCGCGTTCCGAGTACAAACCTGGTATTTCTTTTGAATAGCGAGGTTTTTTATAAATATAATGGGTTTATAATATAATGAGATGCTGACCGAACACAGTGAGCGTCAGTATCCCGCTCCGAGTACCAAAAGTCTTGTTAATCATTTGATTTTCAGGGCTTTTTTTTGTTTAACATAAGATGTTTAAGTCCTGAGATGCTGACCGAACACAGTGAGCGTCAGTATCCCGCTCCGAGTACTCAAAAGTCTTGTTAATCATTTGATTTTCAGGGCTTTTTTTGTTTAACATAAGATGTTTAAGAGCTGAGATGCTGACCGAACACAGTGAGCGTCAGTATCCCGCTCCGAGTACCAAAAGTCTTGTTAATCATTTGATTTTCAGGGCTTTTTTTGTTTAACATAAGATGTTTAAGAGCTGAGATGCTGACCGAACACAGTGAGCGTCAGTATCCCGCTCCGAGTACAAACCTGGTATTTCTTTTGAATTGCGAGGTTTTTTATAAGTATAATGGGTTTATAATATAATGAGATGCTGACCGAACATAGTGAGCGTCAGTATCGCGTTCCGAGTACAAACCTGGTATTTCTTTTGAATAGCGAGGTTTTTTATAAATATAATGAGATGCTGACCGAACACAGTGAGCGTCAGTATCCCGTTCTTAATTCTATGTCTTTCTTTTTGGATTGACCTTTTTTATTCCTTACATTTTTACTATTTTTCTAACAAAAAATTGATCATCCACGATTTTCTTAATCGCTCAGTTGAGGTAACTTCAACGCCAATACGCATTATCTCACTCGTTCCAAGTCAAACCGAACTTTTGGTAGATTTAGGCTTCGAAAAACAAATAGTAGGTGTTACCAAATTTTGTGAGCATCCCAAACATTTAAAATCTACAAAAACCATTGTCGGCGGAACCAAGCAAGTGCATTTTGATAAAATTCAGGCTTTAAAACCTGATATTATTTTTTGTAATAAAGAAGAAAACACCAAAGCAATGGTCAATCGACTTTCAAAAATTACACCCGTTCACGTGTCAGATATTAAAAAATTAGAAGACAATAATCGTTTGATAAAAGACTACGGAGAAATTTTAAATGCACAATCAAGAGCTGAAAATTTAATTGAAAGATTGCAACAAAAAAAATACCAATTTCAACAAACTATAAGACATCAACCCATTCAAAAAGTAGCCTATTTGATTTGGCGTAATCCTTGGATGACCATTGGTGGTGATACATTTATCAATCACATTTTGGAACTCAATCGCTTTGAAAATGTGTTTGCAACCAAAGACCGATATCCCGAAATTGATATCGAAAATTTACCTGATTTAGACTTGTTGCTTTTATCATCAGAACCTTTTCCTTTTAAACCCAAGCACTTTTCTGAAATACCAATTGACAATTCAAAAATAAAATTAGTCAATGGTGAATATTTCAGTTGGTATGGTTCTCGAATGCTAAAAGCCTTTGATTATTTTTATAAAGAATTACATTATAACAATTTGAATGAATAATTCGGGTTAAAACTACTCTTTCATCTTTATGTTTTCCAATACAACCCACATTCCCTACTTTTGCATTTGTGAAAACTACAGAAAAAAAAGACATCCGTGCTTTAAGCAAAGAGCAATTGCGAGAATTCTTTGTATCACATGATGACAAAGCGTTTAGAGGCAACCAAGTTTATGAATGGCTATGGAATAAAGCCTGCCATAACTTTGATGAGATGACCAATTTATCTAAAGCAACAAGAGAAATGCTTGAAGCCAACTTTGTTATCAATCATATTAAAGTTGACACACAACAACGCAGAAAGATGGCACCATCAAAAACGCTGTGAAATTGCACGATGGTTTTGTGGTTGAAAGTGTGATGATTCCAACAGAAAATCGCACAACAGCTTGCGTTTCATCTCAAGTCGGATGCAGTTTGGATTGTAAATTTTGTGCCACAGCCAAACTCAAACGCCTACGCAATCTCAATCCTGACGAAATTTACGATCAAGTCGTCGCTATAGACAAACAGAGTCGCTACTACAACAATCGTCCGTTGAGCAACATTGTTTATATGGGCATGGGCGAACCGCTGATGAACTACAAAAATGTCTTGGCTTCAATAGAAAAAATCACTTCGGGAGATGGCTTAAATATGTCGCCAAAACGCATTACAGTATCAACATCTGGTGTTCCAAAAATGATTAAAATGCTGGCAGACGACCAAGTCAAATTTAACTTAGCGGTGTCTTTGCATTCGGCTCGTGACGAAGTGCGTACACAAATTATGCCTTTTAATGCTAAATTTAGTTTGGATGCCCTCAAAGAATCTTTAGAATATTGGTATGCCAAAACCCAAAAACGGGTTACTTACGAATACATTGTTTGGCAAGGCATCAACGACACCGATGCAGATATTGAAGCTTTGGTCGATTTTTGCAAAGTCATTCCTTGTAAAGTCAATTTGATAGAATACAACCCTATTGATGATGATATGTTTACTCAAGCTAACGACAAAGCCGTAGCCAAGTATATGACAACACTTGAAGCTCACGGCATAACAGTCACTTTGCGTCATTCACGAGGAAAAGATATCGATGCGGCTTGTGGGCAATTGGCTAATAAAAGTTGATTTTTTTTAAAGTAAAACAGACCTTACAGGTTTTTGAAACCTGTGAGATCTTCTTTAACAAATTCTATAGAATTATATCTTAAAACGCAAACCTCAATCCCAATTGAACATTATTGATATCAACAGGATTATCTGTAAAAATTGGATTGATACTGTAGGTTAAATACAATGTCGTATCACCAAAACCAGCATAGGCACTCAAACCATACAAAAAGTTGTTGGTGTTGAAATCATCTTTAGTTTTTTGCTTTTCATTATCGCCATTTATATCAAATTTTAACTTTTGGACATTATTAAGGTTAAGACCTAAAAACCCACCAAGTCCAAAATTGAATCCACTTCTAATAAAGTAATCACCATTTCCTTTTTTAGTATTGACGTGTAAATGCACAGGAAAAATCAAATTGTCTTGTCTAAATTTAGATTTATCCAAGTCAAATTCAAAAGTTTCTAAATTGGTTTGGTCAGCATTTTCAACAAATATTTGATTGTCTTCAGGCTTTAGACCATTAAATTGAAATGAAAATCCATAATCTAAACGCAAGGAATTATTTTTAGAAATAGAACTTGACCATAAAAATCCTATTTCAAAAAAACGACTGCCACCAACTTTAAATGGAGAATCGTTTAAACCACCATTTTCAGGAATGGCATTATTTAATCCAAAAGCGATAATTAAATCTTTTTGAGTTTTTGTTCTTACATTATTTTTGGACTCATCTTCTGAATAAATTTTAATTTCTTTATTCAATATTGTAAAGCTTTCGCCATTGTTGCCATCATCATTGTTTTTAGCTTCACTTGCGACACTCATTTCATCAGCCAAATATCCGTTGCGTTTTAAAAACTCAATTTGATTTTTGACAACAGCTTGACGATTTTTGATATTTTGAGCGACCCGTTTAGCATTTTTTATTTTAATAGCTTCAAAGTCCGCAGGACTATACAAAGAGTCTTGAGCCTGTTGAGTATTCAATTCTGATATGATTTTTTTTAGCTTATTTTTTTCTTCGGTTTCAATATTTTTTAATTTTTGCTCAAGTTGAGCCAATTGCTTTTTAGCCTTATCATCAAGTTTAACGGCGGTAGAATCTTGTGCAATAGCATTTATAGAAAAGATGCAGATAATTAATAAAAGTGATAGTATTTTATTCAATTTCATAGGTTTATTTTTAAAGGAATTAGATATAAGAATAGCTATTCATTTGATATATAAATCTGTATTTCAGTGATTTAAAATTTTAATTGGATACAACAGTGCGTTTGATGTTATTGAGGTTTGATACTAAAGCTGTCCATATTCTATCTTTGAGATTAGGAGGTTTTTGCAACTCGATTTCGGCTTCTATCTCTGCTAATAAAGCTGTAGCTTTTAAGTCTTGCAAAATCTGCTGTTGATCTTTATCTTGCGTTTGTTGCATAGCTTCAGCCAAAAGTATATTGACTTCATCAATGAGCTGTTTTTCTTTTTCAGATTTGGTTAAAGCGTTTTGAGCTTGACTTAGTAAGTTATCAACCTCAACTTCAATTGAAGGTTTTTTATCCTCAGCAATGGAGTTTTTTACTTGAGTTTTGTTTTTAGATGTTTCATTATTAAACTTTAACGTATTTTTTGTTTGAATTGTTGAAGGTGAAGCAACATAACTCAATGAAGTCGTGTTTAATTTTAATTGCTTTTCTTTTTCAATAACAGGTTTAGACTTCAAGACCAATTGAGTTGACTTGCCTGTTTCGGGTTTTAAGCCTTGATAAACGAACACTCCAACACATAAGACAGCAACAATGCTAACGTATTTTAACCAAATTTTATTAGATTTTGACTTGGAAGTTTTATCCAATTCTTGTTCTATATCATCCCAAAGATTTTGACTTGGAGTAATTTCTCTTTGGCTCAATTTATTTTTTATTTTATGTTCGGTTTGAGAAATTTTCATTGTGATGATTTTAATTGATGGTTTTGCAATTGTGCTTTCAACATTTTTCGGGCTTTATAGAGTTGAGATTTTGAAGTCCCAACATCTATATTGAGCATTTCAGCAATGTCTTTGTGTTTATATTCTTCTAAAACATAAAGGCAAAATACAGTTTTATAACCCTCTGGAAGTTTGTCTATCGCAACTTGAATATGAGAAATATCTTTAACTTCGTCTAAAGGGTTTTCTGCGGTTTCGTAATAAGAAAAGTCATCAGTTTGAATCATCATATTTTTCTTTTGACGTAAAAAATCAATACTTGATGTCACAACAATTCGTCTTAGCCAACCTTCAAAACTGCCTTTAAATTGGTAGCTTTTCATATTTAAAAAAGCTTTGCAAAAGGCTTTCTGCAAAACATCTTCTGCGTGTTGTAAATCTTTGATATAGCATCGAACCACACTAAGCATTTTAGGCGAATATTTTTCATATAGACGAAATTGAGAAACGCGATCTTGTTTTTGTGCTTTTTTAATCAACTTATCGAGCTCGGCATGTAGTTTGACAACTTTCAAAACAAATAGGGTCTTTATTATAAAGACGAAAGATACTTAAAAAGAGTTGCCTGTCTGAAATAAATTTTTAATAAAAAAAAGCTGAATGTTGTCATTCAGCTTTTATTCTCTTAGAAAAACTCATTACGAACAAAGTTTATCTCGGATTTAAGAAATTATACGACTTAAAACCTGTCTTGGAAGAGGCTGGACTATATCCTCTTGACCGTATTTCTCCGAGTTTAAGCCCAAGAATTTAAGGCTATCATTTTAAATGGATTTTAAGATGATAGACCATATAAAAGTGGAGAGTTTAGGATATTTTTATCCTGAACTCTCTGGAGGAAAAGAATTTGACAGGTCTCAGGACTTTGAGAAGTTTGGGATTTTGTTTTCACGGCAACACAACCGCAATGGAAATTATGCTTACCACGTAGGCTCATTTGGCAACTTATTGGTTAAAATCAATGGAAGAAGTGTTTCTATTGAAAATTCCTTACACAAATTTTATCACGGAAATAATTACTCGAATTTCACTCATTCGGAAATCAATAATGCTATTGAGATGATTGAAGAGCAGTTTAAAATACCGAGTGCCGATTTTAAAATTAAATCTTTGGAGGTAGGAATCAATATAGGGTATAGTTCTCAGTTATTTGAGTTTTGTAAACTTTACATAATGGATGAGTTTGATAAGATGAGAAAAGGAAATAAAGTGTACGGCAAAAAGGTATATAAATCTGAATATGACTTTAAAGTTTACGACAAACCTTTAGAAACTAAATTAAATAGCGAATCTACTTTAATAGACGTATTTGGAAAGTCTATTGATTTACCCGAAGGAATAAACAGAATCGAAGCTAAGTTTAAAAAGATGCGACCAATATCAAGTATTGTATCAACGCTTAACGATTTAAAAAGTAGTGTCAATTTAGAAAATCTGGGTAATAAATTGGTGGGGTATTTCGACAATGCAAATATGCGGAAACAGTACGATTACACTACTCTTACACCTCGACAGCAAGAATTATTCTTTGCAGGTTTTGAGCGAGATTTTTGGAAAGAAACAAAAATGAACACACATACTCGAAAGAAAAAACGTAGGGAGTGGAAAAAATGTATTGCCATAATGGATGAAGCATTAAATAATAACCCAAAGCAAGAGTTTAGGGATTTGATGTTGGGTAAAATAAATTATCTGACTTCTAATTAACCTATTTCACGACTTGTAGTATATGGGGAAAAAGGGGTAAAAATTAAAATTATGGCAACAACGTCGAAAGAGTTCAAAGACGAGTTAGACATCAGATACCGAACAGACACCCAGATAATAACTACTACGGTGTTTACGAATAACTCCGTGAGTATGAAGTACAGAGGAGTATTCAAGTTAGCCAAAAGAGAGAAAGGCAAGTTGTATTATGAGCAGCAAGCAGGCAGATACGCAAGTCTGAAAGAAGTAATGATTGAATGATAAATATAAAAACAGAAATGACACAAATGGGTACAAAAAATAACAAAAAAGGAAAGCCCCTAACCAAAATACAGCAGAAGTTTATAAGTGTGGTAAGAAATTCTGACTTATGTGATGCTTTAGAGGTCTGCAATTGGACAGGCGAAAAGTTTGAAAAATTGCTATCAACTAATTGCAGTTTTAAGAAAGCCTACTATGAAGCAAAAGGGTTAACACTAAAACAAGCGGAGTTTTTAAGAATATTCCCAAAAAAGCTATGCAACATATCTAAAACCTGTCTTGCTATGTCCATTAACCGCAAAACATTTTACAGGTGGAAAGAAAGTAATCCAGAGTTTGCACAAGAGGTAGAAAATACCAGAGAGGGATTTTATGATGATGTTGAAAATATCATTTACGAAAAGATTTTTATTGAAAAAGATACGTCTGTGCTAATCTATTTCACAAAAACCAGAATGAAGCATAGAGGTTATGTAGAAAAACAAGAGCATAACATAAATGCGAACGTAAAAGGTCAGATGGAAATTACAAACAAGTATGCAGGTTTGAGTATAGATGAATTAGATGAGATTGAAAAAGACCTACGAAATAAAGCAGGTTTGAAGTAAGTCATGTTTTGCATATATTCAAAAGTTAAAATCTTGTTTCAACAGAAAATTTAGAAAGTTTCTGTTTTGTCAAAAGTCAAAATCTGCATAGATTTAAAATAAATATATGACTTACAGTATTTTAACGATTGGATACGGAAATTTACCAATTCAAGATTTCATTCAAAACCTCAAAAAGAATAAGATACAAGCAGTAATAGACATTCGGTCTTATCCTTATTCCAGATTTCAGAAGTTATACAACAGAAAACCTCTGGAAGCTATTCTCAAAGAAAGTGGTATAGGCTACCGATTTATGGGTGATTGTCTTGGTGGTCGTCCAAAAAGTCCAGAATTGCAAACCAATGAAGAGCCAGATTACAACAAGATTAGAAAAACTATATCCTACCAACAAGGCTTAGACTATCTGGAAAAGGCGTTAGAGTTTGATTGTCGCATTGTTCTACTCTGTGCCTGTGGAGATTACCGAAAGTGTCATAGATGGAATTTGGTTGGTAAAGATTTAGAAAAAATGGGCTACACGGTTGAACACATCCAAAGAGACGGAAGTATTGTTGTAAACAACCAGTTATTCTAATACTTATGTTTTCTAAACATCCCTTTAAAAAACTTAACTAATGGATAAATTTATTGCATATTATAGGGTCAGTACTCACAAACAAGGTATTTCGGGCTTAGGTTTAAAAAGCCAGAAAACAGCCGTGATGAATTTTATTCAGCCAGATAATATTTTACTCAATGAATACACGGACATTGAAAGCGGAAAGAAAAACAACCGCCCAAATCTTATGCAGGCTATTGAGGAGTGTAAACAAACGAATGCTACTCTTTTAATCGCAAAGTTGGATAGATTGAGCAGGAACGCAGCTTTTATATTCACTCTGCGAGATAGTCAAGTAAAGTTCAAGTGCGTAGATATGCCAGAAGCTAATTCTGTTACGATTGGAATAATGGCGGTATTGGCACAGGATGAAAGAGAACGAATTTCAGCCCGTACTAAAGTTGCTTTAGCAGAGTTAAAGAAACAAGGCAAAAAATTAGGCTCGCCCCAGAATTTAGATGCAGAAGCAAGGCAGAAAGGATTAACCGCAAGAAAAAAGAATGCCTTAGACAATGAGAACAACAGAAAAGCTACTGCAATGATTGTAGCGTTAAGAAAGCAAGGTAAGTCGTTCTATGCCATAACCAAAGAATTAAACCAACTTGGATTTTTGACACGGAGAAATAAACAGTTCCAACAAAACCAAGTTCAGACATTATTTAATAGATTTGTACTTCAAACAGAAAATTTATAAGAGAAAAAGTAACATAGACATAAAAGTAAAGTAGCGTAATCGTATTCTTTTTTTAGAAATCGCCAGTTTCAGAATTATTACAGAGAATACAGTATGTAAGCTACGTCCGTACGGGCGTGGGCTGTTCTGTATTGTAATAAGGTTCTGGCGAACCTCTAAAAAGCACGTTTCAGTTTCCACGCCTCTTTTATTGAATAAAATCAACCGCTTTCTTGGAGCTGGAGAGCAACAAAAATTCAGTTTTAATATGAAAGTAGTAAAGTACATTTTAGGAGTGTTTTTCGCACTTGGAGGCATTGGCTCAATCGCACAAGGCGGATTTGGAGCAGGTTTAATAATGTTAATTTTAGGTGTAGCCATTTTACCGCCAGTATCTGACCAACTCAAAAAAAAATTCAAATTCTGGCAAAACAAAGCCGTTAGATACGGTTCTTATGTTGTTCTGTTTATCATTTCGGGGGTGTTAATGCCAAAAGACAGTTCGTTTAGTTCAAACTTTGACAGAAATTCAGCACAAAGCAAATCAACAACACCAGAAGAAAAATATTCAGTCTATACTGAATGGGCTAAAGAATCTGTCGGTATGATGAATGAACAAGAAAAAGCTGACCGACAAGAAATTTTAGACGGATTAACTCAAACTACAACATTTGATAGCCTTGTCAATAAGAAAGTAGTAGCTGTAGAATATGTTCCAGTAATCAATGCTATTGCTAATGGGATTACCTATTTCAAATCAGATGAAGGATTTGCCATTGAAGATAATTTCTTACAAGAAATACAGAAGTTAGAAAATGGGAAAGATAAAGTTACTTTTGCCTTAAAATGTCTTGCATTAGCACAAACCAAGAAAGGGGGATTAACGCCAGAATTGATAAGTATGTTCGACCGCTATCGACACAAATTCAAGTTATACGGAGAACCGTCCAACTTTATGGATGCTAATGGAAAGATAGTAGAAGAAAATCCATATAATTACGACTTCACGCCTATTTTCGCAATGCTCGACCCTAAAAATGAAAAATTTATTGAAGCAATATACGAAGCTAAAAATAAGAATATAACAGACTGGAGAAGCGAAGATGAAGATTTAGCTTATCCGTTTATGAGCAATGCCAAAGAGTATGGAAAACGCCTACTTTATATCAATTCAAAAAGTAAAATCTTACCTAAAGGACTTAATGATGATTTCTGGAATGAGTATGACCCAATGGTAAAAGAACGTGCATTGGATTTAATCATTAGAAAAGATTGTGCAGGATTACAAGAGCAATTTAACACCACAGCCGATAATTTAGATAGATTTCACGCAAGAGGGAAAACTTCTAACCGAAACCTTGAGCATATGGACTTTTTAGACGAAGCTATGAAGAAATTAGGGTGTTATTAATCAATGATAGCATTCAAATTTTTATTACATTTGTAGGTTAGAATATAATTTTTTATTATAGGCGTGTTACGTCATAATGTTATGAAACGACTCAAATACATAGATTTATTCGCAGGTGCGGGCGGACTTTCAGAAGGTTTCATACGTGCAGGTTTTGAGCCAGTTGCTCACGTTGAAATGAAAAAAGATGCTTGTGATACAATCAAAACAAGAACTGCATATCATTGGCTAAAAGAAAATGGTAAGCAAAATTTATATTATAATTACCTAAAATCGGATAACAGAAAAAAAGAGGATTTATGGGAGTTGGTTCCTAATAATTTGATTGAATCTGTTATCAATAAAGAAATATCGAAAGAAACCCTCCCCGATTTATTTTCTACTATTGATAAGCAATTGGGGGATGATTCAGTTGATTTGATAATTGGAGGACCTCCTTGCCAAGCATATTCGGTTGTAGGTAGGGCAAGAGACCCTCACGGTATGAAAAAAGACCAACGAAATTTTCTATATAAACACTATGTTAAGTTTTTAGAACGATATAAGCCTAAAATGTTCGTTTTTGAAAATGTTCAAGGAATTTTGTCTGCTAAAAATGGGAAGCATTTAAAAGATATATTTAAAGCAGTTCGTGAAGCAGGTTACGAGTTAGAAATGCCGCAAAACAAATACAAAGTTTTAAATTCAAAAGATTTTGGAGTATTACAAAATCGTAAACGTGTAATTATAGTTGGTTGGAAAAAAGAACTCAACTTAAAATATCCAGAATTTGAAGAGACAAATTTTGACTACAAAGTCCTGAAAGATTTATTTTCAGATTTAAAACCATTACAGCAAGGAGAAGGTACATTGAATGCAGTTGAATATGCAAAAGAAACAACCAATTATTTAGAATGGGCTAAAATAAGAAATGGATTAGATGTTGTAACACAACACATTGCCAGACCTAACAATGAAAATGATTTGGAGATTTATAGACGTGCAGTTGATTTATGGGATAATGAACGTAAACGTTTAAATTATGCCGAATTACCTAAACGTTTAATTAAGCATAGCAATACAAAATCATTTACAAATCGGTTTCAAGTTGTTGATGGTGTGGGTATTTCACATACGGTTGTAGCTCATATCGCTATGGACGGTCATTACTATATACATCCAGACATAAATCAAAATCGATCGATAACTGTAAGGGAAGCTGCAAGAATACAGTCTTTCCCTGATGATTATTTTTTTGAAGGAAGTCGAACTTCTGCTTTTAAGCAAATTGGAAATGCTGTTCCACCTTTGATGTCAGAAAAAATTGCTGAACACATTAAAGATATGATGGGCGACTTATGACTAAATCTGATTACTCACAATACAAAACTGTATCTGCAATTCCAGAAGCCTCTTCAATGATTGAGACTTTTAGAGCAATAGGCTATAATATTCAGACAGCCATTGCTGACATTATTGATAATTCTATTTCTGCAAATGCTAAGAATGTATGGGTTAATTTTGAGTGGCTTGGTTCTAAAACGTGGTTATCTATAAAAGATGATGGTTTTGGAATGAATAACGAAGAGTTGATTCAAGCAATGAAGCCCGGAAGTAAAAATCCGTTAAGTGAAAGGACGGGAAATGATTTGGGTAGATTTGGCTTAGGGTTAAAAACCGCTTCATTTTCACAAGCAAGAAAACTAACCGTTTTAAGTAAAAAAAAAGATTATCATTCAGTTTATTGGACGTGGGATTTAGATTATGTTAATCAAATCGGGAAATGGGAATTAATAAACTATTTGCCAGATACACAGTTTGAAAAAAAAATTGAAGATTTAAGTTCTGGTACAATTGTAATTTGGAATGATATTGACAGAATCGTAAAAAATTTTGACAAGCAAGATGTTAAAGCATTAGACAAGTTCTTGTTTATTATGGAACAGGTTAAAAATCATCTTGCTATGGTTTTCCATAAATTTATAGAGGCAGATAGGTTGAATATCTTTTTTCAGGATACACCCGTAAAATCTTGGAATCCTTTTTTATTAAATGAATCTGCTACTCAAATTTTTCCAGAAGAAAAAATCCATAACGGAAATGTTAAGATTGAGGGGTATGTATTGCCCCATAAGTCAAAACTATCTGATGAGCAATATAAAGAGGCAGAGGGGAACAAAGGATGGAACGAACAACAAGGGTTTTATATTTATAGAAATGATAGGCTTTTATTAGCTGGAGATTGGTTAGGTCTTTTTAGAAAAGAAGAACATTATAAACTGGCAAGAATACAAATTGATTTACCCAATACTTTAGATGCGGAATGGCAAATAGATATTAAAAAATCTATTGCACGCCCACCTTTGGTTTTCAAGGAGCAGATAAGAGCCTATGCTATGAAAGTGAGAGGGCAAGCAGTTCAAGTTTATAGGCATAAGGGTAAGAGCGTAAAACGAATTGTTGGACAAAAATTTATTCCGCTTTGGGTTGACCATAAAAGAGGCGATAAATGGTTTCATAAAATAAACCGTGAACACCCATTACTCAAACAAGTAAAATCAGAAGCAAAAAGCAACCCTGATAAAGCAATTGAAGAATTGGTTAGGTTTATTGAGGAAACTATTCCAGTTAAATCAATTTACATTAAAGAAAGTGAACTTCCAGATATGCAAGGCTTACCTTTTGAGAAAAGTAATCATCAGTTAATTCAAAAGACTATGAGAGATATGTTTACCAATTTATTAAGTCAAGGAAAAACAGATGAACAAGCTAAATCTTTGATTGCTAACATAGAACCATTTAACAACTTTCCGCACTTTCTGGAACTACTAACCGAATAAAACATGATGATACAACAAGCTATAAAAACAGTTAGAACCCTTTTGCCTTTTAGTGGTTCGGTTACAAAACAAGAAATTATTGAAGCGGTTGAAAATGCTTTAATGTTACCTCCATATTCGAGTATAGATAAGGATTTTCTAATTAGAGAAGTAGAATCTTTGTATAATATCCGTATGGATGATTTTAGGATTATAGAAGCGGATGAGAGAAGAAAACCTTGGCTTGGAGAAGTCAAATCAGATATTATTTGGAGTTTCTGGAATAGATATGAAGATTATCTAAGAAGTCAAAAAAATTTCCCAGATGCTGTTTTAAATCAAATAAGTAAATTGACAGATAAAACCTTAGATAGCTTATTTAATCCCAATGAAAAAATTATAGTTAGTAAACGTGGTCTTGTAGTTGGGCAGGTACAATCTGGTAAAACCTCAAACTACACGGGGTTAATTTGTAAAGCGACAGACGCAGGGTATAAACTTATAATTGTACTTGCAGGAATACATAATAATTTGAGAAGTCAAACTCAATTAAGATTAGATGAGGGGTTTTTAGGCTTTGATACACAGCACCAAAGAGCCTTTGACCAAAATGGAGTTACAATTGGTGTTGGTAAACTTCAACAAGGTAGTGTTGCACATTCACTCACATCAAGTCTTGAAAATGGCGATTTTACAGCAGGTCTTGCAAATTCTTTAGGTATTAATTTTAATACGTCAGAACCCATTATTGCCGTAGTAAAGAAAAATACACGAGTATTAGAACGATTAAATCAATGGCTGTCTGCTCAAACAGAAGAGTTGCCTGATGGCAGAAGAACTATAAGAAACAAATCTTTATTGCTTATTGATGATGAGGCTGATAACGCTTCTATCAATTATAATAGAGAGGATGACCCTGCTACAAGAACCAATTCTTATATTAGAGATTTATTAAGGATGTTTGATAAAAGTGCTTATGTAGGCTATACAGCGACACCTTTTGCCAATCTATTTATAAGCAAAGAAGAATTAGACGATTTATTTCCAAGAGATTTTATTATCAATATTCCTGCACCAACCAATTATATTGGTCCGGATAAAGTGTTTGGCATTGAAGTATTAGAATCTGATGAAGAAAGAGAAAATGTTCTACCAGTAGTCAATCGAATAAGTGATTATAGAGATTCCATACCTCAAGGGCATAAGCGAGATGACCAGTTACCAGATGAACTGCCTGAATCATTAAAGACTGCTATAAAGTGTTTCATTTTAACGTGTGCAATTAGAGAACTCAGAGGTCAGACAAATGTTCATAACTCAATGCTTGTACACGTAAGTCGATTTACAAACTGGCAAAGACATATAACTATGCGTGTAGAGGAAACGTTTGATTTTTATAGAAGAGGAGTTGAAATGCGAGTTCCTGAAATTATAGAAGAAATTAGACGAACCTTTGAAGAAAACGAACAATATTCATACAATTACAATGGCGAAGAAATTACAGAAACATATAAAAGTTATAAAGACGTTTCGCAGTATGTAATTGACAACATACCGAATATTGATTCACAAGTAACTGTACATAATTGGGATGAAGTGTTGCCATATCTAAATAGTGCCGTGTCCAAAATCCAAGTTAGGGAAATCAATGGAGGCTCTGGAGATGCTCTAAATTATTACGACAATAAAAATGGTTTGTCAGTTATAGCTATTGGAGGTAATAAATTATCAAGAGGATTAACATTAGAGGGGTTATCTGTGAGTTACTATTTACGTGCATCAAAAATGTATGATACATTAATGCAAATGGGGCGTTGGTTTGGATATAGACCCGGTTATGTTGATTTATGTCGATTGTTTACAAGCAGAGAGTTAAACGAATGGTTCTGTCATATCACTTTAGCATCCGAAGAGTTGAGAGACGAATTTGATTATATGTCGAATGTAGCGGGAGCACTCCAGAGCAATATGCACTCCGAGTTAGAAATCATCCCGGAGTTCTTCAAATTTCTGCTTCTAACAAGATTAGAAGAGCTACTAATGTTCAAATTTCTTGGTCTGGAAGATTAGTAGAATCATATCAGTTACAAAAAAATCCTGCTACAATTTCTGCAAACCTTAACCTGACAAGAAGTTTAATAGATTCCCTCCCAAATACATATCAATCAGAGAGCAATCATTTTTTATGGCGTAATGTTCCTGTGGATTTGGTAAGACCATTTTTTCAAGGATTTAAGGTGTCTGAAAATTTAAAGCGTGTTGACCCTATGAAATTACTTGATTATATAAATTTGTCAACACGACAAAATGAATTAGTTAACTGGAATATAGCATTAATAACAAAAGGTAAAGGAGAAACATATAATTTAGGACTAAATGGAATTTCTCAAATAGGTTGTGTTGTACGTTCAAATGATGAAGCCAAGGCTGATACAGAAAATTTACACATCATAAAGAACCATATCATTAGACCAAAAGATGAGTTTTTTGATTTAAGCGATGCTGAATATGAACAGGCTTTAGAAAGAACCAGAGAATATTACCAAAGTCAGAGTAAAAATTACAAATATAGTTTCCCTAAAGGCGAGATAGTGAGAAACGAATTTAGAAATCCAGAAACAGCTTTACTTCTAATTTACTTTATAGACGCAGAAAAGGCAGGAATGCCAGTAGGAAGCAAGCCAATTGTTGGCTTTGCAGTTAGTTTTCCAAAAAGTATTCATAGCCATTCTGTGCCTTATGCGGTAAATAATGAGTTATTACCATACTTTAATATTGATGACACAGACGATTTCGATGATGATGAAAATTAATGAAATATGGGATGAGTTAGCTAAGGACATTTCCACACAAGGGCTAATTATAAGGAGGTATTCAACTAAAGTGTTACCAGATATTTATATTGCTTTACAACAACCAGAAAAACTATTAGGCATTTGTGTTTCCTTGGATAAGCATACAGAAGTTAACATTTCTGAGGTTTCTAATTTGCAAGAAATACAACTAAGCTATGTCAACTCCCCATTGGATAGAAAAAGAAAGTCTTAATATTCAAGTTGCTCAATCTACACCACAGAGATATTTTTACAGTTTTATGTGAAGACTTAATTGCAAATGTAAAAGAAGAGACTAACCAAAAAAAACTGGTAAAAGAAATTCTAAACCGTTTTGAAAAATGGAAGTCCTTATTTAACAAAATAAGACCAGATGGATTAAATGGCGAAGAGCAAAGAGGATTATACGGAGAGTTGTATTTTTTGAGAAAGCTATTGTCAACTAATAATTTTGATTATTCAGAAGTTATTGACAGTTGGGGTGGTAGTGAAAAGAAAGTTCAAGATTTTCAAAGCAAAAAATGGGCAGTTGAGGTAAAAACCTCTCACGGTAAAAACCATCAAAAAGTTCATATAAGTAATGAACGTCAACTTGACAGTTCTAATTTAGAAGACTTATTCTTATATCATATTTCTTTAGAAGTAATGCAGAAGTCTGGAGAAAGTTTAAATGACATTATAGATGAAATAAGGCTATTTCTGCAAGCGAACATTATTGCATTTAATCAATTCAATAATAAACTGGTACAAGCAGGCTATTTTAGTTTTCAGAAAGATTTTTATGAAAACATAGGATATAATATTCGTCAAGATACATTTTATAAAGTCGTAAATGATTTCCCAAGAATCCAAGAAAGCGATATTATGAATGGTGTTGGAGATGTGAAATATTCTATCATCCTATCACAATGCAAGCCTTTTATCGTTGATGTTCAAGAAGTTTTTGATAAAAAAGTGATTGGATGAGTCAGGGGGCAGAAAATACAGAACTAAAAAGGTTTTACGATAACCTTATCCAAGATATAAAGGCTACTCAATTAAGTGAGGAAGAGGGTGGAAATACCGAGCAAATATTCACGCAGACTGCTGTTGATTTATTAGCATCGGCAGGAGAAACAGAAAATGTAAGATTAGCATATGACAAAAGAGGAATTGGCACAAAAAGTCAACATCAAATCAATGCCTATTCTATATCAGATAATTACGAAACACTCGACTTATTTGTTACGATTTTTAAAAACACAGATGAATATACCAGAACCTCTACTGCTGAGATAGATACTGCATTAAAGCGGATATTGAACTTTTTTCGTAAAGCCATATACAAAGACTATGTAAATGACATTGAAGAATCATCAGAAATTTTTCAACTTGCTAATGAATTAGCATCAAGCAAAGATTTGAGAGATAATTTAGTGCGAATAAATGCCATTGTACTAACTGACGGGATATTTCCATTAGACCCTCCAAAAACAAGCACTATAAGTGGTTTTTCAATCTATACACGAGTAGTAGATTTAAACTATTTATACAATATTACTGAAAAGTCGCATATTCCCATAGAATTAAATTTCAAAGAAGAGGGATTTGAAATCCCTTGTATTGAATCGCCCTCTGACAATGAAAATTACAAATCATATCTTGCAATTATACCAGGCATTGCTCTTGCCAATATATACGAGCGTTTTGGAGCAAGATTATTAGAGCAAAATGTTCGTTCGTTCTTACAGTTTACAGGTAAGATAAACAAAGGAATACGAAATACTATTTTAAACGAACCAGAAATGTTTCTTGCATTTAACAATGGTATAGCAGCTACAGCCAATCAGATAGAACTTGAAAAAGATAAAAGCGGTAAAGGTTTAATCATCTCTAAAGTAAATGATTTACAAATTGTAAACGGAGGGCAAACTACTGCATCAATCTATTATACATACAAAAAAGATAAAGCAGATGTTAGTAATATTTATGTACAAGTAAAACTTTCGGTAATCAACAACAAAGAAAATTTTGGAGAAATAGTATCCCAAATAGCAGAGTATGCAAATACGCAGAATAAAATATCCATAGCTGATTTAAGTAGTAACTTACCATATCATGTAGAATTTGAGAAACTATCCAGAGCAATTGTAACCCCACATTCTGAAAAGAATCCTACTCAAACTAAATGGTTTTATGAAAGAGCAAGAGGACAATATAAGAATGCAAGAGCAAGGGATGGGTTTACTCAAAGCAGACGTAAAGCATTTGACATAAAACATCCGAGAAGTCAAATGCTTACTAAAGAGAAGTTAGCTAAATATATCAATTCATATCAAGAAGTATATAAAGGGAAAAAGTTAGTTGTTGCTCCACATTTTGTAATTAAGAATGTTAAGAATTACAATCAGTTTATTCTATACAATACTGGTGTTAGTGTAGAGAACAACAACATATATTTTGAAGATGCGGTTGCTAAAGCAATTATTTACAAAACCTGTGAAAAATTATACGGAATTAAGCCAAATGCAATAGGTGGTTTACGCTTTATTACAGTACCTTATTCTATTACATATTTTGGTTTCAAGACGGATTACAGACTTGATTTATACAAAATCTGGAAGAATCAATCTCTGTCTGATGAATTAGAAAATTTACTCTATAACCTGATGGTACAAATAGATGATTTTCTGAAAACAAATAGCCCAGAATCTTTAATTGAGATGTGGGCAAGAAAAGAGGTATGTTGGGAATTGATAAAACAACAAGAGTTTAATCTGAATTACAATTCCATTGAAAAGGATATGATTGATGAAAAAAATTCATCTAAAAGGATTATGATTTCATCTGATGAAGTTGCAAAAAAACAGTTTCAAGAAAGTATAGAAAAAGTAAAATCAATTCCGTCAGAGATATGGAGGAAAATAGAAATCTGGGGAAGAGAAACAGACAGTTTATCCTCTTATTTACAAAATGTAGCATATACTATCTCAGGTCGAATTAAGAATAATTCTAATATCCTAACTAATGAAATCTCCAATGGTCTTAAAATAATTGAAGTAGTGATTGAAAAAGCACCTGAAATTTTGTTTGATATAACAGAGAACACCGAACCTCAAAAACAAGATAGTGTTGAAAATGAAATAACCATTGATTTAATAAACAAAATTATTCAATGGGATAAAAGACGAAGACGTCTGAAAGACTATGAGTATAAGTTTATGCTTGCTCTTAGCGAAGGTAAGAAACCGCTTTCCGCAAGAAATAAAAAGATAGCTGAACTAAACTTGAAAAAAGTAAAAAAATATGGGTTTAACTAATAAAACCCTATCTTTGTGATACTATCAAATGATACTATCACAAAATGAAACCACCTTATCAAATAACAGAAAATATACTGCAATTAGTTGCCTCCATTTCAGAGAAATTGGGGGAAATCAATGCCGTACATTTACATAAGCCACCAACAGAACTACGAAAAAAGAATCGCATTAAAACAATTCAATCTTCATTAGAGATTGAGGGTAACACATTAACCGAAGAGCAAATCACAGCTTTGTTAGAAAACAAGAGAGTGATTGCTCCGCAGAAAGATATTCTGGAAGTACAGAATGCGATTCAAGTTTATGACCAACTTCAAAAATTTAATCCGAATAGTATAAAAGATTTGGAAAAAGCACACGGAGTTTTAATGCAAGGACTAATCAAAAACGCAGGAAAACTTCGCACTAAGAATGTTGGTATTGTACAAGGCTCAAAAGTGAAGCACGTAGCACCAGACGGCGGAATGGTAAAGGGTTTAATGAATGACTTGTTTAGTTATCTGAAATCAGATAAGGATATAGTACTTATTAAAAGCTGTGTATTTCATTACGAGTTTGAATTTATCCACCCATTCATTGATGGTAATGGTAGAATGGGTAGATTGTGGCAGACTCTAATCTTAATGCAGAAATACCCAGTGTTTGAATTTCTACCAGTAGAAAGCCTTATCAAAGAAAATCAAGAGGCGTATTATAAAGTGTTAGAGCAATCAGATAATATAGGGCAATCTACGCCATTTATTGAGTGGATGCTAAACATAATACTTCAAGCCTTAGAAAACCTCCTTAAAACACAAAATAGAGCCCTCTCAGCCGAAGATAGAATTGATATTTTCAAAGATAAAATCGGACAGCAGGAATTTAGCCGTAAAGACTACTTGCAAAACTACAAAGAAATTAGTCAAGCAACCGCAAGCCGAGATTTAAAATGGGCAGTAGAGCAAGAGATTTTAGGAAAATCTGGCGATAAAAGGTTGACGAAATACATCTTTAGATGCTAAAATTTGCACTCAACTAAATTTTTTTCAAAAAATTTTATTTTTTTTCATTTCTCACAAACAACACATAATCAATTGTTTAAGTGCTTAAAATTTTGTTTTGAAACAAAATAAAACAAACTTCTTAAAAATATATATTTTTGTAACACGTATTTTTATACTATATTTGCAGTATGAAAAATAAAACGAATATGGGTTTAAATATTAAAGAATTAAAACGTAAGCAAAAAGACATTGCAAAAGTTGCTCGAAAAGAGATAGAAGAAAACATCAAAGAAAATATATTAGAAGTCGTATTAGACGATGACATTCTTAATTTATTTCATCAAGAAATGAGCAGAAATGTGGCTACTCAATCTAAACGAGTAATCAGTCATTGGGTTAAAAAAGGGTTAATTGAGGGCGAACAATCAAAAGAAGGTGGTTGGTATCACTTTAGCCATATTGAAACCTTTTGGATACAAATTATCACTAATCTACGTCAATTTGGTTTAGATTTAGATAAAATAAAGTATATAAGGCAACAGCTTTTTACCGATGAAGTACAAGGGTTCTCTTTATTTGAATATATCATAATGTATTCCGTGCTGAAAGAACCTTATGTATTATTGATATTTGAAGATGGAACAGTACAATTACTTACTACATCACTTTACAGTAATGAAATATCAAAAAGTCTATTACCCCCTCACATTGTCATAAACCTACTTGATTTGGCAGAAAAAATGTATCCTCATAATAATTTTCACTTAGGTCAGAACGAGGGAAATATCGCAGATTTAAGTAATGAAGAATTAAAGTTACTTTACTTTATAAGAACTGGCGATTTTCAAGAAGTAAAAATACGATTGAATGAAGATGATGTCTTTTTAGTGGAGGGCAAAAAACAAGTGAAAAATCCAGAAAATATAATGAGACTTATCAATGAGAAAGCCTATCAGGATATAGAAATTAAAACAGTTAATGGGAAAGTAGCATACATTAGTGCTACTCAAAAAATAAAACTTAAATAGTAAATTTTATACAGGACGGAAAACCTCCGCCTTAATACATACCCACTAACTTACTGAAAACCTCAGAAGTTAGCAGAAGTAATTAATAATGTTAACAATAGAACAATGTGATAAAACACTTAACAAAAATCCAAAGAAAAAGAAATTCACAAAAGAGGAAGTTGTAAAAATTAAGAACCTCCTCTATAAAATGGCAAGAATAGTTGTTGAATCCCAAAAAATAGCAAGCGATGAGAGATAAATTACAAGGAAAAGTAGTGGTTATTTATATACGAGTAAGTAGTAAAGACCAAAAGGATTTCGGCAATAGTCTTGCTGTGCAGTTGAAACGAGTAAAAGAGTTCTGTGCATTATACAGAATGGAAATTGACTTTGTATTTGAAGAAGATTATTCAGCCAAGAATTTTGAACGTCCAGAGTTCAAGAAATTGAAAGAATATGTAAAAGCGAACAAAAACCGTGTAGATTATATCTTAGTTCAAAAATGGGATAGATTTTCACGAAATGTTGGAAAGGCTTTACTGATGATTGAATATTTCAAGAAAATGAATGTAGAAGTCAATTCCATTGAAAACTGGATAAATTACAGCGACCCAGACCATATTGTAATGCTTTCTATTTATCTTTCAACGCCAGAAGCGGAGAATAGTAAAATCAGTGAACGCACAAAAGCAGGAACAATTGAAGCCTTAGAGAATGGTAGGTATTGCCTTTCGCATCCAAAGGGTTATATGAGTGGTGTTGGGGCAGACGGAAAGCCGTTAATGCAACCAGACCCTAAGACCGCACCTTTGGTTACACAACTTTTGAAAGATTATGCAACAGGCTTATATCAGCAGCAAGACCTTCTCAAAAAATACAGAACAAAAGGTTTAGATTTGAAAAAGAGTGCATTGAGCAGAATGTTAGACAATCCTTTGTATATGGGAATGGTAAGTGTACCTGCATACAAAGACAGACCTCGACATTTGGTTGAGGGAAAACATCAAGCCTTAATTACCAAAGATTTGTTTTATGTTATCCAAAGTCTAAAACACGGTAGGCGTTCAGGCAAAAAGCGAAGAGGAAAAGATGAGCATTTTCCGCTGACCACTTTTCTTAAATGTGCCGAATGTGGAGAAACAATCTACGGTAGCCGTTCCAATAATGGTAGAAGCAAGAAAAACACTCGATACTATCATTATTACCAATGTAACTCTAAATGCAAATGCAAACGGTACAGAGTTGAACAAGTTCACGAAGAGCTGTATAGTGTATTTGAAAGCATAAAGCCGAGTGAGGAAGTTTTAGAGTTATTTCAGCAAATTCTCATTGACGAGTACCAGAAAACCAAGCAAGAACGTCAGAAAGATGAAAATGACTTAGAGAAGAAAATCTATGAAGTAGAATCCAGACAGTTGCAATTGACGGAAAAGTATGGTTTGAGCAAAATCAATGACGATATGTACGCCAAGTTAATGAAAAACTATAATGCAGAAATTATGGATTTAAAGGCGACTAAAGCACAATTAGGAGATTACCAGAAAGATTTAGACAAATTTCTATCGTTTGGTATGACACTATTAACGAACCTTGGTGTGTTCTATAAGAATGCAGATTTGAAAGTGAAAGTGCAGTTGCTTGGTTCGATTTTCGATAAAAAACTTGAATTTTTTGAAAACAGTTTCCGAACCCTGCCATTCAACGAAGCCGTGTTGCTACTTTGCAAATATAATAAGGCTTTCCAGAGTTTTTTAACAAAAAAAGGGAACATCCGTAAGGATGATTCCCTCTTTGTACTCAAGGCGGGAATCGAACCCGCACTCTGTTGCCAGAACTGGATTTTGAATCCAGCGCGTCTACCAGTTCCGCCACTTGAGCATATTTTAAATCTTGTTTTGTCAAATAGTTTTGCAAATTTAAATTATTATATTTATTTGAGCATGGTTTAATGAATTTAAATAGTATCAATTCCACAACTTAATCACCAAACCCACAACTTTAATTATATTTGCTTTCAATCACAAAAATTTTAAATATGGGTTTACTCGATAATAAAAACACCTTGATTACAGGAGCAAGCCGTGGAATAGGTCGTGGTATTGCTTTACAATTCGCTAAACAAGGCTCAAATGTGGCTTTTACTTATAACTCATCTGCTAGTCCAGCTGAAGAACTCGTCAAAATTTTAGAAGCTGAAGGCGTAAAAGCCAAAGCATACCAATCTGATGCCGCTGACTTTGACCAAGCTCAAGACTTAGTCAAATCAGTTTTGGAAGATTTTGGTCAAATTGATGTTTTAATCAATAATGCTGGGATTACCAAAGACAACTTGTTGATGCGTATGAGTGAAGACGATTTTAATAAAGTCATTAAAGTTAACTTGAATTCGGTTTTTAATTTAACCAAAGCCATTTTAAGACCAATGCTTAAGCAACGTCACGGTAGTATCATCAACATTAGCTCTGTGGTTGGTGTTAAAGGCAATGCAGGTCAAGGCAATTATGCGGCTTCAAAAGCTGGCGTTATAGGGTTTTCAAAATCTATGGCTCTCGAACTCGGTTCTAGAAACATCAGAACCAATGTGATAGCTCCAGGATTTATCGAAACCGAAATGACTGAAAAATTAGACGAAAAAACCGTTGAAGGTTGGCGACAAGCCATTCCACTAAAACGCGGTGGAACACCAGAAGACGTGGCTAATGCTTGCGTATTTCTCGCCAGTGATATGAGTGCTTATATTACTGGACAAACTATAAATGTTGATGGTGGTATGCTCACCTAAATTACATTTTAAAATGCTGGTTTTGAACTTTTGTGTATGAATGAATTTGACGTGTTGTGGATAATTTTGATTGTTATTTTGAGCCTTGGCTTAACTTGGTTTCAATACCAAAATCAATTTAAAAAACAGTTTAAAAGAGCTTTGTTATTTGCTGTACCCAGATTTTTGGTCTATCTGTGTATAGGTTTGTTACTGCTCAATCCCAAAATTAAACAAACCACTTATTTTATAGAAAAACCAAACCTGATAATTGGTGTGGATAATTCTATGTCAATCGCTCAACTGACAGATACTTCAGCTTACAAATCAAATCTTCTGAAGTGGATCAATGACGAAGAATTAGGTGATGCTTTTAATCTTCAGCTCTACCAATTTGGCGAAAATTATTCGTCATTAGATAGTTTAAATTTTATGGATACACAATCCAATATCAGTCATTTTATCCGTGAAATGTCTAATATCTATCGATCAACATCATCACACATATTGCTGTTTACCGATGGTCAACAAACACTTGGTCAGGATTATCTCTATACCGCTAAGTCATCTCAACAAAATCTGATTCCTGTTGTTGTAGGCGATACGACCGATTATGCCGATTTAAAAATAGACCGCATCAATGCTAACCGCTACGCATTTCTCAATAATCAATTTCCTGTTGAGGTCTTTTTGAGTTCAAATACTGATAAAGATGTCAAAACTGAGTTTGTTTTAAAACGTCAAAACAAAGTCATTGCAAGAAAACCAATTTCATTTAACAAAGACAACAAAGCTCAAAATTTTAAAATATACCTTAAAGCCAATCAATTCGGAGTCAATACCATCACGGCTGAACTTCAACCCGTAAACGAAAAAAACACCCAAAACAACACCCAACAATTTGCCGTTGAAGTGATTGACGAACGCACCAAGATTCTGATTTTATTCAATAGGCTTCATCCCGATTTAGGAATGCTGAAAAAAAGCATCGAATCTAATCAACAACGCCAAGTTGAGTTACAAAATATTAGCGATTTCAATAAAGATTTAGCAACCTATAATTTGATTATGCTTTATCAGCCTGAAACTAATTTTAAACAGGTTTTTAATACTATCCAAACCCAAAAGCTTAATAACATTGTCATTGGTGGAACACAAACCGATTATAATTTTTTAAACAGCAATCAATCTCATTTCAATAAAACCTTATCTCGGGCTACTGAAGATTATTATCCAGAATTAAACAAAGCTTTTAGCAGTTACCAAATAGAAGACATCGGTTTTTCAAATTTTCCTCCCTTAAAAAACACATTTGGTGATATTGAAATGACTACAGAAGGAGATATTTTACTTTATCAAAATATCGATGGTTTTTCTACTCGTCAGCCATTATTGATGACAGTTTCAGAAAACAACCAAAAATCAGCGTATTTATTTGGCGAAAACCTTTGGCGATGGCGTATGCGTTCATTTGTCGATCAAGGCGATTTTGAAACCTTTGACCGTTTTGTGGATCAATTAGTGCAATTTGTGAGTTCTACAACCACCAAAAAACGATTGGTTACCGATGTAAAATCTTTTTATAACAAAGGAGAAAACAACAGAATTAGCCTTCAATATTTTGATAAAAACTACAATTTTGATCCTAACCAAAAGATAAGTCTTAAGGTAACGGAAGAAACGAGCAACAAAACTTTTTCCTACACTTTAGTATTGAAAGACCAAAACTATTCCACAAAAATCAATGATTTACCAGCGGGTGATTACAGTTATAAAATTCTTGTTGAAGGTGAAAACATTTCAGAAAGCGGTCAATTTACTCTCATAGATTTTGTGTTAGAGAAACAATTTTATCGTGCTAATGTTGAGAAACTTCAGCAGATTTCTGACACTTTGTTTTATGCCGACCAACTCGATAAGCTCAAAACGTATTTGACTACAGCACAAAAGTTTAAATCTATCCAAAAATCTATAGAAAAAAAGCAATCTTTAATCCAATGGTGGATACTTTTCATTATATTAATTGTATTTTTGGGAATTGAGTGGTTGAGTAGAAAATACCACGGATTAATATAAAAAATTTAGAAATTATGGAAAAATTATCAAAATCAGTCGTTGCAATTATTATTGTGGTGATTGTTGGCATCATTATTTTAGCTAATACTGTTGTAACTATCGGCTCAGGTGAAGCTGGAGTTTTATTTGAACCTTTAGGTGAAGGTGTTGTTACTGATGAGCCAGCATTGGGAGAAGGTTTTCACATTATAGCACCTTGGAATACAGTGTATGTTTACAATGTAAGACAACAATCTATAGATGAAAAAATGACTGTCTTATCTTCAAATGGATTGGACATCAAATTAGATGCCACCATTTGGTTTCAACCACAACCTGGTCAAATTGGACTTTTACACCAAAAAAGAGGCGAAGATTATCTCGAGTTACTGATTAAACCAGCGGTTCGTTCGGCAACAAGAGCTGTTGTTGGTCGATATAAGCCAGAAGAACTGTATGCTCAAAAACGTGAAACTATCCAAAATGAAATGTTTGAAGAAACAAAAGCTCTTCTTGAAAATCAATATGTTCAAGTCAATGAAATATTGGTAAGAGATGTGTCTTTGCCTCAAACCATTAAAGATGCTATTGAAAGAAAATTGAAACAAGAGCAAGAATCTTTGGAATACGAGTTTAGATTAGAAAAAGCAGAAAAAGAAAAAGAAAGACAACGTATTGAAGCTGAAGGTAAAGCCACTGCAAACCAAATTTTAAGTGCATCTCTAACCGATAAAATCCTTCAAGAAAAAGGGATTCAAGCCACGATAGAATTATCAAAATCTAATAATTCAAAGGTTATTGTTATCGGCTCTGGTGATAGTGGTATGCCAATTATTTTGGGGAACAATTAAATATTGAAATCCGTTAAAACGGCTTAAAGTCAAATGGATTATTAAATTTTTAGACCATGATTTAAATCTCGTGGTTTAAAAACTTATCCATTATCTAAACCTTATAGTTTCACAATTTACGACATGAATTCTTTTGTGAAAGTATTTCGTTATGATGTTGCTTTAGGTTTTTGATATAACATTCGGGATTATATCTTCACCTTTTTATTAGCGATATTATTATTCACTCCAATTGATATTATAACGTGAGTTCGATTTATTGAAATCTGTAAATCAGATGATTACATATTTTTGTCAGCAAATTTTGTCATTTCGAACGAAGAATGAGGAGAAATCTCATCCTACTGAGATGTCTCGTCGCTCATGCTTCGCTCTGTTGACCTGACAAATGATTAAATGTCTGTATTTTATATGAATATATTTTATTGGAATTTATATCGAACTCACGTTAAATAGCTCAATTTTATAAAGTCATCAAAATGAGTGATTTTTAGAAGTCTTACAAAACAAAAATGTTTAAGGAGTTCATTTTATCTATAAAAATAGACCTTTGGGGTAATAATAAATTAAATATTTTAGACAAAAAATGTAATTGGGAGTAAAATTATTTTTTTATTTTTTTGACGCCAAAAAATGCACCAACAACAAGCCCTACTAGAACCAAGCCATTTATTGGAATTTCATCATTAACATTATCATCAAATCCAATTCCACCTGGTGGTGGTGGACAAGTTATACATTGAGCACTAACTTCTGCAAAGGTAATTAGTGATATAAAAATAATCAAAATCTTATATTTCATACTGATTGGCTATTTCTCTTTCACATACGAAAGTATTGTAAGAAAAAATATTTACTTGTGCAAATATATATATATTTTTCTTTATAAAAAGAATTAGAGTTTTTTTTTAATATTAATATTTTGTAACTTAAAGTTATAGATATAATTTTTTTTAAAATTAAAAATAAATTGACTGGTATTTACCTCAAAGTGTATTTAATAATTTAATTTTGCAAAGAAAGCTACAAAATGAATACAGCTTCCCAAAAAATCCAATTTGAAGGTTATACCTATGATGATGTGCTGTTAGTTCCAAATTATTCAAAGGTATTGCCGAGAGATGTAAACATAAGTTCACGTCTTACCAGAAACATCAATTTAAATGTACCTATTGTATCTCTTGCCATGGATTCTGTAACAGAATCTAAGATGGCTATTGCTATGGCTAGAGAAGGTGGTATAGGTGTTTTGCACAAAAATATGAGCATCAAAGATCAAGCTCTCAAAGTTAGAAAAGTAAAAAGAGCTGAAAGCGGAATGATTTTAGATCCAGTAACTTTAGGTCAAAACGCAAAAGTTAAAGATGCAAAATCTTCGATGAAAGAAAATAGTATTGGTGGCATTCCAGTTGTTGATAAAAACCACAAACTTGTTGGTATTGTAACGAATAGAGACTTAAGGTTTGAAAATGATGACGAAAAAGCCATTGATAAGGTTATGACTAAAGACAACCTCATTACTACAAATGAAGGTACATCTTTAAAAGAGGCTGAAGTCATTCTTCAAAAATATAAAATTGAAAAATTACCTGTTGTCAAGGGAGATAATGAATTAGTAGGACTCATAACATTTAGAGATATCACTAAATTGACACAAAAACCTCTCGCCAACAAAGACGAATATGGTCGGTTAAGGGTTGCGTGAGCTATTGGTGTAACTGAAGATGCAACAATGCGAGCCAAAGCTCTAATTGAAGCTGGCGTAGATGCTTTGATTATTGATACCGCTCATGGTCATACTCTTGGTGTTGTAAAGGTTTTAAAAAAAATAAAATCTCAATTTCCAAAAATAGATATTGTTGTTGGCAATATTGCAACTGGCGAAGTCGCAAAATATCTAGTCGATGCTGGAGCAGATGCTGTAAAAGTTGGAATTGGTGCAGGTTCAATATGCACAACTCGTGTTGTTGCTGGGGTTGGTTTTCCTCAACTCTCTGCGGTCATGGAAGTTTATGAAGTTTTAAAAGATACAGATGTACCTATTATTGCAGATGGCGGCATTAGATACACTGGCGATATTCCTAAGGCTATCGTCGCTGGAGCAGATTGTGTTATGCTAGGCTCACTTCTGGCAGGTACCAAAGAATCTCCTGGAGAAACCATTATTTATGATGGTAGAAAATATAAATCTTATAGAGGAATGGGATCTATTGAAGCCATGAGCAAAGGTTCAAAAGACAGATATTTTCAGGATGTTGAAGATGATATCAAAAAATTAGTTCCAGAAGGCATTGTTGGTCGTGTGCCTTATAAAGGTGAATTGTATGAAAGTATGAACCAATTTATTGGTGGTTTAAGAGCAGGAATGGGTTATTGTGGTGTCGCTTCTATTGAAGAATTAAAACAAAAGGGACGATTTGTAAAAATCACTTCTTCTGGCATACACGAAAGCCATCCTCATAATGTTACAATAACCAAAGAATCACCAAATTATAGTAGATAATTAGGGTTTCCTCAGAAAGTCAGAATTTAAAGTTATAAATTTCGGATTTGTTATAAATAGAACTTCAATCCAACTATTTGAAACCGTTGAAACGGATGGGATTGTGCATTTTTCATAGCTCACGGTTTAAACCGTAGGCTATGGATTGCAAATATTCGATGGTGAATGGATTTATCCATTTTCTATGATTTCAGTTTCTTCTCTGTAAGTAAAAGAATGCTTTTGAAGCTAAAACTTGAAAATTTAAATCAAACATTTGAAGTAATCAAAAGTTTCATCACAGTCTTGACATCTAAACATAGCCTTACAAGCAGTTGATGCAAATTGACTGACCAATTTAGTATTGGTAGATTCGCATTGTGGACACGGTACCACTTGTTGCTCACCTAATAAAGCTTTTTTATCTGATGTGGCATCTAAAGGTGGGGCGATTCCATATTTTTTTAAAGCATTCTTGCCTTCTTCGGTCATCCAATCGGTAGTCCATGCTGGTGACAAAACAAGTTCAACTTCTGGTTCAAATCCGTTTTCTTTCAAGGCTTTTTTGATATCATCTCCAATAGCATCCATTGCAGGACAGCCACTGTAGGTTGGCGTGATTTTAACTTTGGCTATATGGTTGTTTACTTTTGCCGAACGCACGACACCTAAATCGATAATGGACAACACAGGGATTTCAGGGTCTGGAATAGACTTAAGAATTGGGTATAATTGTTTTTGTATATCAGAATTTTTAGTCATTGCATTACCATTTCATATCAGGATAAGTTCTTTGCATATATTGCATTTCTACTAAAATATAGCCCATATACTCAGAATGAATGCCTTCTTTTCCACCTTCCTGAAAATATTTCACCTCAGGAATTTTTAATTTGGCTTCAGTTAATATATTAGAAAGTGTATCATAATATTGGGATTTAAAAGTATTTGGGTTTACCCCTTGACCGTTTTCTATAATTGCTTTATCTTGTTGTGAAGTGTTAAAGAGCTCCTTTGTGAATACCCACAAATCATCAACTGCTTTTTGAGATTTCTGATGACTTTCTTTAGTGCCATCGCCGAGACGCTTTAACCAATCAGCAGAAAATTGTTGATGATAACTAACTTCTTTTATGCTTTTTTGTGCTATTGCTTTTAGGGTTAAATCTTTAGAAGATTGTAATTCTTTGAGGAATAAAAAGTGAAAGGCATCAAAAAAATATTGTCTTGTGATGACGTAAGCAAAGTCAGTGTTGGGTTGCTCAACTAATAAAACATTTCTATATTCGTGTTCTTTTCTTAAAAAAGCAAAATCGTCTTCTGTGGCATTTTTAGTTGACAAATTTGCAATGTATTGATAGTATGAACGGGTTTGCCCAAGCAAGTCTAAAGCCATATTTGTCAAGGCAATATCGGTTTCTAAAGTTGGTCCGTGTCCGCAAAGTTCTGATAGGCGTTGACCGAGTATTAAAGTATTATCAGCAATACTGTATATATATTGTATAAGATTTTGGTGGCTCATGAATTAAAAATTACATGTGTTTAACATCATCGGGTAAGTTGTAAAATGTAGGATGCCTATAAACTTTGTCATCAGCTGGGTCAAACATTTCTGGATTATGGTCTGGATTTGAAGCTTTGATATGTTTAGATTCTACAACCCAAATACTTACACCTTCTTTTCTTCTTGTATAAACGTCTCGAGCATTTTTTATTGCTATTTCTGCATCGGGTGCATGAAGACTGCCAAAATGACGATGCTCAAGTCCGTTTTTGCTTCTCACAAAAACTTCCCACAAAGGCCAATCTTTTTTCTTGTTTTCTTGCATATTGTAGGTTTAAATTGTTTTTACACAAAGATACAAGTTTTTGATGAGCTTTTCAACTGTTTGATTTTAACAAAATAACAGTTTAATATTTATGTATTTCAATACCTTTGTTGGGTAATATTTTTATTTGCTTTTTTTTGTAAAGAATACCGATAGCTTTTTTAAATGATTTTTTACTCATTTTAAAAGTTTGATAAATCTGCTGTGGATTTGATTTATCATGGTAAGGTAGAAAACCATCAGCTTCTTTTAAAATACGCATTACTTTGTTTGCATTAGGTTCTATGCTTTTGTAACCAAACTTTGAAAGTGTTAAATCTATTTTATGATCTTTACGTATTTTTTTTATGTAGCCTACAAGCTTATCTCCAGTTTTATAACTTTCATAAACTTCATCAAAATATAACAAACCGAGATGTATGTTGTTGATAATCATGTTGTAACCTAAATCTGTTTTGTTTGTTACCTGAAGCTGAACTTCTTCAAATTCTTTTACGGTAAGCACTGAATTATCTACAAAATGATTGACCTTACTTGAAGCTACTAAGCGTTGACTTTCTTCATCTAGATAGCAAAATATCAAATAGGTTTGGCCTACTTCCATTTTATATGCCTGTTCTGCATAAGGCACAAAAAGATGTTTTTCTAAAC
Source organism: Flavobacterium sp. CS20 (assembly GCF_018080005.1). Taxonomy (NCBI): domain Bacteria; kingdom Pseudomonadati; phylum Bacteroidota; class Flavobacteriia; order Flavobacteriales; family Flavobacteriaceae; genus Flavobacterium; species Flavobacterium sp. CS20. The sequence continues at coordinate 1,690,668 of NZ_CP073015.1, read as the reverse complement.
CCCAATCTAAGAATGCTCCAAACTGATTGACATCAACGCACTTTAGCATAGCAAATTCATCAAGCTTAACTTTGGGTTCAAGTGTGGTAGCTACAGGACGCTCGTCATGATCTAAATATACAAACACTCGCAATTTGTCGCCTATTTTGAAGTTTTCTGGCTTATATTTATTAGGTAATAAAACTTCATCACCTGATTGGTGTTTGAGAAATAGCCCTGGCGGAGTGTCTCGATCTATTATAAATTCATCGTGTTCGCCTAAGTTCAACAATTTGATAGATGTTTATTATTGTTCAATTAAAAAAAATACTTTTAAACAAATATAATAGTTTTAATCGAGTTAAACTTTGTAATATTATCTATTCAGATAAATGACAACTTCTAACAAAATAAGTCTGTTGGTTTTCAACACACAAAAAATAAGAAACCCACAACTTTCGTTGTGGGTTTTCTTTTGCAGAGAGGAAGGGATTCGAACCCTCGATACGCTTGTGGCGTATACACACTTTCCAGGCGTGCGCCTTCGACCACTCATCCACCTCTCTATTGGATTTGCAAATTAAAACATAAATAAGGATTCATACAACAGTTTGATGTTTTATAGCGATTTAAGCTTCGCTAACTTCACCACGCAAAGAAGTTTCAAAAATGGTTTTAAACACTTTCATACTCAATCGCTTAGGTAACATAAACATCATTTTGGTCATTGCGACTTCTGTGGTCATATCATTGCCTGATATTACACCGATTCTTTGCAAGTGTTCGCTGGTGTAATATTTGCCCATTGTAACTTGGCCACCAATGCATTGAGTGATGTTGACGACTGGTATAGATTGATTGATTTTTGAACGAATGCCTTCTAAAAACCACTCATCAGTTTTAAAATTACCACTTCCAAAACTTTCTAAAACAATGCCTTTTATACAAGGAATATCCATTAGTGATTCAAAAACTTTTTGGTTTAAACCAGGAAATAATTTTAACAACAAAATTTGATCTTCTAAGTCTTTGTGCAACACCAAATCTTTAATTTTTCTTACGCGTTTCAAAGCTGAATAATTCACTTTTAGATTAACGCCAGAATGAATTAAATCTGGATAGTTAGGCGAATCAAAAGCTTCAAAATGCTCGGCGTTGACTTTGGTTGTTCGGTTGGCACGGTATAATTTATATTCAAAATACAAGCCGACTTCTTTTATTACTGGTCTATCATTTTGTTTTAAACCTGCAATTTGAATACTTGAAATCAGATTTTCTTTAGCATCGGTGCGTAAATCACCAATAGGCAGTTGAGACCCCGTAAATATGATGGGTTTTGATAAATTTTCTAACATAAACGAAATCACCGAAGCTGTATAAGACATCGTGTCGTCGCCGTGTAAAACCACAAAGCCATCGTAATTGCTGTATTGATCATATATGATTTGTGCCAACTCGCGATATTGTATCAATCCAAAATCTGATGAATCAATCGGCTGGTCAAAACTCAAGGTATCAATTTTGTGATCTAAAAGTTTAATTTCTGGGATTTTAGACAACAACTCATCAAAGTTAAAAGCCTTTAAACTGCCTTGTTCGTCTTCGCGAATCATCCCGATGGTTCCTCCCGTGTAAATCAATAAAAGTTTTGAACCCGATGTTGTCATAATTCTTTAAAATTAAATCCCAAAAACACGTTTAGAATTTGCTGTGGTAATTTCAGCAATTTGCTGTAAAGATAGATTGTATAGTTCTGATAATTTTTCTGCAATATAAGTCAAATAAGCACTTTCATTACGCTTGCCACGAAAGGGTTTTGGAGTTAGATACGGCGAATCAGTTTCTAAAACAATATGCTTCAAGTCTATTTGATTTAAAAATTGATCAATCTTACCATTTTTAAATGTGACCACACCACCAATGCCGAGATGCATATTATAAGAAATCGCTTGCAGGGCTTGCTCATAAGTTCCTGTAAAACAATGAAAAATACCATATAAATCATCGCCTTTGTGCTGTTCTAAAACTTCAAACACTTCATCAAAAGCATCACGGCAATGGATAACAATAGGCAATTGGTATTGCTTTGCCAATTCAATTTGCCGATGAAAAGCCTCTTGTTGAATGCCTAAAGTGCTTTTGTCCCAATACAGATCAATCCCAATTTCACCAACGGCATAAAAATCTCTTTTTTTAAATTGATTTTCAATATGTTGCAATTCTTCAAGATAAGTTTTAGGTTGAACCGATGTCGGATGCAAGCCCATCATCAAAAATATATTTTCGGGATAAGCCTTTTCTAAGTCATACATCGCTTGAGTGGTTTCAGAATCTATGGCTGGTATAAAAAAACGTTTGATATTTTGTTGCAAAGCGTTTTGAATCACTTCATCTCGGTCGTCATCAAAAGCGTTACTGTATAAATGCGTATGGGTATCGGTTAAAATCAAATGAAAAAAATTAGTGGTTAAACCTTAAACTGTTTGTTTTCTGAATGCAGTTTTCTCAAAAGCGGACTACATCGGTAGCGGTCTTCGTGATATTGGTGGTATAAATCGTCCATACGTTGCTCGCACCAGTGAATGCCACGTTCATTGGCTCAAGCCAAAAGTCCTTTCGGATAGTTAACACCTTTGGTCATTGCCAATTCTATATCTTTAGCTGAAGCAATATTGAGATACAAAGCATCGGCGACTTCATTGATAAGCATAACTAAAATTCTATTTAAAATTTGATAACCTAATTTCTCATCTTTAACAGGTTTTGGATTCACGGTTTTATCATCATATTTATAAAAACCTTTACCCGTTTTTCTTCCTAAATAACCTGCTTCGGCTAAGCGTTTTTGAGTGAATGAAGGTTTATATCTCGGATCGTAATAAAAAGCTTTAAATACGGTTTCCGTCACGGTATAATTGACATCGAGACCAATAAAATCCATCAGCTGAAATGGTCCCATTTTAAAATGCCCTAATTCTGTCATTGCCCAATCTATTGTTGCTACGTCAGCAATGCCTTCTTCAAGAATTCGCAAAGCTTCGCCATAAAATGGACGAGCCACACGATTGACAATAAAGCCTGGTGTGTCTTTAGCCTTAACAGGTGTTTTGCCCCAAGAATCTATCATTTTAAAAACCTGATCAAAAATCACTTTATCGGTTTGAACTGCTGGAATAATCTCAACCAACGGCATCAAAGGTGCAGGATTAAAAAAATGAACCCCAACACAACGTTCAGGGTTTTCTAAAGCCGAAGCAATCGAAGCAATAGACAATGATGAGGTGTTGGTTGCCATTACAGCATCTTTAGGAACAATTTGTTCCAAATCTTTAAACAAACCTTGCTTAACCTCAAGATTTTCAACGATGGCTTCAATGCAAAATTCAACGCGTTTAAAATCGTTTAGGTCTTGAGAGTAAGTTATCCGATTTAAAATTCCATCTTTCTCCTCTACTGTGATTCGAGATTTTTCAATCAAGCGGTTTAAAATCTTTATTAGTTTTTGTTCAGATTGCTTTAAAGCATTTGGATTTTTATCAAACAAAACCACTTCACAACCTTGAGTTGATGCGATTTGTGCAATTCCGCTTCCCATGGTTCCAGCCCCAATAACACCTATAGTCATATTCTATTTTTAGTTCAAATATAGGATTATTAAATCAAATAGACTTGGCTTCACATTGAATGCATATTTAACGTGAGTTCAATATAAATTACAATAAAATATATTCATATAAAATACAGATATTTAATCATTTGTAATGTTGACAGAGCGAAGCATGAGCGACGAGACATCTCAATAGGATGAGATTTCTCCTCATTCTTCGTTCGAAATGACAAAATTTGCTAACAAAAAGATGTGATCATCTGATTTACAGCTTTCAATAAATCAAACTCACGTTATTTACTTTATTTAGTTAGTGTTTATTATGGGATGTTTAGATAATTATGTTGGCAATAATTTTTCGACCAACTTGCCAATACTCAAACCCTGCACTAAAATGGCAAAAATAACAATGATAAAGGTGATTTGAATAATAACATTGCCATAAGCTGTACCAGACAGACTAAAAGCCAAAGCCAGGGAAATACCACCACGCAAACCACCCCAAGTTAAAACAGCAGAAGTTTTGAATGCTGAATATTCTTTATGATTTAAAAAGCTATAAGGTAAAAACACTGAGACAAAACGTGAAATTAAAACCAATACAATAGCGATGAGTCCTAAGATGATAACTGTGTTATCGAAAGTGATGAGGTGCAGTGTTAAACCTATTAAGACAAACAAGACGCCGTTGAGAATTTCATCTAAAATTTCCCAGAAATTATTGAGTTGTTCAGTACACATTTGATGTTTATGATGATTAACATCTAATTTGTTGCCAATGATCAAGCCCGCCATGACCATTGCCAAAGGTCCTGAGATGTGTAATAGCGATGCCACAGCATAACCGCTTACTACAATAGCAATACTCATCATTACAGCCAAGTGCGGATTGTCTTTTGTGGCTTTGATGCTATAGTAGCCTACAAAACCAATTAAGCTACCAAACGCCAGACCACCAACAGTTTCTTTAAGAAATAAAAGTCCAACTTCTTTACCAATCCCAACATCTAATTCAGGATGTTTGAGTTGAGCAATGAGCAACATCGCAGAAAAAACCACCACACCAATACCATCATTAAATAGCGATTCGCCTTCAATTTTCATTTTGAGGCTTTTAGAAATATCGTATTTTTTTAAAATGGCTAAAACAGCAACAGGGTCAGTAGGAGAGATGAGTGCACCAAAAACCAAAGCATAAGTGAAATCCAAATTCACGCTTAAAAGTTGGGCTACAAAATACACCAAGCTACCGACTAAAATAGTAGAAATTAAAACCCCAAAACTCGCAAAAAGCAAAACCGACCAGCGTTCGTGAGCCAAATCCTTGATGTTGACGTGCAATGCACCAGCAAATAAGAGGAAACTCAATAAAGTATCTAATAATAATTTTTCAAAATTGGAATTGATCACTAAATCACAAAAAAATTGATAAACTTCAGGGAAGACATTTTTAATAGAAATTAAAATCACAACCGTGATAAGACTTAAAATCATCAACGCTATGGTGTTGGGGAGTTTTAAAAATTTATAATTGATGAAACTGAAAAGTGAAACTAAGGCTATGACAATGCTAAACGATTCGAACATAAGATTTTTAATTGGTGTTAAACGATGTAGATTGATTTTTTAAATTTCGACAATATTTCTCATAATAGTCACTTTAAAATTAACTAAATTACGGTTTTTAAAATAATATACGATGAATTGTATTATCGCTAGCACGTCCACCATTTATGGAAGTAGCTATCTAGAATATTTAAAACCCACATTATCAGAACATTTCAAAGAAGTTAGAGAGATTTTGTTTGTTCCTTTTGCAAGACCATCAGGATTGACCTACGATGAATATACAGCAAAGGCTAAAGACGGTTTGACATTTTTAAACGCCTCTGTAAAAGGTTTACAAGAATTTGAAAATTATAGAGAAGCAGTCGAAAAATCCAAAGCTATATTTGTTGGTGGCGGTAATACGTTTTTGCTGGTTAAAACACTCCAAGAATTGGATTTGATGTCTGTTTTAAAACAAAAAATTTTATCAGGAACGCCTTATCTCGGCACAAGTGCTGGGAGCAATATTTGCGGACCAAATATGCAAACCACAAACGATATGCCTATTGTGATGCCTAATTCTTTTGAAGCTTTAGGGGTTTTGCCGTTCAACATCAATGCACATTATATTGAAACCGAGCCGAATTCAAAACACAAAGGAGAAACTCGACGAACGCGTATTAAAGAATTTCAAGTGTTTAACAACGTTAATGTTGTTGGTTTAAAAGAAGGCAGTTGGCTTGAGGTGAGAGATCATAAAATTCAACTTAAAGGCAAATTAAATGCGGTTTGGTTTGAGCCTAGTAAAGCTCCAAAAATTATTCAATCTGATGCTTATTTATAAATAAAAATGACAGCTTGGTTCAACCTTTTTCGATAGCATAATTTGGTGTTAATTCTACTAGCTCATCTATTCGTTTATATCTAACACTTTAGCCTGCATTACATTTATACATTCTTAGCTTTTGTTTTACCTTTTTAAACGTTGAATTTCAATTTTAATTTCTTTCAATATATCCTTATTTACAATATTTTTTTTATTTCCAACTCGTGTTGAGAATATTATAAACACTTTACCGCCAAACTTGTCTTCAAAATTTTTAAAACTGTTGTTCATTCGTTCAGAAATGTTATAGTTGGCGAAGTTTGAGTTTGCTGTTATTGGTTTTATTTGGATACCAAAAGCTTTGTCGCCCACTTTACCGATATAATCAATGTCTCCTGCGTGGTCGAGTTCTTCGTCTGATTCCTCAAACTCCACTTCAGGAAAGGTCTTTGCAAGACCATCATTTACAACAGATTTTTCGAGAAGAAATCCATCATAAGTTCTAACAATAGTTACTTGGTAAATGTATTCCTTGCAATCTTCTAGGCTTAAATCTTTAAAAGCGGCAGTCCATTCAGGAATAACAACTTCAGTAATTTTTGCATAAAGTCTTTCGCCAAGTTCATCTAAGACTTCTTGAGTTATTTTTACTGGATTAGTCTTAGACTTAGAATAAGCGTTCTCAAAATAGTATTGTTCCCATTCGTCTAAAGCAGTGGGTTGACACTCACGAATTAATGCCATAACTGCCCCAACTTTTTTTGGTCTTGTCAGCTGGTAAGTATTACTTGCATAGTTTAATACTTTTTCTTTTTTTCCGAATGGTTTTGCGTGTTTTATAGGTTGATTAGTTGACATAACTCTCTTGTAATTGTTGGAATTTTTTCTTGTTTTTGTATTCTATTTCTGTATCTGCAATGGCAAGACCATTTTTGATTAAATGGGCATTCAGAAAAGTTTTATTTTTTAAGTAAACATAAGCCAATAAATTGTTTGAGTTGTCATGCTTAACTTCATCATATTTTAAAAAAACTTGTTGCTTACTGGTTTTGTCTTTTAAAAATTGAGTTGCTTCCCCATTTGCTAGTGGGTTTTCTTTCACACCAAGAAGGCGTACAACGAGACCATTATTCAATTGTATAAGTTCAGGGCTAATCACTTTTTTTACTCGAAAAAATTCTTCTCTATTTTTTTTGTATTTATCTATTTTTGAACCAAATTGGAGTTTTTTAGGGTCAACTTTCTTGTCAAAATTATGAAAATCCTTAAAGATATAGGGTTGTTTCTGGATTTCGGTTTCAAAATCTGTTTGCGACTTCTGTCTGTGGAAGTTAATCTCGTCCTGTCCCAATTCAGGTGTTATTACGCCAAGTTTTTTTTCAATAAAAGGTTTAAATTCAGGATTGATTTCATATCCAACAGAATTACGGTTTAATTTTTTAGACGCTAGCGAAGTTGTTCCACTTCCTAAAAACGGGTCAAGAATCGTATCTCCAACAAATGAAAACATTTTTATTAGACGGTGTGGCAATTCTTCAGGAAACGTTGCAATATGCCCATCTTGTCTTGCTCCACCAAAATTCCAATGTCCATTAAAGTATTCTTTCCATTCTTCTTTGGTCATACTCGATTGATCCTTAACTTCTTTGTTTACTCTTTTGGGTTTGCCAAGTTTTTTGAAAAGCAAAATAAACTCATAGTCGATGGATAAAACTCCATTACGGGGATTTGGATAACTTCCCATCAAGGAAGCACCGCCTGTTGTGTTAGTGGTCGTTTGTTTTTGCCAAATGATAGCACCCATATAATCGAATCCTATACTTTCACAGAATTTAATGATTTCAGTCCGGATAGGAATTACTTTATAACGTCCATAATAAACGGCTCGGGCAAATTGGTCGCCAATGTTCACACAAAGCCTACACCCATTTTCAAGTACTCGATAGCACTCTTTCCATACGAGGTTTAGGTTATTAATGTAAGTTTCGTAATCTTCATGATAACCAATTTGGTTGTCTGTACCGTAATCTTTCAATTGCCAATAGGGTGGTGAGGTAATTGCAAGTTGGACAGATTGGTCTTCGAGATAGTCCATTTGTCTGCTGTCTCCAATTATTATGTCGTGTTTTGTATTCATTTATTATTATTTTGTGTAAAGTTACAACATATTGGATGTTTTTAAATGAGAGCTAATTATCACATAATCTCAAAAATACACTACTTTTTTATAAACAGAAAACGTTAACAAACAAAAATCACTATATATCAATATATTAGGGTTTCTTTATTCTAAAATTTTATAAAGTTTAATTCACATCTTCATATTCTAAATAATTCCGCTTAACAAATTCTAAAGCGGTTTTTAAAATATGTCCCATTGTTCTGGCACGTTTAAACTTGATGTCTTTGGTATATTCTACAAGTTCTTTTCTGAGTTGCAATACGTTTTCTTTAGTCGATACATGGTCTTTTATCATGCTTCTAATCAGCATTCTAAATCGTTTTTCAGAGGTGATTAATCGTTTGGCAACTTGTGAGCGTTCTTCTTTCTTGTATTGCAAAATGGAAGATTCTTCTAAGTGTCGTTCCACCAACTTGACCATGGTGTAGTTTTCTTTAAAAAATTGTGGACGATACACATTGAGCTTCCCCTCGTAGCACTGTTGGTCAAAATCTATGGCTCTGATTTTGTAGTCCACATGGTCAAAATCGTGTGTAGGAATAACTACGTAATTGTAAGACCGCATATCGCCAAGTAATCTCAGTAAGCATCGCTCATTAAATTTAACAAACTGCTTAGCGATTTGGTTTTTTTCGAGATGGTCACAATCGTCTAAAAATTCTTTGATAAACACATCGCCTGGAATACCTGAAATGTGCTCTTCTATCAAGGTGTCTTTATAAACCAAAAAATTGATGCGATGTGGCGATAAAATATGTTCGAAATCTAAACCATAAATTCGAGACGCATCGGCTTTTTTGACATAAAAATAGGTGAAATTGTCGTTTAAAACATTTCTTATCTTAATGCGAAAGGGTTTTGAATTACCAAAAGTGCAAAAGTCAATAGCATCAACATTTAAGAAGTCAAGGTTGCCACTTTTACCATCGGAGTGCAAAATGGTGTAAACCTTTTTAAGGCTTTCGTCTATTTCTTCTCGTTCAAAATCTGGATAATAGCAACTTACCCAAAGTGTGTCTTCATCGTTTTTGTCATAAACCGCTACGGAGCCAGAAAAACGCATCAAATCATCATAAAACACTGGGATTTTGGTTTCACGGTTATAAATTTTTAGATACTTAGCCAAATTTTCATTAATAGGAAAAGACGGCTTTTTTTGTGACATGAGCTTTTGCTCTTCCATAACTTATGGGTTTTGTTGGTTAAAAAAAGCTTTGGCACGGTCTAAATCTTGTGGAGTGTCTATGCCAAAACTGTTTTCTTGGGTTTGAACCATTTTAATGGTTTTGCCGTGTTCTAAAAAACGGATACATTCTATTTGTTCAGCGGCTTCTAAACCTAACATCGGTAATTTTGAAAAATCCAGAATGGCTTGTTTTCTAAAAGCGTAAATGCCTTTGTGTCTGTAATATTGAACAGAAATTGTTTGATTTCTATGATAGGGAATCGGCGATCTTGAGAAATACAAAGCGAAGTTTTGTTGATTCACAATCACTTTCACATAGTTGGGGTTTTGGATGTCATCAAGGTCATTTAGTGGTGTCATCAGTGAAGCTAAATCAATTTGCTCGGCATCGTTTTGATGGAAAACATTGAGCAAGTTTTCTAAACTGTCTTTATCGGTAAAAGGTTCATCGCCTTGTACATTGACAACAATATCAGTATTTATTGTTTCAACGGCTTCAGCAATACGGTCGCTACCGCAACTGTGTTCTTTTTGGCTCATCATAACTTGACCGCCGTGGCTTTTGATATCATCAAAAATCTCTTGGCTATCGGTTACTACAATGACTTCATCAAACAATCCTGTGGCTTTTGTGTTAAGATAGGTTCTGACAATGACACTTTTGCCACCGAGATCTTGCAAAAGCTTTCTAGGAAATCTCGTGGCTTGCAATCTGGCTGGTATCATTGCAATGACATGTAAATTTGAGTTTTTCATGTGTTGAACGTAATTAATTTTTCATCAAAAGATACAGATTTAAACCCAAATTTTTGACAAATGACTTGCAAAGTTTTTGGACTGTAAAAGAATACGTGCGTTGGATCGTTTTTGTAATGCCAGTTTTTAAAATTTTCTACTGAAAAATCATTCGTTATCATTTTGGTTTTGCAGTATAATTTAGCATTGGGTTTTAAAAGATTTTTGAGTTTTTCAAATTCTTGATTTGGCTCATAAAAATGTTCCATCACTTCACAACAAATGATAAAATCATATTCTTCATTTTCATAGGAAGAATCGGGATAAAAATACGGATCGTAAAGTGTGATGTTATAGTCTTCATGCTCTAAAACATAGGTTGCAACTGGACCAGTGCCACAGCCATAATCTAAACCCTTGGTGTCTGATGAGAAATCTCTTTTAACTGCATTTGTGATTGGACTGACAAAGCTTTGGTAACGCTTATCGTGAACGTCGTTATTATGCGTACGGTAGCGTTCTTCTTCAAAGTCTGCATCCACAAAATATTTTGATGGTTTAAAAATTGACAAACAGTTTGAACAGCGGTAAAAATCTTGTGGAATATTAAAGCAACTACAAAACCAATCGGCTTGATGCTGACATAATGGACAAGGTGTTGACGCTTGAGTTGGCGACATTTAACTTACAAGGATTTAATTTTTCTCAATTTGATTTCCCACATTTCGAGTTCATCTTTAAGTTTATCGATATTGTCATAAACTTCTTTGACTAACGGACTTTCTTTGTCAGATTCTGAGAAAAATTGCAAGTTATTTTCAAATTGATTGATTTTGCTTTTTGTATCGCTGATTTTGGTTCTTAAAAATTGTTCTTCTTTATAGATTTGTTGGTTGTCATCAGCTTCTTCTAAACCTTGAAGTCGATTTTCATATTTTAATAATTCGGCTTCTGTTTTGTTAATTTTCATTTTATTGAACAACTGATCTAAAGCTTTGTTGAATTTGCCTTCAATGTATTTTTTTTGTTGAGGCACTAGACCTAAAGACTTCCATTGTTCTATATAAGATTTGATGGTTTTTAAATCTTCGTCTTTTTTGCCTTTAAGTTTTAGGTTTTTAACTTCATCTAACAAATCTTTTTTAGCCCTAAATGCTTCAAATTCTTCTTGATTTTCTTCATTTTTATGGGCGTGAAATCTATCAAAATAATGGTTGCAAGCGGCTTTAAATTGTTTCCAAATTTTATCTGAATGTTTGCGAGGCACAAAACCAATTTTTTTCCAATCGGCTTGTATTTTTTTCATCAGTGGTGTTGTGGTTTCAAAGTCGTCGCTGTCTTTGTTGTCTTCAGCGATTTTGATAAGTTCTAACTTCTTTTCAAGATTTTCGTTTTGCTGATGTTTTAAATTTTTGTAAAACGCATTTTTTGAGCGGTTAAAGCGTCTGGTTTGTTCTTTAAAGGCTTTCCAAACTTTTTCGTTATCTTTTTGAGGTACACGACCTGCTTTAAAAAACAAATCTCTTAACTCTTGAACAAGTTTAATTTGTTTTTGGGCATGTTTGTGAGACTTGATTTCGGTATCGGCTAAAGTTTCGATCTGTTTGATGATATCGAGTTTAACATCAAGATTTTTTTCTCGTTCTTTATCGAGTTGCTCAAAATGAGCTTTTCGGTTATCGTGTATTTTTTTGGTGGCTTCAGAAAATCTATCCCAAATTTCGTCTCGGTATTCTTTGGCTACAGGATAAGGTTCTTCTTTCCACATTTTGTGCAACAGTTGCAATTCTCTAAATGCTCTGTTGATGTCTTTTTCTTCGACCAATTCTTCAGCTCGATCAATAATTTTCAATTTTTGGTCAAGATTGTATTGAAAATCTAAATCTCTAAATTCTCTATCGAGGTGTAAGAAGTCATAAAATCGTTCAACGTGGTGATGATAAGTTTTCCACAATTTAGAATATTCATTTCTTGGTACTGGTCCAGCGTTTTTCCAGCGTTCTTGAAGGTCTTTAAATTGGTTAAATGTAGCTTTCATATCGCCACCACTTCCAATCATATTTTTAAGTTCTTCAATTAAAGCCAAGCGATTTTTGAGGTTTTCGTTGAGATTTTTCTTGAGTTTTTTGTAGTAAGCATCTCGTTTTTCACGATATTCAAAATAGATGCGATTAAACTTAGTTTTGACTGGAGATGAATAATGAAAATCTATAACATTGCCACCGTCTTCAATAAACTGTTCTTTTTTTTCGTCTATGATTTCATTAAACTTTTTATCAAAAGCTATTTTTATTTGTGTAACGTGTTCGCGAATGGCTTGAACTTTTTCTTTTTTTAAGAGTTTTTCAAGTTCAATCACCAACTCATCCATGGACATAGCATCGTAGTCTTTGAGCTCTATCTCGTGTCTTGAGGCGTTGTGTTCATCTTCAGAATCTTCGGCATTGGCTTCATCGATTTCTTTGTGATGTTCGTCGTCGTCAGAAGTATTTATAGTATCATCATTTGATTGGTCTTGTGGTTCAGTATTTTCAGATTTATTTTTTTCTTCCGAAACTTCTTGTTCAGCGTCAGGTTTATTTTTATCTGTGTTTGAATCTATTGTAGTATCAGCGTTTTTATGAGAGGTTTCTATGTTATCAACAGATTCTTTTTTGTCAGAAACATCAGATGTTGAAGAGTTGTCAGGTATATCTGTTTGTTCTGGTTTTAAATTTTGGTCTGAAGGGTTTTGCTCATCTTTTTCAGATGATTTTGTATTATCATCTTTCAGCAATTTTTTTTCCTGATGATTATTATTGTTTATAGTGTTTTGATTATCACTATTTTCAGGATTTTCACTCTCGGTTTGATGACGTTCAGGGTTGGTGTTTTTTGCTTTATCTTCAGACATATCTTTCAATGTTTAGGTTCAAAAATTAAATATAGTAAAAGATGCAATATAACCCAACAAATTTAGAATTTAAGCAGAGTTTTTTATAATTTTATTAAGTTTCTAAATTCCTTAGACGTTGAATCTAAAATTCATCACATCGCCATCTTTAACGATATAGTCTTTGCCTTCTATTCTGAGCTTGCCCGCTTCTTTGATTTTGGCTTCACTGGCATATTTATCGTAGTCTGCAAAGCTTATGACTTCAGCCCTGATAAAGCCTTTTTGAAAATCAGTATGGATAACGCCTGCGACTTCTGGAGCTGTTGCACCTTTGCGTACTGTCCACGCTCTTACTTCTTTTTCGCCAGCGGTAAAATAGGTTTGTTGGTTAAGCAAGTCATAAGCGGAACGGATTAATTTTGAGACGCCAGGTTCTTCAAAGTCGATGTCTTCAAGAAACATTTTGCGTTCCTCATAAGATTCTAATTCGGCAATATCAGCTTCAATACCAACAGCTAAGGTTAAAACTAAAGCCTTTTCATTTTGACTTATGGCTTTTATTTTTTCTACCATATCATTGCCACTAACAGCATCATTTTCGTTGACATTGCAAACATACATCACAGGTTTATCAGTAATAAATTGAAGGGGTTTTACGAAAGTTTCCCAATCTTCATCATCCAAGTCTAAGCTTCTTACGGATTGACCTTGCTCTAACCAAGAAACGATTTTTTGAAGAATTTCAGCTTCTTTTTGTGCTTCTTTTTGACCTGTTTTGGCGGCACGTTTAACTTTTTCTAATTTTTTTTCAGCAGTTTCTAAATCTTTTAGTTGTAATTCAATATCAATGGTTTCTTTATCTCTAACTGGATCGACATTACCGTCAACGTGAACAACATTATCATCTTCAAAACATCTCAACACATGAATAATAGCATCGGTTTCTCTGATGTTTCCCAGAAATTGATTGCCTAAACCTTCGCCTTTGCTTGCACCTTTGACCAAACCAGCAATATCAACAATTTCAACCGTTGCTGGAAGAACTCGTTGAGGGTTGACAATTTCTGCGAGCCGTTCTAATCTTGGATCAGGCACGTTAACTACACCAATATTGGGTTCTATGGTGCAAAAGGGAAAATTAGCACTTTGTGCTTTGGCGTTAGATAATGAGTTAAATAAGGTAGATTTGCCCACGTTAGGTAAACCAACAATTCCTGCTTTCATCTTTTAAAAATTTAGTTTGCAAAAGTAAGCAATGTTTATGATTTGATGATTATTAAAATTCTAAAAGACTTTAAACCGATTAATCGCATAGCCTCATCAACCTAAACTTATAAACTCAAATTCTCATTTGGGCTTTGGACTAATAATTTCTACATCTTGAAAAGCAATTGCTCCTTTAATCACACCTTTTATCGTTTCTTGTAAAGCCTTTATAATTTGCAATTTGAGTTCGCTTTTGTGATAAATCAAACTCACTTCTCGAGCAGGTTTAGGGTCTTTGAAATTTTTAAGGTTTTTTTTGAGTTGATTTGAAAGGTCTAAAGTTTGAAGATATGGCAATAAAGTCATACCTAAACCTTCGTGAGAAAGTTTGATGAGTGTTTCAAAACTTCCACTTTCTATTTGATATGGCAAGTGATGATTTGTATTTCTGTTTTTACAAATATTTAGAATGTTATCCTTAAAACAATGGTCATCTTCAAGGAGTAAAATATCGTTAGAATCTAAATCATCAGGAGATAAATTAGCCTTAGAATGTAGCTTGTGAGACTCTGGAATATAGCCTACAAATGGTTCGTAATACAAAGGTTTTTCAACAATGTTTTCGACTTCAAGTGGCGTTGCAGCAATGGCGACATCGATTTGTCCAGATTTGAGTTTTGCTATAATGTCAGTTGTATTGAGTTCTAAAATTTTCAGATTGACTTTTGAATAGCGATTGATAAAGTTTTTAAGAAACATAGGTAATAAAGTTGGCATAATTGTAGGAATAATTGCCAGTTTGAATTCCCCACCGATATAGCCTTTTTGCTGTTCTACAATATCTTGAATTCTATAGCTTTCATTGACAATGTTACGGGCTTGTGCAACTATTTTTTGACCAACTTGGGTTAAAGCAATTGGCTTTTTATTTCTGTTAAAAATTTCAACACCTAGTTCATCTTCTAATTTGTGAATTTGCATACTCAATGTAGGTTGAGTTACAAAAACGTGCTGTCGAGCTTTGGTGAAATTTTTATGCTCAGCAACGGCTAAAACATATTGTAATTGAGTAATTGTCATTATAGTTTTTATTTATGCAAAGATAAGTAAACTATTGTAAATATCTATTTATGTCTTCTATTAAAATTTATATCTTTGGAAAAAACATACTATGAAATCAATCAAATCTAAGCTTTCATTAATTTTAGGTATTATCTTTTTAATATCATGTTCTTCAGACGATGATGCTATGAATGATGTCAACGAAGGCGACGACAATACTAACGACCCTAATATAGAAGAAGTTGCAGAAAATTTTTTTCCATTAGTGGTTGGTAATTCTTGGGATTATGAAAACACCTTGTCTTCGCCTAGTCAACAAGATATAATTAGCAATGAAACCTTATCTGTGTCAACAACATCAGAAGTAAGCGGAGATACAGTTTATGAATTAAACTCTGATAATCCTGTGGGTTCGGGACCTGTAACCTTGGCTTTATCACAAGGTAAACTTAATAAAAGTAATAGTTCATTATTATATACAGGTGAATTTGGATTAGGTTTAAATAATTTTCCTGAAATCAATTTCACTTTAGAAAACACTGTAATTTTTGACACTTCTGTAAGTTCAGGTACAGAACTCTTTTCACAAGATGAAACAATAGAGCAAGAATTTCAAGGTATTCCTTTGACCATTGATTATACCTTGACAACTATTAAGGGTGATAATTTTGATACTTATGAAACTAATGGTGTAACTTATGATAATGTGATAAGCTCTCAATTGATAGTCAATTTGGAAATTACTGCTAATATTACAGATCCTTTGCCTGTAAGTGTTACTATTGTTCAAAGCCAAGACGCTGTGGTAGTGACCAACTTTTTTGCTGATGGTGTAGGTTTAATAGAGAGTGAAACTGATACAGCTATTGTGTTTGAAGACATCACTTTGCCAATTCCAAATTTACCTTTAGATGACATCAGTTTTAACACCCTTCAAGTGTTGACAGATTATAATGTAACTTTAGAATAATTATAAAAAGTTAGCCTTTATTATAGCTTTCAGCATGCACGTTAGAAACCGCTCGTCCTGATGGATCGTTCATGGTTTTAAATGAGACATCCCATTCCAAAGCAACTTCAGAGCTACAAGCCACAGATGGCACAGAAGGAACGGTTTTGGCGACAGTTTGACTGGGAAAATGTTCAGCAAAAATACTTCTGTAATAAAACTCTTCTTTGCTTTTTGGAGGCTGATAGGGGAATTTAAAATATGCATTTTTCAATTGGTCATCACTAACTTTTTGATTTACTTTTTCTTTCAAAGTATCTATCCAAGAATAGCCCACGCCGTCAGAAAATTGTTCTTTTTGTCGCCATGCAACTTCTTGGGGCAATAAATCTTCAAAAGCTTTACGCAAAACCCATTTTTCAATTCTACCATCTTTTATCATTTTATCTTCTGGATTGATGCTCATAGCCACATCAATAAATTCTTTGTCTAAAAACGGCACACGACCTTCAATGCCCCAAGCAGCAAGAGATTTATTAGCTCTTAAGCAATCGTATAAATATAATTTATCTAATTTTCTAACGGTTTCTTCATGAAAAGCTTTTGCATTTGGTGCTTTATGGAAATATAAATAGCCACCAAATAATTCGTCAGAACCTTCACCAGACAAAACCATTTTAATCCCCATAGCTTTGATAGCTCTAGCCATCAAAAACATAGGTGTTGAAGCTCTAACAGTGGTTACATCATAAGTTTCAAGGTGGTAAATCACATCTTTAATCGCATCAAGTCCTTCTTGAATAGTAAAAACTATTTCATGATGCACTGTATCGAGATGTTCAGCAACAAGTTTTGCCGCTTTTAAATCTGGCGAACCTTCAAGTACTGTAGCAAAAGAATGCAGTTTTGGTCACCAAGCTCCAGTTTTATCGTGTTCTTCTACACGTTTTTCTGCATATTTTTTAGCCAATGCAGAAGTGATTGAAGAATCTAAACCACCAGAGAGCAAAACGCCATAAGGCACATCGCTCATTAAATGTCTGTGTACAGCTTGATCAAGTGCTTCTCTAATTTTTTCAATTGAAGTTTTGTTGTTTTTGACATCATCATAATTTCTCCACTTGGGATGATACCATTTTTGAAATCCTTCAGATTCTTTAGTCATAAAATGTCCAGGAGGAAAAACTTCAATTTTTTGACAAACACCTTCAAGGGCTTTTAATTCAGAAGCAACATATAAAACGCCGTTTTCATCCCAACCTACATAAAGCGGTATGATTCCCATATGGTCTTTAGCAATGAGATAATCATCTTTTTCGCAATCATAAAGTGCAAAACCAAACATACCGTTAAGTTGATTTAAAAAAGTATGACCCTGTTTTTGATATAGTGCCAAGATAACTTCACAATCAGATTTGGTTGTAAAATGGTAATCTTCTACAGTTAGTTTTAGCTCTTCATGGTTATAAATTTCGCCATTAGCCGCTAAAACCATATTTTGATTTGAACTAAAAATAGGTTGTTTACCCGAAGTTGGATCCACAATTGCTAAACGTTCATGAGCTAAAATGGCTTTTTCATTAGCATAAATACCACTCCAGTCTGGTCCGCGATGACGGAGTTTTTTTGACATTTCTAAAACTTGAGGTCTGAGTTGTTCAGCTTTAGTTTTTAAATTGAATGCACATACTATTCCACACAAAACTTATTTATTTATAGGTTAAAATCAAGGGCTAAATATCGATTAAATAATTATTTTTACAATTGATAAGTATTAACTTTTTTAATTTATAATTCATTTTTATGAATGTTTTGAAATTAAATGGTATTATTGATATTTTGATAACTAAAAAATAATTTGACTGCGATATTATAGATTTATGAATAAAGGAACATTGATTTTGAACGATAAACAAATTCAACATAAAATTAAACGCATTGCGTTTCAGGTTTTAGAATTTTATGATGGCAAAGAAGATCTTGTTATTGCTGGAATAGCTGAGAATGGTTATATTTTTGCACAAAAGTTGGTCGATCAAATCAAAACCATAAGCGATATTAAACCTTTGCTTTGTGAAATAAAAATTGATAAAAAACACCCGCAAATCCAGCCCGAAATCAGCTTAAACAAATCGGATTATCAAGATAAAAGTTTGGTTTTGGTCGATGACGTTTTAAACACAGGAACGACCTTAATTTATACCGTTAAACACCTTTTAGATGTAAATTTAAAAGAACTGAAAACCGCAGTTTTAGTTGATAGAAGTCATAAAAAATTTCCGATTAAAGCTGATTATAAAGGCATTTCACTTTCTACATCTTTAAATGAAACCGTAATTGTCAATTTTGGAAAAACTTCAACAGCTGAATTGGTATAATGCATGTAGATTTTAAGTCAGGTTGGCAATACAACTTGTAAAAGTGAAAAACTTTAGCATTCTATTTCAACCCATTGATGGTATAATTTTATTATTTTTGAATAAATAAAAATATTATGAAAATCAAACATATTTCATTTCTTACTTTCATAGTTTTGATGTTGGTCAATTGCAATACAAATCCTTTTACGGGTAAAAAAACGATGGCCTTTGTATCCAACGAAAAGCTGATTCCTATGTCTTTTCAGGAATATAATAAGGTGATAACTGAAAACAAAGTTATTAAAGGCACAACAGAAGCAGAAACACTTAAACGGGTTGGAAATAAAATAAAAGTTGCGACAGAACGATGGCTTGATGCAAACGGCTATCAAGGTTATACTAAAGATTATGAGTGGGAATTTAATCTTATAGATGATGATGAAACTGTCAATGCTTGGGCTATGCCTGGTGGAAAAGTTGCATTTTATACAGGGATTTTACCTATTGCTGAAAATGAACGTGGCATAGCAACCATTATGGGTCTCGAAGTAGCTCACGCCTTAGCCAATCACGGTCAACAGCGCATGAGTGCTAGTATATTGCGACAAGTTGGTGCTGTGGCAGGTTCAGTTGCTTTAAGCGATCAAGACCCAGAAGTGCAACAAGGTTTTATGTCGGCTTATGGTGCGGGTTCTCAAGTACTTGGGATGTTGCCCTTTAGCCGTAAGCACAGAACTGAAGCTGACAGAATTGGTTTAACATTAATGGCTATTGCAGGCTACGACCCAACCGATGCCTATAAACTTTGGGAACGCATGGCTAATGCTGGAAACGGAGAGCAACCACCTGAATTTTTAAGTACACACCCTTCACACGAGACTAGAATTAGTAACCTTAAAAATTGGGCGTCTGAAGCTAAGGAAACCGCTAAAAAGTTTGGCGTTACTTCATTTAAATAGGGTCTAAAACAAACAGTTACATGAAGTCAATTCTATCTAAAGGTCATCCTAAATTGCTTCATGCTTGGGCGTTTTATGATTGGGCTAATTCAGTTTATAGCCTCGTCATTTCTTCGGCTATTTTTCCTGTTTATTATGGTGCGTTAACCTTAACCAAAAATGTTAAAGGTGAAGTTATTAACGACCGTGTTGAATTTTTTGGATTTTCTTTTAACAATGATGCACTTATCAGTTATACCACAGCTTTAGCTTTTTTGGTAGTTGTGATTATTAGTCCAATTTTGAGTGGAATTGCAGATAATTTGGGTAACAAAAAACGCTTTATGCAGTTTTTTTGCTACCTCGGTGGAGTGTCGTGTATCGGTTTATATTTTTTTGAATTAGAATATTTAGGTGTTGGACTTTTATTTTACTTTTTAGGATTGATTGGTTTTTGGGGTAGTTTGGTGTTTTACAACTCATATTTGCCTGATATTGCACATAAAGATCAACAAGATCAAGTCAGTGCAAAAGGTTTTTCTTTAGGCTATATTGGGAGTGTGATTTTGCTGTTGCTATGCTTAGGAATGATACTTAATTATGAGATGTTAGGTTTTGAAAACGAGAGTTTGCCAACGCGATTATCATTTGTTTTAACAGGAATTTGGTGGATTGGTTTTAGTCAATACAGTTTTTATTATTTACCTCAGATCAAAAATGAAAATTCCAAACCTTTAAAGCAGATTATTTTAGGCGGTTATAAAGAATTAAGACAAGTCTATAGAAAAATTAAGTTGGCATCAAAATTCAAACACTTTTTAACCGCTTTCTTTATGTATAGTATAGCGGTTCAAACCATTATGCTGATTGCAACATATTTTGGGGTTAAAGAAATTCAATGGTCAAAAGGCGATGCTACTACTGGATTGATTACAAGTATTTTACTGATTCAATTTGTGGCAATTGCAGGTGCTTTTTTTTCTGCAAGACTCACAAAACATTACGCCAATGAACGCGTGCTAATTGGTATTAACATCATTTGGGTTGGGGTTTGTATCTATGCTTTTTTTATAAAAACACCAATTCAGTTTTATGTTCTTGCCTTTTTCGTCGGTTTAGTAATGGGTGCGATACAAAGTTTGTCGCGATCTACTTTTTCAAAATATATTCCAGAAACGGAAACCGATACCACATCTTTTTTTAGTTTTTACGATGTTACCGAAAAAATAGGTATTGTGATTGGGATGAGTATTTACGCTTTAGTAGCTCAATTGACAGGCAATGTGCGTTATGCTATTTTAGTGCTTTTGCTTTGTTTTGTATTCGGAATTTATAAACTCTTTCAAATTTTAAAACTGTCTAAAAGGTAGAAATCTCTCATTTTTAACAATTTAATGGATACTTAAAAATCTAAAAAACTTATATTTATACAGTTAAAATGCTTTATATGAGTTTGAACCTTAAATATTTATTTGTTTTATGTGTTATTTTTAACGCATTGTTGTCTTGTTCAAATGAACCTTTTGAAGGCGAGCTTAATTCAATAGATTCTGAGGTTGATATTGGCTCAGGAGATGAAAATCCTGTTGATGGAAATGATGAAGATCCTGAGGAGACCATTTATGCCACAGCAAAGTTAGACGGTGAACTTTTTATAGGAAATGCTTTTGAAGTGGAAAACATCAATGACAATGCTATGCGTTTATCTTTTTTTTCAGATTTAGAGCAACAAATTTATATGATCATACCATTACCTCCTGTTGTTGGTGTTTTTGATGTAACTTCTACAGAAAATTCTGAGTTTGTGTATTCAGGTGCTTTTATCAATTCGGTAGGCAATGTTTCTGAAAGCACTTTTAATTCTATAGCCAACTCTGGAACAATTGAAATATTAAATTATAACCCTCAAACTGGTGAACTCAGTGGAAAATTTGCATTTGATGTAGCAACGTTCAACAATAATGGCATCGTGATTTCTGAAGGTGAGTTTGAAGTAGTGCTTGAGTAAGATTTTAAAAAAAAAATCACTCAAAAATCGCCTTAACAATCGTCATAATTCCTTTAAAAATACAAAACATGGCACCAAAAAAAAGCAAAAAATTTCCATGAATATACAAGACAAACAAGAACTAATCTTTAGTCTTAAATGTTAAAATAAAGTTAAAAACTATCCTCTCTCTCTCTCTCTCTCTCTCTCTCTCTCTCTCTCTACTTTAGCAAAAGTTTCTGTTTAACTTTTTTGTTATGAAAAAAGCTTTATACCTATTAGTTTTATGCTTAATTTTAGCTTGTGAGAAAGATGATCAGGTGGTCAATGCACTTGAAAATAATAAAGAAAACTCTATAAAGTTAGAGTATGTATCAAGAGAAGCCCACCAAGACAAACCAGAAGTCAACAAAGTGATAAAACGATTTAGCTTAAATAAAGCCCAATATTTAAAGAGTAGCATAGGTCAAGATAGATATGATAATATTCTGGCAAAGACGACTTATTTACCAGAATATGACGTGACCATACAAGAGGATTATGTTGCACATATACAAGCAGGCGACTATGAATCTTTTACCTACCAAATTGTTAATACTTATATAGACGACGAGTTGCATAATTTGTTTTTAAGTAAACGTAATGATGGTTCTTATGAAGTTTATATCATGAAATATCCGCTAACAGAAGATCAGAAAACACAAATAGCAAATGGTATAATGCCTGATGATTTAGACAGTAATAATTTTGAAATTATTTCTACTGAGAACACGACGAACAGCCAAAACTCAACCTCACAGTTTGATCCTTGTGTAGATTATCCCTGTACGGGTGCTTTTAATGGTACATTTTATGTCATGTTTGGACCTAATCAATGTCATACTGTAGATACCGAGATGGTTAATGGGTCTTGGATAATCTCTTACCCTATGACGGCATGCCCACCGGAATTTACCGCTACGGATAGTGGAGGTGGCGGGACAGGTGGTACTTCAGGTGATGGAACTTCAACAACTGATCCGGATACAAGTACTGGAGGAACTGACTCAGGTGGGGATCAGACGGATAATTGCCCAGGTTGCCCAGATGAAAATGACCCTGTAAACGGAGGTACGACTTCCAATGATGGGAGTGCTACAAATCAGGATGATGACACTTCAAATAACGCTGATGATGATGAAGAGGAGTCGTGTATTCCTTTTGGGGAAGCAATTAATGGGTTTTACGCTTGTGATGCGACTACACCTGTGCTTTGTGTTGAGGATGAATGTATAGATGATGAAGATTGTAATACATCTAAAGAAGATTTAAAAAAGGTTTTTCCCAACGTTTCTGATTCAAGACTTCAGGAAATTGCAGATGCTATAAATACACATGGACAAGATTTTGGAATAGATAAAGAAGAAAAATTACAGCATTTTTTATCTCAAGCTGGGCATGAAAGTAAAAATGTTATTAATGGAGTTGAATTTGACGGACTAGAAGAAAACTTAAATTATAGAGTTAATAAGCTAGGTATTGATTATTGGGAGTCTAAGTTTAATCCCTATACTTCATATACTGATCCACCTTTGACATCAATTGATCCCAATAAGAAAAATCCAAACGATTATGCAAGTACTACAAATAGTACATTTGTTGACAATGAAGATTTTGCAAACTTTGTTTATGATGATGCTAATAGAGCCACAGGATATAAGCTTGGCAATGTCAATACAGGTGATGGCTATAAATTTAGAGGACGTGGTATTTTTCAATTAATAGGACGAAATAATTATACTGATTTCAATGCTTTTTATCAAGATAATTACGATAATACAGTGAACTTAGTTAATAATCCATCTTTGTTAACAACTGACATAGACATAGCCGTAATTAGTGCTTTATGGTATGTAATTTCCTGAAATAGGTTGACTAAAAATTAAACCATTAATTATAGTCACTTATGAAATCAAAAAAAGAACAACGGCGAAAAAAAAGCTACCAAAAAGTAACTTTAGAAACCAAATTATTAGTTGTTGACCAAATCGTAAACGGTCAGCTCTCAAGAAAAGTCGCCTCAAAGAAATATGACGTTCCTCGGACAACTATTTCCTACTGGCTAAGAATTTATAGTACCTTAGCCCAACAAAAAATAGGTATGAGTAAAAATCAAGAAATCAAGAAATTAAAAGAAAAGATCGAAGAACTGGAGTTCGTTAAAGACTTTCAGCAAGACATCATTGCTGATATGGAACTCATTACAGGAGTGGATATGGCAAAAAAGTCGTTGCCCAAAACATTAGCAAAAGAGATAGAGCGAAAGAAGAAAGACCGTATAAAAGAAAATGGCTCTATGGATGTTTTGGGATCACTAAACAAGCCTTCTACAAACGACTTAAAGCCCAACAAAAACAACAAATAGACCATCAAAAACTAATTAAAATGGTTAAAGATTATCGTAAGAAAGTTGGCTCTAAAACAGGTGGTATCAAGCTATATGCTGAATTGAAACAAGACTTCATAGATACCGATATTAAGATAGGTAGAGACAAGTTCTATCGTTTTTTAAAACACAATAATCTACTTGTTCCAAAAAGTAAAAATTACATCACCACAACTAACTCTAACCACATGTACAAAAAATATAAAAACCTTGTAAAAGACCAAGTTCCCAGAAGACCTGAACAACTCTGGGTAAGCGACATCACTTATATTAAAACGCAAAACGGACACAACTATCTCGCCTTGGTTACAGACGCCTATTCTAAACAAATTATGGGTTATAAACTCGACAACCATATGAGAACATCGCTTTGCAAAGATGCACTCGCTATGGCTATTAAAAACAGAAAGTACCCTAACCAAGAACTCATTCATCATTCCGATAGAGGCTTCCAGTATTGTAATCCTAAATACACAAGTTTTGCTGAAAACAATGGTATTACAATGAGCATGACCGAACAAATACGACCCTTATGAAAATGCTGTAGCTGAAAGAATTAACAGAACTCTTAAATATGAATATGGTTTAAAGCAAACCATCAAAAACACTGAAATAGCTAGAGATATGACTCATCAAGCTGTATATATTTATAATAACCTAAGAACGCATTTTAGTCTTGACCTTAGAAAACCAGCAGAGGTTCATTTAAATCCGAACATCAAATACAAGTCGTATAGAAAAAATAACTTAAATTTACAGGAAATTAAAATATGAGCACAAAGTAAAAAGTTATTCTAATTTTTTTAAATGCATTCAAAAGGCAGAAAAAAAATTGGAAATAACTTTTGATCGATAATCTAATCAATAACCAAAAAAGAGTCAACCTATATCAGTATAATACATATTTTAAAAATAATGTATTAGATAAAATTGATGATCCATTGACCGTAACAAATGTCACCCAAAAAGTAAACGGAGGTGATAATGGGCTCAATGATAGAAAGTCAATTTTTAATGATTGTGTAGAAGAAATAGAATGTAATTAAATTATTATAAAATGAAGAATTCAATAACTTTTAACTTGATAGTGTTTATGTTTCTTTTTAGTATAAGTTGCAAAGCACAGATTCAACCTGATGCAACATCTTTAAATCAAAAAATTTTAGGATCATGGATTCCTGAAGGATCAAATTTTGATAATAGACTCGTTTTTAATAATGATGGTAGTGCTGAAAAATTTAGTGATGGACAATTATATATAAATTATACTTGGAGCATAAATAAAGAATTAGTAAATGGAGTACCTTTTAATACCTTAATACTCGATGAAGTTGGTAATTCAGAAACGACAAATAGATATGAAATAAACACTCTTAAAGACAATTTACTGATTCTTGTTTTTCAAAGACCATCAGGAGGTATTTCGGGTTTAAATAAATATTTTAAACAAGAATAAAATTAACTATTCACTCAAAAATCGCCTTAACAATTGTCATAATTCCTTTAAAAATGTAAAACATGGCGCAAAAAAAAGCAAAAAATTTCCATGAATATACAAGACAAACAAGAACTAATCTTTAGTCTTAAATGTTAAAATAAAGTTAAAAACTATTCTCTCTCTCTCTCTCTCTCTCTCTCTCTCTCTCTATTTTAGCAGAAGTTTCTGTTTAACTTTTTTGTTATGAAAAAAGCTTTATACCTATTAGTTTTATGCTTAATTTTAGCTTGTGAGAAAGATAATCAAGTCGTCAGTGCACTTGAAAATAATAAAGAAAACTCTATAAAGTTAGAGTATGTATCAAGAAAAGCCTACCAAGACAAACCAGAAGTCAACAAAGTGATAAAACGATTTAGCTTAAATAAAGCCCAATATTTAAAGAGTAGCATAGGTCAAGATAGATATGATAATATTCTGGCAAAGACGACTTATTTACCAGAATATGACGTGACCATAGAAGAAGATTATGTAGCACATATACAAGCAGGCGACTATGAATCTTTTACCTACCAAATTGTTAATACTTATATAGACGACGAGTTGCATAATTTGTTTTTAAGTAAACGTAATGATGGTTCTTATGAAGCTTATATCATGAAATATCCGCTAACAGAAGATCAGAAAACACAAATAGCAAATGGTATAAAGCCAACCAATTTACATGAAAATCATATACTTATACCTTTTGATGATTCAGGTGAGTTTCCTCGAACTGAATCATCATCATTAGTTTGTAACGATGTAAATCCTTGTTTATCTTACCCTTGTTGTGTAAACGATAATGGTACAAATGTATACATGTTTGGACCAAATACATGTGCGACGATGAATTCAGAGTATTTAGGAGGAGGTAACTGGTTTATAACATATACTCCAACTGCTTGCCCTGGTGGTGGGTCTGGTGATGGTAACGAAGGTGGTGGGTCTGGTGATGGGATGCTACAACAGATCCTAATAATGGTGGAGATAATGGAACAGATGGAGGGGATATTCCTTGTGAAGTAGATCCAAATTGCCCTGATGGCAATGGTGCAAACGATGGATCCACATCTGGTGGCGGAAGTGGTTCAACCAATTCTGATGACGAAAATAATGATTCTTCAAGTAACCAAGATGATGAGGATGATGAAGATGAGTGTATTCCAGTAGGAGAAGAGATTAATGGGTTTTTACAATGTTCTGATGTGACTACTCCTGTTGTATGTTTAGTAGCTTGCCAAGACCAACTTGTGCAGGATGAGTGCGATGAAGTAACAAATTTTTTAGAACAAAATCCAAATTTCAAAACAGTTTTAAAAAGTCTGGATGATGATTCTAATATCAATTTTGAAAAGTCTTGTTCAAAATTTGAAAGTGTTAACACTATTATATTTGAAGAAGGCACACCAAATGAACCTGAGGTAAGAATCCCCACAGGATTAACTAATAAATTTCAAGCTTTTGCACATTATCATTATGAAACGACATCAACTCCAGAAGGCGATACAGAATCAGTATTTTCTTTAGACGACTTAATTGAAATTGCAAGACTTGCAAGTTTTGACCAATTAGATGATAATTTTGTTACATTTTTATCAACCGGAAAAGGAACTTACTATGCTTTTACAATTGGTGATGATCAAAAGTTTTTGAATGCTATGGATTATTTATTAAATCCCGAAATGCCTCAAACATCTGATCTTAACGTGATGAATATCTGGGATGAAAATAAAATTAAATGGCAAGAATTTAAAAATAAATTTTATAGCAATAAAAATTCGAAAATAAAAGCATCAAATTTAGATAATACTGAAGTTTTAGGTGCATTTTTAGAATTACTTAACGAAGCAGATTTGGGTCTTAATATGTTTAAAGCCGATCAAGATTTTAATACGTTCTCGAAAGTAACTTATGACCCTAATTCACCTAATAATATCAAAGAAGATAATTGTAATTAAATTTTTAAGAAATCATGAAAAAAATAATATTAAATATATTTTTTATATTTGTTACTTTAAATATTTTCTCTCAAAATATAAATGACCCTTTTGTTGGAACTTGGGAATGGGAAAATAACAATCAAATCTTTAGAGTAATACTTTATTTAGATGAAGATGAAGATATAAGAGGAGATTTTGAAATGGTGGAAGTTTTAGGTAATAACCTAGAATCATTAATCTATGAATCTAATAAAGATAACGGCTTTGGTTATAAATATGGTCCTGTAATATTTGGAGGAAGTGATGGAACAGAATTAGGTGCGACTTTTACAGATAACACCGTAACTCACCCATATGGTCAGCTTTCTGGAGAGCTTAAGATGGTAATACAGCTTTCAAATACGCCGGGATTGACTACAGCAACATGGCAGGTAAGAAGAACTAGAGGTTTAAAAAGGGCTGATGATGATAGAACTTTTAATATACCCACAAATATTATACTTACAAAAGTCGATTAATTAATAAGAAGTCATCACTCAAATAAAGACTTAACAATCGTCATAATCCCTTTAAAAATGCAAAACATCGCACCAAAAAAAGTAAAAATATTCCTTGAATACAGAAGGTAAATGTAAATACCACTTTAACTTTAAACGTTAAAATAAAGTTAAAAGCACTTATCTATCTCTCTCTCTCTCTCTCTCTCTCTATTTTAGCAGAAGTTTCTGTTTAACTTTTTTGTTATGAAAAAAGCTTTATACCTATTAGTTTTATGCTTAATTTTAGCTTGTGAGAAAGATAATCAAGTCGTCAGTGCACTTGAAAATAATAAAGAAAACTCTATAAAGTTAGAGTATGTATCAAGAAAAGCCTACCAAGACAAACCAGAAGTCAACAAAGTGATAAAACGATTTAGCTTAATTAAAGCCCAATATTTAAAGAGTAGCATAGGTCAAGATAGATATGATAATATTCTGGCAAAGACGACTTATTTACCAGAATATGACGTGACCATACAAGAGGATTATGTTGCACATATACAAGCAGGCGACTATGAATCTTTTACCTACCAAATTGTTAATACTTATATAGACGACGAGTTGCATAATTTGTTTTTAAGTAAACGTAATGATGGTTCTTATGAAGCTTATATCATGAAATATCCGCTAACAGAAGATCAGAAAACACAAATAGCAAATGGTATAAAGCCAACCAATTTACATGAAAATCATATACTTATACCTTTTGATGATTCAGGTGAGTTTCCTCGAACTGAATCATCATCATTAGTTTGTAACGATGTAAATCCTTGTTTATCTTACCCTTGTTGTGTAAACGATAATGGTACAAATGTATACATGTTTGGACCAAATACATGTGCGACGATGAATTCAGAGTATTTAGGAGGAGGTAACTGGTTTATAACATATACTCCAACTGCTTGCCCTGAATTTACACCTACTGATGGTAACGAAGGTGGTGGGTCTGGTGATGGATGTACTACAACAGATCCTAATAATGGTGGAGATAATGGAACAGATGGAGGGGATATTCCTTGTGAAGTAGATCCAAATTGCCCTGATGGCAATGATCCAAACGATGGATCCACATCTGGTGGCGGAGGTGGTTCAACCAATTCTGATGACGAAAATAATGATTCTTCAAGTAACCAAGATGATGAGGATGATGAAGATGAGTGTATTCCAGTAGGAGAAGAGATTAATGGGTTTTTACAATGTTCTGATGTGACTACACCTGTGCTTTGTGTTGAGGGTGAATGTGTGGACGATGAGGATTGTAATACTTTTGAATTAAGAATGGAAGATTTATTTAATACAGAAGGTGGCTTTGTAAATGACCCTGTTGACAAAGGAGGTCCTACTAATAAGGGCATATCATACTATGTATGGTTAGAAAATGCTCAGAATGTGCTTGGTATAGAACCAACATTAGAAAATTTACAAGCTTTGACAGAAGAAAAGGCTAAATTAATTTACAGGTCAAGATATTGGGATCCTATTTTAGCAGATGATATTAATGATGGTGATATAAGATGGCTACTTTTTGATTTTTTTGTTAATGCTGGAAGTAATGCTGTTAAAACTCTACAAGAAACTTTAAACCAATTAGGAGAAAATGTTTCCTCTGATGGCGTTATGGGTCCTCAAACAATAACCGCTCTGAATCAGTTTGACGATATAGTATTATTATATAATACCTTTAAGAATAATAGACAACAATATTACAATACTATTACTCAAAATAGCGTTAATAAATATTTAGAAGAAAACCCTAATGCAGGTATTTTAGAGATTAATAATAATACATTTCAAAAATTTATCGATGGTTGGACAAACAGGGTCAATGAATTTTTAGATAAATCCGAAAATAATAAAACAAACGTAAATTGTTAATCATGAAACATATATTTATATTTTTTATTTTTTTAGTATTTTCCAATAATATGATCTCTCAAGACATCAGTGGGAATTGGAATTGGAAATATCAGGATAAGAATCAAACAGAGATAAGTTTAGAAAGTATAGGTAATGACACCTATCAAGGCACCTATTGTTCTGTGTTTTATACTGGTGGTAAAATTGATTGCTCTGATGATGAAACAGAATTTTGCATTTCATTATCTAAAGTTTCAGAAAATATATTTGAAGGAAGTTTTGAAAGTCCATCTTTTAATGGAAATGGTAACATTAGAATAACTTATTCAAGTTTAAACCCAGATAGCTTTAAACTTGAAATATTATCAAGTTCTGGTGAATTTTATCTGCCAAATAATGTGTTTTTTGAGCAATAGTAGATATAGCAATAATTAAATCTAATCAAAAATCGCCTTAACAATTGTCATAATTCCTTTAAAAATACAAAACATGGCACCAAAAAAGAGTAAAAATCCTATGATAACGACTGGTAAAAAATAAGTATGGTCTTGATTATTAAACGCAGAATATAAAACAGACGGACCTAAAAGCGACAGAGGCAAAGCGGCTGCTAAATATTTTATCCCTTTTTTAAGTAACTCTTTATTGGTGTGTTTTCTGTCCATTGGCTATGGCTTGTCTTACGCTTTTATGTTGGTTTAATAATTGTTTTGCTTTAGCTTCGCTTACTTTTAAAGCTTCACGAATCATTTGCACACCTCGATTGACGAGCTTGTGATTACTCAATTGCATATCTACCATTTTGTGACCTTCAACGCGACCGAGTTTTATCATTAATGCAGTAGAAATCATATTCAAAATCATTTTTTGTGCCGTGCCAGCTTTCATACGAGAGCTACCAGTAACCACTTCTGGTCCAACAACCACTTCTATTGGAAAATCTACAGCTTTGGCTAAAGGGCTTTTTGGATTGCAAGTGATACAACCTGTTGGAATATTGTGAGATTTACAATGTTCAATAGCACCAAGCACATAAGGTGTCGTGCCTGAAGCGACAATGCCAATCACGATATCGCCTTTGTGGATATTGTAAGCTTGTAAATCTTGCCAACCTAATTCAGTATTGTCTTCAGCAAATTCTACGGCTTTTCTAATGGCTTGATCTCCGCCAGCAATCAGTCCAATCACCACATCATCACTGACGCCAAAAGTTGGTGGACATTCGCTGGCATCTAAAATCCCGAGTCGGCCGCTTGTGCCTGCACCAATGTAAAACAATCGACCGCCTGAAGAAACTTGTTTGACCACTTCTTTTATTAAGGTTTCAATTTGAGATAATGATTTTTCTACGGCATTTGCAACAGTTTGATCTTCTTTATTAATTATCTTAGTCAATTCAGAAACTGATTTTTGTTCTAAATCATTATAATAGGAATTTTGCTCTGTTATTTTTTTAAAATCTTCTGCCATTATTGAACGGTATATATAAATTGATCTGTTTCTGATAAGCTAAAATACCCAAAAGGAAAGTGATCTGGGTTGGTTTCATTTATAATATTACCACGAACGGTTGCAGGCTGAGTTTGAAAAGGACCTCCAGATGAACCAATTTGATTGAGAAGCACAAACATATAATCGTGAAATTGTTTAGACAACCCAAAGTTTCTGATAGTTACTTGATCACCCGTTGAAAGCTCTTCTTCTCTATATAGTGCAAAAATTGTGTTTCCATCAAAAAATTCATCATCAAATATTTCTGTGATTGGAAATTGAACAAAGTTGACAAAAAAGGTGAATAAATAAAAATTATCTTCTCCAGCTGGGTCAGTATAGTAGGCTTTGAGTTCAATTTCATCACCACTAAAGCCAGCATCATTGCGTTGAGTGACGGAGTCTATTCTTACAACAGGCATAAAAGTTTCTTCAGCGGTATAAATTTCATCGTCAACTTCTACTTTTAAGTAATATTTTTCCATTAAGTCCGCATCAAATTGAAAAGTTCTATAAAATCCAGCAGTGTCGTGAACAAATTCAAAAATTTGTCCATCGTCTTTAGTAACAGTAACAACAGCATCATCTACTGTGGTCAAACTATCTTCAAAAAAACCACGGGTTTTGGTAATTCTTACTTGTTGATTATTGCCTGTAAATCCTTTTTGTCTAAACATTGAAGCTTCTATAACCAATCTTTCTTCAGCTTCATTTAAGTCAACATCAATCACATCTTCACAAGATAAAATCAGGAAAAAACTAAAAAACAAAATCATGTATTTTTTCATAAATCAATTATTACTTAGCATTTTAATACTTTTTTCTATTATAAACTTAAAACTCAATATTATAACTAACAGATG
Organism: Flavobacterium sp. CS20; assembly: GCF_018080005.1. Taxonomy (NCBI): domain Bacteria; kingdom Pseudomonadati; phylum Bacteroidota; class Flavobacteriia; order Flavobacteriales; family Flavobacteriaceae; genus Flavobacterium; species Flavobacterium sp. CS20. The sequence continues at coordinate 1,658,636 of NZ_CP073015.1, read as the reverse complement.
GCACTATGCCAAAGATAGAAAATCTTACGGCTTCATTTTGCCCTGTGTTTCTATTTTCTTCAAAACTTATAGACGCTGCATTTTTACGACTGTAAACATTGTAAATCCCAAAATTCCAATAGCCTTTCCATTGTCTTTCTTTTTGGGGTTTCGGTTTATAGGTTGCCGACAAATCTAAACGATGAAATGTTGGTAAACGGTCATTGTTTCGTCCTTCAAAAACGGGAACAGTCAAACCTTGAAAACTAAACTGACCCACTGGAAAATTGACAGGCTGACCTGTGCGTAGCGTAAAATTGAGATTAAACGTCCATTGCTTATTCCATTGATAGTTTGCTAAAACGGTTAAATCGTGGGTTTTGTCATAATTTGCTAAATACCATTCGCCATTGTTGATGCCAGGCTCATTCGTAAATCTTCCTGGAGTGCGTTGCTCAGCTTGAGATAGCGTATAAGCAATCCAACCATTGAATCGTCCTCTGTTTTTCTTTAACATTAGTTCTAGACCATAACTTCTGGCTTCACCGTTTAGGGTTTCTTGTTCAATGGCATCAGTGGCGATTAAATCTGCACCGTCTATAAAGTCGAGTTTGTTGTTAGTCGTTTTATAAAAGGCTTCAAATGATAAATCAAACTGACTTTGTTTTAGGTTTTTGAAATATCCCACTGCAAATTGATCGAGTTGAAGCGGTTTTAAAAATGGTCCACTTGGTGCCCAAACATCAACTGGTGTTGGTGAATTGGTGTTGGAAATCTGATGAAGATATTGAGTCATCCTATTATAGCTAACTTTGACAGATGAATTATTATTGAAGGCATAAGCCATAGAAATACGTGGTTCAAGATTATGATAGGTTTTAATAACGTCAGAACGGCTATCACTTCGAGTTCCAATGGGTTCTGCTCGTTGATAAATCCCAAATTGTTGATTATAAATTAAAGGTAAATCATTGTCATATACATTCAATTCGTCTTGTCCTAATCTAAAAAAACTACTCCAACGCAATCCATATTCTGCGGATAGATTATCGGTTATTTGATGTTCTGCAGATAGAAAAACAGCGGTTTCAACAGCATATTTTTTGGTGAGTTGGTCTTCGTTGATTCCTGAGTCTTCACTTGTAGGCTTTATTTTTCCAGGATTGAAAATGTAGTAAAAGCTATTCAGTCCATAATTTAATTGAAACTCGTCTGATATGTAATGATTGAAGTCGTATTTAAAGTTCAGATTTTGTATCTCACTTCTAAAATTAAATCCAACATTTTCTGTGTCCAAATCAAAAATATATTCTCCGCCAATGATAGCTATATTACTAAATAACTGATCGTTAAATACGTGATTCCACCTCAAGTTAACAAAACTGTTACCATAAATATTTGTAAAACTGCCGTCTAAAGAGAAGAAATCCCGACCGAAATAACTCGACAATATCAGTTTGTTATTTTTGTCAAAAATGTAGTTTCCCTTAGCCGTAAAATCATAGAAATAAGCAGAATTTGGGTTGTCTGAAAGTTTTAGAAACAAGTGTGCATAAGTAGAACGACCACTGATTAAAAAAGAACTTTTATTTTTTTGAATAGGACCTTCCATTAGAAGTTTGCTTGAAATAATGCCAATACTTGCTTCGCCTTGAAGTTCTTTGTTGTTGCCATCTTTTTGTTTGATGTCTAAAACCGAAGAGACACGACCGCCGTATTGTGCAGGAATACCACCTTTATAGAGTTTCAAATCCTTGACAGCTTCGGGGTTAAACACTGAAAATAAGCCAAACAAATGCGAAGAGTTAAATATAACAGCTTCATCTAAAAGGATTAAATTTTGGTCAGCACTACCACCGCGGACGTTAAAGCCTGACGAGCCTTCGCCTACATTGGTAACGCCTGGAAGTTGGATAATAGACCTTAAAACATCAGATTCGCCAAACACAACGAGGATTTGTTTTATAGTGGATTGTTTGAGACGGTTTAAGCTCATTTCTGGTTGACGGATATTTTGCTGTTCAAAATTATCAGTAATAGTGATTTCATCAAGTTGCTCTGAAGATGGAACTAAAAAAAAATCTTTTTTAATATCGCGGTCAAGTGTAATTGTTTCATATAATGTTTTAAATCCTATATAGCTGATAGTCAGCGTATATTTTCCCTTTGGAAGCGTTAAAGAATAAAATCCATAAGCATTGCTAACCGTGCCAGTATTGAGTTCTTCGACAATCACGTTGACACCAAGAAGCGTTTCGTTATTTTCAATGTCTTTTATACTACCGCTAATGCTAAATTTTTCTTGAGAAAAACAGGTTAAGCTAAAAACAACTAGCATTAAAGAACAGATGAATTTCATTCTAAGGTTAATGTTTTGGAGAGTTTTTGCCTGCTTTATAAGTCCACAAATATAAAAGTCTATGTGCTTGTAATGCTTTGATTTATTTATAATTAAATCTTAAAATCAAGACTGAAAAATAAAAATAGCTGGGCGTTTGTGCAAATCGGGTTTTTCAGTTTGCCATTCTTTGATGCTTTTGGTTAAAATAAATTCTGAAGTCAAAGTCAAATCTACAGCGACACAAAGTTGAGTTTGGGGTTTAAGCGTTTTTAAAAACGTTTCAAAAAGTTGTTCGTTGCGATAAGGAGTTTCTATAAAAATTTGAGTTTGATTGTTGATTTCTGAGTGCTTTTCGAGCTGTTTGATGTGCTTTTTGCATTCGGCTTTTTCAATAGGTAAATAGCCATTAAAGGCAAAATTTTGCCCGTTTAAACCACTTGCCATTAAAGCTAAAATAATGGAAGACGGTCCAACTAAAGGAACAACTTTTATATTTTGGCGATGGGCAAGATTCACCACTTTTGAACCTGGATCGGCTACGCCAGGACAGCCCGCATCTGTCATCAAACCAATGTCTTGTCCTTCTTCACAGGGTTTTAAAAATTCGGGAATTTCAATGTCTTGGGTAAATTTATTAAGAATGTTGATCTCTAATTTATCTTGACTTTTTGATGGCACAATTTTTTTGATAAATCGACGAGCTACTTTTTCATTTTCAACAATGTAGTGATTTATATCTGTAATTTTTTTTCGAATAGAAAGTGGCAAAACTTCAAGCGGTGGTTGGTCGCCAAGTCGAGTAGGGATTAGGTAAAGCTTTCCTTTTTGATCCATATTTTAAGTTGTTGTTTTTAATTTTTTATAATCTTCAAATATAAGATTTATAGCTTCGTCTAAAGAAGTATAGCTTAAACCTAAATCTTGAATCGATTTTTTGTTGTTAAAAACCTGCTTTGAATAGATTTGTCTTATCGTATTTAAAGTGATTTGTGTTTTTTGAGATTTAAACAAACTTAAAATATTTTGAAATGCCCAGAGTAAATACAAAATTGGTTTATTGACTTTGTATTTTGGAGGTTTGCAATCAAAAACTTTTGCTATTTTTTCCATCACATTTTTAAAACTCGTGTTTTCAGCCACTAAGATATAACGTTGATTTTTTACATCAGATTGCATAAGTTTCAACATCGCTTGAATGACATCGTCTATAAAAACAAAACCTGTTTGTTTAGGTGGATAGAATTTAAAGTTATTTAAAACTTTATCAAAAATCAAACCGCTACCAGAGTCAAAAAAACCTGATCCTAAAATCACACCAGGATTGACAATAACAACATCTAAACCTTCTTGAGAAGCTCGCCAAACTTCCATTTCTGCACCAAATTTAGTGATGCTATAGCGACTGCAATACCGCTCTGTGTCTCTTGGGGCTTGTTCGTCTGTAACAGTTGAGTCTGTATATTGACCTAAAGTAGCTACTGAACTGACGTGACAAAATTTTTCAACTTGATTTGCAATAGATAGATTTACCATATTGGCTGTGCCTTCTATATTCACTTTTCTCATCATGTTATAATCACGAGGCGAATTGCCAACCCAAGTCGCACAATGGTAAACAAATCTAATATTTCTAAAAGCTTGTTCTAACTCGGAAATGTTTAAAATATCGGCTTTAATCCATTCAATTTGACTAATTTTATTTTGAAATTCAGCAGGTATTAGAGTTTTTAAAAAGTTTATGGTGTATTTTTTTTTGTCTTCACTTCGGTATAAAGCTCTGATGTTTTCCGTGTTGTTAACACACAGATTTTTGAGTAAATGCGTTCCGAGAAATCCTGTAGCACCAGAAATTAAAATCATTCGGTAAATATAAACAAATGCACAAAAGATTAGTTTTTGAAAATAATATCTTTGCCAAACTTTAATAAATAAAAAATCTAAACAATATCTTATGCTTAAAGATTTTATAGAAGAAGCCAAATGGCGGGGAATGATTCACGATGTGATGCCTGGCACACAAGATTGTCTCAACCAAGAAATGACCGCGACTTACGTGGGTTTTGATCCAACAGCAGATTCACTTCACGTAGGCAATTTGGTTCAAATAATGACTTTAGTTCATTTTCAAAAATGCGGACATAAGCCTATTGCTTTGGTTGGTGGAGCCACAGGAATGGTCGGTGATCCTTCAGGGAAATCTGCTGAACGCAATTTATTAGATGAAGATACTTTACAACACAATTTAAAATGCGTTCAAAAACAACTTGAAAAATTTTTAGCCTTTGAAGGCAACAATCTTGCTGAGGTTGTGAATAACTATGACTGGTTTAAAGAATTTAGTTTTTTAGAATTCATTAGAGACGTAGGTAAACATATCACTGTCAATTATATGATGTCAAAAGATTCTGTAAAATCTCGACTGGAATCAGGACTTTCATTTACAGAATTTTCATACCAATTGGTGCAGGGTTATGATTTTTATTATTTGTGGAAAAACAAAAATGTAAAATTACAACTTGGCGGTTCAGACCAATGGGGCAATATTGTTACTGGTACAGAGCTCATCAGGCGAAAAGGTCAAGGCGAAGCTTATGCAATGACAACACCACTGATCACCAAAGCCGACGGATCTAAATTTGGAAAATCTGAAGGTGGAAATGTCTGGTTGGATGCCAAAAAAACATCGCCTTTTAAATTTTACCAGTATTGGATCAATGCTTCTGATGAAGATGTGGTGAAATACATTAAAATATTTAGCATAAAACCCAAAGATGATATTTTAAATTTAATAGCTCAACATCAAGAAGCTCCACATCTACGTTTGCTACAAAAAGCATTAGCAGAAGAAGTCACAGCACGAGTTCATTCTAAAGAAGATTTAGAGCTCGCTCAAAAAGCATCTGATATTTTGTTTGGTAAAAGCACTTTAGACGATTTAAAATCTTTAGATGAACAAACCTTTAATGAAATTTTTGAGGGCGTACCAACTGCTAACATTTCATGGGATAAGTTAAACAACGGCTTGAATATTATTGACGCTTTAGTTGCCGAGTCTGAATTTCTAAAATCAAATGGAGAAGCGATAAGAGCTTTAAAACAAAATGCCATAGCCGTTAATAAAACTAAAGTAGCAAAAGATTATCAATTGACTTCTCAGGATTTGATTAATGATAAATACGTTTTAATCAATAAAGGAAAAAAGAACACTTATGTGTTGAAGTTTGAAGATTGACAAGTGTAAAAACAACAAAACCCCGACTCAAAAGAGTCGGGGTTTTGCATTAACTAACCAATCTATTATGAAAAACTTCATCCTAGCATTATATTAGACGTATGAAAGTCTAAAAAATTGTATTTGTTAACTTTTATTTAATACAGTAATTTTTATCCTTATTATCAAAATTAATCAAGTGTTTATATAAATATTTGTATTTGAGAGGCTTATATAAATTGTTGTAATTATCGAAAAGAAAATAATTTTTAAAGTTTATGATTTAATTTTAAGCTACATTGATTTCTAACAAAAAATAAAAGGTTTTATGATAAAGCAATTCATTTAATAATTTTAGGATTTAGTTTTCTTTTTATAAATATATTCGTTGAGATGCCAAGTGATTAAAGCGTATAAACCACCGCCGAAAACAATTGTAATGACGAGTTGAACTAAAAAGATACTAGTGGTTTCGTAAGCTTGCTCAGATACAAAATAATTCCAAGCGGTTAACACGACAAAAAGTAAAATCCCGAAACTCAAGCCTGTAGAAATTAAATATTTTTTCAGTCCTTTTTCTCTTACTTTTTTCCATTTTTTTACAAAAGGATCTTCTGAATTTTGCATATTAAAAGAATTCTTTAATTAGTTTATAAATTTAGTAAAATTGAAATTAATGCCCATTTAATGAAACGAAAAAAAATAAAGCCCAAGTTTTTTCAATCATCAGATGTTGTCAATATTGCCCAGCAACTTATTGGTTGTAGAATATTTACCCTTATCAATGATGAATTGACTTCTGGTGTCATAACTGAGACAGAAGCTTATGCAGGTTATGGAGATAAAGCTTGTCACGCCCACCTTGGAAAGTTTACCAATCGGACTTCTGTTATGTATAAACCTGGTGGAATTGCCTATATTTATTTGTGCTACGGCATACACCATCTTTTTAATGTTGTAACTAATACCAATGGTCATGCTGATGCTATTTTAATCCGTGCTTTTGAACCCGACAAAGGTTTAAAAACTATGAAGAAAAGACGCCAAAAAACAAAATTTGACAAAACGCTAACTTCTGGTACTGGCAATGTCAGCCAAGCCCTTGGTTTAAACCTTAATCACAATCAAAAATCGGTATGTTCAAAAACCATATGGTTTGAGAAAGCTAAAGGTAATACAGCTGATATAGTCGCTACAACTAGAGTTGGCGTTGATTATGCTGGCAAAGATGCTAAACTGCCATGGCGTTTTTATGACCAAAAATCAAATTTTGTTTCAGTTAAGAAAAAATAGTTTTAGCTAAAAAATTAAGCATTCATCAAATCTTCAATTTCTTCAATTTCAATTGGGATATTTCGCATTAAATTGAAAGGCTCGCCTTGTTCTTGAATCACAACATCGTCTTCTAATCTTACGCCTATGCCTTCGTCGGGAAGATAAATACCAGGTTCAACGGTAAAGACTTGGTTAGCTTTCATAGGTTCGTGCAAAAGTCCATAACCGTGCGTATCAAGACCGATATGATGAGATGTGCCGTGCATAAAATATTTTTTGTAAGCTGGCCAATCAGGATCTTCGTTTTGCACATCGGCTTTATCTAACAGTTTGAGGTCAAGTAATTCTGAGGTTATCATTTTACCGACTTCAACGTGATATTCTTCCCAAAGTGTGCCAGGAACGAGTAGTTTTGTCGCTTCTTTTTTGACTTTGTTTACCGCATTGTAAATTTGTTTTTGTCGGTTGGTAAATCTTCCCGAAACTGGGATAACGCGTGTCATATCACTGCAATAGTTGGCATATTCTGCACCGACGTCTAACAAGATGGCTTGTCCGTCTTGACATTGGGCTTTGTTTTCGATGTAATGCAGGACAGTAGCATTTTTGCCACTGGCAATAATTGGTGTGTAAGCAAAACCCTTAGAGCGATTGCTTAAAAATTCGTGCATAATTTCAGCTTCAAGTTCAAATTCCCAAACACCTGGTTTGGTATATTTCAAAACTCTTCTGAAAGCTTTTTCTGTGATATTACAAGCTTGCTGCATGGTGTCAAGCTCTAATTGGTGCTTGACAGAACGTAAGCGTTGTAGAATAGGATTGCTCTTTGCAACTTGATGTGCGGGATAATTTTCTTTTAGCCAAATATTAAAACGGTCTTCGCGGGTTTGAGTGTCGGGATTGGCACGATAATGCTCATTGGTGTTGATATAAACTGTATGGGCTTGCGACATCAATTCGTGAAAGACTTTATGAAAATCTTTTAGCCAATATACTGTTTTGACACCTGAAGTTTCAAAGGCTTGGTCTTTATCTAATTTTTCGCCTTCCCAAACGGCAATATGCGGGTTGGTTTCTTTAAGAAATAAAATTTCTTTGTGCTTGTTTTTTGGAGCATCTGGAAACAGCACTAAAATACTTTCTTCTTGGTCAACGCCACTGAGATAGTAGATATTTCTATCTTGCTGAAAAGGAATTGTACTGTCTGCACCAATAGGATAAATGTCGTTGGAATTAAAAACCGCTAAGGCATTAGGTTTCATTTTAGCGGTGAAGTTTTTGCGATTTTCTACAAATAAAGATTTGTCTATGGGTTGATATCTCATAAAATATTGTTTTGTTCAAAAATACAAATTTGCTAAGGTTTCTTGTAGTATTATTCTTAAAAAATAATGGTTTATCGGTGTTAGGGTTTGCGACAGTGGTAGGAGCGATAGCCCGTAACATAAGCGGCTTATACAAAGTCACAACAAAAAAGCGACCGGCAGGAAGCTCTTTTTGGAAGTTGACTTTGTAAGCTGGTTATGGCGGACTAAAGCGGATAACACGGCTGTCGTCATAGAAATTATTTATATCTTTGGAAATAAAAATGATGAGAAAAATTGAGCATTTGGGCATTGCTGTGAAAGATTTGGAAGTGGCCAAACAAACCTACGAAACCTTGTTAGGAAAATCAGCATATCAATCTGAACGTGTTGAAAGTGAAGGTGTTGAAACGGTTTTTTTTAAAACGGTGGAAAGCAAAATTGAACTTTTAGGAGCGACTCAAGACGACTCGCCGATAGCGAAATATCTTGAAAAACGAGGCGAAGGTCTTCATCATATCGCGTTTGATGTGGCTGATATTGAGGCTGAGATTGAAAGGTTGAAATCTGAAGGTTTTCAATTGATAAGCGACCAACCCAAAGCTGGTGCAGATAACAAGCGTATTGTGTTTTTGCATCCCAAATCGTCGCACGGGGTTTTGGTGGAACTTTGTGAGGAGATTAAAGATTGATTGTTATGCCAATTTGGCACAATAAAGATTTTAAAAACACAGGTTTTTGTTGCGAGGATTTTTATTGGATCGGCGACTTAGCAAGCATTATTCTTTTAGCCAACGTGAACGAATACTATTGTCAATAAAAAGATGAAAAGTGTAATTCCGAGATGCCAGCTTGTGGCAAGCAGGTGTTTTAAGTCGTTAAAAATAACATTCGATTTTCTGCAATGATATGCGTTTTTGCTAACGACATTAGATTAATTCTGAACTTATTATTTCTGCCTTTTTCGGTTTATTTCAAAAGATTATACTTTCGGTTTAAACACAGCGTCTCAAAAATTATTATTTGTATCAGTTCAGTGTTTTTGAAATCTTGATGGTATAAATTTTTGTTTTAATATTTTTTTGTGTTATTGTGTATTTATTATTGAAATTGATTTTTGTAAAATCAGGTTATTAGGATAGGTTATCACTTCGCCATTGTCTGTAATCAAATGCATATGAAAAGTTTTGATATCTTCAATTACAGCTTCAATCGGAAAGTCATTGTCTAGAATTTTTATTTTATCACCAATTTTAAAAGGGTAATAAAAATATAATATTACCCCAGCAGTAATATTACTCAAGATAGACCAAGTAGCAAACAGACCGATGCCTATCACAGTAAATACAGATGAAAACACCAAGGCGACTTGACTCGGCTCAATACCCCAAATTAAAAGAATTGAAAATAGAACTATAAATGTAGCTAAAGTATTGATATATCTAACTATAAGTGTTGTTCGGTGAACGTTGATATCTCTGCGTTTTGCAATACCAACAGCAATTTTCTTTAAGATAAAACGCAGGATAATCAAACTCACAATAATAATTAGTGTAAGAATGATTTCACTTTGGTGTTGATTAAAAAAATTTTTCATGGGTTATTTTAAATTTAAACTATCTCTTAAAAAATCATATTGATTAGCATTTTTTGTCCAGTAGTCAATACGCATTTTTTTACTAAGTGTGGCTTCTGTGGTGTCTTTGTCTATCTCCTGCCATTTCAGAATAGTGAAAGGAAATTCTGGTTCTTGATAAATTTTAAGCATTCTATCAATATTTTGATAATTCAGTGTTGTCAATAGTGTATCTGTTTTTTTAAGTTGTGAAATTTCAGCTTTATAAGCTTTTATTTTTTGGTGTTTTAATCTAAAGAAAGAAAAATCTGGAATGATTTTTAATTTGCCTTTTGGAATATCTGTTGGGTTTATTCTCAATTTAACCCATATTTCGTTTTCTAAAAGATGTTTGTCAAGTTTTAGTTCTTGGTCAGCTTCACCTTCAAAATAAGAATGCATTTTAATGTCAAATTGTTCTCTATTGTTGAGTTGCATATAGGTTTGTCCACACCATTCTTGGGTTGAAGCAGTAACTTTTATAGCATGTGGCTGAGTCGTTAAAGGTAAAAAGACGGATTGCATGATGCTGTAAGGATAAATTCCAGTATTAAACTTTTTAGTATAATTCAGTTTCATCACATCTACAGTTTTATCTGTGGCTGTGTTGGCTTTGACTTGAGCTTGGGGCAAAAAAGGTTCCTTTACAAAAATCAACACCGCTGAGCCTTGACGAGGTTCGCCATAGCGCATTTGGGTCAAGTCATAACTAGCGACTTCGGCTTTGCCATCAAACCAGTGAGATTTAAATTTGTCACTCAAATTGAGATATGAATAAGCTTTGGGATTTGTCGGTGCTTCCTGTTGTTTTTCAGTTTGATTTTGCTGACATGACAAAAGTAAAAAAATGAAAGCAGTAATTTTTAATAGAAACTTCATCTTATAAATTCTTTTAGGGTTTGATAAAATAAATGCGTTGGGAATCCCATGACATTAAAATAAGAACCTTTAATTTTTGAAATGCCTATTTGTCCAATCCACTCTTGAATGCCATAAGCCCCAGCTTTATCAAAGGGTTTGTAGTTGTTGACATAATACCAAATATCCTTATCATCTAAAGTGTCAAAAAACACTTTGGTCACTTCACTTTTTACGACTAATCTGTCGTTAGTTTTTAAACAAAATGCACTGATAACGTGATGCCATGAGTTTTGCAAAGATGATATCATCTCAAAGGCTTCTTGCTTATCTTCTGCTTTGTTTAGGGCTTTTTCATTATGCCAAACAATGGTATCGCCTGTTATTAGAATCTCATTTGATGCTAAGTCATCATAGGCATTCGCTTTCAATTTGGCTAAATATTCTGGAATTTCTTCTTTGTAGAGTGTGTCAGGAAAATTTTCTTCAATAGCTTTTAAGCGTATTTCAAAAGGAATATTCAAATCTTTTAAAAATTGTTGTCGTCGTGGCGAGCCTGAAGCAAGAATGAATTTATGTTGGTTTAAATGTTTCATATTTTAAATAATATTAAACTGCAAACCCCAATTAGCATAGTGAATTTATAAATTAGGCTGAGCTTTTTATAACTGATGTGATTTTCATCGTTCCAAATTTTATACATTACAATTGCCAACGGTATGCACACTCCAAATATAAAATATAATACAAAGAAAAGATTTGCTTTCAAATAAACTTTAACACCCAAAAGTAAGGTCAGGATGAGAAACAGTGTGGAAATAAAAATCAATGTATTCATTCTTGATTTTCCTATTAGTATAGGTAATGTTGAAATCTTTTGTGCATAATCTCCTTTGATATCGATGATATCTTTTATCCATTCGCGGTTAAGGTTAGTCCAAAATGCAAATACACTATAAAATAAAACCCATTTAAAAATCTTTTGATCAAGCAAAATACTTATATTCACATCAAAATAAAGCACTAAAACAAATGATAAACTGACTAATAAACTTACCAAAACATTACCTAAGATTGGAACAGCTTTTAAAAATTTAGCATACAAATACAACAAAATAATAACTAAAACTTCTACTCCAACAAGAGCCCATCGTTGCAAATTATAGCTGATATAAAGACAAATGACAATGGCTATCAAATTTAATATCACATAAATTGAATAGGCTTGTGAAACTCCAATCTTTTTTTGTGCCAGTGGTCTTTGGCGTTTATTGACAAAGTCGGTTTTAATATCAAATATGTCGTTAATGACATTGCCAGTCATGACAATCAAAATTATACTAAAACTCACTAAAGAAAAATCAAAAAGATTTAAAATTGAGTTTATTTCAAAACGTTTTAAAAACGAATATCTCAACAGAAAATGGCTTATAAGAATAATAATCAAATTTGACCATCGGAAAAGGCTCAACCAGTTCGACATAATATTAAAACAAATTATTGTTTGGTATCAAAAAACACCCAAACGTCTGTACAAATATACGTATTTGGATCATGGTTTCACGCTTGGTTTAGATGAGATAAACCAAATGTATCGGCTAAAAAAAAATTGTCGGTTGATACGATATAATCTAAGTCTAAAAATCATTAAGACCGTTTAAAAAACTATCGCTTTACCATTATCAAAAAAACAATGTTTGAAAACATAAAACGATCAAAAACTTTTTGAAAACAAATCGATAAACGAAATAGAAAATTACATTTTACTCGCTGAATTTAACATTTGGACTGCACTTCAATACCATTTTAGATAGAAAATCATCAATACCGATTTGAGTTTTACTGATCAAATTATAGATTTATAAAAAATTTGACACTTTCTTATTTATGTTAAATAAAAATTAGTTTTTTATTAATAAAATTTATATTTTGCATATCCTAATTAAATTGAATTAAAAATGAAAGCTCTTAAACGCCTTTTTGATTTCCCTTATTATCAACTTGAAAATTACCCTTTAAAAAAAGCCTTAGTCACTAAATATAATGGTGAATGGAAGTCACTTTCAACGCAAGACTATATCGATAAAGCCAATGCACTGAGTAGAGGTTTGATAAAACTTGGTGTCAAACCTAATGATAAAATTGCTGTTATTTCAACCAATAACAGAACAGAATGGAATATAGTTGATATTGGCGTGATGCAAATCGGGGCACAAAATGTCCCAATATATCCAAATATTTCAGAAGACGAATATGCTTACGTGCTAAACCATAGCGAATCTACACACTGTTTTGTTTCTGATAATGATGTTCTACAAAAAGTTTTGAAAATAAAAGATGAGGTCAAATCTTTAAAAACCGTTTATACTTTTGACGAAATAAGTTCAGCACAAAATTGGCAAGAAGTTTTAGACTTAGGGCAAGACGAATCGCTTCAAGATGAGGTTCAAAAAAGAATGGATGCCGTAAACGAAAACGATTTAGCTACGCTGATTTACACCTCTGGCACTACAGGACGACCCAAAGGCGTGATGTTATCTCATAAAAATATCTCCAGTAATGCCATAAACAGTGCAACTAGATTACCTTTAGATTACGGAAATGCTAAGGCATTAAGTTTTTTGCCAGCTTGCCACGTTTATGAAAGAATGTTGCTATATATGTATCAATACAGTGGCGTAAGTATATATTTTGCAGAGTCTTTAGATACCATAAGTGAAAACCTCAAAGAAGTTAAACCCGAAGTAATGTCAGCTGTTCCGCGAGTGCTCGAAAAAGTTTACGATAAAATTATAGCCACAGGTACAGAATTAAGCGGAATCAAAAAAGCCCTATTCTTTTGGGCAGTTGACCTTGGTTTAAAATACGAACCTTACAAAGCCAATGGTTGGTGGTATGAAGTAAAATTATCTCTGGCTAGAAAACTTATTTTTAGTAAATGGGAAGAGGCTCTTGGCGGTAATCTTGAAGTGGTAGCATCAGGAAGTCTTGCACTTCAGCCAAGATTAGCTAGAATTTTTAATGCGGCTGGTATCAAAGTGATGGAAGGTTATGGATTGACAGAAACCTCACCAGTTATAGCTGTAAATGACCAACGCAATAGAGGCTTCAAGATTGGAACGGTTGGCAAACCTATCCCAGAAACCGAAGTTAAAATTGCTGACGACGGCGAAATATTAGTCAAAGAATCACAAGTTATGCTAGGCTACTACAAAGACCCTGAAAAAACAAAAGAGGTATTAAAAAACGGATATTTTCATACAGGAGATATTGGCGAGATAGACACCGAAGGGTTTTTAAAAATAACCGATCGTAAAAAAGAGATGTTTAAAACTTCTGGCGGTAAATACATAGCACCACAAATCATTGAAAATAAGGTAAAACAATCTCGCTTTATAGAGCAAATTATGGTTGTTGGTGAAGGTCAAAAAATGCCAGCGACTTTTATCCAACCTAATTTTGAATTTCTTGAAGAATGGGCAAAACGCAAACATATTGACTATAAAGACCGATCAGAACTCATAAAACATCAAAAAGTGATTGATAGATACCAAGAAGAAATTGACTTTTACAACCAAGGTTTTGGTAAATGGGAAAAAATTAAGCGTTTTGAACTTACAAAAGACGAATGGAGTATTGAAGCAGGTCATCTTACACCAACCTTAAAACTAAAACGAAAAGAAATTAAAGAGTTATACAAAGACTTATTCGAAAAAATTTATGGTTCTCAATCTTAAGCATGACTAAACATAAAGCTGGCTTTATAAATATTATTGGTAACCCAAACGTTGGCAAATCAACATTGATGAATGCCTTTGTAGGTGAACAATTGTCAATCATAACTTCAAAAGCACAAACAACACGACATCGTATATTGGGGATTGTCAATGGTGATAATTTTCAAGCCATTTTCAGTGACACGCCAGGCATCATCAAACCCGCATACAAACTGCAAGATGCAATGATGAAGTTTGTTACATCTGCTATAGATGACGCAGATATATTGATTTATATGATTGAAATAGGAGAGAAATCGCCAAAAAATGATGAGATTTTTCATCAAATTCAAAACACTGACAAACCTCTTTTGCTTTTGCTCAACAAAATTGATAAAAGCACTGAAGAACTTGTAGCACAATCTCTTGAAGATTGGTCAGCTAAGTTGCCCCATGCAGAAATTTATGCCATTTCGGCTCTAAATAATTTTGGGATTGAAGAAGTTTTTAAAAAAATTGTAGAGAAATTACCTGAATCACCAGCTTTTTACCCAAAAGACAGTTTGACAGATAAACCTGAACGCTTTTTTGTAAATGAAGTTGTACGCGAAAAAATTCTGATGCACTACAAAAAAGAAATTCCCTATAGTGTAGAAGTTCAAACTGAAGCTTTTGAAGAATTAGATCATATCATCAATATCAACACGACAATAATGGTTGAGCGTAAAACTCAAAAAGGCATTATTATAGGTCATCAAGGAAAAGCCTTAAACCGAATCGGTAGAGAAGCACGTAGAGATTTAGAGCGATTTTTTGGGAAGAAAATATTTTTAGATTTATATGTCAAAATCGATAAAAACTGGCGTTCAGACGAAAGAAAATTGAAAGGTTATGGTTATCAAGGTTAATCGAACTTATGATTTGTAATTCTCACATCATCTTAACTACTGACCTCTAAAGAATATGATTGTTGAGATGGTTTTTACAATAATTCTAAAATCTAAGAAAACGCTTCTCTCTTTGATATAGAATAAGTCATATTGCAATTTTTCTAAAGTATCATCATCAGAACTTGCATACTTTGCATTGACTTGTGCCCAGCCAGTTAAACCTGGTTTAATAATGTATCTGGTTTCATAAAACGGTATTTTTTCTTTTAATTCTTCAACAAATTCAGGGCGTTCGGGTCTTGGACCAATAAGCCCCATATCGCCTTTAAATACATTTATGAATTGGGGCAATTCATCTATCCGTGTTTTTCTTAGAATTTTACCAAATGGAGTAATTCTTGAATCGTTTTTTTTTGCCCATTGAGCACCACCTTTTTCAGCATTTCTAATCATAGTTCTTAATTTAACTATTTTAAATGGTTTTGATGATTTTCCTACTCTAACTTGAGCATAAAATAAGGGTACCTTTGTTAAAAAATAAATTGGTTAGTGCTACAAATGGAAGCAATATTCCTAAAAATAATAATCCAATAGAGCTAAAAGAAATATCGACTAACCTACTGAAAGATAGATAGAGTTTATTTTGATTGCTTCTGCTAAAAGGGAAGTAACAATAAAAATCGTTTTCTATATCTTTAAGCAGTATTTTATTGGTAATAGTTTCATAAACACTTGAATAGGGTCTTATAGGAATACCTTCTTTTAAAAGTGGTGTGAGACTATGATACAAATTTTGGTCAACACCTTTGTAAGAATTTGCAACGACAATTTCGCCTATATTTTCTTTTTTAATGACATTTTTGATGTCATCAATTCTATATCTTGAAATGGTTTTAGATTTTATAGAACTGTCATTTGAATCTATGTAGCCTATTATTTTAAGGTTGGCATCAAAAACTTTAAGTTCGTCAACAATTTGGTCAATATTATAATTATTTCCTACAAAAATTATGCGTTTGTAAAATCTTGGTGAAGTGATAAAAGTGATGTAAGAAAACCTCCAAAGCGTTAAAAATAGAAGATTACCTCCAAAAAGATGAAGAATTAAAATTCTATTAGCTGGAAGTTCGGGCGTAATAAACGGCGTAAATAAAAACGATAGCGTTGTAATGCCTAATGTTAAAAATAAATTTTTAAAGACTTTAAATCTCGACTCTGCTTTATTGAGAACATATAGCTCAAATACAGTAGCAAATATCATAAAATATGCACAGTAAACACTAGTCCATAACCAAAACTCCTTGCCAAAATAAATATAAGTTTTATCAAAAATATAATTAAGAGCTGTAATGTTTAGACAAACTACTATAATATCAAAAAGTCTGAGTAAAAACTTACGTTCAGATACCTCAAAATGAAATGGAGAATTTTTTGACATTACTGTTTTTGCCAAAAGTAATATTTTAAATCAATATTTTAATTTAAATTTAAAATGCTTAATCAAATTTTAATTGCTAAATTAGATTTTATTATTCAAGTTAAAAATGCAAACACTACAAACACCATTTTCTCAGCAAGAACTCATACCACAAGAAGAAATGCTCGAAATTTCTCAAAACAAAAGTGAAATGCTAATTGGTTTACCAAAAGAAACTTCAGACGGCGAAAAACGCATTTGCTTAACACCCGATTCCATACATGCACTTGCTGCAAATGGGCACAAAGTTTATGTCGAAAAAAATGCTGGCGTGCATGCAGGATTTTCTGACCGTGATTATAGTGAAGCTGGTGGTATAATAAGTGCTGATAAGGATAAAATATTTGCCTGCCCAATCGTTCTAAAAGTATCGCCACCAAGTTTAGATGAAATTAAAAAATTGAACCCTCAATCTATTCTGATTTCAGCTCTTCAATTGAAAATGCGAAAAAAATCTTATTTTCAAAAATTAGCCGAAAAACGTGTTACAGCTTTAGCTTTTGAATTTATAAAAGATGAACACGGCGGGTCACCAGCAGTTAGAGCTCTAAGTGAAATTGCTGGAACTTCATCTATACTCATCGCTTCCGAAATACTGTCGAGTGCAAAATACGGCAACGGATTGATGTTTGGCAACACTAGTGGTGTTCCGCCAACGGAAGTCGTTATTTTAGGGGCTGGCACAGTTGGAGAATTTGCGGCTCGAGCTAGTTTAGGTTTAGGGGCTAACGTCAAGGTTTTTGATAGCTCGTTGACCAAATTAAGGTGTATTCAAACCCAGCTAAATCAACAAATTTATACATCAACTTTGCAACCTAAAAATTTGATTAAAGCTTTAAAACGCACCGATGTTCTGATCGGTGCAGTTAGAGGAGTCAACAGATCACCCATTTTAGTCGCTGAAAATATGGTTAAACAAATGAAAAAAGGAGCGGTAATTATAGATGTGAGCATTGATATGGGTGGCTGTGTTGAAACTTCTGAAGTTACATCTCACGAAAATCCAGTCGTTGTTAAACACGATGTTATTCATTATGGCGTTCCAAATATTCCTTCACGATATGCCAGAACATCTTCGGTGTCTATAAGCAATATGTTTACACCTTATCTTTTAGATATCGGCGAAAAAGGTGGTATAGAAAATACCTTAAGATTTGATTCTGGTCTCAGAAATGGATTGTATTTTTACCACGGCGTTTTGACAAGTAAATCCGTGGCTAACTGGTTTGATTTGTCTTACCGCGATCCTAATCTTCTGATATTTTAATATTTATGAGTCTCAAAAAACGTATTTTATACTTTGCCGTTGGTTTATCTATAGGTCTTGTGTTTGTCAAAATTATATTTGATAAAAAAGATGTAAGTTTTGACTATTTACCTGAAGATAGAGTCCTAAAAACCATAAGGACAAAACAAAGAGTTTTTGACGATAAAGCCTTGCTTTTTTTTCATCAACAAAACATAGATACTTCGCTTATTCAATCTTTTTTAACTGACGGCAATGTCAACTTTAATAAAAGTCAACAACGAAAAAAACCTTGTAATTTTTATTATATAGAGTCAAAATATCAAGAAGATAAATTGGCTTTAAATATAAAAAATTGCGATACCTTGGTGACTATTCAAAATACATTTAAAATTAATGAGAAATAATTTTAAAAATAAAATCCTTTGATTATGTTTGTTCAAAAGTTTAAGTAATGAAACGCATCATCGTTGACTATAAAAAACTCACTTTAGAAATACTCTCGTTGTTAGTCGAAAAATATCCTGATGGTTATGACGATAAGCACATTATTAAATTTAAAAACTCTAAAAACGAAAGTGTAGAAGCGGTTGAAGTACGCACAGAAGACACTATCTATCTGGTCAAAATCAGCACTAAACTTGAAGTCAGTATGGCCGATTTTGATATCGACGACTACGAAGATGAAGACTTTAACGAAAGTATAGTTGATATTCAAAACAGAGAAGAAGAAGACTTAGAGAGTTAAATTCCTTAATAAAATTTACTTTTTTTATTATATATTGATTTTCAAAAAAATAATTGTATTTTTGCAACCCTTTTAGAGCAAGTGGATTCTAAACGGGAAATATTTTTAAATCAATGTATAAACACTTCTGTTTGAATGCATAAATCCACATCGAGCAGAATACAAATTTTAATCAGCAATGGCTGAAGACACAAAAAACGAAGTGCAACCACAAGTTGCCGAAGAAACACAAAAAGAAGCAAATCAAGCTTCAACTTCTGAAGAAACACAAGTTGCAGAAGTGAAACCAAACCCACAACAAGACCAACCTGAAGAATTTTTAGAAAACTTTGATTGGCATCGCTACGAAGAAGGAATCGAAGAAGTTGATGACGAAAAGTTAGAAAAATTTGAACAACTTGTTGAAGATAACTTTGTTGAAACTTTAGACAACGAAGTTGTTCAAGGTAAAGTGATAAACATCACAGATGAAGACGCTATCATAGATATTAACGCCAAAAGCGAAGGCGTTATCTCTTTAAACGAATTCAGATACAACCCTGATCTTAAAGTTGGCGATACAGTAGATGTCCTTATTGATGTCAGAGAAGATGCCGAAGGACAATTGATTTTATCACACCGAAAAGCCCGTGTTATAAGAGCTTGGGAACGAGTTAACAAAGCACACGATGAAGGTACAATTGTTACTGGTCACGTTAAGTGTAGAACCAAAGGCGGTATGATTGTCGATGTGTTCGGTATTGAAGCTTTCTTACCAGGATCTCAAATCGATGTAAAACCAATTAGAGACTACGATGCTTACGTTGGAAAAGAAATGGAATTTAAAGTGGTTAAAATCAACCATGAGTTCAAAAATATTGTGGTTTCTCACAAAGCACTTATCGAAGCTGACATTGAAGAACAGAAAAAAGAAATTATCGGTCAGTTAGAAAAAGGTCAAGTCTTAGAAGGTGTAGTTAAAAACATCACATCTTATGGTGTATTTGTTGACCTTGGAGGTGTAGATGGATTAATTCATATCACTGATTTATCTTGGTCTAGAATCAATCATCCTAATGAAGTATTAGACCTTGATGAAAAACTTAACGTTGTAATTTTAGACTTTGACGAAGATAAAACACGTATTCAACTTGGTTTAAAACAGTTGAGCAAACATCCATGGGAAGCTCTTGATGAAAATCTAAAACCTGGCGATACTGTTAAAGGTAAAGTAACTGTTCTTGCAGATTATGGAGCTTTTGTAGAAGTTGAAGAAGGCGTTGAAGGTCTAATTCATGTTTCTGAAATGTCATGGAGTACACATTTACGATCAGCTCAAGATTTTGTAAAAGTTGGCGATGAAGTTGAAGCAAAAATTTTATCTTTAGATAGAGAAGAGCGTAAAATGTCGCTTGGTATTAAACAAATGACGCCAGATCCTTGGACAGATATCACTTCAAAATATCCAGTTGGTTCTAAGCATAAAGGAACCGTTAGAAACTTTACTAATTTTGGCGTTTTTGTAGAACTTGAAGAAGGTATTGATGGTTTAATATATATTTCTGATCTATCTTGGACAGAAAAAATTAAACACCCATCAGAATTCTGTAAAGTAGGAGATGAGCTTGAAGTTGTTGTTCTAGAATTAGATGTTGAAGCCCGTAAATTAAGTTTAGGTCACAAACAAACTAAAACCAATCCTTGGGATAAATACGCTAAAGATTTCGCAGTAGGAACTAAACACACCGCCGAAATTAAAGAAATTGTGGACAAAGGAGCAACCGTCGAATTTAATGAAGATGTAACGGCTTTTGTCCCTAATCGACACCTTGAAAAAGAAGATGGTTCTAAGTTGAAAAAAGGTGAAGAAGCAGAGTTTATCATCATAGAGTTCAATAAAGAATTCAAACGTGTTGTGGCTTCTCACACTTCTATTCACAAGAAAGAAGAAGAGAAAATTGTAAAAGAAGTATGAGCTAAAGCTAAAGATGAAGATAAAAAAGCTACTTTAGGTGATGCTAACTCTCAATTACAAGCTCTAAAAGATAAGATGAACGAAGATAATAAATAAGTCTTTTATATAATCTTTTTAAACTATAAACCGCCTCATAATTGAGGCGGTTTTTTTTTATTGTAATACCTTATACTAATTAACGTGAGTTTGATATAAATTCCAATAAAATATATTCATAAAATACAGATATTTAATCATTTGTTATGTCGAAAGAGCGAAGCATGAGCGACGAGACATCTCGGTAGGATGAGATTTCTCCTCATTCTTCGTTCGAAATGACAAAATTTGCTTACAAAAAGATGTAATCATCTGATTTACATTTTTCTATAAATCGAACTCACGTTAATTAAGTTCGCAAAGTTTCAATATATTGATATCATTCTTAAAAAAATTACCATCATAACAAAAATGATTTCAAAGCAAACAATATTCTATTCTAAATGCCCAAATTTCCCATTTGTAAAATCTTTGATGGCTTGATGAATTTCTGCTTTGGTGTTCATCACAAACGAGTCTTGAGCCGCAATAGGTTCATTTAAGGGCTGACCGCTTAAAACTAAAGCCACAGCATCTTTATCAGCCTTAATTTCAAAATCTTCACCATTGTTTTCAAACAACACAAAGTGATCGGTTAAAATTTTTTGGTTTTGAATTTCAATCTCACCTTCTACAACCAGGACACAGGTATTAAATTCAGCAGGAAAACTAAATTCAGCTGAACCGTTTGCATTTAACTTGGCATTCATCATATGTATCTCTGAAAAAGTATCGGCTTTTCCTTGGGTGTTTTTGTAATTTCCAGCAATAACTTCTATATATCCAGAATCACCGTCTAATTGATGTTTTGAGAGGTTATTTTTAGAAATGGCTTGATATTTTGGTGAAGTCATTTTGTGTTTAGCAGGCAAGTTTACCCAAAGTTGTGCCATTTGAAAATCGCCACCTTTTTTACTAAATGATTTTTCGTGGTATTCTTTATGTAAAACTCCAGAACCAGCTGTTATCCACTGCACGTCACCTTGTTCAATTACACCTCCGCCACCATTGCTATCGTGATGGGCTATTTTTCCTTGATAAGCTATGGTTACCGTTTCAAAACCCCGATGCGGATGCACGCCAACACCACGTGGAGTTTCTGTTGGCGAAAAGTAGTATTTTGAGTTGTAATCCATCAAAATAAATGGATCCATACGCTTCATATCTAAGGGATAAGTGCTTGGTATGAAATTATGCACACGAAATCCATCACCAACAAAATGAGGATGAGGTGGTTTTATGATTGTTTCTATTGTTTTTTCCATAGGTTTAAAATTCAAATTTTAATTGTGCTGAAATGGGTTTTGTTATGTTTTTGTTCTCTTTTTCTGTATTAAGGTTTGAAAGACTAATACCGATTAACCTAACAGAATCTTTCAGTTTGTTTTGATAGAGTAGAGCTTTTGCTTCTTCATATATTAATTCTTCAGATGAAATATACAACTTTAAAGTTTTACTTCTAGTTTGGACTTCAAAATTAGAATATTTAATTTTTAATGTAATGGTTTTGCCAGCAACATCTTGTTTTTGTAATCGTTTACTAACTTCTTTTGCAATGTAATGAAGCTTATCTTCTAAAAAAACTTCAGAACTTATGTTGTCTTTAAAGGTACGTTCTGCACCGAGTGATTTTCTGGTGCGTTCTGCTTTTACAGGACTGTGATGAATGCCACGAGACACCAAATAATAATACTTTCCACTTTTGCCAAAATGCTCCTTTAGAAATTCAAGTGATTTCAGTTTTAAATCCAAACCCGTAAAAATACCAAGTCGATACATTTTTTCTTGAGTAACTTTTCCTACGCCGTAAAATAGTCTGATTTCTAATTGTTCTATAAATTTCTCAACCTCTTCAGGTGGAATGGTTTTTTGACCATTAGGCTTGTTGATATCGCTTGCCACTTTTGCCAAAAATTTATTGATAGAAATACCCGCTGATGCATTTAAACCCACTTGAGTTTTTATTTTTTGGCGTATTTCTTCAGCTATTTTTGTCGCACTGGGTTGACCTTTTTTGTTTTGGGTTACATCCAAGTAAGCTTCGTCTAAAGATAGTGGCTCAACCAAATCAGTATATTCAAAAAATATTTTTCGGATGCGTTGAGATATTTCTTTGTAGCGATCAAATCGCGGTTTGACAAAAATCAAGTCCGGACAAAGCTGAGCCGCTTTATAACTACTCATCGCACTTTTTACACCAAACTTCCGAGCTTCATAGCTTGCTGTAGCTACAACACCACGTTTTGAACTGCCACCAACGGCAATGGCTTTGCCTTGTAATTCAGGCTTATCCATTTGCTCTACGGAAGCATAAAAAGCATCCATATCAACGAGGATGATTTTGCGGTGGGTTGATTTTGATTTAGTAGCTTTAATATGTTAAAATTTAATGTGATTAATGAAAAATAAACTGTTTATTATTATAAATTTGATTTCAAACACTTCAAATGTTAATAAGCCTTGACACTCGATTACGAGATTAATTTTATATATCTTTAAACCTTTTGAATTTACACAGTTTAAAATATAAGATTTCAAATGATTTTAAAAATTAAGTTTAACTAAAATATTTGTAACTATTTATAATTTAAAACAAATTATGAGTCAAGCAAAAAAGTTATGGGATTAAAAATTTCATGCATAAATTTTTGATAATTTGAACAAAAAAAAAGCTACTGATCTTACATCTCTAAATTGACTTCTAAAAGCCTTTATCTTAGTATTAAATGATTCTGCAGAAGCATTTGTGCTTCTCTACTATCAAAAAATATTCGGCATTGTTAGAACATTTCAAGGGATTTAAATCCCTTGGTGATAATACACCAAAAAGCGACTTCATTATTCAATCAAGTCGCTTATTTTTCTTCAAAAATAATGTTCAGTTGTATGACTACATTTTAAAATTTTAAATGAAAACCAGCATAAATTCCAAAGGGATGACCTGGTCTTAAACCTGCTGGAACTCTTGCGACGAGGTATTCATTGTCAAATAAATTAATAACATTAGTGCTCAGTTTTAACTGTGAGTTTAATTGGTAAGAGACTGATGCGTCAACCAAAAATAAAGATTCTACTTTGTTTTCTAAAGGAATAGAGCCTACACCAGCTTGGGTTCTGAATTCATCTCTATATCTTGTGTTGAGGTTAAACTCAAAACGTTCAAAGCCATAACCAACACCTAAGTTGAATTGATGTTTTGGAATGTAAGGCAAATCATCTCCAACTTCTACATCGCCCCAAATGCCTACAAGTGAGCTAAATGCTGTTTTGAACTCGGTATCTGTATAGGTGTAATTGAAGTTGATAGGTAAACTGTGCTGAGTATTTTTTAAGAGGTCGTAGGTCACTTGAAATTCAATACCTTTCACATCAACTTCACCAGCATTAAATAAGTCTAAGTTGCCATCTACGCCACCGAGAGCCGCTAAATCGCTTCCAAGCATATTGCTGTAATCGTTATAAAATCCTATGATTTCACCACTCAATCCTTTGTAATCAAAACGTGTTCCTATTTCGAAATTTAAGCTTTCTTCTGGATTTTGATTTTCTACAAAACCAGCAGGAGCAAAACCTTTGTGTAAGCCTACAAAAGCAGAAAAGTTATTGTTAAATTTATAATTAGCACCAATACCAGGAATAAATTGATCGAAGTTGTTTTCAGTTATATTCAAGTTTGTTCCTTCTCGTGTAACATCAGATGTGCCAAAATTCTCTCTGGTCAATTCTACATTTTCATAACGTAAACCCGGTGTAAGCGTTAACTTATCAATTTTTAATTTGTAAAGCAGGTGAGCTGAAACGGCATCTGCACCAGAGATTCTATTGCTTTCTGTGCCAGGCATACCTGAGCTTGTAAGTTGCATTACACCATTTTCCATCCTAAAATCATCAAACCACTGAAAGCGGTCTTCTTCATCACTGTGATAACGAAATCCAACTTCAATGTCGTGAAATACTTGACCTGTTGTAAAATGATAATCAAATTTAGTTTGAATACCACGAGAATAATATTCGCGGTTATTATTTTTTACCCTTAAAGCATCATCAGGCAGAATCACTTCCTGTGATATAAGAAAAAGCTTGTGGAAAATCATTGGGATTTTCTAATAAATCTGAAATTCCAACTGTATTAACGCCACTAACCACACGATCAAGTTTGAACCAATTACGATCAAATTCGTTGTTGTAGAAAGTTGTGGTTAACACTATATTTTTAGTAAACTCTGCCATATGGGTTAGCATCACTTGTCTGTGAAAAGTTCGCATATTGTCAACTTGACTTCCTGCATATCTTCTAAATGGTGTTTTATCAAAATCTTCTTGAGTTAGACCGAGGTAGGTTTCATCAGAATCTTCGTCGCTGTATTGAAGTTTTAATTCTAAAGATTGATAAATTTTGGCATCAGGGTTGGTATTGATTCTAATTTTTCCAACAATATCATTTCTGTCAAAACCAGTTCCTCCAGGACCGTCTAAATCTTTAAAACCATCAGATTTATTTTTCATATATTCAATGGAATAGCCAATGTTTTGATAAGAGTCGCCAAATCTGGCAAGGGTATTAGTAGTTCCAAAAGAGCCATAGTTAGATTTTATTTCACCTTGAAATGAATTAGGAATTTCGGTTGACACAAAATTAATGGCACCACCAGTGGTAAATGGTCCATATTGTATTTGGCTGCTTCCTTTTAAGACTTCTACAGCTTGCATTCGGGCTACATTTGGAAAATAATAGGCTGCAGGAGCAGAATAGGGAGCAGGTGCGACCAAAACGCCATCTTCCATTAATGTGATTTTTGAAGATCTTTCGGGTGAAGTTCCTCTTAAACTGATATTTGGTCTTAGTCCAAAGCCATCTTCTTCATAAATATTGACGCCTGGTACTCAGCCATAACTCTGGTGATATCAAAATAATTGTGCTTTTCAATGTCTTTAGAAGACAAATAGTAAGCCGAGCCCGTTCTGTTTTTGGCTTCAAATTTACCGCCGAGAAGTTTACTAGCGGTGATTATAACTTCATTTAGATTTTCTATAGAGTCATATTTAACTGTTTTTTGTTGTTTTTTGTCTTGTGCAAAAACAAAACTTGCTATTAATAATGATAAGAGAGTGAAAATAAACTTGTGCATTGGCTTTTATTTAGATTTAATCAAATTAAGAGCGACAAAAATAAATCGAAACTTTTGATTTTAAAAGTTTATTTAGAATAAATAAAAATAATATTTAGTTATGAAAACGTATTTAAGTATAGAGTTTAATTATACACTTTCATCAAAAACAAAATTGTATTTGAGAATACATTTTATGGTTTAAGTTAAAATTATTTTTAAAACGAAGTAAAGAAATGCCCAACATTTCTTAAGCAAAGATTAAAATAAAGTGTGTTAACATTAATTTATGATAGGCTTGTTCGTTTGAAACCGAACTAAAATTATATTTGCCACTCAAAATTAATTTTACTGTTTTGAACAAAGGTAATACCTTGATAGAAGAGTTGACTTCGCATTTTGAAGTTGAATATAATTTGCCACCCTTAGCGGCAAAAATATATTCATTACTTATTCTTTCAAGAGAAAAATATATAACTTTTGAGGAGTTGATTAATTTCACAAATGCTAGTAAAAGTTCTGTCTCTTGTCAATTAAATTACTTGATAGATGAAGGACGCGTAGATTATATCTATAAAGAAGATAACAGAAAACGCTACTTTAAAACTAAATGCGATTATTTGAGGAAAACTTTAGAACTTCACTTGATTAAAATAAAAAGGGAGATTGCAATGCTCACCAAAGTTATTGAATATAAAAAAGAACAGGATATGAGTCAAGGTGGCGTTTCAATAGTAGAAAATCATTTGAAAACCGAAAAAGAAAATATCATTAAAACTATAAATAAACTCAAACAAACAAGTTATAATCTAGAACATCATGAAAAATAAATTAATCGTTCTTTTATCTTTCTTAGCAATCATTGTAAGTGCCTGCCAAAATAAACCCAAAAGGCAAGCACCACCACCACCTAATCTACCAATTATAGAGGTAGAGACTAAAGATATTACAACTTTTGCTGAATATCCTACACAGATTGAAGGGGTTGTGAGTAGTGACATTAGGTCAAAAGTGTCTGGATATATGACAGAAGTTGTTGTTGAAGAAGGTCTTGCAGTTAAAAAAGGAGAGATTTTGTTCAAACTTGAAACTGAAAGTTTGAGTGGAAATGCATCAGCGACAGAGCTAGGGTAAATCTTGCTCAAATTGAAGTAGAAAAGCTAAAACCTTTGGTAGAAAAAGAAATTGTAAGTCCAAAACAATTGGAAACTGCTAAGGCTCAATTAGAAACCGCAAAAAGCGATTTAAAAAGTATTACTGCAAATGTAAATTATGCTACAATCAAAAGTCCTGTTGATGGATATGTAGGCACCATAAATTACAGAGAAGGTGCACTGATAAACCCTAATGAC
The DNA here is from genome assembly GCF_018080005.1 of Flavobacterium sp. CS20. Classification (NCBI taxonomy): domain Bacteria; kingdom Pseudomonadati; phylum Bacteroidota; class Flavobacteriia; order Flavobacteriales; family Flavobacteriaceae; genus Flavobacterium; species Flavobacterium sp. CS20. The sequence continues at coordinate 1,631,487 of NZ_CP073015.1, read as the reverse complement.
ATCACTCCTCTAACAAGAGTGGTAAAAACCGATAAAGTCTTTGCTTATTTTTCGGTTAATGAAAAGGATTTTCTGAATATGGTCAATCAGTTTAATGCCGATACAAAATCAAAAACCAATTTAGAATCATCATTTCCAGAGGTTACTTTAATTATGTCTAATGGAAAAGAATACAACAAAAAAGGAAAAATCACAAGTATTTCTAGTCAAGTGAATCGCGAGACAGGAACAGTTAGGTTTAGAGCTACTTTTGATAATCCTGAATTTATTCTAAAAGATGGTTTGACTGGTAGAATAAAAATTCCAAACGACACCAAAAATGCTCTTGTTGTTCCTAGAGTATCTACTTACTCCCGACAAGGTAAAGAATTTGTTTTTAAATTTAACAGATCAGACTCTACTGTTACTGAAAAAGTGATTGATGTAGTCAGAGCTGACCCTTATTATATTGTTAAATCCGGTCTAAGTAAAGGAGATAAAATTGTTGCAAGAGGTGCTAATAAAATTAATGACGGGGTTAAGATAAAACCTATTTCTTCAACAATGGATTCGATTGTAAATTCATTTGATAAAGTTTTTAAATAATATATATCATGCTAAAAACATTTATAGAAAGACCAGTTTTATCTACGGTAGTTTCCATTATAATCGTGATGCTAGGGATTCTTGGGATAGAACAATTGCCAGTAACCCAATATCCTGATATAGCACCACCAACAGTCAGAGTTACTACAAGTTTTCCTGGAGCCAATGCCAAGACTATTTTAGAGAGTGTTATAACACCTATAGAAGAAGAAATCAATGGTGTGGAAGGTATGACATACATTACCTCATCTGCGAGTAATGATGGAAGTGCAACAATAACTGTATTTTTTGAAAAAGGATACGATGCTGATATTCTTGCTGTGAATGTTCAAAACAGAGTAGCAAGAGCTAATGCTGTGCTTCCAAGTGAAGTGATAAGAAATGGAGTTATTACAGAAAAACAGCAAAACTCAGCTCTACTTTATGCGGGTATATATTCAACAAGTGAGGATTATTCTGATACTTTTATTCAAAATTATCTCAATATAAATATACGCCCAGAATTACAACGAATCAATGGAGTAGCTAATGTTGATGTATTTGGTGGAAAAGACTACTCTATGCGAGTTTGGTTAGACCCAGACAAAATGGCGGGCTACAGTATAAATTCTTCTGAAGTAATCGCGACTATAACAGAGCAAAGTCAAGAAGCGAGCAGCAGGTGCTATAGGACAAAATGCAGGAAAAGCCTTTGAATATGTAATCACTTACAAAGGACGACTTAAAACGGCCGAAGAGTACGGAAATATCATCTTAAAAACATTAGATAACAATCAATTTCTTAGATTGAAAGATGTAGCAAAAGTAGAATTGGACGCTTTTTCTTATAACATTTTATCTAGAAGTAATGGTCATCCAAGTGTCAACTTTGGTATTTTTCAAACTCCAGGCTCCAATGCACAAGAGGTTATCGAAAATATATATGCTAAAATGGATGAGTTGAAAGAGGATTTTCCTAAGGGTTTAGAATTTATTGTCAACTTTGATTCAAATGATTTTTTAACCGCATCATTAGATAAATTACTTAGAACTCTCTTTGAAGCCTTTATACTTGTATTCTTTGTGGTTTTTATATTTCTACAAGATCTTAAATCTACTTTGATTCCTGCCATAGCTGTTCCAGTATCCATAGTAGGAACTTTCTTTTTCTTAAATATATTTGGCTATTCTATCAATTTACTGACGCTTTTTGCTCTTCTTTTAGCCATTGGAATTGTGGTGGACGATGCCATTGTGGTTGTTGAAGCAGTATATGCAAAATTAGAAGGTGGAGTTGAAAGTGCTAAAGAAGCATCATTATCTGCTATGAGCGAAATTAGTGGTGCAATTGTTTCTATAACACTTGTTATGTCAGCCGTTTTTATTCCAATTACGTTTATTCAAGGAACTGCTGGGGTGTTTTATGAACAATTTGGTGTTACATTAATTGTAGCCATAATTATTTCAGCTGTAAATGCTTTGACCTTAAGTCCAGCATTATGTGCTTTATTTTTAAAACCTCCTAAAAAAAATAAGAAAACAAACCTTTTACAGCGATTTTACAATGCTTTTAATGCAGGTTTTAATGCCGTAAGAAACAAATATGTGAGTTCATTAAAGTTTTTGGTAAGACAAAAATGGGTTACTTTACTTATTATTTTAATAGCAGGTCTTGCTATATATTTTGCTAATAAAATTACGCCAACAGGATTTGTTCCATCTGAAGATAGAGGTGTTATTTTTGTTAACATGGCACTGCCTTCTGGAGCTTCATTAGATAGAACTTTTCAGGTGACAGAAGAAGTTTACGATCGAATTAAAAAAATAAAAGGTGTAAAAACAGGATCTTTTGTTTCAGGTATTAACTTCTTCTCTGGTGCAGGTAGTCCATACGCTATTGGATTTATCGTTTTAGATAAATGGGAACAAAGAACAACCGAAGACACCCAAATCAACGCTATAATAAGGAAGTTAACTCAAACTACTTCTGACATAGCAGATGCACAGATTATATATTTTATGCCACCTAGTGTTCCTGGATATGGTGCGACAGATGGTTTTGAAATGCAACTTGTAGATAAATCTTCGGGGTCATTAAAAGAATTAGATGAAACGAGTAAAAGATTTGTCGGTGGATTATTTCAATCTCCATCAATAGCTTATGCCAATAGTTCGTTTAGTTCAGAATTTCCACAATTTAAAATGGATTTAAATGTGCCTAAAATTAAAGCTAGTGGTTTAACTGTAAATGATGTTTTATCTACTATGCAATCTTATTTAGGTGGATTCTTTGTCTCTAATTTCTCTAGGTTTGGAAAACAGTATAGGGTTTTTGTTCAAGCATTGCCAGAAGATCGTGAAGATGTAGAAAGCCTAAATAGTATTTTTATGAGACTCCCATCAGGAGAAAATTCGCCAGTTTCAGAATTTGTAAATTTAGAAAGAGTTTATGAATCACAGAGTATCAAGAGATTTAATCTTTATAATGCTGTGACTATAAATGGAAGTTCAGCACCTGGCTATAGCTCTGGAGATGCTATTCAATCAATCAGGGATTTAGCAGAAAAACAATTAGGTAATGACTACGATATCGCTTTCTCAGGGATTACGCGTGAAGAAATAAATGCAAGTGGTCAATCTATTGTAATATTTGCTTTAAGTATTCTATTTGTTTTTTTCTTTCTTTCTGCACAATATGAAAGTTATCTTCTCCCGTTTGCCGTTATCTTATCTTTACCTATAGGAGTTGCAGGAGCATTTTGGAGCACAAATTTAGCTGGATTAGAAAACAATATTTATTTCCAAATTGCCCTTATTATGCTTGTTGGATTACTAGCAAAAAATGCCATTTTGATAGTAGAATTTGCCATACAAAGACGTAACGCTGGTTTTAGCCTTTACGATGCAAGACTAAACGCAGCCAAAGTAAGGTTGAGACCTATCTTGATGACATCTTTTGCTTTCATCATAGGATTGCTCCCATTAGTTTTTGCTGGCGGTGTAGGTGCTGAAGGAAATAATTCAATTGGAACAGGAGCCACAGGTGGTTTATTTGTTGGAACTGTTATTGGAATTTTTGTCATACCAGTTCTGTTTGTGGTTTTTCAATGGTTGCAAGAAAAAGTTAGTCCATCCAGTAGAGAGAGAGTCAGAAAAGCTCAAGCTAATCTAAAAGAATCTTATAGATCATGAAATATAGTATAAAATCCATTCTCGTAATTATTTGTTTGTCTTCACTGCAATCATGTTTTGTAGCAAAAGACTATAAACGACCTGAAGAACAAATTGAATCTGTAAGCTATAGAACAGATCAACTTCCAAAAGATTCTATTCCAGTTTCTAAAGTCAGTTGGAAAGAAATGTTTACTGATCCAATACTTCAAAATCACATTGAAGAAGCTCTAGAAAACAATCAAGATATAAGGATAGCTTTGCAACAAATTATGGCTGCAAATTCTTATTATAAACAAGGTAAAGCTGGATATTATCCTAGTGTGAATCTCAATGGTAATTTTACTCATCAGGAATTATCTAAAAATTCACAATTTGGTGGCTGGTTTTCATCAATAGATCAGTATGAACTCAGTGGTGCCTTGTCTTGGGAAGCTGATATTTGGGGCAAAATAAGAAGCAATAAAAGAGCGACTCAGGCTAGTTTTATGCAGTCTCAAGCTGTTCATAAAGCGGTGAAAACTGATTTAATTTCTAGAATAGTGACAGGTTATTATCAGATTTTGGCCTTAGACGAACAGGTAAGAATAACTGAAAAAACTTTGGAAAATAGGCGAAAGAGTCTTGAAACAACTAAGGCATTAAAAGAAGCTGGCAATGTAACTTCTGTTGCTGTAAACCAAACAGAAGCATTGGTTTTTAATGCTGAAGCTCTTTTACTTGATTTAAAAAATAACATAAAACTGTTAGAAAATACGCTTTCAATTTTGAAAGGACAATCACGAGGTGAATTTAAAAGAAGTGATTTTTCAGATCAAGAAATCAATCAAGAATTGACTATTGGTGTAGCTTCAGACTTATTAGAAAATAGACCAGATGTGATTGCTGCAGAATACAACTTGATAAATGCTTTTGAACTGACAAATGTTGCCAAAAGTAGATTTTATCCTTCTATAACTATTTCTGCTACGGGTGGTTTTCAAAGTTTAGATTTTGACAACTTTATTTCATCTAATTCTTTGTTTTCAACTATAATAGGAGGATTTACTCAACCTATTTTTAACAGAAGACAAATTAGGACGGACTATGAAGTAGCATTGAGCCAAAAGGAACAAGCTCTTTTGAGTTTTGAGAAAACTTTGCTAACAGCCAGCAAAGAAGTTTCTGATGCCATGCTGAATTACCAAAACGCTATTCAAAGAATAGAGTCAAAAACTAAAGAGTATCAAGCTTATGAAAAAGCCTTAGAAGACTCGCAAGAATTGTTAAACAACGGCTTAGCAAATTATCTTGAAGTCTTGAATGCTCAAGAAAATACCTTAGCTTCAGAGCTTGAAGTTACTCAAATAAAATTTAATAAATTCAGTGCTATTGTTGAGCTATACAGAAGTTTAGGTGGTGGATGGCAATAAGTTTACTGATATTTAAATTTAGGAATGTTTTCTAAAAACTTTTTTTAATAAAGAATATTTATGGGTCTTTAGAATATCAAATAGCTAAGTTTTTTATATCTTCAACTTGAAACGGTCATCATGATTGATGAGGATTTACAGAATAGAGAAGACGTGACTAAATTAGTCAATGACTTCTATAATAAAGTTCGTCAAAATAAAGAGATTGGTCATTTTTTTAATGAGAGCGTTCAAGATTGGGACGAACATCTCAAAAAGCTCACTGATTTTTGGGAAACCAATTTATTTTTTAAAAATAAATACAAAGGTAATCCCAAAAAGGCTCATATTGAAGTCGATCAAAATTTTAATGAAAGCATAGAACAAAAGCATTTTGGCATTTGGCTTAATCTGTGGTTTGAAACAGTGAATGAAAATTTTACTGGCGAAAAAGCCGATCGTGCTAAAAATAACGCCCGTAATATGGCGTCACATATTTTTATGAAAATATATATGGAAAGACAAAAGCGCTAAAATTTGAATCTATCTTTAGAAAGCAAGAAACATATTTAAATCAATCATAATTCAACTTCATTTTATCTTATTTCCTCATAATTAAAAATAAAACATTTATTCTGTAGACTATGACACTTGATGAATAGTTTGCAATTTTCTACAGTATCCCCACGAGCAACTACATGTTATTTATGATTTTGTATCCAATTATTAGGGAGTAATTCTTCAAGTTTTTGAATATTATAATCTGGTATTTTTTCAAGTACGTCTTTCAACCATTCTTGTGGGTTTACATTATTGATTTTACAACTTGCAAATAAAGAGTACATTATAGCAATGTTCTGAGCTCCCTTATGTGATCCAGCAAAAAGATAATTTTTTCTTCCTAGTGCAAGCGGACGTATGGCGTTTTCAATTAGATTATTGTCTAACTCTAATCTCGGATCTAATGTAATGGCTTTTATTTTTGGATATTGATTAAGGTAATAACTCATAGCTTTACCTACTGCACTTTTAGGTAATACCTTTATGCTTTGTGCTTCTATCCAAGTTTTTATTTGCTCAAGTTTTGGAGCTATTTTTTCTTCTCGTAACTTTTGCTTGAGTGCTAAGTCTTCTTTTGCTATTTTTTTTATTTCTCTTTCTTCGAGATATATTTTTTGAATTTGTTCAAGAATTTTATTTACTATAGTTGAGTCATTGTCTTTTGCATCAAAGAATTTTCTTCGAGCATGTGCCAAACATCCTACTAATGTAATACCTTGTTGTTGCCCAATTTTATCATATACTTGGTAGCCATCGCATTGCAAATAGCCTTGGTAATTGAGTAATATCTCTTTAGGACCGTGTTGCCCACGTCCTTTGTGATAATTGAATAATACAAGACCTTGCAAGGGGTTGCGATATACCCATTGGTAACCTTGGTGGGTGCTTCCTTTTTTGTCTTTGTCTAATACTTTAATCGGGGATTCATTTGCTTGTATGTAATCGGATTCTAATATTTTTTGTTTTAAGGTATTGTATAGCGGATCTAATAGTTGACAACAGCTATCAACCCAATCGCACATTGTGCTTTGAGCTACTTCCCAACCAAATTCTCTTTTGAAACGTCGAATTTGTCTGTATAAAGGTAAATGGTCAACAAATTTAGCCGTTAATATATAGGCTAACAGGGAAGCTTCAACTATTGATTTTGGGATAGGACGAGTAGGTAACTCACCTATGATTATTTTGTCCTTACTTTTATTGGCGTACTTTGGTCGTATCGTGCGTCTTTTTATTAAGCTTGCTGGGGTATATTCTAAGGTTTCTGAAACTTCTTCTCCAATTTTCACCAAATCTTCTGTATCTTCTTTTGGCTCAATGATAACTTCTTTTACTGGTAGATGTTCAGGTAGTTTATTACGCCCATGGTGTTTTTTCTTCTTACGATTGTAAGTTATAGTCTGCGATGGTTCTTCTTCTGACGCTTCTATCTCTTGGTTGGTATCTGAAAACAGATTGAATTGCTCATTAGATACTTCATTAGAAACAAAGCGTTCAGACTTGAAGCCGTTAATGAGTTTTACAAGCTGATCTAATTGAGCTTGTAGTGATGCATTTTTTGCTTTTAGATTTTTTATAAAAATGCTGTTTTCTTCGTTTTTTTTGAGTAATTCTTGATACGTCATCACGATATAAAAATACGTAAAATATCAGTAATGACAAAGCTTTATACAGCTTTTTGTTGTTCTTTTTGTGTTAAATTTCCTATGGTTATGCCATCAAAAAGTAAGACTAATTGAGCATAATCTAAAATGATACTTCGCACAGATTTTTCATAATCAGGAAGTGTAAAAGTTCCTTTTTCAAGTCGTTTGTAATACAATATAAAGCCACCAGCATGCCGATTGCAAAATCTTTATCTTATTGCGTAGCTTGTTGACAAACAAATAAGCTGTTCCACTAGTTGGGTTTGCTTTAAGTTCTGTTTTTACAATACCTGATAGGCTGTCAAAACTCTTTCGCATGTCGGTTGGTTCTAAGTATAACTCAAATTTGAGTGTGTCATGTAATGTTAACATAGTTGATGTTTTTTAAGACATCAAATCTATGCTCAAATTATTATGTATCAAATATGTAGTTAGTCGGTGGGATACTTTCTACAAACATTCATCTTTAATTTGTATTATTGTTTAACTACTCAAATTATCTATAAGAAAATACCGTTAAGTTAAATATTATCAAAGTCAGAGTATGAAGCTATCCCAATGGTACCAGTTTATAAAGCCCAACTTAAATTTTTTTAATAATGGTTTTTTTGAATTTCCATTTTTAGCTAATTCGCCTGAATTATTTATAGAGTCAACTATAAAATCGCCAGGTAGCAAACACATAATCGAAGACCAAGTCGTTTATAGAAATAATCCTTTCATTAAAGGAGAAATGCACTATCGAGAAATCGATGAAGGATTGTGGCTTACCATTACAAATATAAACTTTAAACATAATACTATAATAAAATCAGATTATGCCAAAGATATACCAAGTGAGCACTATACAATCACCTTTACAATTTTTGAAAGTGAAGTTAAACTTCTAAACACATTTATAGACAAGGTGCCATTCTTTAATAAATTCTGGGGTTTCAAAAAGCCAGGTACCGATGTTGGAGCTAGTTTTTATAAAGGTTCTAAATGCGAATTTTATATTTTCTACATCAGTCCAACCTGGTTAGAAAAACACATACCACTTGATAAGCTGGATGCTGATATTCCATTTAAAAAGTTTTTAGATTCTGATAAAGGTTTTATTTCCTACCAGGATATTGTACCAAATGCAGCCGTACTTGGCTCGTGAAATTTTACACACATTCAAAACATTTAATGAGGATGTGTTTAGTGAAACTATATTAAAAACACAAAGCTTAAGCTTGATTTCCTCTTTTTTTAAAAATGTTTTTGCCGATTTACGACATGAAACCTATCAAGAGAAAGGCGTAATAGATTACAAATTAATAGCAAAATGCGAGAGTATGATAGCCGCTAATTTGTCAGCATCTTTTATAGGGATTGAAGCTCTCGCTAAAAAACTGAATATATCATCTACCAAACTAAAAATGGACTTTAAATCAGTGTATGGAAATACTATTTTACAATACATTATCGATAAAAAAATGCAGTTGGCAATGCGACTTCTTTTAACAACAGAACTTCAAATTAAGCATATTAGCAATCAAGTAGGTTATGATAGTCCTAGTAAATTTACTGCCACATTCAAGAAAAAATACGGAAAGCTCCCTTCCGCTTATCGCCCTGATAGCCCTGCAAGCTAACTTATTGTACTTTCTGTTTTCGACAATTTAAAATCTTAAATTTCATAACTTACTCAAAGCGTATTAGTTACGATATTTTTGACTTCATTTTGGGTGTCCCAGGGTGTCTTTTTAGTAAATTTGCACTGTGTTTGTTCGCAAAAAGAAAAATAAAAGCGGTGTAATTAGCGTCCAAGTCATTGACAAAAGTAGTGGCAAGTATCGCTTATTAAAGACCATTGGCAGCAGTGCTACTAAAATTGAAGTTGACCATCTATATGAACAAGGTAAACAATGGATAAAAAATTATACGGGAGCACAAGAATTAGATTTTAACGATTATAGACAGCACACAGAACTTGTTCTTCAAGGACTTGAAGAAATATCTGTTTATGGTCCGGAACTGCTTTTAGGAAAGCTTTTTAATCAGATTGGGTTCAATCAAATTAATCATGATTTATTTAAGCAATTGGTTCTTGCTAGACTTTGCTACCCTTCTAGTAAGCTTAAGACATCAGATTATCTTTTTAAGTACCAACATAAAGCTATTGATGTTCAAGTTATTTACCGATACATGGATAAGCTTCATAAACAACACAAATCCCAAATACAAGAAATTAGTTATAATCATACCTTGAAAAGTATCCCACCGACTAACTACATATTTGACACATAATAATTTGAGCATAGATTTGATGTCTTAAAAAACATCAACTATGTTAACATTACATGACACACTCAAATTTGAGTTATACTTAGAACCAACCGACATGCGAAAGAGTTTTGACAGCCTATCAGGTATTGTAAAAACAGAACTTAAAGCAAACCCAACTAGTGGAACAGCTTATTTGTTTGTCAACAAGCTACGCAATAAGATAAAGATTTTGCAATGGCGTACTGGTGGCTTTATATTGTATTACAAACGACTTGAAAAAGGAACTTTTACACTTCCTGATTATGAAAAATCTGTGCGAAGTATCATTTTAGATTATGCTCAATTAGTCTTACTTTTTGATGGCATAACCATAGGAAATTTAACACAAAAAGAACAACAAAAAGCTGTATAAAGCTTTGTCATTACTGATATTTTACGTATTTTTATATCGTGATGACGTATCAAGAATTACTCAAAAAAAACGAAGAAAACAGCATTTTTATAAAAAATCTAAAAGCAAAAAATGCATCACTACAAGCTCAATTAGATCAGCTTGTAAAACTCATTAACGGCTTCAAGTCTGAACGCTTTGTTTCTAATGAAGTATCTAATGAGCAATTCAATCTGTTTTCAGATACCAACCAAGAGATAGAAGCGTCAGAAGAAGAACCATCGCAGACTATAACTTACAATCGTAAGAAGAAAAAACACCATGGGCGTAATAAACTACCTGAACATCTACCAGTAAAAGAAGTTATCATTGAGCCAAAAGAAGATACAGAAGATTTGGTGAAATTGGAGAAGAAGTTTCAGAAACCTTAGAATATACCCCAGCAAGCTTAATAAAAAGACGCACGATACGACCAAAATGCGCCAATAAAAGTAAGGACAAAATAATCATAGGTGAGTTACCTACTCGTCCTATCCCAAAATCAATAGTTGAAGCTTCCCTGTTAGCCTATATATTAACGGCTAAATTTGTTGACCATTTACCTTTATACAGACAAATTCAACGTTTCAAAAGAGAATTTGGTTGGGAAGTAGCTCAAAGCACAATGTGCGATTGGGTTGATAGCTGTTGTCAACTATTAGATCCGCTATACAATACCTTAAAACAAAAAATATTAGAATCCGATTACATACAAGCAGATGAATCCCCGATTAAAGTATTAGACAAAGACAAAAAAGGAAGCACCCACCAAGGTTACCAATGGGTATATCGCAACCCCTTGCAAGGTCTTGTATTATTCAATTATCACAAAGGACGTGGGCAACACGGTTCTAAAGAGATATTACTCAATTACCAAGGCTATTTGCAATGCGATGGCTACCAAGTATATGATAAAATTGGGCAACAACAAGGTATTACATTAGTAGGATGTTTGGCACATGCTCGAAGAAAATTCTTTGATGCAAAAGACAATGACTCAACTATAGTAAATAAAATTCTTGAACAAATTCAAAAAATATATCTCGAAGAAAGAGAAATAAAAAAAATAGCAAAAGAAGACTTAGCACTCAAGCAAAAGTTACGAGAAGAAAAAATAGCTCCAAAACTTGAGCAAATAAAAACTTGGATAGAAGCACAAAGCATAAAGGTATTACCTAAAAGTGCAGTAGGTAAAGCTATGAGTTATTACCTCAATCAATATCCAAAAATAAAAGCCATTACATTAGATCCGAGATTAGAGTTAGACAATAATCTAATTGAAAACGCCATACGTCCGCTTGCACTAGGAAGAAAAAATTATCTTTTTGCTGGATCACATAAGGGAGCTCAGAACATTGCTATAATGTACTCTTTATTTGCAAGTTGTAAAATCAATAATGTAAACCCACAAGAATGGTTGAGAGACGTACTTGAAAAAATACCAGATTATAATATTCAAAAACTTGAAGAATTACTCCCTAATAATTGGATACAAAATCATAAATAACATGTAGTTGCTCGTGGGGATACCTTGAAAATACTAGATGGAACAATAAATGTAGTATTCTATGATGTTACCACTATTTATTTTGAAATTGATAACGAAGATGAATTACGCAAAACAGGCTTCTCTAAAGAAGGCAAACATCAAAATCCGCAAATTGTACTAGGGTTATTAGTTAGCAAAGATGGTTACCCATTGGCTTACGATATTTTTGAAGGCAATAAATTTGAAAGACACACCATGCTACCAGTAATTGATAGTTTTAAGAAAAAATACGGATTAGATCAATTAGTCATCATCGCTGACTCTGGGCTACTTTCTTCTAAAAACATAGAAGAACTTCAAAGCAAAAGTTATGAATTTATTCTTGGAGCTAGAATTAAAAATGAGAAGTCCTTTATAAAAGAAAAAATATTAGCTTTAAAACTTAAAAATGGAGAGAGTGCAGTTGTAGAAAAAGGTAATTTGAGACTTATCATAAGCTATTCCGATTCAAGAGCCAAGAAAGATAAGCACAATAGAGAAAAGGGATTAAAGAGACTGGAAAAGAAAATTAGATCAGGAAAACTAACCAAGTCAAGTATCAATAACAGAGGTTACAATAAATATCTAAAACTTGATGGAGAGCTAAAAGTTTCAATAGACAAAACAAAATTTGAAACAGATGCAAAATGGGATGGTCTAAAAGGCTATATAACTAATGCTAAATTGAATAAAAATGAAATTTTAGAGAATTATAGTCATTTATGGAAGATTGAAAAGGCTTTCAGAATAGCTAAGACAGACTTGAAAATAAGACCAATCTATCATAGAGTTCAGCGTAGGATTGAAGCTCACATTTGCATAGCTTTTGCAAGATATAAAATATACAAGGAACTAGAAAGGCAACTCAATGAAAAGAAATCTTCATTAAGTCCTGAGAAGGCTATCAACATAGCAAAAACAATTTATGCGGTAAAAATAAAACATCCAATAACAAAAGAGATAACTTATCTAACTCACATCAAAAGTGAAGAGCAGAAAAAAATTGCAAATCTATTCGATTTTTGATTTGGGTGTCCCAGCGACGAAAACAGGAAAAAATGCAGTTGGCAATGCGACTTCTTTTAACAACAGAACTTCAAATTAAGCATATTAGCAATCAAGTAGGTTATGATAGTCCTAGTAAATTTACTGCCACATTCAAGAAAAAATACGGAAAGCTCCCTTCCGCTTATCGCCCTGATAGCCCTGCAAGCTAACTTATTGTACCATAAGTTGAAATATGTCCGAATGGGCTATTGATTTGTCTGAATGGGTTATTAGAATGATGTTTAACAAAGTAATTTTGCTTCATAAATAATTAAATATAAAATTATGAATCGAAAACTTTACTTTTTTATGGGTATGCTATTTATGGCGCTTACCTCTTTTTCACAAATATTAGATCAATCCAATGCTCCAGAAAGCATAGGAGGTGGTACTTTTACTGTAAGTTCCAACAACAATGTTGGTCAATCATTTACAGCTGGTATTACTGGGGATTTATCTCAGATTAACATTAGGTTAGGAGATTTTTCAGATAACTTTATACACAGTGACTTACAGTTGAGGATATTGTCTGGTGATGGATATGCAGGTACAATTTTAAATACAACCACTATAGAGATTTTAACAGTAGTGGATCAATACACATATCAAGAAGTGGTTATACCTCTTTCTGAAAATGTTCCTGTTATAGCTGGAAGCACATACACCTTAGATTTACAATTCTCTGGTAATGTTGGAACTCAAGGCGTTGGAGGAAGTGTAGGTCCTTACCCAAACGGTGTTATTTACAATAATAATTTTCCTTTTGGTGCATATGATTTGTGGTTTAAAACTTTTGTAACTGTAGACCCATCGACACATTTAAATTTTGATGGCGTTAATGATTATGTTCAATTACCTGATGTATCTGAGCTTTCGTTTTCAGTTAATTTGACCGTTGAATTTTGGATGAAATCGATTGCAAATCCAGGTAATTTTGAAACATTAGTTGTAGATGGAGAAGCTGGATTCGGGTTGTTATTAAATGTTAATGGTGGAATTATGCTTGGTGCTGGAGGACAATTTATAAATTCAACATCTACTGTAACAGATGGAGAATGGCATCACGTTGCAGGAACATTTTTTTTATATGGAAATGAAACATCATTAAAATTATATATAGATGGTACACTTGACCAATCTGCAATATTAAATGGTCTCTTAGTTTTGAATGATCCTTCAAGTCCAGTTTTTATAGGTGGTAGTGATAATGGTTTAGACTTTAATTTTACTGGCTCTATGGATGATTTGCGTTTTTGGAATACAGCACGTACAGCCTCAGAAATCTCTACTAATATTGAATGTGAGTTAACAGGCGGTGAATCTAATTTAGTAGCTTACTATAATTTTAACCAAGGTTTAGGTAGTCAAGATAACTCAAGTATAACATCTTTGACCGATGAAACCGCTAGTGGTCTTGATGGCGTTTTAACAAATTTTGCTCTTACAGGGACATCTTCAAATTTTTTAACTGATGCAGACATCTCTTCGCCTTCAGAACCAATAGTTACAACACCAGTAAATTATACTTTAGGTGATACAGCTACACCACTTACAGCTACAACAAATACTTCTTCTTTGGTCTGGTATGATGTGATGACTGGAGGCAACGCTCTTGCTGGTGCTCCAACGCCAAGTACTACTGCGGTAGGAGAAACGTCTTATTGGGTTTCTAGTATAAATTCAAGAGGTTGCGAAAGTGTAAGAACAGAAATTGTGGTCAACGTAAATCCTGTACTTCCTGCCACCCATTTAAATTTTGATGGTGTTAATGATTATGTAGAATTAACAAGTGAATCAAGTTTTGATTTTACGAACCAAATGACGATTGAATTTTGGATGAAATCTGACTATAACCCAACGCAATGGGATGCAATAATAGCAAAAGGCGACGATAGTTGGCGTATTGCTTTAAATCAAGACGGCACTTTAAATTTTGCAGGAAGTAATGCCTTTGGTGATGTCTCATCAGTAAGTAGCGTAATTGATAACAGTTGGCATCATGTGGCAGTTACTTATAATAATGTAGAGGCAATCATTTACATAGATGGTATTCAAAATTCAGCTGTTACAGGTAGTGGTACTATCAACAATTCAACTTATCCAGTTAGTATAGGCGAAAACCTTCAGGCAACAGGAAGATTCTATCAAGGAAATATTGATGAAGTTCGGATTTGGGATGTCGCTAGAACTGCTGAGCAAATAGAGAGTTCAAAAAACTGTGAAGTAGAAGGTAGTGAAGTTGGATTAGTAGCTTACTATAAGTTTAACCAAGGTTTAGGTAGTCAAGATAACTCAAGTATTACATCTTTGACCGATGAAACCGCTAGTGGTCTTGATGGTGTTTTATACAATTTTGCTCTTACAGGGACGACTTCAAATTTTTTAACTCAAGTAGTGAATACTGTTGTGAATCCAATAACAACCCCTACTTTTGACATTGCAGATATTTGCGTTGGAGAAACCCTTGATGCTTTGCCTACCACTTCGCAAAACGGTATTACAGGTACTTGGTCTCCTGTATTAAATAATTTGGCTACAACCGAGTATACTTTTACACCAGATGATGGACAATGTGCTTCTCCAACAACTCTAGAAATTGTAGTCAATGAATTGCCTATTATTACGGTCAATGACACTGAAAGCAAATGTGAATTTGGTAGTCTTATGTTAGAACCTACGGTAACTAATCCAAACGCACAAAGTGCTGTTGGTTTCGTGGGAGATTTTGCAGAAGATAATTGGACGCAATTTGCACCAGCTATTTCAAATGGTAGTATTACCTTTAGTGAAAGTAGTGTTACGATGATAGCTAGTAACACAGGCTCTGGCAATACAACGCCTAATTCTGCTAATATTACAATGCCGTACAATGCTACAGTATCTTTTGATTGGAATTATTCATCTGGAGATATTGCAAGTGGTGACTTGCCTTTAGTTGGAACAAACTCTGGCGATTTATCCTTGTTTAACGGTTATTCTACAGAAGGATCTTCATCACAAAGTGGAGTTCATAGCATTAGCATTCAAGCCGGAAATAATTTGATGTTAACCATAAATTCAAACGATACCAATGGTAGTTCAACAGTAACTATTTCCAACTTTCAAGTTACGCCTAGCAATACCTATTTATGGGAAGCCAGCAATGGAGGTGTAATTTTTGGAGCGACAGATGAATTAAATTTATCAGTTGATGAGGCTGGTACTTATACACTTACTGTAACCAACCCCAGTGGTTGTTCTACTTCAAAATCAATTGATGTTAGTGTAACTGAATCTCCTGCTCCAGTTGCAGACGCAAATCAAGTATTTTGCAGTGGCGCAACAGTTAGTGAATTACAGGCTGAAGGCGAAAATCTAATCTGGTACAATTCAAACTTTGATGAGTTAATTAGTACAACTGAAGTTTTGAGCGGCACTTACTTTGTATCACAAACTGTCGATACTTGTGAGAGTGAAGTTACTGAGGTAACTGTAACTATAAATGAATTACCAGCGGCACCAACTTTATCGACGCAAGAATTGTGTTTTGAAGCTATCGTTGTTGATTTACCTGTTTCAGGAACAAACAATGTTGTGTACAATTGGTATGATACAGCAACAGGAGGAACAGCTCTATCTAACGATACCGCTTTATCAACAGCCACATATTATGTTTCTACTTTTAATGAACTCACATTTTGTGAGAGTGAAAGAAGCAGTGTTCAGGTGAATGTAAATGCTGAAATAACGGCTACAGTTGTTTCGCAGGTTAATGTTTCTTGCAACGGTTTTAATGATGGTTCAGCTACAGTTGAAGTTTTAGGCGTTACACCACCTTATACTTATGAATGGAGTAACGGAACTACTTCACCAAATTTATCAGGGGTTGTTTCTGGGGTTTACACCTTAGCGGTAGTAGATGCCAATGGTTGTGGTACTTCTCTTATTGATAATACACCTGTTGTAACTGTTACCATTACAGAGCCTGCACTAGTGGAAGCACCAATTGTAGAAGATCAAACATTCTGTGGCAACACTATTATAGCAGATTTAGAAGGCGAAGGCAATATGCTTACATGGTATTTAGAAGTAGATGATATCGATGCTCTTAGTCATACAGCAAATGTTACCACTGGAACTTATTACGTATCACAAACTGTCAATGGTTGTGAAAGTGAAAGAATTTCTGTTGAAATAACTGTGAATGAAAATCCATCTGCTCCAGTAGCAGAAGCAAATCAAGTATTTTGCGATAGTGCAACAGTTAGTGAATTACAGGCTGAAGGCGAAAATCTAATCTGGTACAATTCAAACTTTGATGAGTTAATTAGTACAACCGAAGTTTTGAGCGGCACTTACTTTGTATCACAAACTGTCAATACTTGTGAGAGTGGAGTTACTGAGGTAACTGTAACTATAAATGAATTACCAGCGGCACCAACTTTATCGATGCAAGAATTGTGTTTTGATGCTAGCGTTGCAGACTTACCTGTTTCAGGAACAAACAATGTTGTGTACAATTGGTATGATACAGCAACAGGAGGAACAGCTCTATCTAACGATACCGCTTTATCAACAGCCACATATTATGTTTCTACTTTTAATGAACTCACATTTTGTGAGAGTGAAAGAAGCAGTGTTCAGGTGAATGTAAGTACTGAAATAACGGCTACAGTTGTTTCGCAGGTTAATGTTTCTTGCAACGGTTTTAATGATGGTTCAGCTACAGTTGAAGTTTTAGGCGGTACACCACCTTATACTTATGAATGGAGTAACGGAACTACTTCACCAAATTTATCAGGGGTTGTTTCTGGGGTTTACACCTTAGCGGTAGTAGATGCCAATGGTTGTGGTACTTCTCTTATTGATAATACACCTGTTGTAACTGTTACCATTACAGAGCCTGCACTAGTGGAAGCACCAATTGTAGAAGATCAAACATTCTGTGGCAACACTATTATAGCAGATTTAGAAGGCGAAGGCAATATGCTTACATGGTATTTAGAAGTAGATGATATCGATGCTCTTAGTCATACAGCAAATGTTACCACTGGAACTTATTACGTATCACAAACTGTCAATGGTTGTGAAAGTGAAAGAATTTCTGTTGAAATAACTGTGAATGAAAATCCATCTGCTCCAGTAGCAGAAGCAAATCAAGTATTTTGCGGTAGTGCAACAGTTAGTGAATTACAGGCTGAAGGCGAAAATCTAATCTGGTACAATTCAAACTTTGATGAGTTAATTAGTACAACTGAAGTTTTGAGCGGCACTTACTTTGTATCACAAACTGTCAATACTTGTGAGAGTGAAGTTACTGAGGTAACTGTAACTATAAATGAATTACCAGCGGCACCAACTTTATCGACGCAAGAATTGTGTTTTGAAGCTATCGTTGTTGATTTACCTGTTTCAGGAACAAACAATGTTGTGTACAATTGGTATGATACAGCAACAGGAGGAACAGCTCTATCTAACGATACTGCTTTATCAACAGGAACATACTATGTTTCTGCTTTCGATGAGCTTACATTATGTGAAAGTCAAAGAATGAGTATTCAGTTGAACGTAAGTTCAGAACTAACAGCTACATTAATTTCACAGATTAATATTTCTTGCAACGGTTTAAGTGATGGCTCAGCTACAGTTGGAGTTTCAGGAGGCACAGCTCCTTACACTTATCTTTGGAGTAACGGTTCTACTTCTTCAATGTTATCAGGAGTTCCGTCTGGGGTTTATAACCTCTTTGTTACAGATGCTAATGGTTGTGGAAGTACAACATCAGTTATGGCTACTGTTACCATTACAGAGCCTGCACTAGTGGAAGCACCAATTGTAGAAGATCAAACATTCTGTGGCAACACTATTATAGCAGATTTAGAAGGCGAAGGCAATATGCTTACGTGGTATTTAGAAGTAGATGATATCGATGCTCTTAGTCATACAGCAAATGTTACCACTGGAACTTATTACGTATCACAAACTATCAATGGTTGTGAAAGTGAAAGAACTGCGGTTTCCATTTTTATATCTATAGTTCCAGACGCGCCAATCGCTGAGGCACAAATTTTTTGTGGAGCCTCCACAGTGGCTGATTTAGATGCAATTGGTACGGACTTAAGCTGGTATACCGATGTCAATACTCCTTTTTCTCTAAATCTTTCAGAATCTATCAATTCAGGAACGTATTATGTTTCAGAGACTAACCTTGATGGTTGTGAAAGTGAAAGAACTGCGGTTCAGGTTACAGTAAACTCAGTTCCAGAGCCAACAATTAGTTATAACAGCACTACTGAAAGTTTAGAAACCGGAGTTTTCGATACTTACCAATGGTATTTTGAAGGTAATTTAATTGAAGGTGCAACGGAGCAAACCTACCAACCAAGCGTAAATGGGATTTACACCGTTGTTGTAACCAACAATAACTGCGAAAACAGTTCAATTGAGTTCGACTTAACCACCTTAAGTGTTAAAGATTTCAAGGTTAACATTGGTTTATATCCAAACCCTGCAAGTAGCGAAATAACGCTAAGCTACAATGGAGTTGACACAAACCAAGTAAAATTATATATATATGATATAACTGGTAAACTAATAAGTACAAGTCCTATTAACCAAACGGTTCAAACTATAGATGTAAATAATTTAATGGATGGAGTTTATCTGTTCAGATTCATCGGATCACGCGTCAATCAAACCCAAAAAGTGATTATTAAAAAATAGTTATAGGCTACTATAATCTTTAAGCACATTAAACCTGCCAGATTACTAAAATCTGGCAGGTTTTTTTATTTAACAAGTATTCAACTGTTTTAACTTTATAAACCCTATGTTTATGGTTGAGTATATCCCTAAATCATTCTGTTGCTTTTTTAAACTTTTGAAATTTAAAATAGCTCGTTTATAAAAAGATGAAAGTATTATTCGACTACAGATATCTTATATCTATTTGATATTTGCAATTTTTAACTGTAATATAGAAAGTTTTATAAAAAGTTTTAAACCCAATCAAGAAATTTGTAAGTTATTGTTTGAGTTGTTTGGCTACATCATCATAATATTCTTGGGTAAGCACCTCAGTCCAAGTTGTAGGATTATCACCACCATAAATAGCCAAATAAGTCACATCACTTTCTTTAGTTGAAGCGTGCCAGTGTTCCGTATCTTTTTTACATTTAATGACATCACCCGCTTTAAGAATTATAGGGTCTTTTCCTCTTTCTTGGTAATAGCCTTCGCCTTCAACATAAATTAGAACTTGAATAGAGGTGTGTTTATGCCAGTCTAGCGTTGAGTTTGCCTTAAAATTAGCCTTTGTGATGTGAAAGTTTAAATCTCCTTTCACTTCTAGCACCCCATTTAACCAAGCCTCGCCAATATAGTGTGTGTTTGGTGCCTTAAAGCCTTCTTCGTGAAACGTTGAAACGCTGTATTCCTTTGATTGAGCAGATAAAAGCATAGGAATAATAAATAATAATACTGTAATTAGATTTTTCATTTTTATTTAGTTTTAATTTAATCTTTTTTTGTTGAGCCAATCGTACATAAGATTGGCAATTTCCTGATTGTTTAAGTCCGACATTGGGAAATGCGTATTTCCTTGTATACCAATTTCGGGCAGTACCACTAGTGTTACATCTCCTCCAGCATTGTTTACAGTTCTTGTCCACTTTCGAGCCATTTGAAGTGAGGCACGCCATTGCTCCTTACCAGGATTCTCAACTTCTTTTTCAGGGATGTAATCTCCGTAATAAATAATTATGGGAATTTTCGTTAGTTTTTTGAACTCACTTGATACTTACTCCTCGAGCACTTAATATGCCTCCTACATAAGGAATAGGTTTAGGTACAGCACCATTAGGGAATACAAAATTGCTCCCTGGCTCGTAAGACACTATTGCTTTTATATTTTCATTTTTAAGAGCTGTTAACCAACCTTGACCTCCACTATGCGAGTGGGTAACCAATATTCCCTCTCCAATTTTGTCAAATAAAGCAGAAACGGCATCGGTATTTATGTCGATATTTAAAGGACCTGTATCTGGAGTGCATCGGCGAAAAAATTGATTAAGTGCCTTTGGTTCTTTAGAAAACTGAATATTTGGGTAAAATGTGGTTCCTTCCCCCATTCTGAAAATACCAAACCAAAGTTGATCCTCTGTTCTTGCTTCCAATTTTATAGGCTTTAAACTCTGACCTGCAAGACCTCTTCTGGGTTGGTCTAATAAATAAACAGGAAATCCTTTTCTTAGAAAAATACTTTGAAAACCTTCACGCCCATCTGGGGTAGTTTGCCAAGTTCGCATCGATTGACCATATCCGTGCCAGAACACAAGTGGTAATTTTCGATGTTCTACAGGAATTTGGTAAAAAACAGAGGCGTGGTCACCGTGTAATGTCTGCCCTTCTGTACTTTGATTTGAAGGATTAAAAGCTCCATCAGCGATAGGATCAAAATTTCCTGTGCTTTTCTTTATACTGCCTCCCACGGCAAAAGCTCCTTGAGCTTCTATTATGAGCGGTTTCTTATTATTTTCCTGAGCATTGCTTGAGGTTATAAAAAACAAAAGGAATAGTATTGATAGTATATATGTTTTCATTTTGTTGATTTTAATTGAAAATATAAATTTAGCAAGAATAATACAATTAATTTTACACGGATTACGTAAGTCCTTACCAATATTACCGATTTTAGATAATTTTGCTTTCAGTAAAACCGATGAACTACTATCTTTCTTGTTGAATTATTTTATTTTCAATGCTTTCATTTTATTTATGATTTAACTATTAAAAGCCTATTTTTTGTAACCAGAAAGTTACTTGTTTTTTTACTTGAATTAATTTTTCACCTTCCATTACAAATAAAATACCATCGCGCTCAACGCCACCTTTTGTTGAGAAACCTTCTAAAATGGTCGAATCAGAACAGAGTTCTTCAACTGTATCAAAACCACTGCCTACACCATAGCCTGCGTTGGTATTAAACGGGATAATTGTTTTCCCGTTTAAATCATTTTCCGACAAGAAACTTTTCTTTGGTGGTGGCATTTGCATATCCCAAGTAGGGAAGCCAATAAAAATCGTGTCATTATTATCCAAATCGTTAATTTTGGTTTTTAATTCAGGCAAAAAACCTTCATCATTTTCACGATCGACTTGTGCTACAATTTTTTGATAGTTTTCTGGATAGGGGTTGACTAACCCTAAGGAAACCAAATTTCCACCAACTTTTTTTTGAATGATTTTAGCAACGGCTTCTGTGTTTTTGGTTCTAGACAGAAAAACAATTAATATATTTCTTTGCGTTCTATCTTTAATTTCAATTTGTTTTTTTGAAGTTTCACTTTGATTTTGGTTACAAGTAAAAACATTCATAAAAGACAATACAAGAATTAAGAAAGACGTTTTCATCTTTGACACTATTTTTCATTTATGCAAAGATGTGTAAATTTACAATAGGCATCTTTATACCAATTACAGGTTGATATACCAATATTACTGATTTTGCTCATTTTTAATGATTGAATTATTTTTTTGACTAATTTTGAGTAATAATTTTAAGTTATGGAATACGATTTTAAAACTGTTAGTGACTATAATAATTTCAATCAACACGAAACCTTTCATCCATTGGTAAATGTTATTGATTTTTCGAAAGCGGACAAACGTTCTGGTTCTAAAATGTATTTTGATTTATACTGTGTGTTTTTGAAAGATGTAAAATGCGGTGATTTAAAATATGGAAAACAAACTTATGATTATCAAGAAGGAACTTTGGTATTTGTGTCTCCTGGACAAGTTATTGACGTCCTAAATAAAACCGATGAATACCAACCTATGGGTAACGGATTGGTGTTTCATCCCGATTTGTTACTAGGAATGCCCTTGGCAGGTATGATGAATGATTATAATTTTTTTCATTACCAATCCAGTGAAGCCTTACATATATCGCAAAAAGAAAAGCAAATTATAATGGAGTGTTTTTCAAAAATTAGTTATGAACTCCAACAAAATGTAGATAAACACAGCAAAAAGTTAATCACTTCCAATATAGAGCTGTTTTTAAATTACTGCGACCGTTTTTACGACCGTCAATTTATCACTCGAGAGCATATAAACTCTGATATATTATCGGATTTTGAAGTTTTACTCAATGATTATTTTAAATCTGACAAAGCCACAGAAATTGGGTTTCCTATGGTGCAATATTTTGCAGAGTGTTTGAATTTGTCTTCTAATTATTTTGGTGATTTAATCAAAAAAGAAATCGGCAAATCTGCACAAGATTATATTCAATCTAAAGTCATTAATGTCGCTAAAGAACGTATTTATGATGAGAGTAAATCTATTAGTGAAATAGCTTACGAATTAGGCTTTAGTTATCCACAACACTTTACCCGTCTGTTTAAACAAAAAGTTGGTGTAAGTCCAAAAGAGTTTAGAAGTATAAATTAATTTTTTTCATAGTGTTTGGAAAACCAACCCCAGCAAAAACAGTAATTTCTGTTGAAGTTTCTTGAGCCTTTTCTGCAAGCTCCTGGTTATCATTATATAATGGATTTGTTTAATTTACCCAAAGTGTATCATAAAAAAGTTGATTGACTTATGATTTGAAACAGTGAATGAAAATTTTACCGGCGAAAAATCCGATCGGTCCAAAAATAACGCCCGTAATATGGCGTCACATATTTTTATGAAAATATATATGGCAAGGCAAGAGCGGTAGGGTTTGATTTAAGTGATTATTTTTTTATTACCTAATGATTTTTGTTTCATCTTTTTTTGAAGTAAATATTGAACATTTTTTAAAATAACTTTGGTTTCAAAAACTTCAGGGTGTGATTTTAATGATGTTGTTGTTGCGTTGAATTTTTTAATTAAGACATCAGTTTTGTGAACATATTTTTTGAAGTTATTATTTTCAAAAGCTAAGCTTAGTAATTGTTTTGCCGTTTCTTTACATTGACTTAAATATTCCTTTTGAGTTACAGACAAAACTGAAAAAGGAGTGTCTGAAACTAAAGAAACATATGATTTACCTCTATTAAATCTTTTTCTTTTGGCAATAGTTTTCGACGCTGAATTAGCAAAATACAAGGATTCTAAAAGGGAATTTGAGGCTAATCGGTTATCGCCATGTAATCCAGTATAAGCACATTCACCAATCGCAAAAACACCTTTTTCTGAAGATTCTCCATTCAAGTTGACTTGTATTCCTCCGCATTGGTAATGTGCAGCTGGTTTTATAGGGACATGATCCGTGCATAAATCATAGCCATAAGATTTGCAGGTTTTATAAATATAAGGAAGTGCTTCGGGAATGGTTTCACAGTTTAAATGTGTAAAATCTAAATATATATTTTCGTTATTCTGATGTGATATTTCTTTCCAAATGGCGTTAGAAACAATATCTCTTGGGGCTAATTCACCTCTTGTATCATATTTAAAAACAAAACGTTGATGGTTTTCGTTTATCAAATGAGCACCTAAACCCCTGGCGACTTCTGAAATTAAAAAACTAGGATTGATGTTGATGCCATTAAAAGAAGTAGGATGAAATTGAATTTTCTCAAAATCTTTAATTTTTAATCCTAATTGATGAGCAAAATATATACCTTCTCCAATACTTCCTAAACTATTTGTTGTTTGAGGAAAAAGTTGACCACAGCCACCTGTTGCAATAACAACATGATTTGCAGAATATTGATAATATTGTTTTGAATTTAAATTAGCCACTTTGAGTTTAAAGCCATTATCAGTTTTTACAATATTTTCAACTTGGTGGTATTCTAATATTTGTATTGATGGAATTTTTTTAATTTTTTCCATTGTTGTCCGATAAAAATCTAAATTACTAAAAAAATCTTTTGTATCGCCTAATTTCACTGTGTAGCTTTAGTATTTTAAAAATAGAACCTCCTTATGGGTCAAAAAGGCTTAATTGACCTATATTTTTTGTTGTAATATCTTCCCATTTTGCTTCTGGATTTTTAAGGAATTTGAACAAATCAATATAGGTCATTAAATGATATCGTATCACGGACATCATATTAGAATATGCCCATTTTCTTTCTGCTTTTCTCTGAATGACAAGCATTATTAGTTGTATGATTAAGCTGACCCATATCTGTATCTCGATGGCATTTTGATTATCTCCAAGAAAATACTTTAGCGGGAAGTTTTGTTTAAGGCGTTTGAACATAGTCTCGATTTGCCACCTGTTCTTGTAGATCTCGGCAATTTTATCTGCCTGAAGTTCATAATTGTTGGTAATGAACTCATAAACTTTTTGGTGTTTATCGTACCAAAAAGCTATTCTTCTAAGGTAAAATGGCTTACCGTCATTGTCTTTGAGTTCTATTTTTTCGTCCTTTAGGACAGCATCATCTACCGTGTCGGGAATATCAAACTCTTCAAGGCTTGTATAACGGGCATTGTCTTTTTGTCTGGTCACAAAGTAAATATTCTCTAAGGTCCATTTTTGGTATTGTTTATAATCCACATAACCTTTATCAAAGACGACATAAGAACCTTTCTTGAGTTCAAGATCCTTTAAAAAGGTATGGTCATGGGTTGCGGCATTTGAGAACTTTATCAGACAGGGCACATCTTCCATAGCATTTATCATAGTGTGCATCTTGATACCACCTTTCTTTTTGCCGTTGAGTGAGTTTCTACCTACACCTTTAAGAATGTCACTAAAGAGTGTTATAGTTGATGAATCAACAATTTTAAGGTCTTTTACAGCTGGTTCATAAGTTCTGCTGTCCGACAAAAATCGGTGGTAACGTTTATAGAGTAAATGGTAAATATCAGCAAATACTGATGAGCTTCTTCTCCTGTTGGCGTCAGATAATGTGCTTCGCTTTGGGAAATCTTTTAGCCCCAAATGGTTGATTTTTCCTTCACAAGCAAGCATAATACTCGATACTTCACGAAGCGAGCTACAACCACTAATGACAGTGAAAATCATAGTAACTAAATGCTCATAAGTAGTGAACTTTTTAGTGTATCTGTCGCTGTTATGCTTTTCGGCTGTCCGATAAACATCGTTGGGTAAAATAAAATTTAAAACCTGTTTGATAATGGGTTGACCGCTGAAATTTTTACTTTTGTTCATATCTCTTTTTTTTTGCGAAAGATGAAGATATAAAAAAGTGGGAAATCCTGTATTGGAAATCCCACTTTAAAATATTTTATCGGACACTAATGAATTTTTTCTAAAAGACATTGATGCAGACTTTTGCCTGTTTGATCTTTGGTATGTAAAATTCTATGATACTGATGTCCACCTTCTTTGTGTAAATCAAATCGATTTCCATTTTTATCAAATTTCAATCCCCAATTCAATAAATCTTGAATGCGATTTGGAGCGTCTTTTATCACCTTTTCTATCACTTCATAGTTTCCTTTTTTATGACCAGCTAAATAAGTATCGTTGATATGAGATTCAAAACTATCTTTAGTATTAAATTTCACCGAAGCAATACCACCTTGAGCCAGACGAGTATTGCAGGTATTAATTTCACTTTTAGCGAGTATTTTTATATTGAGATCAGGGCTTAAATTGTTCAGATATAATGCAAAGCTCAAACCACCAATACCAGCTCCAATAACTATTATGTCAGTGTTTTTCTCAAGCATAACTCAACATTTTTTTTAGAGGTGTCAAAGCTTTTTGAGCGATAGTAGCATCTAAATTAATTTCAGGAGTTTCATTTTTTAAACACAGATAGAGTTTTTCTAAAGTATTGACTTTCATAAAAGCACATTCACTACAAGCACAGGTATTATCTTCTTGAATAGGGGCTGGAATCAATTTTTTATCAGGCACTTCTTTTTGCATTTGGTGTAGAATACCAGCTTCAGTGCCTACAATGAATACTTTGTGAGAATCTTCTTTGACATACTTCAACAGTTTAGAGGTCGAGCCTATAAAATGTGCAATTTTCAGAATTTCTGTTTTGCTCTCAGGATGAGCTATTATTTGGGCATCAGGATATTCAATCGTTAAATCTAAAATTTTATCATAACAAAAAGCTTCGTGAACCACACAAGTGCCATTCCATAGTAACATCTTCCTCCCCGTTTCTTTTATTAAATAGTCACCTAAATTTTTGTCTGGGGCAAATATAATTTTGTCTTGTTTTGGCAAACTTTTGATGACATCAATGGCATTAGAAGATGTACATACATAGTCACTCATCGCTTTTATTTCAGCACTACAGTTGATGTAAGTCACAACTTTATGGTCAGGATGTGCTTCTATAAATTTCTTAAAATCTTTGGTTAAACAAGAATCTGCTAATGAACAACCAGCATTTAGGTCAGGCAATAAAACTTTTTTTTGAGGATTTAAAATTTTAGCGGTTTCAGCCATAAAATGAACCCCAGCAAAAACAATAATTTCTGCTGAAGTTTCTTGAGCCTTTTTTGCAAGCTCAAGGCTATCACCTATATAATCAGCAATATCTTGTATAGATTCATTTTGATAATAATGTGCCAAAATGACTGCATTTTTCTTGGATTTTAAATTTTGTATTTCAGTTGGAATATTCATAATTCATTATATTAAACATTTATCATTATTGCAAAATTTCTCTCCTATACCATCTTCAAAAGATTGAATGCTAAAATCGGTTTTCATCTTCGATTTCATTTCAGTATATTTTTCTTTTGAAATGGCTTCATAAGGCATTTGAGCGTAAGCACCCATTTCTAATTTAGGCAAAAAGCTAATCGATTTAAGTGAATATTTAAAAAATTCTAAAATCGGTTGAATTTGATCGGCTTCTTCTGGTTTAAAGGTAACGGTGCAAGACACTTGATTGTCAGACCAAAAGCGTTGTAAAAATGAGGCTAAACTCACTTGTTCCCATATGCTAATTTCGTTTAGGCATTTTCCTTCATTGTGAATAGGAAAAGAGACTACCGCAGAACTCGTATCCATAACATCATCTTCAATATGCAAACCTGCATCGTTGAGCTGAGGTATAAGTTTTGAGTTTTTAGCAATTCTAATTCTTCGGATGTAATATTTAAATTCTGGATAATGACAACCTGGATTTACACCAGCCAAAAGGCTTACCGTTCCAGAGGGTTTTACACTTGTTGTTTTAATGCTTTTAGGCACACACAACCAAGAGGAATAAATTTCATCCCAACTTTGGATTTCGTTATAACCTGTTTCTAACCAATCTCTAAAAATTTCTAAGGAATGTTTTTCTATAAAATTAGTCACTCCCGTTACTGAAGTCCCAATACGACGGTTGCGTTTTTGAACCCGATTGGTTTCGTGCCAAGTGGTATTGACCAATGTTGCGGTTTTGCCAACGAGATAGGCAAATTTGAGAGTTCTTAAATAATCTTCTTTACTCTCTGCTCGAGACGGAAAAGTTTCTACCAAACAGCACAACTCATAGCTTTCTAAAGATTGTTCTCCACAAGGATTGGTGCCAACAGCTTTATGATCTTTATGGTCTGCGGGATCACACATTCGTGAATGCGAGCGGATATTATCCATAAAGATATAACCAGGTTCGCCATTAATAGCCGTTTGTTTTGCCACATCTTCAAAATCAGTGTGATTATTTACAAAAACGCTGTTGTTGGATGCCCATCCGTATGCCGCACGATGAGCATTTTCGCCAACATAAGTTTGTTTGTCGTTGTCCCATCGGTAATCTTTGAGTTTGCGATATTCGGTATTGTCGGCATCGCCTAAAGCGATTTGTGCGGTTCGTCTCACATTACCTGCTACAACACATTGACCAATCATATTCATAATGTCAGTTATGGCTGTAATGCTGATTTTGTGGTGATCCAGTTGATTTAAAGTTTCCCTGATTTGATTGTGCAGTCGTTCAAGCGGTTGAGGTCCAGATGAAATACCACCAAAACCTTTTATAGGCTCACCAGCTTTTCTGATTTGAGAATAATCAAATTCAATGTGATGTGTAGGTTGTTTATTGAAATGTTGTCCAAAATAAGAAGCCAATAACAATTCTAAACTTTTAACCCAGCCTTCACGCGTATCGGGAATCACATAAGTTTCTGCTTGTTTTTGGGGTTGGTGGATAACTACTTTATTTTTACCCAAAACATCAAAACCCACACCAACACCAACCATACTC
This sequence comes from Flavobacterium sp. CS20, assembly GCF_018080005.1. Lineage (NCBI taxonomy): Bacteria > Pseudomonadati > Bacteroidota > Flavobacteriia > Flavobacteriales > Flavobacteriaceae > Flavobacterium > Flavobacterium sp. CS20. The sequence goes on along the minus strand of NZ_CP073015.1, from coordinate 1,602,781 downwards.
ATATCCATCATAAATGTAAAGGGTTTAACCGCATCTACAATGCTATTTCCCATATCTTTAGTTGACACAAATGCACAGTTAAACAAAGCTTGTCCGACTTTTTTTTCGTGAATAATAGGGGTTCCGAGAGCCCACAACATTCAGTAAGGTGGCAAAAATTTCATCCTAAACATACGGTCGTACATTTCTTGAGCCGAACGTTGAGCTTTGGTGTCGTTCCAACCCAATTCATTTTTTAAAATGTGTTCTTTTTGCAAGCTATAACAACCTTCTACAACCCGTCTAATCGTTTCAAACCATTTTTCGTTTTCTCCATTTTCTTTTAAACGCGAATAGGTGCGGTGGTAGGTGAGTTGCCCTAAACCATTAAAACCAAAATCAGGCTTTTTGCTTTTGTATTTTTCAATAAAATCTTGGTTGAGTTTGAAGTTGAGTTTCATAGTTTTTAAATTTAGGATAAAAGGATATCAATATCTTTATATGAGTTAAAAAAATTATTCTTTAAAATATGCTTTTTTAGTGTTTACACGTTTGGCTACAGTATAAATGTCAGTCGAATTTAATCTGTTTTTCAGAGATTTTCTTTCTTTTTTGATTTGATGATGAAGCACGCAAGGGTTTTCATCTTGACATTCGCCAAAACCTAATAAACAGCCTTCTAAAATTTTAGAACCATCAATTGCTCTAACTATATCACCAATGAAAACATCTCGATTTTTGTCTAAATAAAACCCACCAGTTCGTCCCCGTACACTTTTTAATAAACCTGCTTTTGTCAACTGTTGTAATATTTTAGCAGTAAAAGCTTTAGGTGAATCAATGGCTTCGCTAATGGAATCTAAACCGATAAGTTCTTTAGATTTTGCTTGTTTAAAGGCAATAAAAGTCATTATTTTGATAGCGTATTCACAGCTTTTTGAAAACATCGGTTCAATTTTACAACAAATATAAACAAGTTTATAAAAGGACAATGATATCCGTAATACAATTATTAACAATCCTATGAACAAAGCACCTTTAAAACGCCAAATGTTATTTTAAAAGTTTTCTGTATGTAAAGGATTCTTGAAATATTCGTCGATGTTATACCTTTTATCTTTAATGATATTATTCATTCAAATTGGTGTAAATTAATCAAAATCAATCTTTATCATAAAGTCAGTAGCTTTGGATATGGGGAGCGAAGGTTTTGGAATACACCACAGCATTATAAATATGCTTGAACATACTTGATATATCCCAATGAAAGTAAAAACACAATCGCTTAATGTTGCCGTGGCTACTGGTTTATTTTTGTATGAATTGGTAAGGTAAAAATTATTCAATTCCATCCTTGTTTTTTTTAATGTGGTATATCACATTTATTTCATCATCTTTTTTATCCTGATCATCATTATTTTTATCAGGATTAAAGTTTCCTTCATCATCAAAAAGTTGCATAAACTCGTCTTCTTCAGCATTGTAATCTTGCTTTTCCCATTCATATTTTGGTTTCACTAAATTATTGGTTTTATATACAAAAGCTAAACCTAACCCGACGACAAATCCTGATAAATGCCCTTCCCAAGACATGCCTACTTTTCCTGGAAATAAGCCCCAAACCAAACTACCATAAATAAAGACAACACTTAATGATAAGGCAACCAACCTATAGTATTTTGAAAAAATACCCTTGAAGAACAAAAAAGAAGCCAAAACATAAACCAATCCACTGGCACCAATATGATAACTCGGTCTGCCAATGAGCCAAGTTAATAAGCCTGTGATAAAAATACCCCACAAAATAACTGGTTTACTAATTTTTCTATAAAAGTAAAACAAAGTCATACTTAATAACAAAAGAGGCACAGAATTATTAAACAAATGTTTTAGACTACTATGGATAAATGTAGAAAATATAATTCCTTTTAAGCCTTCAATTTTCTGAGGATAAATGCCGTAGGTAGTAAAATTTAAATTATACTTAATCTCAATCCAATAAACTATCCATATCAAAAGGACTAATCCTAATGGATAAATCAAAACATCGTGAGTATATTTAAAAGATTTTGACATAAAATGATTGATGACATAAATATATCAATTTCATTTCCAAGTCCACAATTTCTGTAATAATGTCACTAAAATTGTAAATTTGTAGTTATGAACACACCTTTGGCAGAAAGACTTCGACCTAAAAAACTTTCAGACTACATTGGGCAAGACCATTTGGTAGGCGATAATGGTTTAATTTCAAAAATTGTAGCACAACAAAGCTTGCCATCGCTTATTTTTTGGGAATCACCTGGTATCGGTAAAACGACTTTAGCACAAATTATTGCTAATGAAATCAACAGACCATTTTATAAATTAAGTGCCATTAATAGTGGTGTAAAAGATATTCGTGCTGTGATTGAAAAAGCAAAACAATCTCAAGGGATGTTCAGTCAAAACTCACCGATTTTATTTATTGACGAAATTCACCGCTTTAGCAAATCTCAACAAGATTCATTGCTCGAAGCCGTTGAAAAAGCTTGGATAACGTTAATAGGAGCAACCACAGAAAATCCCAGTTTTGAAGTGATTTCAGCTCTATTGTCGAGATGTCAAATTTATACCTTAAAATCATTTGGTAAAAATGAACTCAAAACACTCCTTGATAAAGCACTTTCTGAAGATGAGGTTTTAAAGACTTTAGATATCCAAATTAAAGAAAATCAAGCTTTGTTTAGATTAAGCGGTGGTGATGCTAGAAAATTGCTCAATATTTTAGAATTGGTGATTAGCCAACAAAATCCAAAGCATAAAATTATTATTGACGATAAAAGTGTTTATAAAATTGTTCAAGAAAAACCTTTAAAATACGACAAATCAGGCGAACAACATTATGACATTATTTCAGCGTTCATTAAATCTATTAGAGGTAGCGACCCTAATGCTGGGGTTTATTGGTTAGCCAGAATGCTTGAAGGTGGTGAAGACATCAAGTTCATTGCCCGACGACTCATTATTTTGGCATCTGAAGATATTGGTCTGGCAAATCCCACAGCATTGGTGATAGCTAATAATACTTTTCAGGCTATAAATATTATAGGTATGCCAGAAGCTAGGATTATTTTAAGTCAATGCGTGATTTATCTCGTCGCTTCACCCAAAAGTAATTCAGCTTATATGGCTATCAATAAAGCTCAAGATTTAGTTAAACAGACAGGAGATTTAGATGTACCATTGTCATTAAGAAATGCACCGACAAAATTGATGAAAGATTTAGATTACGGCAAAGCTTATCCATACGCACACGATTATGATGGAAACTTTGCATATCATAATTTTATGCCAGATGAAATATCTTCTGAAAGTTTATACCAAACGTCAAACAATCCGAAAGAAAAACATTTTAAGGATTTTCTAAAACGACGCTGGAAAGATAAATATGAGTTTTGAAATATTAGGGTATTTATTGCTTTTTAAACTCTAATTTTTGAACTGTATCTTCTTCCTTTGCAAGATATTCAACAATTAAATTTCCATTAGCGTCAAAAAAAGCGAGACCATCAATATCAGCAGAGTCAAAACTATAGCTTCCTTGACCAGCATATTCTAAATTGGCAAAAATAGTTTTACCTTTGTCGGTAAAAATGGTGTAGTTATCATCTTTTTGGAGCGACCAATAGGTTTGACCATACAGTTGATAGGCATTGGCACGTTCTTCAAAAGGTATTTTTTCTTTAGTTTCTTTGTTATCAGAATTTATCTCAGAAATATTAGACACTTGTTTTTCATTTGAAGTTTTTAGAAATAAAGATGAATCTACTTGAAATTTTTCTAAAGCTCTATTAAGGGCTTGTTGGTAGGCTTCTTTAAAGGGTTTTAATCGGCTTGTGCCTTCACTTTGATAAACCAGCTTTCCAAAGCAATCTTTAAGTTCAAAAATTAATGTTGTTGTAAATATACCTTTGTCTTCCTTGACATTTGCATTTAAAGCAAGGCATCTATTAAGTTTAATTTTTTGTGGTTTTTCTTCGCCTTCATTCATATACACTTCAAAACCAACTTCTTTCAACCTTAACCTAGTCAAGACATTGAGTTGATATTCATTTACTTCATCTAAAAAGCCATATTGAACCGGCACAATGATGTATTGGTATTTTTTTTCAGGGGTTTGGCTAAATGTTTTAAAACAAAATAGGACTAAAATTAAAACTAAAATCTTTTTCATACTAATTAAATAATTTATAATACGTTTTTTAAATCTATTAACCGCTCAACATAATCGATGTCAAAATTAGGTTTTTTGCCAAAATAAATCGCTGGTATTCCGAAATCTTTAGCACCTTGGATATCGGCTTCTAAACTGTCTCCAATCATAAGACTTTTGCTTTGATGTGTTTTTGCTTTTCTTAAAGCGTGTTCAAATATGCGTTTATCAGGTTTTTTGTAGCCTGAACCTTCAGCTGTGGTTACCGTTTCAAAAAAATGATCAATTTTTGAAGACTTTATTTTTTTGTGTTGAACTTTTTCAAAGCCATTGGTAATGATATGTAATCTATATTTGGTTGCTAAATAATTTAAGATCTGTTCTGCATCGGGAAAGAGATTGGTTTGATCGGATAAATTGTTGATATATTCTTCGGCAACTAAGTCGATGAGTTTTTTATCACTTTCAATATTTAAAGCATCAAAGACTTCTTTGAGTCTGTAGTATCTCAAACTTTCAGAGTCAATTTGATTTTTGCGATACAAATCCCAATATTTCATATTCACAGGTTTGTACAAACGCAAAAACGAATTTAAATTGATGTTGAGATTATGCTTTTCAAAAATTAAATTGAAAGTGATTTCTGAATTTTTTTCAAAATCCCATAAAGTGTGATCCAAATCAAAAAAAATATCACTTGGTTGCTGTGCTAGCATGTCTTGAGGTGTTTTGTGATTTGGTAAATTTTTTGTTTAAATTCAGTATTTGAAAAATCTTCATTGCTAATCAGTAAATTATATGAACAATTCAGTTCATTTTTTATAGAATAAAACTTTTCGATGTCTGTATTTTTAAGTGCTTGACTGCTTGCAAAAAATGGGTGTATTTCAATCGGTGAAGCCTGTTCTAAGTTTAAGTCGTAAAACAAAAAAGAATGAGATGTGCCTGCTCTATAACCAATATGGTCAGAATATCCCATCGAGAAATCTTTTTTGATATTTGTTTTGTCTAAACTTATATAGAAATCAGGGAAATTTAATTCATAATCTTTTATCATAATGCTTTCTAACTCACGATTAGATATTTTCTCAAAACGGTCAATTTCTTTATTTAAAATATCAAACTCATGTATTGCTTCATGACTTGGCATTAAACCAATTTCACAATAATCTCCCATAGACTTTATAAGTTTTTGATATATTTTTTTTCTATGGTTGATATTTTTTGTGTTTATGCTATAATCGCCTAGTAAAAACATAAACTTCATATCAACATTATAATCATTTTTAAATCTAATGAGTTCATCATAAACATCAAAAGGGTCATTATTTGAATAAAACCAAGTTTTTATTCTTGAATAGACATCACTAAATTTTAATTGAATAGTGTCACCAACAAAGCCAGCAATGCTTCTTGAAATTCCATATTTTCTGTATTTAAAAGCTTTTTCTACGGCAACAATTATATTGACTTGAGATGAGTTTGAATTTAAATTAATGTCTTTAAACTTGTTTTGTAAAATTTTTGAAAACACGTCTATCCAAATATTAACGATCGGTTTTTGTAGAAAGCCATTTTTATAAGCGAGACTTTCTTGTGCGGGAAAGTCTCCTATGCGATTTTTGACATGCGGTAAATACTCTTCATAACGTGTTAATAGAAAGAAGCTGCAAAGAAAAATATCATAAGGAATATCACTTTGTAAAGAAGTTTTAAAAAAATAAGGTTCACCTTGCCAAATAGATACGTTGATTTCTAAATCATTAACACCTTGTTCTTGAAGCAGACCACAGGCTTGAATAAAAACCTCGTTACCTAATCTTTGATTGGCATAAGAAAATTTTGCTCCTTTATAAGCTATAAAAGTTTCTATTTTTGTTGTAAAGTTGATTTTAAATCCCAAAATACGTTTACAGACCTGCCTAAATGTGTAATTTATGCGAGGTGTAATTTCTGGTACGTATATTAATATTTCCATAAGTTAGAGCAACTGTTGATCAGCAAAGCTATAATAAGATTTGTCTGTCACAATGATATGATCCAAAAGTTTGAAATCCATCAACATTGTCGCTTTTTTAATTTTTTCAGTTAATTTGATATCCAACCGACTTGGTTTTAAAGTGCCTGACGGATGGTTATGAGCTAGAATTAAAGCTACGGCTCCACAAGACAGTGCTTTTTTAAAGATTAATCTTATATCGACTGTAGTGCTAGTAATACCACCTTTACTTATTTGCTGTTTGTTAATGACTTTATTAGAATTGTCTAACAACAAGACCCAAAACTCTTCGTGCTCTAAGTCGGCAATAATTGATTTCATAACCTTATAGCCATCATAACTTGATGAAATTTTCGGGAAGATAGGCAAATCTGCATTACCATGCCGTTTACCAAGTTCTAAAGTCGCAACAATACTTATGGCTTTAGCTTCGCCAATACCTTTATAATCTTGTAGCTCTTCTACACTCATTTTGCTCAACAACCTCAATTGATGGTCTTTATCTTTTAAGAGACGTTTACACAGTTCTACCGCACTTTCAGACCTATTGCCAGACCCAATAATAATCGCCAGCAGTTCGGCATCGCTCAAAGCAGACTTCCCTTTATGAAGCAGTTTTTCTCGGGGTCTGTCGCTTTCTGACCATGACTTTATTGTAAAACGCTTTGATTGGCTAACCATGTTCTAAAAATACAAAATTTATTTTTTCTAATTGTTTGGTTAATTTTTTTTAAATTTTGATTTGATAAAATCTTATAAATATAATTGAGTTGTTATTGTTAGTTCTATACGGAATTATTTTTATATAAACTTCAACAACTCACAAAACAGTTTCACCATTTTAGGTTCGGCGATTTTTGCGGTTTCTAAAATATCTTCAACATTTACGGGTTCTAAGTTGTCGGGGTCGCATTCGTCTGTTAATACTGAAACGGCAACAACAGGCAGTTGTAAATGATTAGCGACAATCACTTCTGGCACGGTGCTCATTCCAACCGCATCGGCACCAATGGTTTTTAGATAACGATATTCAGCTCGCGTTTCAAGTTGTGCTTCTAAAACTGAAGCGTAAACGCCTTGATGTAAATTGATGTTTTGATCTTGTGCAATTTTAATCAAATTTTGACTCATACTTTTATCATACGGACGACTCATATCTACAAAAATATTACCAAGTTTAGAAACGCCTTTGTAGGCTAATGGCGAGCCACCAAGTAAATTGATATGGTCGTCAATCAGCATTAAGTCGCCTTTTTGGAAGTTGGGATTGATGGCACCAGCGGCATTAGACACAAGTAACTTTTGAACACCAAGGTGCTTCATTATTCTAACAGGGAAAGTCACATCAAGCAAATCATAACCTTCATACAAGTGAAATCGTCCTTGCATTATCACGGCGGTTTTACCCTCAATTTTACCATATATGAGCTTGCCTTTATGAAATTCAACTGTTGCCGTTGGGAAATGCGGTATATGGTTATAACTCACTTCGTGAATAATCTTAACTTGGTCCAATAGTTGACCTAATCCCGTGCCAAGTATAATGCCAATTTCAGGATTTTTAAAGCCTTTTTCTTTGAGGTATTTTGTGGTTTCTTTTAGGTATTTCATTTTAATAATGTTTTTAATTCTGGGAAGTTATCTAAATCTTCTTTATAATCTATATCATTTTTTGCTTCTAACAAAGCTACTTGTTTTGATTTTAAATTCTTTAGGGTAAGGTTTAAAACTTCATCAGTTCCCCAAGGTTTGTTTTTAAAAATTTCAGAAAAAATTGATTTAGTTCCCAAAAGATAGTATCCGCCGTCAGTAGCTGGACCAATCACAATATCATTCTGGCTGAGTTCAGCAAATGCGTTGTCTATCAGATTGTGGTCGATATCATACAAATCTGAACCTATGATGATTACTTTTTCAAATCCATCTTGAAAGGCTTGCTCAATGGCGTGTTGCATTTTCTCGCCCAAATCGCCATCTATTTGAACTTTTTTTTCAAAAATATTATCATCCCAAACGTCATTTTTAGCAATAGCTTCGGTGTAATAAACTTGTTTATGTGCTTTGACTTTTGCCGTTACTTTTGCCGTGTGTTGCAATAAAAACTTATAGATCTTTAAAGCTTTATCATCGCCAACACCTTGTGCTAATCGGGTTTTGACTTTTCCTTTTTCGGGTTTTCTCGTAAAGATGATTAAGCAGTTTTTCATTTTTTTTGACGTTTTAAATTTAACCATTAAGAAGTTAAGTTGCATTAAGGATTATTTGTTCTTAATGTTCTTAATGCCTTAATGGTTTAATGGTTTAAAATAAAGATGATTAAGTAGTTTTTCATTAAACAATATCTATATTTAAAAATATCACGCAAAGTCGCTAAGGCGCAAAGACGATATGATTGAGCTTGATTTTATTCTAAAACTTTATTACCGCGTTCCAAAAATTTACTCCAAAATTCATCAAAAGGATGCACGTTTTGAGTTTGCTGGTTGTTTTTATAAATCGGATAACCGCGATTTACCCATTCGAAAATTCCACCGTGTAAATTCCGAATGTTATTGAAATCCATTGCTTTCAAACGTTCGCCGATTTGCTCTGAACGCACGCCAATTGAGCAATAGACGATTATTTTTGTGTTTTTGTCAAGGTGTTTTACGTTCTTTTTTTCAAAATTATCATAACCTACCCAAATGGCATTTTTTAAATGACTCACTTCGTATTCGGCTTTGGTTCTCGTGTCTAATAAGATTATATTTTCTCCAGCGTCGAGTTTTGTTTTTAAGGTTTCAACTTCAATATAGCTTACACTACCCGAATTGTATTTTTGAATAGCGTCATCAATGCTGTTTTGAGCAAACCCACTTAGACCAATTATAAATAAACTTAGATATTTAAGAGGATAACACATCGGTATCAATATTTGGTTTTACACCATTTTTATCAAAAATTTCGTCTTTATGGCATTTCATAAAATGGTCGCAATACAAACAGATATTGCCTAATTCGTCGTTTTTGGCTTTGGCTTCGTCTTCGCTTACGCCAAGTGATTTTCCCATTTTTAAAGGTTCGCCATCATTTAAAGCTTTAAATACAATATTTTGTGATGCACGCTTAAGCACGTCTGAAACCTTTTCTTTTCGGGCGTCGCCCATAGGGAAATGTGTGCCAGGACAACACGGATTGATCTGCCACAATTGGATGCTGATTTCATTGGGAATATCATCGTAACCGCCCAGAAAATTTCTTGCACCTGATAAAATCGTGCAGAAATTATGATCGGGATTTTTATAATGGATATCATTTTTTAAAGCTTTTCCACGTGCCCAATTGCCACCAATCCACATCTCTTCGTTGGCACCCCAATAGCCCCAACTCAAATCTTTTTCAGTTAAATAATTTTCGCTGTCAACTAATGGATCTTTGTCTTCGCCATTCACGCCACAACTTTCAAAAATCTCTGCCAACTCCATCAAGCGATTGCCAGCATGTTTATGATAGCGGTCTATACTGGCAATGTCAAAGCGTGTAACACCTTTGTCAATAAGCACTTGAAGTTTTTTGGTGTTCAGCAAATCGCCGTTGGTCTGCAACATAATTTGGGTTTTACCCTGGTATTTGTCCTGTATTTTGTTTAGAATGGCGTGTAACAATTTGATATCTGCCATTGGCTCACCACCGCTTAAAATTAACCGATTAATCTTGCTCGGCATATGGTCTATGATTTTAAAGCAATCGTCTTGAGATATACGTGCACCAAACGGACTCGAGTCGTTGTAGCAATGGTCACAATCGTCGTTGCAGAGTTGAGTAAACACCCAATACAGGGATTCAATATGGTCAAAATCAGTCTTCATTCGTTTCGTTTTTCAAGTGTTTCCAAAATAAAATTTCGTCGTTTACGCCGCTTTTTTCATCTTGATAAAAAGCTTTTTTGGAGTCGTATTGTATCAAGTTTCCTTGCTCAATTTTAGCAATTTCGTCACCAATGATAATGGCTTCTTTTAAATCGTGAGTCACAAAAATAGCAGATAGATTTTGAGACGACACCAAGCTTTTGAAAAGTTTTTGCATATGTGTCCGAATTTCAGGGTCTAAAGCACCAAATGGTTCGTCAAGTAAAAGCAATTGCGGTTGAATCACCAAAGCTCTACCAAAAGCTATGCGTTGTTTTTGTCCGCCTGAGAGTTGGTTGGGCATTTTGTACTTTGGTCTTGCATACCGAGTTTTTCAAGCATAGCATTGACTTGTGCTGTAATGTTTTTTGCTTTTTGTAATTTTAATCCAAAAGCAATATTTTCAAAAGCCGATAAGTGCGGAAACAACAAAGCATCTTGATATAAATAAATAATTTTTCGTCGTTGTGGCGAAAGTGCATCAATACGTTTTTGCCGTAGGTAAATTTCCCCTTGATTCAATTTTTCAAGTCCAGCTATAATTTTCAACAAAGTGGTTTTACCACTGCCTGAAGCTCCAATAAGGCTTAAGGTTTGTCCTTCGTTTAACTCAAGATTGATATTTTGCAAAATCTGGTCTTGACCAAAACGTTTATCGAGTTGTTGTATGCGGAGAAAAGATTGACTCATCGGGCTAAAATTAGAACTTTTTTATTCATATACAACAGCACAATAGGAGGTAAGACGAGCAAAACACAAGCCAAAGCGGCATAAAATAGATTGGCTTCATTGATAAAATTAAACACCATCACCGTTAGGGTTTTGACTTTGCCTAAACCTATAAATTGCGTAAGCCCGTATTCAAACCAAGAGACTAAAAAGGATTGAAAAAAACATAACACAATAACGGGTTTAGATAAAGGCAAAATAACTTTCATTAAACTTTGTCGTGAGCTTGCACCAAGGGCTAATGAGAGTTGTTCAATAGATTTTAATTTGTCGTTCCAAAAATTATTGAAAATGACAATCCCAAAAGGCAAAGCAAAAAAGAGTTGAGCAATCAATACCCCGATAAAATTGCCAGACAAATTGGCTACCGTAAAATAATATTGAAATATCACCGCCAACACTACGGGCGATAAAATGTAAGGCACAAGCGTTAATCGCATATAAATTTGTCGATATTTACTGTAGGCGATGTATTTAGATATAAAAAAAGCTAATATGCTGACCAAACTCGCCAATGTCAAAGATAAACCAAGTGACAACAATAAACTTTTCAAAATATCACCTTGTTGAAAGAGACCATTTTCCCAATGTTGAAGTGTCCATTTTTGTGGTAAAATCTCTGGAAATTGCCAGTGCTGTGCTAAAGATAAGCCCAACAAAAATGCCAATGGAAATACCACGGTCAAAACATAAATGTATTTCAAGACTTTGTTCATCATTTAAAAATTGGGTTTTAAATATTTACGCGATGGTTTTCCAAGCAACATTAAAATCAAAACGACCAAGATGACATACAACACGCTCATAGCAAACCCTAAAGGAATATCATTCAAATTAAATTTTTGGATTTTTTGCACAATCGCAACCGAAACCATTTGCGGATATTGCCGACCCAAAATCAGTGGCACTTCATATGAGCCCATCACAAATATGACAAACAATAATAAGGTCATTTTTGATTTTTGAAATAAAATCGGAAGCGTTACTCGTTTCAGGGTTTTAGCCGTTGATGCCCCGAATGTTTTAGATAAATTTTCTAAATGTAAAAGGTTTTCATTTCTATAAATATTAGACATCAAAATGGTAAAAAACGGCGTAATCAACAGCACGCTACATACAATAATTCCGATGCCATAAAAATCTCTGACCAGATTTGGAAAAGCATTTAGACTATTGATAAATCCCAATTCAAAAGCCATTCGAGAAAACCAACCCGATGGCGAAAGCCATTGTAAAACCACAAACGCCATCACCGTTGCTGGAAAACACAAAGGCAAAAAGATAAAATAGCTTAACCGACCCTTTTGAATACTTTTATTCCAACTTAAGGCCATACTCACCGCAAAACACAAACTGATAAAAACACTGACAAAACCAATGCTTAAACTGTATAAAAAACTCGCCCATAAACTTTGCGATGTCAAAGCCTTTTGCCAATATTCAAATGTGAAACCTTTGGACAATAAACCTATTAAACCCAAACTATAACTTAACGCATAGCCCAACCCTGCAAGCACAAATAGTACAATCAGTAGCCAAAACAATAGCTTAATAAAAATAGGATAAACCTTCAACTTCACGGATTAATAATTTTTGTTCTAAAATCTTTAGCCAATCGAATCATATATTTGGGGTTGAGCTCAACTCTAATTAGTTTTTACTTTTACCTATTTTATAAACCTAATGTATCCCCACGAGCAACTACATGTTATTTATGATTTTGTATCCAATTATTAGGGAGTAATTCTTCAAGTTTTTGAATATTATAATCTGGTATTTTTTCAAGTACGTCTTTCAACCATTCTTGTGGGTTTACATTATTGATTTTACAACTGGCAAATAAAGAGTACATTATAGCAATGTTCTGAGCTCCCTTATGTGATCCAGCAAAAAGATAATTTTTTCTTCCTAGTGCAAGCGGACGTATGGCGTTTTCAATTAGATTATTGTCTAACTCTAATCTCGGATCTAATGTAATGGCTTTTATTTTTGGATATTGATTGAGGTAATAACTCATAGCTTTACCTACTGCACTTTTAGGTAATACCTTTATGCTTTGTGCTTCTATCCAAGTTTTTATTTGCTCAAGTTTTGGAGCTATTTTTTCTTCTCGTAACTTTTGCTTGAGTGCTAAGTCTTCTTTTGCTATTTTTTTTATTTCTCTTTCTTCGAGATATATTTTTTGAATTTGTTCAAGAATTTTATTTACTATAGTTGAGTCATTGTCTTTTGCATCAAAGAATTTTCTTCGAGCATGTGCCAAACATCCTACTAATGTAATACCTTGTTGTTGCCCAATTTTATCATATACTTGGTAGCCATCGCATTGCAAATAGCCTTGGTAATTGAGTAATATCTCTTTATAACCGTGTTGCCCACGTCCTTTGTGATAATTGAATAATACAAGACCTTGCAAGGGGTTGCGATATACCCATTGGTAACCTTGGTGGGTGCTTCCTTTTTTGTCTTTGTCTAATACTTTAATCGGGGATTCATCTGCTTGTATGTAATCGGATTCTAATATTTTTTGTTTTAAGGTATTGTATAGCGGATCTAATAGTTGACAACAGCTATCAACCCAATCGCACATTGTGCTTTGAGCTACTTCCCAACCAAATTCTCTTTTGAAACGTCGAATTTGTCTGTATAAAGGTAAATGGTCAACAAATTTAGCCGTTAATATATAGGCTAACAGGAAGCTTCAACTATTGATTTTGGGATAGGACGAGTAGGTAACTCACCTATGATTATTTTGTCCTTACTTTTATTGGCGCATTTTGGTCGTATCGTGCGTCTTTTTATTAAGCTTGCTGGGGTATATTCTAAGGTTTCTGAAACTTCTTCTCCAATTTCACCAAATCTTCTGTATCTTCTTTTGGCTCAATGATAACTTCTTTTACTGGTAGATGTTCAGGTAGTTTATTACGCCCATGGTGTTTTTTCTTCTTACGATTGTAAGTTATAGTCTGCGATGGTTCTTCTTCTGACGCTTCTATCTCTTGGTTGGTATCTGAAAACAGATTGAATTGCTCATTAGATACTTCATTAGAAACAAAGCGTTCAGACTTGAAGCCGTTAATGAGTTTTACAAGCTGATCTAATTGAGCTTGTAGTGATGCATTTTTTGCTTTTAGATTTTTTATAAAAATGCTGTTTTCTTCGTTTTTTTTGAGTAATTCTTGATACGTCATCACGATATAAAAATACGTAAAATATCAGTAATGACAAAGCTTTATACAGCTTTTTGTTGTTCTTTTTGTGTTAAATTTCCTATGGTTATGCCATCAAAAAGTAAGACTAATTGAGCATAATCTAAAATGATACTTCGCACAGATTTTTCATAATCAGGAAGTGTAAAAGTTCCTTTTTCAAGTCGTTTGTAATACAATATAAAGCCACCAGTACGCCAGTGCAAAATCTTTATCTTATTGCGTAGCTTGTTGACAAACAAATAAGCTGTTCCACTAGTTGGGTTTGCTTTAAGTTCTGTTTTTACAATACCTGATAGGCTGTCAAAACTCTTTCGCATGTCGGTTGGTTCTAAGTATAACTCAAATTTGAGTGTGTCATGTAATGTTAACATAGTTGATGTTTTTTAAGACATCAAATCTATGCTCAAATTATTATGTGTCAAATATGTAGTTAGTCGGTGGGATACAACCTAATTAGTAAATTCAGTTTAAAAAATAGCTCTCTGTTTTCTTTATAAATTTTTCCAAATCCGTGTCGAGAAGAACTTGCAGTGTCGAGTTTTGTATTATTTAGCAAGTAATTCTCAAATTCGTTTCTGTTATAAATATGATAACACAAAACATCTCCATTTTCTTTGACAATTAAATATCCACCTGTTGCATCATATTGTCCTGTCCAAACTTGTGATGGCATCATTCCAAGTGCAACATCAGTCAGGAAGCGTTTTATTTTGTATTCGTAAAACTTATGTTCGTTTTTAATGTCGAAGTTTAATGGATTTTTATTTGCAGTTTTGGTTACTAAATCGGTCAAATGCGAAAACTCACTTGAATTCAGCTTTTAAATTTGCTGATTATTTCATAAGAATGTAGTCGTGCAGATGGTCGTAAATAGCACTCGTAATCATGAGTTCGTCAACAAGTGTTTCATTTAAAAATTGTTGCATTTTATTTTTTACTGTTTCAGAATTTCCCACAAATGAATATTTTATCATTTGTTGTAAAGCTTGTTCTTTGAGAGGGTCTATATAAAATTTTGATAATTCAGTTGGAGCTTGTAGTTTTTCGCGCTTACCTGTAATAATACCCAGAAACAGTTTCTTGAAAGAAGTGGCAAGTTCTTCTGCTTCTTCATCTGTATTAGCAGAATAGCGTTTACACATGCCATAGCATAAGGTTTTTTTTGTTGCATGGAAGGACGAAAATTTTGATGGTATATTGCTAATGCCTGATGTAGTTGTGCGGGAGCAAAGTGGCTGGCAAAGGCATAAGGCAAACCCAGTGAAGCGACTAAATAAGCACTATCGGTACTTGAGCCAAGAATCCAAATTGGAATATCTAATCCTTCGCCAGGAATAGCTCTTACTTGTCCTGTTTTGTTGCTTGCTGATAAATAGAGTTGAAGTTCTTTAATGTTTTCAGAAAATTTCATAGCCGCTTTTTGATCACGACGCAATGCGTAAGCTGTTAGTTGGTCGGTTCCAGGTGCACGACCTAAACCCAAATCAATACGTTGAGGATAAAGTGTTTCGAGTGTGCCAAATTGTTCGGCTACTATTAATGGTGCATGATTTGGTAACATAATGCCACCTGAACCAACGCGTAAAGTTGATGTTTTAGAGGCTATATATCCGATAAGTATAACAGTTGCCGAACTCGCTATGCCTTCCATATTATGATGCTCGGCTAGCCAATATCTGTTATAGCCCCATTTTTCAACATGCTGTGCAAGATCCGAACTATTGTTAAATGTATGTGTAATAGATTTATTTTCAATTACCATTGCCAAATCGAGTACCGAAAAGGGAATTGTAGAAATATTTTTTGAAGCCATTGTGATTTGTTTTTTAATAATCCTTAAATCATCAACCTAATGTTTAAAAGAATATGGTAAAGTTAGTAAAATTAATACTTCATCAAGTATAAAATAAACCTTCAATTTCACGGATTAATAATTTTTGTTCTAAAATCTTCAGCCAATCGAATCATATATTTGGGGTTAAGCTCCATTAATGCTTTTTGATTAAGCTCACTTCTCGGTGGTGCATATTGACGTCTAACAATATTTTCAAAATGTTGTTTCTCATTTTCAGGTAATTTTTTAAGATCTAAAACACTGCCATCGCCCCAAACTTCAGGCTTAGATTTGTGAGCTTGGGCTTCTGCTGAAATCATAAAATTGGCGACCAACATTGCTCACGCTTTGTGCTTAGACAGTTTTGGAATCCCCAAATAATGGCTGTTTTGAATACTGCCAAAATCAGGCACATAAGCACGTGCGGTTTTAGGAAAAAGTCCTTCGCTAATTTTGTTATCCACTTCGCTGTCGTTGTTACTCATACTGAACCAAATTTCACCCGAGGCAAACAATTGATGCATTTGAGCTACATTTTCTGGAAATACTTCACCTTTTTGCCAAAGATAAGGTTTTAGTTTGTTGATGTATTCCCATAGTTGTTGGCTATATTTTTGATAAGTAGCTTCATCAAATTCACTATAAAGTTCTTTGGGATTTTCTGCAAAACTGATCAGCAAACTTTTTAAAAAAGTCAAACCTGTAAAATGATTGTCAAAGGTAAATTGACCTGGATGGGTTTTGACAAAATTCAGCAGTTCAGTTTTGTTTCGTGGTGGATTCTTAACCTTAGCTTGATCATAAATCAAGGTCATTTGCACATTGCCCCAAGGCAATTCGTAGCCGTCAATAGGTTGCTGAAAATCTTTCCTGATAAACGGATTGTCAAAATCTATAAATTCAGCATTAGGCAATACAGACGTCCAACGACCATAAAGGGCATCAATCTGACGTAGTTGATAAAACGTCTCGCCATTGAT
Organism: Flavobacterium sp. CS20; assembly: GCF_018080005.1. Classification (NCBI taxonomy): domain Bacteria; kingdom Pseudomonadati; phylum Bacteroidota; class Flavobacteriia; order Flavobacteriales; family Flavobacteriaceae; genus Flavobacterium; species Flavobacterium sp. CS20. The sequence continues at coordinate 1,585,963 of NZ_CP073015.1, read as the reverse complement.
CCAAACCAAATCAATCTCGCTTTCACTTTTATTAGCTTGCAATTCGGTCATCAAACTTTGCACAATCATATTGCCTTGACCACTGACAATGTTGACATCAATCCCGTATTGAGCCTTTACCTTGGGCAAAACATAATCGCTCATATAAGCGTTGATTTTCGGGTCGCCTTTCCACATCATCAAATTGATATTTTGTCTTTGACCTTGCGTTTCAATCAGCGCCCAATCAGATAAATCTACGCTTTCATCTGAAGTTTTATCAGTTTTACAGCCTAAAAAACAGATTAGAATAATTGTTATAATGGATTTATGCATAGTTTTTACTTTAATTATGTTTTTGCGATGTGCTTAATAAAATGACTAATTGAGAATCTCAGCGTTCTTAGCGACTTTGCGGTTATTTATTTTCACCGCTGAGACGCAATGAACGCAAAGTTTTATTTCCTTAGTTAAAAAATAAAGATACCATAATCAATGCCATAAAATTATTTAGATTTATTGTTAATTAAAATATTCTTTCGCGCCTTCGCGACTTTGCGAGAGACTTTTATTAAACTCAAAACAAATACCTCACCCCAAACTGAAACTGTCTTGGCGGTCCAGCATTTCGTCGCACAAAACGCCCAGAAGATGCTGGTCCAGCCTGAATTTGGTTACTCTGCGTGGCATTGTTAAAAAATCCACTCAAGTTTTCTGCATTCAAGACATTAAATATATCAGCTCGAAACTCTAAGCGGTGGTTGTTACTCAATTTAAACCGATGCTGAACACCAACATCAAAAGTGTTATTCCACGGCAAGCGGTCGTTGTTTCTGGATCTGCCAGGTGAGCGGTCGCTGTTGCCCACATAAGCATCGCCAAAGCCTGAACCATCGCCATTCAAGTCGGTTGTGCCAAAAACTTCACCGTCAGGAATTCTGTTGATGGGTTGTCCGCTTTGTAAAAGTGCGACCAAAGTTATGGTCGTGCCTTCAAAAGGATAATAATTAAAAATACCATTAATATTATGTCGCCTGTCATTGATAGACGGTCCCCATTCTGCATCAAAATTATTGGCATCCATAGCTCTAAAGTTGATATCTTCTGTATCATTTTTTAAAGATGATAAAGTGTAATTGACACGATATGAATAGTTGTTTTGACCTCGGGCTTTTTGCAAATTAAAACTCGTCGCCCAATATTCAGATTCGCCTTTGGTTTCAGTAACTACCACGTTTCTCGCCACACCTTCAACTTCTTGTCCGTCAATAATTCCAACGCCATTCACGATAGGTATGGGTCGAGTTGCATCGGCTTCTTCTATGGTTCTCACATCATCAGGAGAAAAATCACTTCCTATTGGAAAGGGTTCGGCAGATTGAGATTTCTTAAACGAAATAAATTTTTGCCCCGATTGTGCATTACATCTACAAAAAACAATTTGTCATTCTCCAACTGAACTTGATAGCCTAAAGTAAATTGATGTGAATAAGGATTGTCATAACCATTTGGATTTAATATTCTTCTTTCATTAGAAAACACATTTTGTTCACTTCCAGCCAAATCTGCGGGCGATGGTCCTTCTAAAAAGTTGATGTTACTAAAATTAGCCGTCAAATTTCCATTGAAAGTTACGCGGTCAATATCAGTATCAGCAGGTAAAATACTTTGATTTACGAGTTCTTGAATTTGCAGTTTATAGTCTTCAGAATTGTTGTTCAATTGTAAAGCATCACTATAAATCGCATAGTTAATTTTATCGTAGGCAATGGCATATCCACCGCGTATCACAGAATTTTCAGTAAGTTTAAAGTTAAAGTTGAGTCGTGGGGCGATGTTGTCGGTGTCGCCATCGGTGCTTCCGCCTTTAGATAAGTTGTCATAATCGTATCTTAAACCTATAGTGGCATTGAGTTTATCATTGATTTTCCATAAATCTTCAACATAAAACGACGTGATGTTTTGAGTCGTGCCAAAAGATGAAGGTCTTAATTCAACACCATAATTCACCACTTCAGCATCCAAAGGAATATCATCGACATTTAACGCGCCACCAATATTTTGACTATTTAGCGTGTTGAGTTGTTGGTCGGTTAATCTTACTATGTAGTTTCCATTAGGATTACCACCGCCAAACAATTCGTGGTCGCCACTGATATAATTAAAACCTGCTTTGATGGTATGGTTTTCTAAATACCACTTAAATTTTTGTTGAATCTGAACCGTGTTTTCAATTTCGTCAAACACAAATCCAGGATGACCAACAATGGCAACAGGTTGGTCGGCAGGGTTTCTCACGGTAACTTGAGGCGAAGCGCCATTATCGGGGTCAGCGTAATTCCAACGAAAACGCCCATAAAGAACATTGGTTTCAAAACTCATATTGCCAATATTGTATGCATTTTTTAAAGCCAAATTAATGCTATTACGCTCTTGTGCACTTGCGACCGATGGAAAGGTTACGCCACCTTCAAGTCCGCCACCTTGTTGTTCTATATCGATGACGCCGATATTGGCTCTCAAAGAACTTCTAAAATTTTCTTTCCAAATGTGGTCGATTTTAGCTGAAAAATAATTGAATGTATTAGTGCCTTCAACCGTTTCTATAACTCCTAAATCTGGAGAATTTAATAGGTTGTCTTTTTGGTCAGTTGTGTGTTCAAAATTGATAAAATAAAAAGTTTTGTCTTTTACAATTGGACCACCAACAGCAAAACCAGATTGGTATCTCGCAAAGCCATCTTTAACCAAGTTGCCAGACAAATCGCGTTGGGCAAAATCGGTTTGACCGTCAATTTCTAGGCCAGGTCGCGTCACAAAAAAAACTTCGCCGTGATGTTCGTTACCACCAGATTTGGTTGTAATATCAATGACACCATTGCTGGTCAATCCATATTCTGCTGAAAAATTACTGGTCAAAACGGTAATGTCTTTCACAAAACCAGCTGGAATAGCAAAACGCTGTCCACCGAGAAAACGCTCATTATTATCCATCCCGTCGATTAAATAGGATGTAAAAAGCGGGTTTGCTCCATTGATACTCACATTTGGTGCTTCAGGAAAAAATCCTGTGGCTTGAGTAACATTGGGAATCCTATACAGAACTCGAGTGATATCTCGGCCTTCAACAGGTATTTCTTCTATTTCTTGGGCTTCTAACTCAAAAGAAACTTCAGCGTCTTGACGATTAATTCGACTCGTCTTTTGTTGAGTAATCAAAACTTCGTCTAAAGATTGTTCAGCAAAATCTTTGGAGATAAGATAAAATGGTAAATTGATATTTTCGTTAGAACGGATATCGATTGGCTCTGATTGTTGTTGGACGTATGTTGTATTGCCTTCAAAAATGATTTTGTAACCGTTCAAAGGCAAAATATTTTTAAACACCACTTGTCCCTTTTCGTTTGTAGTTTTTGTGATATTGATTCCTTGATTTTCGTTTTGTAATCGAATTTCAATATTTGAAATACTTTGGTTGTTTTCAAGGTCAATAACGGTAACGTTGATGTCTTGTTGTGCTAATCCTAACCAAGTCAGTAGAATACAACACAGGCTTAAAAATCTGGTCATTTTTTAGATTTAATAAAGGATTTGAAAATAAAATTTTTAACGCGTGATTGAGACTAATCGTGGCGAACCTTTATTAAATGGTATTTGAGTATTAACACCTAAAGTTGAAAATTGTAGGTTGAAAAATATAAACTCAAATCGTTTGATTAAAATTGAAATCAAATGTTGTATTTGAGCTGAAATTTTATGGATAAAATTTTGAATGTGTTTTAAACTTTCAATATTGTCGATGTCATTAAAAGTTTCTAAGCAAAGCACATTGTTTTGAAGACCAATTAAAGCTGATTTAATTTGATTGAACAACTTAGAAGTTTGCCAAGCCAAATTTTTAAAATCTAAATCATCAAAGGTGTTTTTGTGAATTCCAAGAATGTAAAACCCACCATCAACTGAAGGTCCTAAGATTGTATTGTTTTGATTTAGAGCCTGGTGAGCTTTGAGGATATGTTGAGTTAGAAGCTGAGGTGTATCATTTCCAATTGTGATGACTTGTTGATAACCAGACTCAAAAACATCACTAATAGCATTATAAAAGCGTTCGCCAAAGTTTTTCCCTTTTTGAGTTTTCTCGGTAGTTATAAAATAGGGTAACCGACTTCGTTTTACCTTTTGAATCAAGTTTTGGTTCAGTTGTTCAAACAACTTTTCGCCGTGTTGAATTCCTTTACGCTGAGCATCAACTTCAGGCGAATTGGCAAAAACGAGAATAGCGGTTTTAGAATTCAATTTTTATAGCATTTGAATTGTTGTAACTAATCAGTCCGCAAATTAGCAATAATATTTAGTGTAGATAAAACTGATTGCTGATTTTTTAAACAAGAATCTGTTACAGATCTAAGTATGGCAAAGTTATCACAGCCCTGTTCTGATCTAAATTGTCCAGAGATTTTCTGTTTTACTTTTATATTTCTTATTGCTCTTTCAGAGGCGTTGTTATCTGGAGGTACATCCAGATGATAGAGGAATGTAAAGATATAGTTCCTGTATTTTATAAGTCTTTTTTTAAAAGTTATTAATTCTTTATGTTCTTTTGGCGGATCATGATTTAAGATGATATCCATTCTTTTTTCTATACTTTTCTTTATTGGACAATCCTTGTTAAAGGCTATATCTTTTATATTTTTCTTAAAGTTGATGGCTTTTAAAAATAAGTTTTTGCAAGCTCTACTCCATTTATGATCGTGCTTTTTCAGTTAGATAGTTTAAATCCCGAAGTAAATGTGCCATGCAAATTTGGTGTGATTGAGCGTTGGTATTGAAATGACTCTTCCAACAATCGTGCACTAACACAGCATTTTCAAAACCATTTTCAAAGGTTTGTTCTATACTTTTTTGTCCTCTATTATCAGTTATGGTAATAAAGGTTGCTTTTTCATTTTGCCATGTCCACGCCCAGTTTTTGTCTCCTGATACTTTTACTCTGTTTCATCGCTACCGATAGGTGATTTTGAGTTTGCTATTTCTTGTTTTATCAGATTATATGCAGGTTCAGCTTTAGTGACAAGTTTGTTTAATAAATAGTGTATTCCTCCTTCACTTATAGGAATATTAAAAACCGTATTGAACATTTCTTGCATTCTCTTAAAAGGCAAGTATTGTCTGGTATGAAAATATCCTATTAAACTTTCAATATTATTCCCATAGCTTACGGGTGCATTTGCTTGTGATGGATAGTCGCTTTTTGTTTCACAACCGCAAGGACAAACTTTTTTATAAACCTTGTGTTCTGTGACTTTTATTTTTATTTCAGGGATGTCAAATACCTGTCGACTTCCTGCATATTGATGTGGAAGTGATGAAAGGTCGTTTCCACAACAGTTACAATAATCTGGTATGTGTTCTTCTGTAACATCAGGTATCTCAACCATCTTCAAAGTATTGCCTTTTCTTCTGTTTGCCCACCGGCTTACGCCCTGTCTTTATTCTTAGGCTTTTCCTCTTTGGTCTATTTTCATCCTTTGAGGGTGGTATGGAGCTATTATTACTGTTTTTTGGAGTTTCATATTTGGTAAGTCGTGCTTTAAGTTGACTATTTTCTAATTCTAAAGCAATTAGCTTTTTAGAAAGTTCTTCTACCTTCTGCAAGAGTGATTCTATAAGCTTATCCTTTTCCAACTTTTTTTCTTACAAATGTAGGGTGGTATGTTTGTAACAAACAAATTATTAACCAATTAGTTATCAATCCAAAAAGTTAAAAATGTTGATAAAGGTCTGATTTTTAAAATCAAGCTCTAATGAGTGGCTTATTTGAAATTTTTTTTAAAAAATTGAAATAAGCACAAAGAAAATATATGCTCAGTTTGTATTATCCAAAATTTATAGTCTTATTTTTGACACTGATTAGTTACGAATTGTTTTATCGTTTGAAAATTTAAAACCTTACAAAATGATTTATCGCCCTGGTCTAAAAATTAAAGCATTGGGATAATCTTTTTTGAGCTCAGCAAAAGCTTTATCGGCATACAATTTTGTTCGAAACTCACCAACCCATACTTTATAATTTGGCGTTTCGTATTCTATTGTAGCTTGATATCCATAGCCTTTAGAATCATATTCTCTTTTAGTTTGTTCAGCATTTTCTCTCGTGCCTGAAAAAATCTGAATGGTATAAAATGACTTGAGTTCGTGATCTTTAACCATCTTTTTCTTCAGCCAAAGTAAGCTATCTAAAGTTTGAGTGTTGACAGTTGTATTTTGAGCTTTTATAGCTAAGCTCAAACAAATGAATAAGATACAATACAGATTTTTCATAAGTTATTAGTTCAAACGTTTTACAAAAATAAATTATTTTGATACAAAGATTGATTTTATTATTTAGAAACACTTTAAATTAACTTTTAACAAATATCAGCATTACCAAAATCAACCTATTATCTTATTTTTGTATTCAATTTTTTTATAGACATGCGAATAGTCTGATTTAATATTAATTGAAAACTATTATGAAAAAGGTGATTCTACGCCCTTCTCTTTTTGCTTTATTCTTTATTCTTTTTAGCATTAGTGCTTATTCTCAAGATGCAAAAGTAGATAGCACGGCAACAGCTTCTGCAGAAAATACTGACACCGCAAGTTCAGTTGTTCCTGGAGGAGATCCTGCAAAGGGAGAAAAGCTATTCAAATCTTTATGTGCGACTTGCCACAAACCTTATGAAAGATTTGTTGGACCAGCTTTGAACGGTGTCGTCAATAAATATAATGGTGATTTTGAATGGCTTTATGCTTGGATTAGAAACAATCAACAACTTATTAAGTCTGGTGATTCAAGGGCAGTGGCTATTTATGAAGAATACAACCAGACGGCTATGAACACCTTTCCGCAGTTGAGCAATCAAGATATCGATGATATTTTAGCTTATGTGGAACAGCCAAAACCTGAACCTAAAGTCGCTGTTGCAGACAATGCATCTGCCGGTGGGCAAGCTCAAGGTAATCAAATTTCTACAGATTTAATTTTAGCAATTTTATCCTTTGTTTTATTACTGCTTGTCGTTATTTTATATTTAGTCAATAAAACGCTTAACCGCTTTGCTGAGGTAAACGGCGTTAAAATTAAATCTGAAGATGAGCGACCAAAAAAACCATTGTGGAAAGCTTATGCTGAAAATGGATTTTTAGTTTTGGTTACAGCAGTTATATTTTTGCTTGCCACGGCTTGGTTTGGTTATGGCTATTTGATGCAAGTTGGTGTTGACCAAGGTTACGAACCGATTCAGCCTATTCATTATTCACATAGAATTCACGCTGGTGATAATAAAATAAATTGTAAATACTGTCACTCATCAGCTCGAGTTTCAAAACATTCGGGCATTCCTTCTCTCAATGTTTGTATGAATTGTCACAAACAAATCGCAGAAGTGGCACCTGAAACACAAGCTAAAGGTAAAGAAGAATTTAATGTAGATTATAATGCTGAAATCGCCAAACTTTATGAAGCTGTAGGTTGGGATAAAACCACGCAATCTTTTACGGGTGAATCTAAACCTGTTAAGTGGGTTAGAATTCATAATTTACCTGACTTGGTTTATTTTAACCATTCACAGCACGTTACGGTAGGGCAAATTGCGTGTCAACAATGTCACGGTCCTGTTCAAGAAATGGAGGTGATGTATCAAAACGCACCTTTAACAATGGGATGGTGTATAAATTGTCATCGAACTACCAATGTTAAGGTAAAAGACAATGGATACTATACTAAAATTCACGAAGAATTATCAAAAAAATATAATGTAGAAGAATTTACCGTAGCCGATATGGGTGGAATAGAATGTGGTAAATGTCATTATTAATCAACCATAGAAATACTTACTCTTATATGTCTTCAAATAAAAAATACTGGAAAAACCCTGAAGAGCTCAACGCTGATAGCTCTGTAGTTGAGGCTCTTCAAACCAAAGAATTTACTGAGGATTTACCGAGCAAATCGCAGATCAGAGAAGAAGAATCTCAAGATGAATCTTCTACAAGCCGAAGAGATTTTTTAAAGTATGTCGGTTTTAGCACAGCGGCTGCTACTTTAGCGACTTGTGAAGGTCCTGTGATTAAGTCGATTCCTTATGTGTTTCAGCCAGAACGTATCGTGCCTGGCGTAGCAAACTATTATGCCACGACTATGGCTGATGGGTTTGACTTTTCAAGCGTTTTGGTTAAAACCCGCGAAGGAAGACCTATAAAAATTGAGTGGAATGATAAGTCTAAAGCTAAAGTCGCTGGTGGTGCCAGAGTTCACGCTTCAGTTTTATCTTTATATGATACTAAACGTTTGCAAAATCCAAGCATTGATGGTGCAGATGTGACTTGGAAAACTTTTGATGATGCGGTAAAAAAAGAATTAGACACTGTTGGAGGCAAGCCTATTGTGTTTTTAACTCAAACTTTTGCGAGTCCAAGCACTCAAAAATTGATTGAAGATTTTAAAGCAAAATATCCAACGGCAAAACATATTACTTACGATGCAGTTTCTGAACATTCAATGTTAGAAGCGTTTAAAGCTAAATACGGCGTAAGAGCATTACCTAATTATGATTTTTCTAAAGCTGAAACTATCGTTTCTGTCGGTGCTGATATTTTAGGAGATTGGCAAGGTGGCGGTTTTGACGCTGACTATTCAAAAAGTCGTGTGCCACAAAACGGAAAAATGTCTAAACATATCCAATTTGAAGCCAATTTAACAACAACTGGTGCTAATGCCGATGAACGCGTACCTGCTAAGCCAAGTGTTCAGAAAAATATACTCTTAGAAATATACAGACAGATTTCTGGTGAAGTTTCTGTCTCGCCAAAACTTGATGACAAACATAAAAAAGCAACGACTAAAGCAGTAAAACATCTTAAAAAAGCTGGAAACAAAGCCATTTTTGTAACAGGTATTCAAGATAAAGCCGCTCAAGCAATGGCTTTGGCTATCAACGAAGCACTTGGATCTCAAGTTATTGATACTCAAAATTACCGATTGATAAGACAAGGTAATGATGATGATGTTAAAACGCTAGTCAAGGATATGAATGCTGGAAAAGTTGGTGCATTGATTTCTTGCGGTGTCGATCCAGCTTATGCTTTGCCTGAAGCCGACCAATTTATTTCAGGGCTTAAGAAAGTGAAATGTAGTGTGAGTTTTGCAACCACAAAACACAAAACAGCAATGTTATCAAAATATGTTGCGACTACACCACATTATTTAGAATCATGGGGAGATGTGCAAATGACCAAAAACCATTTTGCCTTAACACAACCTACAATTCAAAAAATATTCAATACCAGACAATTTCAAGAATGCCTTTTGAAATGGACTGATAGCGACGAAAAATATTACGATTATCTTAAAAATAGCTTTAGTGAATACGCCAATGGTGTTAAATGGAATACAGCTTTACACGATGGTGTTTTTGAAGCTAAAAACGAAGTTTCAACTGAAAAATCAGAAAACAATTCAACTACAACTGAATCTTTAAGTCAAATGATAAGTGCTTTTAATTCTAATTCGCCAAAAGGTGATTTTGAATTAACGCTTTATACCAAAGTAGCAATGGGTGATGGCAAAGGTGCTAACAATCCTTGGCTTCAAGAATTCCCAGATCCAATCACAAGAAATACTTGGGATAATTATTTAACGATTTCTAAAACTGACGCAGACAAACTTGGTATAGAAAATAGAGTAACCTCTAAAGGTGCTATTGATGGCGATTTAGTGAATATCACACTTGGTCAAACGACCTTAAATAATGTGCCAGTTATGGTTCAGCCAGGTCAAGCTCCTGGTTCTGTTGGTTTAGCCCTTGGTTATGGACAAGTTGAAGGCTTACAAGATGAAATGAAAGTCGGCGTGAATGCTTATCCTTTATATAAAGACTTTAGCAACATTCAAGGCATCAGCATAGAAAAGACTTCAGGAAATCACGAATTTGCCAGTTTGCAATTGCAAAACACGATGGCAGGTCGAAAAGACATTATTGTAGAAACCAGTCTTGCCGACTATGTTAATAAAGACAAAGAAGAATGGAATCCAACACCAGTTTTTTCTAAAGATCACAAAGAATATCCTTTTGATTCAAATAAGGTTAATCTATGGCAAGAATTTGACCGTTCAATTGGTCATCATTTTAATTTGTCAATAGATTTAAATGCTTGTACGGGATGTGGAGCTTGTGTGATTGCTTGTCATTCTGAAAATAACGTACCAGTAGTTGGTAAAGCAGAAGTGCGAAACAACAGAAATATGCACTGGTTGCGTATTGATCGTTACTATTCTGCTGGCGATACATTTGATGAAGAACAAAAACGCTATAAAGAAGATGGAGCTTTAGACCACCATAGAAGAGTAGAAGACGAGTCATTTGACAATCCTCAGGTAGCGTTTCAGCCTGTAATGTGCCAACATTGTAATCACGCCCCTTGTGAAACGGTTTGTCCTGTTGGAGCTATTGGTCACGGACGTCAAGGTCAAAACCAAATGACTTACAACCGTTGTATTGGAACACGTTATTGTGGAAACAACTGTCCTTATAAAGTAAGACGTTTCAACTGGTTTAGATATAACAAAAATGATGAGTTTGATTATCATATGAATAATGATTTGGGAAGAATGGTGCTTAATCCAGATGTAACTGTGCGCTCAAGAGGTGTGATGGAGAAATGCTCAATGTGTATTCAAATGACTCAAAAATCTATATTAGATGCTAAGCGTGATGGAAGACCCGTTAAAGATGAAGAATTTCAAACCGCTTGTAGCAATGCGTGTGATAGTGGAGCCTTGGTATTTGGAGATGTAAATGATAAATCTAATACAGTTTATGAAAAATTACAAGATGATAGAAAATTCTATCTGTTAGGATATTTAGGAGTAAAACCTAATGTATTCTATCAAACAAAAATCACAAATAGAAAAGAAGTTTAAACTAATTAATTAGAAAATATATTATGTCTCATTACGAAGCACCCATTAGAAAACCGCTTGTAACCGGAGATAAGTCTTATCACGATGTTACGGTTGATATTGCGAGACCTATTGAAGGCAGAGCCAACAAATTATGGTGGATTGTTTTTTCCATTGCTCTGATTGCATTTTTATGGGGATTAGGTTGTATCATTTATACTGTTTCCACTGGAATTGGTGTTTGGGGTCTCAACAATACTATTGAGTGGGCTTGGGATATCACCAACTTTGTTTGGTGGGTTGGTATCGGTCACGCCGCTACCTTGATATCGGCAGTATTACTCTTATTTAGACAACGCTGGCGTATGGCGGTAAACCGTTCTGCTGAGGCGATGACCATTTTTGCTGTTGTTCAAGCAGGTTTGTTTCCGATTATTCATATGGGTCGTCCTTGGTTAGCCTATTGGGTGTTGCCTATTCCTAATCAATTTGGGTCGTTGTGGGTGAATTTTAACTCACCGCTTTTATGGGATGTATTTGCAATTTCAACTTATCTATCGGTATCACTTGTGTTTTGGTACACTGGTTTGTTGCCAGATTTTGCCATGATAAGAGACCGTGCAAAATTACCATTTCAGAAAAAAATATATTCTATATTATCATTTGGCTGGAGTGGACGAATGAAAGATTGGCAACGGTTTGAAGAAGTGTCTTTAGTCCTTGCAGGTTTGGCTACACCACTTGTGTTATCAGTTCACACCATTGTATCATTTGACTTTGCTACCTCGGTTGTTCCAGGTTGGCACAGTACAATTTTCCCACCATATTTTGTTGCCGGTGCAATTTTCTCAGGTTTTGCTATGGTGCAAACCTTGTTGATTATAATGCGTAAAGTTTCAAATTTAGAGAATTATATTACCGTTGACCACATTGAAATGATGAACAAAGTCATCATCGTAACCGGTGGAATTGTTGGTACAGCTTATATTACTGAATTTTTTATTGCTTGGTATTCTGGAAGTGCTTATGAGGATTATACTTATCTTTCATTTGGTGCAGAACTGGACCTTATTGGTGGGCGTTTTGGGCATTGATACTATGTAATCTTATTGTGCCACTTTCACTTTGGTGGAAAAAGATGAGAAGAAATATTATGTGGACATTCTTAGTGTCTATTGTAATCAATATCGGAATGTGGTTTGAGCGGTTTGATATTATTGTACTTTGTTTAAGCAAAGGGCGTACACCATCAACTTGGTCAATGTTTTCGCCTACTTTTGTTGATGTTGGTATCTTTATTGGAACTATAGGCTTTTTCTTTGTGTTATTTTTGTTATATTCTAGAACTTTTCCAGTAATTGCTCAAGCAGAGGTTAAAAGTATTTTAAAACTATCTGGAGATCGATATAAAGCAATGCGTGAAGCTCAAGGTGATGATGTTCAACTTTATGAATTGCCTAAGCAACAACCGCTTCCCGATTTTGAAAAACTAATAGCAGAACAGGAAAATAAAAGAGAAAAGGTTAATAAAGAAAATGCTAATTTAGTTGAGACTTTAATTTTAAATATAGGAAAAGCATCTAAGGATATGGCAGATGACCTGAAACGCTTATCTGGTGTTGGTCCTGCTTTAGAAGAAAAACTCAATCAAATTGGGGTTTATACTTATAAGCAAGTTACAAAGATGACTGAAAAAGAATTTAGAATATTAGACGAACTTATCCAAAAGTTTCCGAAATCAAAAACTAAATATTGGATAGGTGAGGCTAACTTACTTAACAAGAATTAATTATGGCAAATTACACATTACAAGCATTATACGAAGATGATGACCACTTGATGAAAGCCGTTAAAGAAACCCGTTCTGCTCATCATCATATTGAGGAAGTATTTACACCATTTCCAGTTCACGGTCTTGATAAAGTCGCAGGTTTAAAACCAACACGAATAGCTATTACTTCATTTATGTATGGTGTTCTCGGTCTTGGCGTTGCTGTTTGGATGATGAATTTTATAATGATAGATGATTGGCCTAGAAATATTGGTGGTAAACCAAGTTTTACATTCTTTCAAAATATGCCAGCTTTCATTCCTATTATGTTTGAGTTAACAGTGTTTTTTGCGACTCACTTGATGGTTATTACATTTTATATGCGTTCTAAAATTTGGCCATTTAAAAAAGCAGAAAATCCAGACCCAAGAACAACCGATGACCATTTTTTGATGGAAGTTAGTAGAGAAAAAAATAATGTTCAGAGCCTAGCTGAGTTTTTACAAGCCACAGGCGCTAAGGAAGTTACATTAAAACAATCTTAACCTATGAAATATTCAATTTTAATCTTACTCTGTCTTGTGCTTAGCTTGAGTTCATGTGCTGATAAAAACAATCCTAATTATCAGTATTTTCCAGACATGTATCAGTCTTTAGCCTATGAGACATATCAAGAAGCGACAATATTTCCTAACGAACAAGAAGCCATGTTGCCTGTTGAAGGAACTATTCCTAGAGGTTGGTTGCCTTATAATTATAAAAATAACCCAGAAGGCTATAATTTGGCAAAAGCAGAACTTAAAAATCCTTTAGTGTATTCTGAGGAAAACTTAAAAAAAGGTCAAGAATTATTTAATATATATTGTGCAACTTGTCACGGTCAAAAAGGAGATGGACAAGGTTGGTTAGTGCAACAAGAAAAAATACTCGGTGTGCCAGCTTATGATGACCAAGGAAGAGCAATTACTGAAGGTAGTACATATCATGTTATGTATTATGGTATAAACACGATGGGATCTTATGCCTCTCAAATGAGTGAAAAGGAACTTTGGCAGGTTAACCATTATGTCATGAAACTCAAAGCTGAGCTTGAGGGCAAACCAGAAAGAGCTTTTGAAACTGAGAAAGAAACAAAACAAGATGTTGAAAATACTGTAGAAGAAGAAGTCGCAATAACTGAATAAAGAACAAAATAAGATAGATTATCATGTATAAAATGTCCAACAAACTTCGCTTATCAGCAATCATTTTTATGGTTGTGGGTGTTTTAGGGATAGCTTATGGCTTTTGGCAAGCCCCAAGCTCAAAAGCTGAAGCTAAAGAATTATTAGAACACAAAGCTGAACATGGCGATTCTCATGCTGAAACAGCAAATACACATCAAGTTGAAGGGCAAAGCTCAAATCGTGCAGAAGAAGCTCATAGCGATGAACATCTTGAGCATGCTTATCATCAAATGCAAAACAGACCTTGGTCAGCCGTTTTTGTGCCAATGTTGTTTTTCTTTTTAATTGCAGTTGGAGCTCTTGTGTTTTACGCTATACAAAATGTGTCTCAAGCTGGTTGGTCTCCACTATTGTTTAGAGTTATGCAGGGAATTTCAAATTATATGTTGCCTGGTGGAATTTTGATTTTCTTATTTCTTATACTCTCAAGTTTGCAACTCAACCATTTATATATATGGATGGATCCTGAAACTGTAGCTCATGATGAAGTTATACAGGAAAAATCAGCATATTTGAATATTCCATTCTTCTTTATTCGTTCAGCTATTATTTTATTTACGTGGTCGTTTTTTAGACATTTATTAGTCAAAAATTCTGTCAAACAAGATGATGAATTAAACTTGAATTTATACAAAAAAAATGTCAAATTATCAATAGCCTTTTTAGCTATATTCATTATTACTGAAGCCATAGTATCTTGGGATTGGATAATGAGTATTGATACACACTGGTTTAGCACGTTGTTTGGATGGTTTGTCTTTGCAAGTATGTTTGTTTCTGCTATTACAACTATTGCTTTAGTGAGTATTTATCTCAAATCAAAAGGTTTGTTAGAACAAGTTAACGACAGCCATATCCACGATTTAGCTAAATTTATGTTTGCATTTAGCATATTTTGGACTTATTTATGGTTTTCTCAATTTATGCTGATTTGGTATGCTAATATGCCAGAGGAAGCAGTGTATTTTGTATCGAGGATTGAAAATTATAAGTTGATGTTTTTCGGGATTGTAGCTATTAACTTTGTAGGTCCAGTTCTTATTTTAATGAATTCAGATTTTAAACGAATTAATTGGTTAGTTGTTTTGACAGGGATTTTGATTTTAGTAGGTCACTATTTTAATTTCTTCCTACTCATAATGCCTGGTACTGTAGGAGATGCTTGGGCTATTGGTATTCCAGAAATCGGTAGTTTACTCTTTTTCTTAGGATTATTTATTTGGTTCGCCTTTAAAGGAATTAGTAAACTTCCTTTAGTTCCTAAAAATTCACCATTTTTAAAAGAAAGCCAACAATATCATTATTAAATTATAATATTGAAAGATAAAAATATATGACAGCATTTTTAATCATAATCGTATTAGCACTTTTAGCCATTACATTTTGGCAAATATCTAAAATATACAAATTATCAAAACCGTCAGATGATGATGGTGCTATTGCCAATGATAAAGACAACCAAAAACAAGCCAAAATTATGCTTGTATTTATGGTGTTTCTTTATGGTTTGATGATTTATTCATTTTGGAATCTAAGTAAGTTTTATTTACCAGAAGCGACATCAGATCACGGTTCTACCTATGATCAATTAATGTTTATATCAATAGGGATAATTATGACTGTTCAGGTAATCACTCAAGCTTTATTGCATTATTTTGCTTACAAATATCGTGGTAAAAAAGGAAAACGTGCTTTGTTTTATGCCGACAATAATACCTTAGAGTTTATTTGGACCGTAATTCCTGTTGTTGTTTTAGCAGGTTTAATCATTTACGGACTTGTTTCTTGGACTCAAATTATGAATCCAAAGCAAGATGAAGATACTATGGTTGTAGAAATATACGCTTATCAATTTGATTGGAGAGCTCGTTATGCTGGTCAAGACAATGTTCTCGGCAAAGCAAATGTAAGATTTATAGAAGGCGTCAATCAACTCGGTGTTGATGAGACGGATGAATATGGCAAAGACGATGTAATTGTTAACGAATTGCACTTACCTGTCAACAAACCTGTGATTTTTAAATTCCGTTCTCAAGATGTTTTGCACTCTGCCTATTTCCCTTTCTTTAGGTCTCAAATGAATGTTGTCCCAGGTATGATTACAGAGTTTGGGTTTACACCTACAATAACTTCTAATGAAATTAGAAATAGCGATTATATGTTGGAGAAAGTGAAACGCATAAACAAAATACGCGACGAAAGAAGTAAAAAATTAATTGCAGAAGGTCGTTCTGAGTTAGATGATTATGAATTTGAATACTACTTGCTTTGTAATAAAATATGTGGTGTTACACATTACAATATGCAAATGAAAATAGTCGTTGAAGAAGAAGAAGAATTCAACAAATGGATTGAAGAGCAACAAACTTTTGGAGAATTATTAGCTAAACAATAATTAAAGAAACAATTTAAAGATGTCAGCAATAGCAACAACAGCACATTCAGGCGAGCATGCGGAAGATCATGCACATCACCATCATGAACAGTCATTTATAGAAAAATACATTTTTAGTATAGACCATAAGATGATTTCTAAGCAATATCTTATTACAGGTCTGATTATGGGTTTTATTGGTATTTCAATGTCTCTGCTTATGAGACTCCAATTAGCGTGGCCTGGTGAAAACTTTTGGATATTTGAAGCACTTCTGGGCAAGTTTGGAACAGATGGTGTGATGGATCCAGGCATTTACTTAGCCTTGGTTACCATTCACGGTACTATTATGGTATTTTTTGTTTTGACAGCAGGTTTAAGTGGTACGTTTAGTAATTTACTCATTCCGCTTCAAATTGGAGCTCGCGATATGGCATCAGGCTTCCTGAATATGTTGTCGTATTGGCTGTTTTTTTTATCGGCTGTCATAATGATTTCATCTCTTTTTGTTGAAGCAGGTCCAGCATCTGCGGGTTGGACGGTTTATCCACCTTTAAGTGCTCTACCGCAAGCTATTGGCGGTTCTGGTTTAGGAATGACTTTATGGTTGGTGTCTATGACTATATTTATTGCATCATCTTTACTCGGTTCGCTTAATTATATTGTTACAGTTATAAATTTGAGAACCAAAGGTATGTCTATGACAAGATTGCCTTTAACCGTTTGGGCATTATTTGTCACAGCTATCATAGGTGTTGTTTCTTTCCCTGTTTTGTTATCAGCAGGTTTGTTGTTGTTGATGGATAGAAGTTTTGGAACATCTTTTTTTCTGAGTGATATTTATATTCAAGGTGAAGTCTTGGCACACCAAGGTGGTTCACCTGTTTTGTATGAACACTTATTTTGGTTTCTTGGTCACCCAGAAGTTTATATTGTTATTTTGCCAGCTTTAGGTATTACTTCTGAAGTTATTGCCACTAATGCTCGTAAGCCGATATTTGGTTACCGTGCAATGATTGTTTCTATCTTAGCAATTGCCTTTTTATCTACCGTAGTTTGGGGTCTCCATATGTTTGTTTCTGGGATGAATCCTTTCTTAGGATCTGTGTTTACATTTACAACTTTACTAATTGCAATTCCTTCAGCTGTTAAAGCTTTTAATTATATTACCACATTGTGGAAAGGAAATTTACAATTTAATCCCGCTATGCTGTTTTCCATAGGATTGGTTTCTACTTTTATTACAGGTGGATTGACAGGTATAATTTTGGGTGATAGCACCTTAGATATCAACGTTCACGATACTTATTTCGTTATTGCACACTTCCACTTAGTGATGGGTATTTCTGCACTATATGGATTGTTTGCTGGTGTTTATCATTGGTTTCCAAAAATGTTTGGGCGCATGATGAACAAAAACTTAGGATACATCCATTTTTGGGTGACTGCTGTAGGTGCTTATGGTGTGTTTTTTCCTATGCATTTTATTGGAATGGCAGGTTTACCAAGACGTTACTATGCCAACACCGCTTTTCCATACTTTGATGATTTGGCCGATACCAATGTTTTGATTTCTGTGTTTGCTTTTATCACCGTCTGCGGCTCAAATTGTGTTTATTTACAACTTCATCAGTTCTATTTTCTACGGTAAACGGGCAACACAGAACCCGTGGAAAGCAAATACCTTAGAATGGACTGCACCAGTAGAACACATTCACGGCAACTGGTATGGTGATTTGCCAACGGTTTATCGATGGTCTTACGATTACAGTAAACTTAATTCAGACGAAAGTGACTATGTGATTGCTGGTCAAGATTTTGTTCCACAAAATGTGCCTTTACAAGAAGGAGAAGAAGAAATGAATCATTAGCAAAATAAGCTTCATAAATTGATATAAACGTCTTAGAGTTTCTAAGGCGTTCTTTGTTATATTTGAGTTTACTATAACGTGAGTTCGATATAAATTCCAATAAAATATATTCACATAAAATACAGATATTTAATCATTTGCCATGTCGATAGAGCGAAGCATGAGATTTCTCCTCTTTCTTCGTTCGAAATAACAAAATTTGCTAACAAAAATATGTAATCATCTGATTTACAGCTTTCAATAAATCAAACTCACGTTAAGTCTGTAATTTATAGAGTTTATCTTATAATTGAATTAAAACAGTAGCTCTGCTAGGAATCGAACCTAGATCTAAAGTTTAGGAAACTTTTGTTCTATCCGTTGAACTACAGAGCCAATGGAATGCAAATCTAAATTTAAATTTATAGAACTCCTATTTCATTTAATAAAAAAACCGTCTGTGAAGACGGCTTAATATTATAAAAACAAAATTATAAATTATTTGATTTCTACAACTTCAACTTCAAAGGTTAAGTCATGGCCAGCAAGTGGATGATTGGCATCAACTACAATATGGTCGTCATTTACAGCGGCTACGCGAAGTTGTTGTTCACTCCCATCTGGGTTTTTTGAAACTAATCCCATGCCAACTTCTGGTTTGATTTCTTCTGGAAGTTGTTCTTTGCTAACTTTATGGAATAAGTCGTCGCGTACATCGCCATAAGCTTCGTCTTTGTTTATTTTTAATGTCTTTTTTTCGTTAACTTTCATATCGATAATTCCTTTTTCAAATCCAGGTATTAGCATACCTTGACCCAAAGTGAACTCTAAAGGTTCACGTTCTAAAGAACTGTCAAATACTTGATCATTTGATGTTAATTTCCCTGTGTAATGCACTTTTACAGTGTCTTTGTCTTTAACTTGACTCATAAATTATGTATTTTTTTTACAAAGTTACAGATTATTATAAGTCTGCAAACCTAATTGCTTTAATTATCAATTATTTAATATTTTGAACTCAATATTTAAATTACTTTTATTCAAGTTAAAATTTTCTTTATAACACATTTGAATGCATTTGGCATTATGACCCTAAATAGAATAGAATTAATTTTTTTAATTTATAGTGGATGAGCTAATACAGGTTTGAGAAACAATCTACGCTTTCAGTTTGAACTCTTGTTGTCAAAGGGTTGTGCTGAATTAAACTTAGCACATGAAAATTAAATTAAAACGAGAACATCAAATTTCAGACTTTATCTCTTGAATCCATAATTATCGTCACTGGTCCATCATTGGTTAAAGTAACTTGCATATCTCCTCCAAAAATGCCAGTTTTCACCTCTTTATTAAGGTTTTGTTCTAAGGTATTAGCAAAGGCTTCGTAAAGTGGTTCTGCTAATTCGGGTTTTGCGGCTTTAATAAAACTGGGGCGATTGCCTTTTTTTGTAGAAGCATGAAGCGTAAATTGACTGATTACCATGGCTTCAAAACCTGTATCTAAAAGGCTGAGATTCATTTTGCCAGCTTCATCACTAAACAAACGCATTCTCGATATTTTCCGAACCAACCAATCAATATCGTCTTGCGTATCTTCATCTGCTATGCCTAAAAATATCAATAAACCTTCTTGTATCTCAGCATGATAATCGGGTTTAACCTTGACTTCAGCTTGTTTTACACGTTGTAAAATCACTCTCATAATTTAATCGGCATAAGGGTTTTTACGAAAAGTTTGTTGTTGGTCGTCGAGTTCTTCTAAAATTTGGCAATAGCTTTTATATCTTGAAAACGCTATAATATCGTGATTTAAAGCTTGCTTGATTGCACATTTAGGCTCGTTGATGTGCAGACAATTATGAAATTTACATTCTGATTTCAAAGCAAAAAATTCTCTGAAATAATCGCTGAGTTCTTCTTTTTCCATATCAATCATTCCAAAACCGCGAATGCCTGGCGTGTCAATAATTTTTGCTCCAAAATGGGTTTCGTGCATCTCGGCAAAGGTTGTGGTATGCTGACCTTGGGCGTGTTGCTCTGAAATTGCTTTGGTTTTGATGTTAATATTGGCATCCATAGCATTGATAATACTCGATTTACCAACGCCACTATGACCTGCAAACACGCTGATTTTATCAATCATCAAGGCTTTGACTTGATCTAAATTTTTGCCAGTTGACGCCGAAATACCAATACGGTGATAACCAATTTCACGATAAATTTCAGCTAAATATTTAAGTTCGCCAAATTCGTTTTGGTCTAAAGTATCTAATTTATTGAACAGTAAAACACATTCCACATCAAAAGCTTCTGCAGAAGCGAGAAACCGGTCGATAAACGTAGTTGTGGTTTCAGGATTGTTGAGCGTGATGACTAAAAATGCCAAATCTATATTGGTCGCAATAATGTGGGTTTGCTTAGATAAGTTAACCGATTTGCGAATGATGTAATTTTTACGTTCTTCAATAGCTTTGATGATACCAATGGTCTCATCGCCGTCTTTTATGACTTCAAAATCGACTTTATCGCCTACTGCAATGGGGTTGGTGCTTTTTAGCCCCTGAAGTCTAATTTTGCCTTTCAGTTTGCAATTATAAAAGCTATTGTCAGACGTTTTAACCTGATACCAACTGCCAGTAGATTTATAAACGATGCCTTTCACGAATTGACTTGATTATTAAAGGCTGTAAATATAGATATAATGGATTAATTCGTTGGTAGGCCTTGTATAGAATATGAATTGTTTAGTTTTAGATATATATTTTTTAAAACACGACTTTACTCCACCACCAACTTCAGCACCTGCGTATGTTGGTTTTGGCTTATAACTTTAATGAGATATACGCCGTTTTCTAAACTTGAGATGTCTATGGGATTGGCGTTGAGTTGACCGTGTTGGATATTTCTACCTTGCACATCAAAAATTTGATAACGCGATAAAGGTCGCTGGCTTTTTATACTAAATTGTGCCCTTGCGGGATTGGGATACAAAACCATATCTGGACTTGCACTGGGGTTATCTGTGCTTAAATTACAATTTTGGCAAGCCAACTTAGCAGTAAAGAAATCTGCGACTCCACCTGTTTTGGTCAGGGTTGGCATAGTGTTGTCGTTAACAAACAGGTCGCTTTCTGTAAACCCGCCAACCACATAATTGCCCAACTGGTCTGCGGCTACGGCGGTAATCTCGGCATTGGCTGTACCGCTATTGGTTTTTATAACTTCTATCACCGCTCCCGTAGCTTTATCAAAGCGCACCAACGAGGCTTCATATCCACTACCGCCTACACTAAACCCATCCCAAGTGGTGTTATTGTCAAGTCCTAAACCCAAAACAACTTCATTGTCAAAAAAAGAAATACTTCTTCCGGGATAAAATGAAAAGGTATCTGTGTTACTTCCCCATAATAGGTTACCTTGGGCATTGAGTTTAAGCAAGTAAGAACCTGTAGTTCCAAGACCACTGTCTAGTGCTTGATCAAAAACATAACCAGCAAAGGATTCTCCATCGTTAGAATTATTTAAAACATTACCGCTGTTAACTTTTCCAGTAATAAATATATCACCTTGGTTATCTACTTTAACATCTGTTATTAACATTCCAGGAGAATTATCATTACTTACGTTATCTTCTCGCCATAGAAGAGTACCAGAAGTATCTAAAGCCAATAAAAAAGTAGTAGGAGCAAGCACTCCATTAAAAGAGAGCGATGAATTTCCTGTGAGACGATGAGTAGCCAAATAATACCGATTATTAACGGGGTCATAATCCATAGAGACGTTAAAACCATCAAAGCCATCAAGGTCAAAATCTAACAAGATATGCGAGAGGTAATTGCCTTGGGTATCATAGCGGATAATAACCGATTGACCTGCTGTCATGCTATCTGATACAACCAAATTCCCGTTTAAATGACTTCCTAGCCATATCCTACAAAACCAATGCACTGTGCCATCTGGTGCCACATCCATGTCGAAATGTTGAGTTTCTGGAAATATGTCAACCCAAGATAGGTTGGGCGATTGGGGTTGACGTAACCATTGAAAATTACCCCCACTGTCATACTTTAGCGTATAGAGGTTTTTGTTGGCTGGTGAAGGCGTGTTTAAAGAGCCAATAGGCATAATACTATCCGTATCAAAATGAACTGGTGTATCGTTAGCCTGTACTGATGCAGGTGCACTACCAGATACATAAATATTATCCTGAGCATCTATGGCTAAAGATCCCGGAAAATCACTCCAAAACCCACCACCAATGGTCTTACTAAACCTAAAATTGCCCTGCGCATCGGTAGAAAACACATATACATCGCGTTCAGAATTGCCATCATCATAGGTGGTAATAGGTAAGTCGCCATAAGTGCTTTGGTCATTGCCTACTGTAGCCAGATAATAATAGTTGTTGTTACTATCTATTACAATGTCTCTAATGTGTTCATAACTACTATAATAAGCAATAGAGCCACCGCCAGCTATATTCCGTTTTCCTCCCCCGCGTTCTGCCCATTCCCAGGTATAGGTCTGGGCGGTTAAACTCGGCAATAAAACTATATATAATAAAAAGCGAATTAAAAGTTTCATAGGTTTAGTCTTTTATGAGGTGTTTTTGGTCTATAATTTGGCCATCTTCTTCTAAGACCATGATAAATTGGCCTAAAGGTAAGTTAAGGGCATTTAAATTTAACATCATAACAAGGTACTTTTTAGAGTAAATTTAAAATAAATTATGCAAAATAATGTTAAAATATATCTTTGTGGCTGATTTTAACATCTTAAAAAATGAAAATCAATGGTCATTTTCTATCTCGGGGTTTGTAAATGCTGACATTTATCGTAAGCATAAACCTGCAAATAAAATATAACATAAATCGAAAGGGATTTACTCAAAGCCACTAATTCACTAATGGATACGAGGTGTTTTAGTTACTAAGGAAAAAGCTATAACCTAAATCGTTTTATTTTTTATCTCCTGTCAAAACTTTATGTTGATGTGCAATGGACTCTTGGTGAATAGCTTTGAGAAATTTAGTCACAAAATCTTCACTTAATCCATTTTCAGTACCTTCCTTTATCATTTTATCTAAAATTTCATTCCAGCGTTTGGTTTGTAAAATAGCAACGTTATTTTTCTTTTTCAGTGTTCCAATTTCATCAGCAATTTTCATACGTTTGCCCAATTGATTGATAATTTGATGGTCAATTACATCAATTTTGGTTCTTAAGGTATTCAATTTGTTTTTAAATTCATTCGCTTCACTGTGTTCTTTTCTTATTTTTAAAACTTTAGTCATTTGGTCTAAAGCCTCAGGCGTGATTTGTTGAGCAAGATCACTCCAAGCTTCATCTGGCAAATGATGCGTTTCTACCATGATACCATCGTAATTAAGGTCAAGTGCAGTCTGGCAAATATCAAAAATAATATCGCGTCGTCCAGCGATATGCGATGGATCGACAATTAAAGGCAAATCTGGAAATTCATTTTGTAAATCTACCGCCAGTTGCCATTCAGGGTTGTTTCGGTATCGGGTTTTTTCGTAAGTCGAAAATCCGCGATGAATGACACCGAGATTTGGGATATCAGCTTTATGTAGGCGTTCCACTGCTCCGAGCCAAAGTGATAAATCTGGATTGACAGGGTTTTTGACCAATACAATTTTATCTGTACCTTTTAAGGCATCGGCAATATCTTGAACGATAAATGGGCTAACGGTGCTTCGTGCTCCAATCCACAACACATCAACATCGGCTTCAAGTGCTAAATCAACATGAGTTTTGTTAGCCACTTCGGTAGCGATTTTGAGTCCGGTTTCGGCTTTGGCTTTTTTGAGCCAATCTAAGCCTATTTTACCTACGCCTTCAAAGTTACCTGGTTTGGTTCGGGGTTTCCAAATGCCAGCACGCATTACCGAGGTGTCTGTGTTTTTAAGTTGATGAGCAATTTTAAGTACTTGATCTTCGGTTTCTGCACTACAGGGTCCAGCAATGACCAGAGGATGTTCAAGATTGAAAGCTTCTAACCAGTTTTTAAATGTGTTTTGATTTGTCATAGCTGTATTTTTATAAATGTATGCCTTTTAAAATATCTTTTACAACATTTGTATTGTTCATCTCTTTGTATAATTGTTCAAAATCGTCTTGTTTTAAAGCGGTTTCAAAATTTTTCAAATTATTAATATATTCTGATAAGGCTTCCAAAACAAATGTTTTATTTTGTTTAAAAATAGGTGTCCAAGTTTGTGGATTACTTTTGGCTAACCTTACGGTAGATTCAAATCCACTGCCTGCCAAGTCAAAAATATTGCGTTCGTTTTCTTCTTTGTCGATTACCGTTTTGCCTAACATAAATGAACTGATATGTGATAAATGGGAGACGTAAGCCATATGCTTGTTATGCGATACAGGATTCATATATCTCATTTTCATCTGCATCTTTTCAAAACATTGAATGGCCAATTGTTGAAGTTTTAAATTGGTTTTTTCGACTTCGCAAACAATCATCGTTTTATGATCAAACAACTCGGAGAAAGTCGCTTGAGGTCTAGAAAATTCTGTTCCTGCAATGGGATGCGTCGCCATAAATTGTTCACGTTTGGGATGATTTTTCAGATGCTCACAAAGTTTAGTTTTGGTAGAACCTGTATCGATGACTAACGTGTTTGAACCGATTTGATTTAACAGCTCGTGAATCACATTTGGAGCTATATCAACAGGAATGCTTACAATGACCAAGTCTGCATTTTTGAAATCTTGTTTTTGAGCTTCCTTATTAATAATACCTAAATCAATTGCCTTATCTAAGTGATCTTTATTTATGTCTTGTCCTAAAAACTCAGCTTTTGACCAAAAGCGTTTTAAACTCAATAACATCGAGCCACCTATTAAGCCTAATCCTATGCCAATTACTTTTTTCATGCCTTGAAGTGTTTTGTTCGCTCTAAGCACGTCTTTAATTCATCTTGATTGACGCAAAGTGAAAACCTTAAATAACCTTGACCATTAGAACCAAACACGTCACCAGGTGTTACAAATATATGATAATCGTGAAGTAAAATATCCGATAAAGTTTTAGCAGAAAGTTGAGATTGAATTTTTGCCCAAACAAAAAGTCCTGAGTTGTTTTTGTTGTATTTCAAATCAAGTTGATTACAAATTTGCCATACTAAATCTCGTCGTTTCGTGTAAATAGCATTGAGGTATTGATACCATTTTGATGACAATTGAAGTGCCTTTTCACCACCTTTTTGAATAGGGTAAAACATACCGCTATCCATATTCGATTTGACTTTGACAACTTGTTGTATCAAATCTTGATGACCACAAAGCATACCGACTCGCCAACCTGAAAGATTAAAGGTTTTGCTCAGCGAATTGAGTTCTAAAACGTGATTATTGGGCCAACGATGTTTTAAAATACTAAAAGGTTTATCATTGAGAATCAAGCTATACGGATTGTCATTAACCAATAGAATATGATTTTGTTTTGTGAACTCTATAAGATTGTTAATTGTGTCGTCATCAGCTTTAGCTCCTGTTGGCATATGCGGATAATTGATCCACATCAGTTTGGTTTTTGGTGTTATGAGTTTTGAAAGTCGCTCAATATCAGGTTGCCAATTTTGATTTTCTTTTAAATCATAATACAAAGTTTTGGCTTGAACTAAGCCTGACACAGCAAGATAAGTTGGATAGCCAGGGTTTGGCACTAAGACGTCATCACCTGGATTAAGAAACGCCATAGAAATATGCATAATCCCTTCTTTACTGCCTATAAGCGGTAAAATTTGATTATCTTTTGAAAGTTTAACTTGATAAGTTTTATCGTAAAAGGTTTTGATCGCTTCACGTAAACTAGGAATGCCAGCGTAAGCTTGATATTGATGGGCTTTTTCATCTGCTGTAGCTTTTATCAAACTTTCAACAACAGATTCAGGTGGATTGATATCGGGAGAACCGATTCCTAAATTAATTATGGGATTACCATCATCGATAAGGCGTTTAACTTCTTTAAGTTTTTTAGAGAAGTAATATTCTTTAATTTGAGCAAGTCGTTCGGCAGGTTGTATCATTTTTGTGCTTGTTTATAAATTCCGAGGAGTTTAAAATGATGTGTGATTGATTTTAGTTTTTCAATTAAATTTTCCATATCAATTTCTGGTAAAAAAATCATATCCACATAAAATGCATAATTCCATTTAGAAAGTGGCGTCGGTATAGATTGGATTTTGGTCATATTGATATTGTATTCTTGTAGCAAAGCCAAAACTTTAAACAAACTTCCCGGTTCGTGAGCCAATTCAAAACGGATTGAAGCTTTATCGGCTGACTGGTTTGGGATGATTTTTAGATTTCTTTCAACTTTTACAAAACGTGTAGAATTGAAGTCGTTGTCTTGGATATGAGATTTCAAAATGTCTAAACCAAACAACTCAGCCGTCCCGTCAGGCACAATGGCGACCGTATGATGAATTTGTTTTTCGGCAATAATTTGTGCAGGTAAAGCGGTATCTACATCTTCCACCAATTTTAAATTAGAATGTTGATTAAAAAACTTTCCACATTGCAAAAACGCCATTTGATGAGAATTTACCGATTTAATATCTTCTAAATTTTGACCTTTTAACGCGACGAGATTGTGTTTGATATCTAAATAATATTCAGCTGAAATACTCAAATTATGCTCACTGATTAAAGTATAATTTGATAAAATACTACCAGCAATAGAGTTTTCTATCGCCATAATACCATAATCAACCTCTTTTGAAATAACTGCTTTTACTAAACTATTAAAACTCATACAAGCTTTGGTTTTAGCTTGTTTTGAAATAAAATCGCATACCACTTTATGATGGTTTGAACCTGTAATGCCTTGAATTGCTATGCGTTCTGTCATATTTTAGTTTTAATCAAAAAAAAATCCCGAAACTGGTTCGGGACTTTATTATTTTAAATATTTTTTTAATATTTCAATAACAGTCCCGTACGCTTTTAAAAAAAGCATAATAGAAACCGTCAAAGAAAAAAGTATTTGTTTTCATAATCAGTTGGCTAAGTTATAGATAAAATTCAATTGAGCAAATGAATTTATAAAGAAACTTAAATTTTCAAATAACCATTTAAAGTTCAACAATCCAAAACAATTAATGATTTAAAAAACCTCACTCATTTCAACCTTACGCTTGTCAACATCAACCAAGCTCAATTTAACTTTTACAAATTTCTCTAGCCATAAAGGTTTAATCAGTTCTAGCCACTCGATGATGATATGTGCATCTTGAGCGAGATAATCTTCAAAACCTATATCGTAAACTTCTTCGATAGAATTGATCCGATAAAAATCAAAATGGTAAATGGGTTTGTCATCAGTGAGATATTCGTTAACCAAAGCATAGGTTGGACTAGAAACATTATCCTCACTGCCGAGATGTTTGACCAAAGCTTTGATCAATGTGGTTTTGCCAACGCCCATTTCTCCAAAAAACAAAAACGTTTTATGCGTTGAGTTGTTTAAAATATAACGAGCAACCTCCTCAAGATTGTCTAAACCGTAAGTCATAATTAAAGAATTTCTAAACTATTGAATTTGATTTCATATGTAAACTCATATCCAGCTAAAAAAAAGAAGGCTTTTACCCTTTTGGCGAAAATACAGCAAAAGGAATTATCATTTCTTCGAGAGAAATGCCACCGTGTTGAAAGGTGTTTTTGTAATATTTGACGTAGTAATTATAGTTGTTGGGATAAGCCAAAAAATAATCGCCTTTAGCAAACACATACGAACTGCTCATATTGATACTCGGCAAGCGAATGTTTGAAGGATTTTTAACCGCATAAACATCTTTTTCATTATAAGTCAAACTCTTACCTGTTTTATAACGCAAGTTGGTGCTGGTATTTTTATCACCGATTATTTTAGTTGGATTTTTTACATTAATCGTGCCGTGGTCTGTGGTTAAAATCAGTTTAAAACCTAATCGTTGTGCTTTGATAATGATATCTAATAAAGGCGAATTTTTAAACCAACTCGTGGTTAGAGAGCGATAAGATTTGTCATTTGAAGCCAATTCTTTAACAACTTGCATTTCTGTCTTAGCGTGAGACAGCATATCTACAAAATTATAAACAACCACAGTGAGGTCTTGATTTTTGTATTGTCCAAAATTATCTGCCAATGTTCGTCCTTTTTCTAAAGACGTGATTTTGTGATAAGAATGGCTGATATGCAAACCGAGACGTTTCAATTGGTTGTCAAGAAATTCAGCTTCGTGCATATTTTTTCCACCTTCATCGGTATCATTTAACCACAAATTCGGGTAAAGTTTTTGCATATCCAACGGCATCAAACCTGAAAAAATAGCATTTCTGGCATATTGAGTTGCAGAGGGCAAAATGCTAAAAAAAGCGTCTTCTTTTTCTTTTTTAAAGTGGTTGTTGATAATAGGTTCAATGGCTTTCAATTGGTCGTATCTCAAATTATCTACAACCACCATCAATATTGGTTGTTCGTCTTTAAGCTCAGGAACCACTTTTGTTTTAAACAATTGATGAGACAGAGTTGGTGCTTCGTCAGTATTACGGTCAAACCAAGATTCGTAATTTTTAGTGATGAATTTAAAAAACGCAGAATTGGCTTCTTGTTTTTGAGATTCTAAAATTTCTGTCATCGAAGAATCATCAAGATGGTCAAGTTCCATTTCCCAATACAAGAGTTGTTTGTAAAGCTCTACCCATTCTTGATGAGAATTGACTTGCGACAAATCCATAGACAGTTTTCTAAACGCTTGTTGATAATGCGAAGTTGTGCGTTCAGAGACCAATCGGCTGTGGTCTAAATTCTTTTTTAAACTCAACAAAATTTGATTAGGATTGACGGGTTTAATCAAATAATCTGCAATTTTAGAACCAATGGCTTCTTCCATGATATACTCTTCTTCACTTTTAGTAATCATCACCACAGGCAAGTTGTTTTGTTTAGCTTTGATTTCAGCTAAGGTGTCGATGCCTGAAAGTCCGGGCATATTTTCATCTAAAAACACAATGTCAAAACGTTCATTGTCAATGGTTTCTATGGCTTCCACACCACTTTGACAAGTCGTAACCTCATAGTCTTTTTTAGTCAAAAACATGATATGTGGTTTTAACAAATCAATTTCATCATCCACCCAAAGTATTTTTATCTTAGTCATATATTTATATTTGCTGAAATTAAGCGAAATTATTTTGAAAAAACAAAACAAACTCAAGATTATAAACGACCCAATATATGGTTTTATTACCATTCCAAGCGAACTCATCTTTGATTTAATTGAACATCCTTATTTTCAGAGACTTAGGCGAATTTCGCAAATGGGTTTGTCGCATTTGGTTTATCCTGGTGCACAACACACGCGTTTTCAGCACGCTTTGGGTTGTTTGTATTTAATGCAAAAGGCTATTCAAACCTTAAAATTTAAAGGTATTAAAATTACCAAAGACGAAGAAGAAGCTACACTCATAGCTATTTTGCTTCACGATATTGGTCACAGTCCTTTTTCACACGCTTTAGAAAATAGTTTGATTGAAGGTTTGAGCCATGAAAATTTATCTTTAGAATTTATGGAAACGCTCAATCAAGATTTTAATGGCAAACTTGATTTAGCTATTAAAATTTTTAAAGGTAATTATGATAAAGAATTTTTAACCCAACTTGTTGCAGGTCAATTAGATATTGACCGGTTGGATTATTTAAAACGCGATAGTTTTTACACTGGCGTGGCTGAAGGCAATATCAATTCTGATAGATTAATCACAATGATTAATGTGAGAGACAATCAATTGATGATTGAAGAAAAAGGCATTTATTCAGTAGAAAAATTTTTATTAGCGAGACGTTTGATGTATTGGCAAGTCTATTTGCACAAAACCAGCCTTGGTGCAGAATTGATTTTGATAAAAATACTTCAAAGAGCTAAAGAATTAATTCAAAAAGGCAATGAATTGCAATCCAACTCAAGTCTGTCTTACTTTTTAAATCACAACATTTTGTATGACAATTTTAGCCTTGAAATTTTAGAACGTTTCGCTCAACTTGATGATTATGATATTATGACTGCCATAAAACAATGGCAAAACCATTCAGATCGAATTTTGAGTAAACTATGCCAAATGCTTATCAACAGAAAATTGTTTAAAGTCAAGTTGAAAAACAAAGCTTTTAAAGCCAAAAAAATAGAAAATATAAAACACAATATTCAAAAACAATTTAACATCACTTCAGAAGAAGCTAAATATTTTTTCTTTGAAGGCAAGACGTCAAATCAAGCGTATAACTATGATTATCAGCAGATTATGATTTTGTTTAAAAATGAAAAAATCAAAGAAGTCTCTCAAGTTTCGGATCAATTGAATTTAAAAACCTTAGCTCAACCTGTGGTTAAGTATTATATCTGCTATCCTAAAGGACTGCAATAGAGAAATGATGTCCAACATTGAAAGTGCTGGAACTAACTTTGCCAGTATTTAGCTTTTCAATCCAACAACGAATCACTGCTATGGCAACAATATTTAATGTGATGTTCGCGTTTTAAATATCGTTAATGAAAAGACAAAGGTATAATACCGACGTGATAGTCTGCGACAAACTGATATTTTAAGGAGCATTTATGCATATTTGAAATAGCATTCGGTATTAAATATCTAAATTTGATTACTTAAATTGTGGGTTTAAAAAAATTTAAGCTTAAAAATAAGCCGTATAAACTGCCTAAAAAAGTATAGAATTAAAATTCAAATTTTTACTTTTGTTCATGCAAAAAAATATCCTCATTTTAGATTTCGGTTCTCAATACACACAATTGATTGCTAGACGTGTAAGAGAACTTAACATTTATTGCGAAATCAAACCTTTTAATAAAATTCCAAAAGATTTATCCAGTTTTAAAGCTGTAATTCTTTCGGGAAGTCCATTTTCAGTAAGGCATGCCAATGCACCAATACCTGATTTAAAACAGATAAAAGGACAATTACCAATTTTGGCAATCTGTTATGGTGCCCAACACTTAGTGCAGCAAAACGGAGGTAGTGTTGAAGCTTCAAATACCCGAGAATTTGGTC
The DNA here is from genome assembly GCF_018080005.1 of Flavobacterium sp. CS20. Classification (NCBI taxonomy): domain Bacteria; kingdom Pseudomonadati; phylum Bacteroidota; class Flavobacteriia; order Flavobacteriales; family Flavobacteriaceae; genus Flavobacterium; species Flavobacterium sp. CS20. Next base: position 1,554,729 of record NZ_CP073015.1, on the reverse strand, counting down.
GAGCCCATTTAGAAGACATCAAACGAGATAATCCGTTATTCAAAGGTATTAAAGAAGGCTCACAAGTCTGGATGTCTCACAGTGACACTATCACAAAGTTACCACCAAATGCACATTGTATAGCTTCAACAGAAGATGTTAAGTTTGCGACCTTTCAATTTGAAAATGAAGATACTTATGGCATTCAATTTCACCCTGAAGTTTATCATACCACAGATGGCTTGAAATTGCTTGAAAATTTTTTGGTCAAAATTGCTCAAGTTCCTCAAGATTGGACGCCCGCTAAATTTGTAGATTTAAGTGTTGAATGGTTAAAACAAACCATTGGCAACCAAAAAGTTGTTTTGGGTTTAAGTGGTGGCGTTGATTCAACGGTTGTCATGGTTCTTCTAAATCAAGCTATTGGCAAAAATCTGTATTGCATATTTGTAAACAATGGGTTACTGAGAAAAAACGAATTTGATGAAGTCTTAGACCAATACAAAAATATGGGACTAAACGTCAAAGGCGTTGATGCTTCCGAAAAATTTTATGCCGCTTTGGCAGGCGTGACTGACCCCGAACTCAAACGCAAACGTATTGGCAATGCTTTTATAGAAGTATTTGATGACGAAGCACATCAAATTAAAGACGTAAGCTTTTTAGCTCAAGGTACAATTTATCCTGATGTGATTGAATCGGTTTCGGTCAATGGTCCTTCGGTTACCATCAAATCACACCATAACGTTGGCGGATTACCAGAATATATGAAACTGAAAGTTGTTGAACCTTTAAAAATGTTGTTCAAAGATGAAGTGCGTCGCGTAGGAAAAGAATTAGGTGTTTCTTCCAAACTTTTAGGACGCCACCCGTTTCCTGGTCCAGGTTTAGCCATTAGAATTTTAGATGACGTCACGCCTCAAAAAGTTAGTGTTTTACAAGAAGTTGATCATATTTTTATAAAAACACTCCGCACATGGAAACTGTACGATAAGGTATGGCAAGCTGGTGCTATGCTATTACCAGTAAATTCTGTTGGCGTAATGGGAGATGAGCGTACTTACGAAAAAGTTGTAGCTTTACGTGCTGTAGAATCAACAGATGGTATGACTGCTGATTGGGTAGATTTGCCCTACAAATTTTTGCAAAGTGTTTCTAATAAAATTATCAATCAAGTCAAAGGCGTTAATCGTGTGGTTTATGACATCAGTTCAAAACCACCATCAACAATTGAATGGGAATAAGTATGAAGTTTAAATATTGTTTTACTTTCTTTATTTTAATGAGTCTGAAAATTGTTCAGGCTCAAAACTATGTAGTGTATGATGTCAAACCAGACGATACACCACAAAGTATTGCACAAGCCAATAACATTTCATTAGATTTGTTACTTAAATATAATCCCGATTTAAAAAACACAAAAGCTATTGGTCAGCAAAAAATAGTGATTCCAAAAGCAGAGTCTAAAAATTTTGGTTTTCTTCGCTACAGGGTAAAAACAAAAGAGACTTTATATAGTATTTCAAAAAGTTTTAATTTAAGTATTGCAGATATCAAAGCCTTTAATCCTAACCTATATGATAGAGAACTTCAGGCAGGTGAAGTCTTAAAATTACCCGCCTATAAATTGCCTGAGGAATATCAAAAAATAGATTTTAACCAAAGTATAAAAAACTCAAATTTTTCGGCTTTTAAACATATTGTTTTACCAGGAGAAAAAAAAGCCGATATCGCTTCAAAATACGGTATGAGCATCAAAGCTTTTGACAGTCTCAATCAAAATATAATAGAGGTTCAAACTGGACAATTAGTCAAAGTTATACCAAGCTATTCAGCAGAAGAAGAAAATTCTAATCTTGATATTTTGGCAATAGATTTGCAATATTATGAAGTTCCTAGACATCAAACTTTATACAGCTTAACCAAAGAGTTTAAAGTGAGTGAAGATATAATTTATAAGCTAAATCCAATTGTAAGAAGAGAAGGTTTAAAAGCTGGGATGATAATAAAATTACCCAAGCAAATCACTGAGATTACTGAAAATAAAATTATCAATTTAGAAAATTATGTTCAAAACTATAACGAAAAAAAACTAGCACTTTTTTTACCATTTTCTTTAGATCAGTTTAAAAAAGATAGTGTCAGTGTTGAACCACAAACTGTCATCAAAAAAAATAAGCTTTTTAGTATTTCATTAGATATCTATCAAGGCGTGAAATGGGCTATAGATTATGCAAAATCAAAAGGAATTTATACGGATTTAAAAATATTTGATACCAAAAAAGATGCTTTAGTTTTAGAGTCTATCTTAACAGCTAATGACTTAAACGATCGAGATGCTATTATTGGACCAATCACAAATTCAAATGTCGAGCTACTGAGTAAACATAATTCTACTCGAAATATTCCTGTATTTATACCTATCTCAAAATCTCAAAATGCATCATCTTTTGTCTTTAACACTTTACCTAAACAAAATTTAAAAACCGAAACATTAATTACTTATATAGATAGTACTTTCACTGATCAAACCCAACTTGTTTTTATCATAGACAGTGCTTCAAAAGAAACTTATGATAAATATAAATATACTTTCCCTAATGCGAGGTTTTTTAAAGTTGATAAACCCTTTGTCGAAAAAGATGCTCTCAAGGAATTGTTAAATTCTGAAAAAGACAACATGGTTATTTTAGAAACCGATCAGATTGGAGTTTCAGAAAGTGTAATAAATCATTTGTATAGTTTGAATAAAAGTCAAGATGAAGATATAGCAGGCTATAACATCAAATTGCTAACTTCAGACCGAAATGAGGCTTTTGGCGAAGTTATCAATAATGCGGCTCTTTGTGCTTTGTCATTTACCTATGTCAGCACTTCCAAAAATGAAGTACTTGAAAGCAATGATTTTATACAAAACTTTATTAAAGAATATGGTTATGCTCCAAACAAATATGTAACTAGGGCTTTTGATATGACTTATGATATTCTTTTGAGATTAGCCTACGATGGTGATTTAAAAGATCCAAAAACTCTAAAACTTTATACAGAATATACCGAAAATCGTTTTAGCTATAATCAAGCCTTTATGGAAGATGTTTATCATAACCAAGGCTTATATATTATCAAATACAATAAAGATTTTGATGTTGAAATTCTAAATTAGAAACCATAGAAATTATCAAATTTGGATATTTATTGATTATATTTGAGATTTAGTTTTAACTACTGTCAGAAAAAGGTTGTTGCTATTAGTTCTTTTTGTGTAAATGTAATACCGATTTGAATGAATAATATTGTTGATAAAAAGTATGATACCGACTTGTGTTTTAAGGAGATATTTATGCGACATTTAAAATAACATTTATAACTCATTATGTTGAAGATTTAATCTTAAATTAGCACGATAACTTATCTGGACAAAACCAAAATTTAAAAACTATGAAAATCTTAAAAATTCTTTTTGCTATATTGATTACTGCACAACTAACTCATGCACAAAAAATTGATTTAGGGGTCAAAATTGGGGCTAATTTTTCAACTTTAAGTGATGTCAGTGGTTTTGATAACAAAACTGGTTTCAATGCTGGTTTTTTTGTAGGAACTAAAATCAGTAAAATTGGTTTACAAGCAGAATTGCTTTATTCACGACAAGGTGCAGAATTTGAAGATTCAGACATTGATTTAGATTATATCAATGTGCCTGTTTTACTGAAATATTATCTGATTGGAGGTTTAAATGTTCAACTTGGGCCACAATTTGGTTTCCTTATTGATGACAACCTTCCGAACCTTCTTGAAACTAAAAGTTTTGATTTGTCTGGTGCAGCTGGATTAGGTGTTGACTTGCCATTCGGTTTGAGAGCTGATGTCCGTTATGTTTTTGGTCTAACTGATGTTTTTGAAAATAGCGACGGTAAAAATGGTAATTTCACATTAGCTATAGGTTATTCCTTTTTATAGAAAGTGTTTCAATGTTGTCTATACTGTTGAGAAATTTCAAAGACGCTTTTTAATATATCAACATCATAATCATTTAACTTTTTGTTACGTCTTTTCATGACAATCTCTGCAACTTCAAGTGCTTTTTCAAATTTATAGGTGATAAAACCATTTTTGCCACCCCAACTAAAACTTGGTATAAAATTTCGAGGAAAACCTTCGCCAAAAATATTAGCACTTACACCAACTACAGTTCCAGTATTAAACATGGTATTGATACCGCATTTAGAATGATCGCCCATGATAAGTCCACAAAACTGTAAACCAGTATCAACAAATTTCTCTTGATTATAGTTCCACAATTTTACTGATGCATAATTGTTTTTCAAGTTAGATGTGTTGGTATCGGCTCCAAGATTGCACCATTCTCCAATAACAGAATTTCCTAAAAAACCATCATGACCTTTATTTGAAAATCCTTGAATGACGGAATTGCTTACTTCGCCACCAACTTTAGAAAAAAGTCTGATGGTGGTTCCTGTATAAATTTTTGCCCCCATTTTTACAACTGCATTTTCACATAATGCAAAAGGACCACGAATATTTACGGATTCCATAACTTCTGTATCTTTACCAATATAAATTGGACCATCCAAAGCATTTAAAGTACCATTGATAAGTTTTGCGCCCTTTTCAATAAATATTTGATTGGGATTAATAGCTAAAATATGCTCTGGAATTGGCTCAGAAACTCTGTTTTGGGTTATGAGTTTGAAATCATCAGTAATAGCTTCATGATTGAAAGCAAAAATATCCCAAAGCCATTTTAAAAATTTAAGCTTATCTTTGAATTTTAAAACTTCATTGTATTTTTCAGGTGCATCAGATCTGTAGGCGACAACCACATCATCGGAAAAAAGTGCTTGATTAGATTTTAATTTTGTAATATGATCAATCAACTTTGGAGTTGGAAAAACAGAGGCATTTACAAAAATATTATCCTTTTCGATTTGGCTTGGCCAAAGGGTTTTAAGGTAATTTTCTGTCAAATTAGAAAAATCAGCTTCAGGTAATCTTTTTTCCCATTTTTCTTTCATTTTCAAAATCCCACATCTTATCTCAGAAACAGGCTTAGTATAAGTCAGTGGCAGGAGTTGATGCCGAAAGGGTTCAATAAATACAATATTCATCATTACATATTTTTGATTTTATATTTGTCTTGCAAGATAAAATCCTAAACCAACAGCTATGATTCCGAGAATAATACTGATTAGAATATAGGATGTTGCGTACAGATATTGTCCAGATTTAATCAAGTTTAAACTTTCTAAACTAAATGCTGAAAATGTAGTAAAGCCACCACAAAACCCTGTTGCGAGTAAAAGCAATATCGGTTGATGTAGGATTGATTTAATTTCAAAACCTATCAATAAACCTATTAATAAACTCCCAACAAGATTAACGCTTAATGTACCCCAATACAAGTTAGCAAATATTTGGCTAAAAGTTTTTGTAACGACAAAGCGTAAAACACTTCCGATGCCTCCACCTAAAAATACCCATAGAATATTACTTAAAGCCATAATCTAAAATAATATCAAAACATGTTTGAACTCTGAATTGATTCTAAAGGCTTTATCACTCAGTTTCCCAACGGTTGTTGTCAGGCTTAACATCAAGTAAAATACGATTAGGATCAATCACAACTTTTTTTATCGTTTTGTCGGTTTTTATAGCTGTAGTCCAAGTATCACCTCTTTGCCAAATTTCAACAGGTAACCTTAATTCATCTTTGCTTCCATCTTGGTAATAGACATTATAAACAACAGGCATTGGGATACCAAAATTTTCAAATTCAATTTTATAACCTATTTCAGATTTTTCAACTTTATTGACGGCTAAGTCAATATTATCATTACCATAAAACCAAGCTTTAAAAAACCAGCTTAGGTTTTCTCCTGCGGCATTTTCTATGATATTAAAGAAATCTGTTGGTGTAGGGTGTTTGTATGCCCAAGCTTTGATGTAGCTTTTAAATGCAAAATCAAATCGTTCAGAACCGAGAATATATTCTCTTAAAATATATAAACCTAAAGCAGGTTTATAGTAAGCTACAATGCCTAAGTTTTGCGTTTGTACAACGTCAGGGAAAGTGCTGATAGCTTCTCTATTTGGACTTAAAAACCACGGAATCAGACTTTGCTTAGCCATTAGCATTCGGTTAGGATATTCACCATCATTGAATGCATCAGTAGAGTAGAGGTTGATAAAAGTATTGAAACCCTCATCCATCCAGGCATGTCGTCTTTCGTTACTGCCAACAATCATAGGAAACCAAATGTGTCCAAATTCATGATCGGTAACGCCCCATAGGCTTTCACCTTTTGATTTATAGCTACAAAATACAATGCCAGGATATTCCATACCACCAACATTACTGGCAACGTTAACTGCATTTTTGTAGGGATATGGAAACCATTTTATAGAATAATGCTCGATGGCGACTTTTGTATATTCGGTAGAACGTTCCCAAGCATCTTCGCCATAGCTTTCTTTAGGATATGCAGATTGGGCTAAGGCTTTTTTACCATTTGGTAAATTGATTTTTGCGGCATCCCATATAAAGGCTTTTGAGGTCGCAAAGGCAACGTCTCTTGAGTTTTGTATTTTAAATTTCCACGTAAAGTTATCACCATCAGTCCTGATTTTATCAGTTTGACCGACTTCGTTTGGCTTAATAATGAATTGTGTTTTGTCTGATTGCTTAGCTTTATCTAATCTTCTTTGTTGTTGTTTTGTCAGAACCTCTTTTGGGTTTTGCAATTCTCCAGAACCAACAACGATATATTCTCTTGGAGCAGTTACAGAATATTCAAAATTTCCGTATTCTAAATAAAATTCTCCTGCACCGAGATAAGGCATAACGTTCCAACCATTAATATCATCAAAGGTTACCATTTTTGGATACCATTGAGCTAAAGCATAAATCACACCGTCTTCAACTTCTAATCTTCCCATTCTATCCATGCCTTTTTCTGGAATTTTAAATTCAAAATCCATACTTATATTAGCTTTACCACCATTAGCTTTAAGTGGTTTTTCAAAAAAGACTTGCATACGTGTATCATTGATAATATGCTTGCTACTTGAAGTGCCATTTGTTTCGACTTTAATGTTAGACAAACTATATCCACCATCAATATCGCCATCATATCGATTTCCATCTAATGGTGTTGTTAAAGTTCCTCTTGAAGTTGGTGTGAACCTATTTTGTTCAAGGAAAAGCCAAGCATAATCTAAATCAAATGGACTGTTGTTGATGTATTCAATCTTTACTTGACCTTTTATTTTGTGATTTTCAGGATTTAAACTCACATCAATTTTATAGTTGGCTTGATTTTGCCAATATTCGGGACCCGGAACACCATTGGCTGAACGATAGCTATTGCCAGTTCTATCCTTAAATTCACTAAAGAGTTCTTGATTGTTAGGATTTACATCTTGAGCTTTGACATTACTAGTCCAGAATGCTACAAACAAGAAAGAGCATAGAAAAAACTTATACGATTTCATTTATTTTTTGTTTTTAATCAAAAAAAAGCCGAGAGCATTACCCGGCTTTTATCTTAAATTATTATGTTGTTATTTCTTTTTATCTTCTTTTGGTGCATTTATTTTTTGAGACATTTCTAATGAAATAGAAGATTTGTCAAAAGTTATTTTACCAGCACCTGTCTCAAGAATAACGGCATCAAGTTTTTCGCTAAAATCAACAACTTTGCCGTGCATTCCACTTTTTGTTACGACTTTATCACCTTTTTTAAGATTTGCACTAAATTGTTTTTCTTGTTTTTGCTTTTTCATTTGTGGTCTTATCATGAAAAAAAAGATTACCACAAAAATCAATAGCATAGGCAATAAGCCTCCTATATCTCCCATCTAAAATTATTTAACTTGAATTGGTGAACCAGCTTTAGCGTTTTTGGCATTAGCTGAAGGATTGACAAATGCTTTAATTTGTAAGGTTTCTTTACCTTTTTCTGTATTTGCAGTAATAGTTACTGATTTGTTTTGTTGATTTCTTTTTCCTCTTGAATTAAACTTAACCAACATTTCACCAGACTCACTAGGTGCAATAGGTTCTTTGGTATAACTTGGAACAGTACAGCCACAACTACCTCTAGCGTTTGTGATAACCAATGGTGCTTTTCCATTGTTAGTAAAAGTAAAAGTGTGTTCTACTACATCGCCTTCGTCAATTGTTCCGAAATCGTGAGTTTTTTTATCAAAATCTAAAGTTGGGTAAACCACTTCTTTAGCATCTCTTTCAGTGGCGTTTTCAACGTTTTCTGCTTTTACTTTTTCGGATGCATCTTTTTTGCAAGATGTGAATGTCATTGAAGACATTACTAATAGACATAAAATTAATTTTTTCATATTTCTGTATTTTAGTTTATTTTTTTCAAAAGTATTATAAATTATTTATTCTATCAAGCCTCAGCCACTTTTATTCAGTCTATTTTCATTTTTATACTGCTTAACTATTTTATCTAAGACACCATTTATAAAGTTACTGCTTTTTGGTGTGGAATAGTTTTTGGCAATTTCTAAATATTCATTGATGCTTACTTTAATCGGGATACTTGGAAATTTATTAAATTCAGTGCATGCCATTAAAAGCATGATATAATCAAGGCTTGCTATTCGTTCTTTGTCCCAATTTTGAGTGTTTTTAACAATATCTTTACTGAAAGTATCTTCGTTCAGAAGTGTTTTTTGAAGTAATTGAATACCGAACTCATAATCATCTTTGTTTTTAAATAATTCTGGAAATTTTAAATCTTTGGAATGTTTAGGAATAAATTTTAAAAATCTGATTAAACTCGTGTTAACAATGGGTAAATCGTCAATCCATGTGAGTTTGTGATCTTCAAAATATTCATAAAGTTTGTCGTTAGGGGCGATAATTTTTTTATAAATTTCTATGATATAAAATTTATCAATATCATATGATGATTTTTTATGATTTAAATATTCATAATAAATTTCACTTTGCTTGATTTCATCCCATAGTAAAGCAGGATATTCATCATCAAAGTCCCAAATATCTAATTTTTTTTGATGATTAATTTTTTCTAAAATCTTTGAAGTTTTAAGTTTTTGTAAAATCTTGTTGTTGACAAATTTTAAGTTTGGAGATTTGTCCTCTTGGCTTGGTAAATGTTTTTTTTTACTTTGGTTATAAAATTTTTCTGCACACATAGAAATGTTGACCAACAAGTTTAAATTGATTATAAAAAGGTCAAACATATCTTGCATACTTTTGTTCAAAAACTTTTCTTGGCTTTTGATATTGCCAAAGTTGCTATGCTTAGTGGCATAAATGCTTTGCATAACCTTGGTTCTAATATGTCTTCGTGTCAGCATGTCAAGAGAACTTTATATTTTTAACATATCGACAAATTTAATTTTTTTATTGTTATAGTCAGAATTAATTTCTATAATATTGTTTAATTTTAAAAAAAAAATTGTCATGCTACGAAAATCTTTTGTTTTGTTTTTTTGTTCTTGCATAATTTCTTTTGGTTGTCAATCAGATAAAGCTAAAAGTAAAAGCGATGAAAGCACGTCCAAATCTATCGATAAAAACAGATACAATAGCACTTTATCACCTTTACGATCGGCTTACAACACTCGAGCTTTTGAAGCGGAAAAGGCTGTTAAATTTCATTTGAAACTAAGCACGGAAGATTCTGTTTTTTTTGATGGTAACTTGATTTTAAACACTGAGGGTACTGAAATTAAGATTAAAAATTCAAAACTTGATACGGTTTTAAATACCCAAAAAATGGAATCTAAGTTTGAAAAGATCGTGTTGTGGTCTGCAGAATTATATGCTTTGCCTTTTTGGATCCAAACAGATAAAGCACTGAAACCTTTTGAAAAAGATAGTTTGATTGGTTTTAAATACAAATCTCGCCTGTCTGATACAGATTTTGAAATCTTTAAGCATCCTCAAACCCATATCATTGAAAAGGTAAATTATTCAACCGATATTAAGACTAAACCTTTTGATAAAGGCGTATTGACTTATTATAAATACATTACAGTAAACAGAATACCTGTTGCAATGACATGGATTATTGAAGGGGAAAACAACATTATAGCCAAAGCTGAAATATCAAGGATTAGCTACCCTGATAAGCTTTAGCGGTAGTTTTATAGACCGAGTTCCGTTTTTATCTTAGATATTTTTTGGTTTAGCATATTGTCAACTTTTTCAAAATCTTCAACTTTAGATAAACTGGTATTGACGCTGATATAAAATTTAATTTTAGGCTCTGTTCCACTTGGTCTTGTCGCAACTTTAGTACCGTTTTCAGTATAATAAATTAACACGTTAGACTTGGGAATATCAAGTTTTGTGGTTTTGTGATTTTGAAAGTTTTTTGCCGTAGAATTTTGATAATCTTCAATTAGAACAACTTTTTCTCCACAGATTTTATCTAAGGGATGATCTCTTAAATCTTTCATTTTTTGTTGAATCTCTTTTTGACCTTCAATTCCTTTTTTAACCAAAGCAACAAGATCTTCTTTGTAAAAGCCATGTTCTGTATAAAGTTCAATCAATTTATTATACAAAGATGAGCCTTCCGATTTTAGTTGAGTCGCAATTTCACAGATAAGCAGAGTAGAGGTGATAGCATCTTTATCTCTTACAAAATCACCAACCATAAACCCAAAGCTTTCTTCACCACCACCAATAAAGTGTTTATTGGGATATTTCTTTATTAAATCAGCTATCCATTTAAAACCCGTTAAGGTTTCCGTAAATTCAACGCCATAATTTTCTGTTATAACACGCATCATAGGAGTTGAAACTATAGTTGATACAACAAATTCGTTTCCTTTTAAATTGTTTTTGTATTTCTCAAGCAAAAACCAAGTCATTAAAATCATAGTTTGGTTGCCGTTAAGTAAAATCATTTTTTGGTTGTTGTCTCTTACAGCAACACCAAGTCTATCGCTATCAGGATCTGTGCCAATGACAATATCGCTTTCATTTTTGTCAGCGAGATCTAATGCCATTTTTAAAGCTTCAGGTTCTTCTGGGTTTGGTGATTTTACGGTAGGAAAATCGCCATCAGGTTCGGCTTGTTCTTTGACAATTGCTAATTGAGTATAGCCAGCTTGAGTTAAAGTCTGCGGAATCAGTTTTATGGCTGTTCCGTGTATAGAAGTAAAAACGATTTTTAAATCTTCACGAGCTGATGATTTTAATGATGTTTTGGCGTTATGAATGGAATCTTTAATAAATTTTTTATCAATTTCTTCTCCGATATAATTTATTAAATTTTCTTTAGGTTTAAACAAGACATCTTTGAATTGAAGTTGATTGATTTCTTCAATTATTTCATGATCTTGCGGTGGAACTATCTGACCGCCGTCTTGCCAATAGACTTTATATCCATTGTATTCTGGTGGATTGTGGCTTGCAGTCAAAACTATTCCGCAGTGGCAATTTAAAGTTTTTAATGCATAAGACAATTCAGGAGTTGGTCTTAAATCTTCAAAAATAAAAACCTTAACATCATTAGCAGAAAACACATCAGCAACCACTTTAGCCAATGTTTTGCTATTATGACGACAATCAAAGGCAATAGCAACGCTATGTTTTTGATCAGGAAAAACCTTTTTGAGATAGTTACAAATGCCTTGAGTGTTTTTTCCTAAGGTATATTTGTTGATTCGATTGGTTCCAACGCCCATAATACCACGCATTCCACCAGTTCCAAAATTGATATTAGTGTAAAAAGCATCTTCTAAAGTTGATAAATCATTTTCGATAAGATGCTGAACAGATTTTTGGGTATCTTGGTCAAAAGGTTTATCTAACCATTCTTGAGCTTTTTCTATAATTTTTTTATCCATAATTAAATTTTTTCTGATATATTGTATCTGTATTTTGAAGACTGATTATTTAATAAAAGTTCAGCAATAAATCCAGCTAAAAATAATTGCACACCAATAATCATACTGGATAGAGCAATATAAAAAAACGGGTTGTCAACCACTAATATATTTGGTAAATCGTTGTATAGTTTATAAAGTTTGGAGCCACCAATATAAATTGATGAAAGCAACCCGATGACAAACATCAAAACCCCAAGTGCACCAAAAAAATGCATTGGTCGTTTGCCAAATTTAGAAAAAAACCATAGCGATACCAAGTCTAAAAATCCATTGATAAATCGTTCGGCTCCAAATTTGGTTTGTCCAAACTTTCTGGCTTGGTGTTTGACAGGTTTTTCATCTATATGTTTAAAACCCTCATTCTTAGCCAGAACAGGGATATAGCGATGCATTTCACCTTTAACATCAATAGATTTAACCACGTCTTTTCTATAAGCTTTTAACCCGCAATTGAAATCGTGTAGTTTTAAACCAGAAGTTTTTCGTGCGACATAATTAAAAAGTTTAGAAGGTAAATTTTTAAAGATTACAGAGTCATAACGCTTTTTTTTCCATCCAGATAAAAGGTCAAGATTTTTTGTTTTTAAAATTTCAATCATTTCTGGAATTTCATCAGGACTATCTTGTAAATCGGCATCCATCGTAAAAACAATATCACCATCAGCCATATCAAAGCCAGCGTGTAAAGCTTGAGATTTGCCATAATTTTTTGAAAATCGAATAGCTTTGATTTCAGAGTGATTGTTTTTTAAATTTTTAATAATCTCCCAAGAATTGTCTGAACTGCCATCGTCAATAAAAATAACTTCATAGCTAAAATTGTTGTGATCCATCACTCTTTTTATCCAAGTGTGAAGCTCTGGAAGTGATTCAGCTTCGTTGAGTAATGGAATAACGATGGAAATTAGCATAGGTTAATTTTTTTTTATCAAGCCAATAACTAGACTTATAATAAAAGATTTAAACAGTAAAGTAAATAATGCAAAAGTGGCAAGCATAAACGGAGAAAGCAATGTTTCTATCATCGCGATACCTTGTTCCAATTCTTCTTTTGTCATTTTACTACTATTAAGCTCAAGCTCTTTTTTGCTTTCTTCTAATTGAAGTGGAATGAACTCCACATCTATAGACTTATAATGCAAATAAGTATAAATGCCATAGATTAAACCACTAATTAACCCTACGATTAGACCAATTTTTAGAGCTTCACTCAATTTTAAAATATTGTCATTATAGGTTTTGAATTGTTGTATGGGAAAAAAAACCACCAAAACAGCAACGATGACAGAAATAAGAGACATCAATAAACTGTTTTCAAAATTGAATTTGTAGCTAAGCCATAATAATGCAGAAGAATATACTCCAAAAATAATTCCGTAGTTTATGCTTAGTTTTTTATAATTTGAAGTTTGGTTTTCCATATTTAAAAATCTAAGCAAATATAAAACAAATCAATTGAAGCAGTATTCACTCCATTAAAAGGAATATTGAGATTTATCAAATTAAAATAAATTCAATAATAATGCTTTTATAAATTTTTTATATCCAAAAAAATATTAATTTTGCAGACCTTAAATTTAATGGAATTAGTTCTGTCAAATTTTACACAGACTTAGTTAAGTTGTTCTAACACAATATGTGCGAGATACTTTCTAAGCCGACCTTGGCATATTGGATTAATAAAGAATGTAGAATAAATTTTCTAAAATTCTTTTATCTGGTCGCGTAGCTCAGCTGGATAGAGCATCTGCCTTCTAAGCAGACGGTCACAGGTTCGAATCCTGTCGCGATCACTTTTTAAAAAGCATTCTGGCGATTTGGTCAGAATGTTTTTTTATTTAATCTATTAAATCTTTCTTTTTTTAATTTTTACAGGCACTAAATCTTTACGATTATTTTTCTTATTATAGGCTATGATTACCAGTAATATACACTTTTCTTAAGTGTTTTATACGTCGAGTATTTCTAATAAAGGTTTAATTAAGTTTGTTATTCTTTAACATTTTTTTGAAATTTGAAGAAAACCATTCTTTTTTATGAAGAAAATTTTATGGTCGCTTTTTATTAATCCTTCAATTATTTTAGCTCAAGATAAGCCTGTTGTTGATTTAGGAGGAGCTTTAAGATACAATTACAATCTATCTTCATGGAAAAGTGATCAAAAAGAACGCGGTGGAGATTTTGGCTATGATGTTTTTAGAATTAATACTGATGTGGAATATAGAGGGATTCGTTTACAAGCTGAATATCGCTTTTACTCTGAAAGTTTTGGAGGCGACTTCATGAAAAGTGGATGGTTAGGTTATGATTTTAATGAAAAGGAGAATCTCCAATTGGGTCTAACTCAAGTTCCCTTTGGAATTACTGAATACAATTCTCATAACTGGTTTTTTAATATCACTTATTATACTGGACTTGAAGACGATCATGATATGGGTATAAAATATTCTAATGTTCAAGATAAATTTGAATATTATCTCGCTTTTTTTAAAAACGCTGAAGAATTAAACTTTGGAGGACTAACAGAGACAGACCCTAGTCGATATTCTTATGATGTTGTAGGACGCAATAAAGAAGTGAACCAATTTAATGGAAAATTTATCTACAAGTTAGGCACAAGCTACAAACATAGGTTTGGAATTTCTGGTCAATATGGCGGTTTATATAATCTTGATACAGAAGAAACAGGAGAGCATTACGGATTTGCATTGCATTACGAGTTAGACTTTAATTCTTGGAACTTAAAATCAGAGTTTGCCTATATTGATAACAACCCCGTTAATGCATCTGGTGAATCTAGAGATGTCATTCAAATGGGGGCTTATGGTTCTCCTTATGAAGTGGCAACAGATTATGAAATGTACACATTAGCCGTTTCAAAATCGGTAAAGGTTGATTGGGAATAAGTTTCTAACCTACAATTTTACAATGATTTTGGTTATATGCACAAAAGAGTAAATGATTTTAATGACTCATTTATGAATGTGACAGGCATTTTGGTTACCGCTGGCAATTTATATACCTATATTGATTATCTTGCTGGCTATAATCATTCATGGTTAGGCGGTAATTTTATAGATGATTTTAGCGTAGGAATCCCTGATGCTAAATGGGAAGCCCGTTTTAATATCAATTTTGGATATTATTTTTTAACCGATAACAAATCAAGATAAATATATATTTATGTCTAAAAAAGTAGTAAGAAGCGATGAAAAGAAGTCGATATTTGGATTAGAAGTCAATGGTTCTGTGTTTTTTACCTCATCAATACTCATTATAATTGGTATTGCATTAACCTTAATTTTTAAAGAAACAGCAGAGACTTATTTTGACAAAATTCAAAAAACTGTAGCTGACTACGGTGGTTGGTTTTTTGTTTTGTGTGTTAATGTGTTTTTGTTTTTTGTAATCTTTTTAGCTTTTAGCAAATTTGGTAAAATCAGGCTTGGTGGCAAAGATGCAGAGCCAGAATTTAAAACCTTATCGTGGTTTGCCATGTTGTTTAGTGCTGGTATGGGAATAGGCTTATTATTTTGGAGTATAGCCGAGCCTATTAATCACTTTGGAAACCCACCTATGGCTGAAGCTCAAACCCTTGAGGTCGCTAAAGAAGCTATGAATTATACCTTTCTACATTGGGGTTTACATGCTTGGGGAATTTATGCACTTGTTGGTTTGGCACTTGCATATTTCACCTATTCAAGAGGTTTACCACTAACTATTCGTTCGGTTTTTTACCCATTCCTAGGTGATAAAATCTATGGACTCATTGGTGATATCATAGATATATTCGCAGTTTTAGCAACCTTATTTGGTTTAGCTACATCTTTAGGTTTTGGTGTTCAACAAGTGGTCGCTGGCTTATCTCATATCTTTGGCATTAGTGGTGGTATCACTACGCAAGTATTACTTATCGCGGGAATAACAGCTGTTGCTACATTGTCGGTAGTTTTGGGTGTAGATAAAGGTGTAAGAGTGCTGAGTGAATGGAATATGCGAATTGCTGTTATCTTGTTGGTTTTAGTGGTTGTTTTAGGATCGACACTTTTCATTTTTGAAAGTTATCTTGAAAATATTGGAAATTACGTCAGTAGTTTATTTGAAATTTCTTTGTGGAATGAAAGCTATACCAACACCTCGTGGCAAAACAGTTGGACTGTGTTTTATTGGGGGTGGTGGATTGCTTGGTCTCCATTTGTCGGGATGTTTATTGCTCGGGTTTCTAAGGGACGAACCATTAAAGAATTTGTTTTGGGTGTTTTGATTGTTCCAACTTTAGTGACATTCTTTTGGATTACAGCATTTGGAAGTTCGGCTTTACACGATGTATTAGGTGGTGAAACTGCCATTGTCAATGCCGTAGGAGAAGATGTTGCCACTGCTCTATTTGTGTTTTTAGAAAACTTTCCCTTTTCCTCGATTTTGAGCGTTATAGGTATTGTTTTAATTATAGGATTTTTTGTCACATCATCAGACTCGGGTTCGCTTGTTGTTGATAGTTTGACTTCTGGAGGAAAAATAGATGCTCCTGTTGGACAACGCATTTTCTGGGCTTTGGCAGAAGGTGCCGTAGCGACAGTATTGCTCATCGGCGGTGGACTTGGGGCATTACAAACAGCTTCTGTCGCAACTGGTTTGCCTTTTGCATTAATACTTTTGATTATGTGCTATTCTTTATACAAAGGTTTAGAAGAAGAAGTTGCAAAAGAAAAACGTAAAATAAAAAAAGAAGAAGAAAAAGAATACGAAGATGTTGTGAGGAATATCATTCAAAAACGAAACTCTAAAAAAGAATAATTATGGATACTTTTAAAAACATATTAGTTGCATTAGATTTATCTAGCCTTGACGATACTTTAATTAAATATGCAAATTACCTATCAGAGAATTTTGATGTTGAAAAAGTTTATTTTGTTCATAATATCAAAAAATATGAAATTTCAGAAATTATTGAACAAGAAATAAAAGATATTGATCTTGAAGAAGCTATCAATGAAGAGCTTAAAGAACAAATCTCCAAGGTTATGAATGTAAATTCTAATTGGGAACTTTTAATTTCAGACGACCCTTATACGGAATCATTAATCAACTACATTTCTCAGAAATACCATATCAACACAGTATTGTTGGGTAACAAAAATGGAGAAAAAGGCTCAGGTCTTGTCGGGTTTAAATTACTTCGCATTCTAAAAAGCAATGTGCTTTGGATTCCAAAACTCGACAGCATTGATATTAAAAAAGTTTGGGTAAGTACAGATTTCTCAAATTCATCCAAAAAAGCATTTCAGGTCAGTAGTTTGGTTCAGGATAGAATAAAGGCTAAAACGCAAGCTGTTCACGTTTTTAATGTGCCATTACATTTTTCTCCTTATATCAATAGCTCCAAGATAGAAACCAAAGTTGAAAACCACGTCCAAAAAAAATTTGAAAATTTTATTAAAAAACTCAACTATCCTCATGAATTAGAAACGGTGTTAATTGCTGGACGCGAGGCAAATGCGACTTCTAAAATACGCTTAGAAGCTAAAAAACATAAAATATCTTTTTTGATCGTTGCTGATAAAGGCGCAAATACATTTTCAAGCCTAATGGTTGGAAGCGTAACAGAAGAACTTTTTAACCGTGACCTTTATGTGCCACTTTTTATTACAAAAACTCAACAATAAATTACTCTGTATTTATTAAATAATGTGAGTTCGATTTAAGTAACTCAATTAAATAAAGCCGTCAAATTGAGTGATTCTGGAATATTGGGAATTGTATCGAAATTAGGACGAGAGAGACTCTTTTTCACGAATTGAGGTTTGGTTCACTGAGAGATTCTTCACTTCGGCAAGCTCCGTTCAGAATGACAAGAGGTCGGCAAGCTTCGTTCAGAATGACAAAGGTTCGGCAAGCTCCGTTCAGAATGACAAGGAGAATGTCATTCCGATATCGAAGCTTCGGTAGAGGAATCTCTCTCACGTTTTGGGGTTCGTTTCACCAAAGATTCTTCACTTCGGCAAGCTCCGTTCAGAATGACAAGAGGTCGGCAAGCTTCGTTCAGAATGACAAAGGTTCGGCAAGCTCCGTTCAGAATGACAAGGAGAATGTCATTCCGATACCGAAGCTTCGGTAGAGGATCTCTCTCACGTTTTGGGGTTCGTTTACCAAAAGATTCTTCACTCCGACAAGCTCCGTTCAGAATGACAAGAGGTCGGCAAGCTTCGTTCAGAATGACAAAGGTTCGGCAAGCTCCGTTCAGAATGACAAGGAGAATGTCATTCCGATATCGAAGCTTCGGTAGAGGAATCTCTCTCACGTTTTGGGGTTCGTTTACCAAAAGATTCTTCACTCCGACAAGCTCCGTTCAGAATGACAAGAGGTCGGCAAGCTTCGTTCAGAATGACAAGTGAGGTTTGGTTCACTGAGAGATTCTTCACTTCGGCAAGCTCCGTTCAGAATGACAAGTGAGGTTTGGTTCACTGAGAGATTCTTCACTTCGACAAGCTCCGTTCAGAATGACAAGGAGAATGTCATTCCGATATCGAAGCTTCGGTAGAGGAATCTCTCTCACGTTTTGGGGTTCGGTTCACGAAAAGATTCTTCACTTCGCAGGCTCCGTTCAGAATGACAAGAGGTCGGCAAGCTTCGTTCAGAATGACAAGAGGTCGGCAGGCTCCGTTCAGAATGACAAGTGAGGTTTGGTTCACTGAGAGATTCTTCACTCCGACAAGCTCCGTTCAGAATGACAAGGAGAATGTCATTCCGATACCGAAGCTTCGGTAGAGGAATCTCTCTCACGAATTGGGGTTCGTTTCACCAAAAGATTCTTCACTCCGACAGCTCCGTTCAGAATGACAAGGGTTCGGCAAGCTCCGTTCAGAATGACAAAGGTTCGACAAGCTCCGTTCAGAATGACAAGGGTTCGGCAGGCTCCGTTCAGAATGACAAGGGTTGGCTATTATGGAGGATTATACTCTAATGCATAATTTAGATTTAAAACTATACAGCCTGAGTAAACCTATTTCTCAAAACCCTTTAAAGTCTCCGTAATAATCTGTACACAATCTAACAATTGATCTTGATTAATCACCAAAGGTGGTGCAAAACGAATAATGTTGCCATGTGTAGGTTTAGCCAGCAATCCGTTGTCTTTTAGAGCCATACAAATGTCCCAAGCGGTTGAAGAATCTTCACTATCATTAATCACAATAGCGTTAAGCAAGCCACGACCTCTCACCAAATTAACAATTTTGGAATTTTGAATATACTCATTTATTTTATCTCTAAACAGTTGACCGAGATGTCTGGCATTTTGGGCGAGATGTTCATCTTTTACCACTTCAAGAGCTGTCATACCAACTGCGTGAGCCACAGGGTTGCCACCAAAGGTTGAGCCATGTTGTCCAGGTTTAATGACATTCATCACTTCATTATTAGCTAGAACTGCAGAAACAGGATAAACTCCACCTGAAAGGGCTTTTCCTAAAATTAAAATATCGGGTCTTGAGTATGTATCTTGGCGTTCGCAATGACCTTGACAATTACACTTACCACATACCGCTAATAAAGCTCCAGTTCTAGCTATACCAGTTTGAATTTCGTCAGCCATAAATAAAACATTATGGTCATTACAAAGTTGCTTGACTTGCGGGATAAACTCATCGCTTGGTGTAAAAACGCCAGCTTCACCTTGAATAGGTTCTACAAGCACCCCAGCTATATTTTTTTCAGATTTTAAAACCTCTTCTAAAGCTTGAGTATCGTTATAATTGACTTTGATAAATCCTGGCGTATAAGGCCCAAAGTTTTTTCTGGCACCTTCATCATTGCTAAAGGAAATGATGGTTGTGGTTCTGCCGTGAAAATTGTTTTCAAAAACGACAATTTTGGCTTCCTGCTCATCTATACCTTTCTTTTCATACGCCCATTTACGACAGATTTTTATTGCGGTTTCTACTGCTTCAGCTCCAGTATTCATAGGTAAGAGCTTGTCA
Organism: Flavobacterium sp. CS20; assembly: GCF_018080005.1. Lineage (NCBI taxonomy): Bacteria > Pseudomonadati > Bacteroidota > Flavobacteriia > Flavobacteriales > Flavobacteriaceae > Flavobacterium > Flavobacterium sp. CS20. Next base: position 1,534,858 of record NZ_CP073015.1, on the reverse strand, counting down.
AAATCAAAATATTCTGTAGCGTATTTTTCAAAAACACCAAGCACGTTATTATGAAAAGCTCGAGAAGTTAAAGTAATGCGATTGGCTTGATTGGTCATGGCATTGACAATTTTTGGATGGCAATGACCTTGGTTTACTGCTGAATAGGCTGATAAAAAATCGTAATATTTCTTACCTTCAACATCCCAAACAAATACACCTTTGCCTTCTTTAAGCACTACGGGTAAAGGATGATAGTTATGTGCTCCATGCTTTTCTTCTATGTCTATAGCTTGTTGAGAGGTTTGAATATCTTGAACTGTCATAAAGTTATATTTTTAAGTTTTTTACAAAAATATCAATATATCTTATTCTTTACGGATCCCATTAAGTTTATATGTCTAATTTAATCTGAGTTTAAACAAAGTTTTTGGGAATTTCACTAATTCGGCGTGAGTTCGAATTAAATAGCTCAACTTTAAAAAGCCTTTAGATTGAGCTTTTGGAAATTTTAGAATTTTATTTAATACAAAGTGATGCTTTAGATGTTTGAGCATTGAGCGAAGTCGAAATGCTAATTGTAGATGTATGATTAACAATTCATTAAATAAATACTTCTGAGGTATTAATTTTTAAAAGTAAAACGATATCGAAATTAGACTTTATAATAAAAACACAACTGTTTCTCATTAGATTACAGCTAAAAATCATTACGAGACTGAGTTATTTTTTACTTCAAACATAAGTTATTAAACAATATATTTTTTAAAACAAAAGTGTCTATTTCATTTGTTTTCTTGTTTCATATCCTTAACTGATATATAAGAACACTCTTTGATGTAAAAAAAACAATAAACCGTCGTATTTACCCTTCAAAATAAGAGCAGTTACAATTGAAACACAATTCATTCAAACAAATAGTTAAACTATAAATACAGTTAAACTATAAAAAGAGTTGAAAAGCGTCAGTGATAGTAACGAAAAGCTGACGATAGGTAGCAAAATTTACAAAACTTAAGCTGGCTGAGCGACCACCGGAAGCTCCTGCCAGCTCTTAGTTTTGTTTTTGCCACCTATTGGCACTTGTAGTGGATAGCACGTTTGTCGCCATAATCACTATTAGTCTGACAACCTGTCATAAGTTTTGTGATGGCATAATGATTGAAAACTAAATAGTGAATTAAAAGTAGAATTTAAAACAAATATTATGAGTAAAATAATTGGAATTGATTTGGGAACAACCAACTCTTGCGTGTCTGTAATGGAAGGTAACGAGCCAACGGTAATACCAAATTCTGAAGGAAAACGCACAACACCATCTGTAATTGCATTTGTAGAAGGTGGCGAAATTAAGGTTGGTGACCCAGCGAAACGTCAGGCTGTAACTAACCCAGAAAAAACGATTGCTTCGATTAAAAGGTTTATGGGAAATAAGTTCTCTGAATCTGCTAAAGAAATCAAGCGTGTGGCTTATAAAGTAACAAAAGGTGAAAACGATACCGCTCGTGTTGATATTGACGGGAGATTGTATTCGCCTCAAGAATTGTCAGCTATGATTCTTCAAAAAATGAAGAAAACAGCTGAAGAATATCTTGGGCAAGATGTAACAGAAGCGGTAATTACCGTTCCTGCTTACTTTAATGACTCTCAACGTCAAGCGACAAAAGAAGCAGGTGAAATTGCTGGGCTTAAAGTAAGACGAATTATTAACGAACCTACGGCGGCTTCATTGGCTTATGGGCTTGATAAAAAAAGCACGGATCAAAAAATTGTTGTCTTTGACTTTGGTGGTGGTACACACGATGTGTCTATCCTTGAGTTAGGCGATGGCGTTTTTGAAGTGTTAGCTACCGATGGCGACACTCACCTTGGTGGTGATGATGTTGATGAAACTATCATTGACTGGTTAGCTGAAGAGTTTAAAAAAGATGAGGGTATTGATTTAAGAGATGATGCAATGGCACTTCAACGCTTGAAAGAAGCGGCTGAAAAAGCTAAAATAGAGTTGTCTTCTTCTACATCAACTGAAATCAACTTGCCTTATGTAACAGCAACACAAAGTGGTCCAAAACACTTGGTAAGAACTTTATCACGCTCTAAGTTTGAACAATTGATCAGCGATTTGGTTAAAAAAACCATTGCACCATGTGAAAAAGCTTTAAAATCTGCTGGATTGAGTAAAAATGATATCAACGAGATTATTCTTGTTGGTGGTTCAACTCGTATTCCTGCAGTGCAAGAAGCGGTTGAAAAATTCTTTGGTAAAAAACCAAGCAAAGGCGTAAATCCTGATGAAGTTGTTGCTATTGGTGCTGCTATTCAAGGTGGTGTTTTGACTGGAGATGTTAAGGATGTATTGCTTCTTGATGTTACACCATTGTCTCTTGGTATAGAAACTATGGGTGGCGTAAATACAAAATTGATTGAAGCCAACACAACTATACCGACTAAGAAATCACAGATTTTCTCTACGGCACAAGACAATCAGCCAAGTGTAGAAATTCACGTTTTACAAGGTGAGCGTCCGATGGCGAAAGACAACAAAACAATTGGTCGTTTTCACTTAGATGGTATTCCACCAGCAAAACGCGGTACGCCACAAATTGAAGTGACTTTTGATATTGATGCAAATGGAATTATCAATGTAAGTGCTGAAGATAAAGCCACTGGTAAGAAACAAGACATCAGAATTGAAGCGTCTTCTGGATTGACTGAAGAAGAAATAGAAAAAATGAAAAAAGAAGCTGAAGCTAATGCTGAAGCTGATAAAAAAGCTAAAGAAAGAGTTGATAAACTCAACGAAGCCGATGCTATGATTTTTCAAACAGAAAGTCAGATGAAAGAATTTGGCGATAAACTTCCAGAAGATAAGAAAAAGCCAATTGAAGATGCTCTTGGCGAATTGAAAGAAGCACACAAAACAGGTGATGTTGAAAAAATCACACCAGCACTTGATAAACTGAACGAAGAGTGGAAAAAAGTATCTGAAGAAATGTATAAAGCTCAAGCCGAAGCACAACAAGCACAAGGTGATGCAACTGATGCTGGAGCTCAACAAGATGCTAAAAACTCTAAAGATTCAGATTCAAAAGATGATGTTGAAGACGTGGACTTTGAAGAAGTCAAGTGATCTGAATTCTATAATTGTATTTAAAAATCCGCTGAGTTTTCAGCGGATTTTTTTGCTTTCTAATTATTGAATTTAAAATCATAAAGAACATGTAGTTGTTCGTGAGGATACAAAAAATGTATTAGTAGCTAAAAATTATTGCATTAGTGGCTAAAAAATTAGTGTATTAGTGGCTTAAAAAATGTATTAGTGGCTAAAAAATTATTGCATTAGTGGCTAAAAAATTATTGCATTAGTGGCTAAAAAATTAGTGTATTAGTGGCTTAAAAAATGTATTAGTGGCTAAAAAATTATTGCATTAGTGGCTTAAATAAAGTCATTTTCTGTTTAGTTTGAATATCTCATCAAACACCCAAAAGATCAGATAGCTTAAATGGGCTTTGTTTATAAAGCCAATTCATTTGAGCATAAGCACTGTTTCTGAAATTTTATTCATAATAAAATCGAGATTATTATGATAAAGAGTTTTCTGCCATCTGGGTTTTCATCAATGTTTCTGAGCTATGTCATTGCGATGTCGAATAACTCTGCAGAGGGAGTCTGTTTAATTTGGTTTTTAAATGGTAAAAATTAATACGGCTAAAACACGTGAGATTTTTTTGTCGCTGTATTTTACTCCTCGGAATGATGAGGTTATATTTCCTCACTACGAGTTTAGAAATCGCTTTGTCCTATTTTTCGTGATGACAAAGTTTTAGGTTTAAAACTTAATCATCAAAATAAGGACGTTTAAATTTATCAACTTGTGGAAAGTTTTTATAAACCATAGTTTTGAGCTGTTGTAAATCCATTAATCGTCCTAATATAAAATCTTCGTCATCTTTAAGGAGTTCCAATAAACTCTGCCAAGCTTTCATAGAATTTTCAATTCCTATCAAAGCAATTTTAGCAGAAGAATGATGTCTATTTTGAATCGTATCTTCAAATTCTGGATCATGTGGATAAGAATTTACCGCTGATACTAATTTGACGTGAATTTGAAATTGATACCAATTGATAATATTCAAAGCTTCTTCAATCTCACGAAGTGCTTTATCAGTGTCGTCGAGATGAATGCCTAAATCTATGTTTTCTAATAAGGTTTTTTGTTTTTTATCTAAACTATTGTTTTCTTTGAGCCAATCATCAACTGCATTAACATATTGCATTGATTTATCTGCTAATGGATGTTTTTTAGCATCTTCAAATTTTTGTTTTTCTTCTTTATAACTTTGATCATCGTTTTGAATATCATCTAGGTCAATTCCTTTTTCTTCAGCAAAGTTGATGAGCATTTCCATAGCTTTATTGAGATTTTTCGAAATGATTTTTGCAAAATCTTCTTTGTCTTCAGCTTGGTTCATCTCTTTATGTGTGTCGTGAAACACCCGACACTTTTGCGTAAAATCACAACGTTCGCACCAGCGGTCGCAGTAGTTATAAATGCCAGGAATAAATTGTTTGTCATCCATAAAATGAATTTTGAAACGAAGTTAACTCATCAAATTAAACAAAAAAAACTGTTGAAACAAATTTCAACGGTTTACAAATTAAAAAACAGGATACAAATTATCCTAAATATTTTTTAATCATTTTTGTTTTTAGATTGATGTTTAAGACGTCTAATGCTTTCTGACTTCCGTAAATTAACGTAAGTTCGATATAAATTCCAATAAAATATATTCATATAAAATTCAGATATTTAATCATTTGTCATGTCAACAGAGCGAAGCATGAGCGACGAGATATCTCAGTAGGATGAGATTTCTCCTCATTCTTCGTTATCAATGACAAAATTTGCCAACAAAAAGATGTAATCATCTGATTTACAGCTTTCAATAAATAGAACTCATGTTAAATTAACATTCAAAATTAAAAAGGATAGAGATTTACTTATGTTTTTCTGTTAATATTTTTGAGGCTTTAGATCACACTTCCATATTCGGTATTAGTAACATAAATATCTATATTTTTTTGAGTTTTAAATATTAAATTCATTCACTTCATAAACTTCTTTGGGTTTTAAATGCTCGATTTTTTCATGTCCAATTCTAACCCTGACGAGTCTAAGCGTAGGGAACCCTACTTTTGCCGTCATTTTTCGTACTTGTCTAAATTTACCTTCGGTTAAAGTTATGGATAGCCATGAAGTTGTATTTCCACCTTGTGGTTTTATTGCGTGTTGAGGTTCAGGTAAATTTGGGGTTTCTATTTGATTAGCTTGGCAAGGTTTGGTTTTGTATGTTTTGCCATAGATGCTGATGTTAATACCATTTTTTAGGGATTCAATGGCTTCTAAAGTGATTTTACCACTGACTAGCACCCAATATTCTTTTTCGGTATTGCCTTTTAAAATTTTGTAGGATAACTTGCCGTTAGTTGTGAGTAAAAGTAAACCTTCTGAATTTTGATCTAAACGACCAATTGGCATCGTATCAGGATGAAAATCAAATAGTTCGCCAAGCAGTTTTTTGTTTTTACGCCGAGATTGATTATTGATAAACTGGCTCAGATAGCCAGAGGGTTTGTATAGTTTATAGTGTTTGTGAACCATTTAATATTTTTATCCAAATTTAAAACGTATCAATGTAAATTCACTGCCGCAATTTTGGTAAATAAAAAAAAACGCTCATATAGAGCGTTTTTATTAATAAACTTTAATGATAATATTTAGAATTTTAATTTAATATCAAGCTTAAACTCATCATAAATGGTTCTGTCGCCTAAATTATCAAAAAATGAACCTGAACCGTATTTGATGCCATATTTTGTTCGGTCTATAACTAATTTGGTTGTTGCAGTATTATCAGTTACTTTTAAATCAAAAGCGATAGGATTAGTTTTTCCTTTGATAGTCATATCTCCAGAAATTCCATAAACACCATTAGATTTTTCTCTGCTGTGTTGATAACAAATTTTGCAGTTGGGTATTTATCGACTGCAAAAAAGTCTTCAGAGCTGAGATGATTTTCAAGTTTTGTTTTATCTTCACCTTTAAGGTTTGTAACATTAATGCTTGTCATGTCAACTGTAAATTCACCGCCAACAATTTTTCCTTTTTCAAACTCAAAATAGCCTTCATTAAGATTAATTGTACCAGTATTAGTAAGCACTAATGTTTCGCCAGACCAAACGATTTTGCTATCTTTGATGTTGACTTTTTTCTTTTCTACATCAGTAGTAAAGGCTACTAAAGTAAAAGCCATTATTACTGCCAAAATTGATTTTGTAAAATTTGATTTTGTTTTCATTGTTTTTAGTATTTAAAGGTTAAAATTAATATTCAGTAAATAATTCATTTTGAGATTTTCTCACTTTTTTAGCATGTTGTAGTTGGTCATCTTCACTTCTGTAACCAAGTGTCGCTATAACCGTTGCACGCAAATTTTTAGATTTTAAATCTAAAATATCGTCGTATTTTTCGTTGTCAAATCCTTCCATTGGGCAGGCATCAAAGCCAAAATGAGCTACTGCAGATAGAAGATTGCCCAAAGCAATATATGCCTGTTTTTGTGCCCAGATTATTCTGGATTCATCATCTAGTTTTAGAACTGTGTTTGCTAACATATCACGCATTCCACTTAAATCACTTTCATCAATATTTCGGGTTTGAGCAATGTTTTTAATGTATCGATCTAAATATTGGTCGTCAACATTAGTGTTTGCACAAAAGACAATTAGATGTGAGGCATCTGTTATTTGTGGCTGATTCCAAGATGCAGATTTGAGCTTTTTTCTCAAATCGATATCTTCTATAATCAAAACTTCATAAGGCTGAAGACCGTAAGAAGATGCAGAAAGCTGTATTGCTTTTTTTACATTATTAATTTGCTCATCGTTTAACTTTTTTTCTGGATTGAATAGCTTTGTCGCATAACGAAAGTTGAGTTTTTGAATGTAGTCGTGTGTTGTCATAAGTTTATTGTCTTAATTGATTTAACAATTTATTTATTTGTTCTAAGTTTTTAGTTTTTAGATGATTAGTCATTTCTAACTCTTTAGACTCAACAGAAGCGTTAAGTTTGTTTAAAAAATCTTCACCTTTTTTGGTAATGGATATTTCTACTTTTCTACGGTTTTCAGGACATACTTTTCGATTGACTAATTTTTTATCAATAAGCTTATCTACTAAACGTGTAGTATTGCTCATTTTGGTTACCATTCTTTCTTGTATCGTTGATAAATTTGCAGGTTTGCCTTTTTGACCTTTTAAAATTCTTAAAACGTTAAACTGTTGAATACTGATATCAAATGGTTTCAACACATTATTGATTTTTTCATCAATGTAGTTTGCTGAATAAATGATGTTAATCAGAGCCTTTTTATGTTCTGGTATTTTAAAAGATTTGATATGTGATTCAATATTCATGTATAAACAATAATTGTATATACAAATGTATAATTTTAATATATTCTAATTTGATAATATAATGTTAAATATTTAGATAAAAATTAATTTGATTGTACAATATCAAATCCAACTGTGTTGACTTGACTCGACTTTATAAGTCAGAAAATTGATGATTTCTAAGGCTTCTTTATGTTTTAAATAACTGATTTGCTCATCGCCAGAAGCCGTATAAATCAACAAGTCAGCGTGCTGGTTGCGTTGTTGATACCAATTGCGTTTTAAAGCTAACGATTGAATTTTATGCGTGGCTATATATTTCATATTGGTGTGAATTGAGCCAGAATGAATTTTTATTAAATTTTCATTGACTCCGATATGGCTTTTCTTTACAGTTTTGTATGAAATAATGCTAAAGATTACCATTAAGATCAGAAACACAATTGAGCTGATATAAAAATTTTGCCAGAAATACAGACCAATTCCAACACCCAAACTCAATATAAAATACCGTATCATCAATTGGATTATCAATCGCATACTGCTTTGACGTACAACGAATTCTTGAGCATAAGGCAAATCAAACAAAGATTGAAACATAATATTGATTTCATCATTGCTCACGCCTACAATGCCTATTTTCTTTTTCTTGTTAAGCTCTTCAGAAGAGGCTTGACTTATAAAAATATTTTTGATACCAAAAAGGTCTTTTATGGGGTTTTGCTCTACTTCAAAAACTTGTGTTTTACTCTTTTTGATAACTTGGTTCACGCGTTTAAAAAGTCCATAATCCACTTCAAACTCGTTATCAACTTTTGTGATTTTTAATTCAAAATATTTAATCACAGAAGTTGCAACGGTGACAATAAATGCAGCTGCTATGATAAAAATCACAAAACCAGCAATATAGCCAAGAGTTTCAGGAATTTGATTAAGGTAGGTTTCCTCAAAATGAACGCCAAATAGGTTTGAAAAAATATCTTCGATATACTGAAATAGAGTAGCAATAAATGCAAAAACCAAACCTAAACCTTTGAGATAATTTGAACTAATACCAACTTTTAGTAAGCGTTTTAAGTTCAAATGAAAAAGAACTTCGGGTTTTGTGGCAGTTTTAGTTGGTGTTTCTATATTTTCATTAATATTTTCTGTTTTGTTTTCAAGTAAAATATGTTTTAATTCAACTGCATCTTCACGGCTCAAAGCTTTGATGCTGATTTCAGCTTTACCTTGACCAGCGGTTTCAATTTCAAAGCCAACCACATTGAGCATCTGCTGTATTAAATTTTGATTGATATTGATGTTTTGAATCCTGTCAAAAGCAATATCTACATCTGTAAACTTAAACACACCGTGTCTTAGAAAAAATCGACCGTCTTGAATATGAAATTTAAAATTCAGATAACTTTTATAAGAATATAACAACTGCAAAACCAGTAATAATGTAAAACCCAATACAATAAACTCCCAATAATTTTGTCTGATGTTGCTACTCAATAAAGGTAAAAACGCAAAAATATTTTCTTTGATACGTTTGGCTAAATCCATTAAAAAAATGACCAAAATTCCCCTAAAATTTTGTCGCTGAGGTTTATAGAAATCAGTTTTCATCAAGGTCAGCAACTTTTAGAATTTGGGCTTTCAATTTGTCAGCATCGTTGCGGTTGAGTCCTGCAATGCTTAAATCACCTGTGGATGACCCAGCTGTATAAATTTTTAACGTATATAAATTAAAAGCTTTAAACACTAAGCCTTGTTTGACTTCTATGTGCTGAATGCGTTTGTAAGGTACGATGGTTTGCTTGAATACAAAAAAACCTTTTTGAAAAATCAAATCTTTTTCTCTGATGCCAAACTTTCGTCGAGAAAATCCTAATTCGATATTTAGTATGATAAGCAAAAATAAAATTGCCAAACCCCCAAAAATAGAGTAAAATATAGATGAAGGTAAATCTATTGAATATTCACTTAAAAACAAACCAGAAAACACTAACAGAAACCAAAATGTATATAATATTCTCAAAACTTTTAAATAAGCTTTGTCAACAGGATGACCTTCTACAGTTTCAAAACGAGGTAAATCACCAAGATCTAAAGTTTGGTTTTGAAAATTTATCATGATGATTCATTCTTTTTAAGAAAAATAAGATTAGATAAAATAATTTTAAAATCTGAAATCAAAAATTATGGTATCCATTTGATATTTTTAAAATTAGGTTTTCTTTTTTCCAGAAACGCATTGCGACCTTCTTTGGCCTCATCAGTCATATAAGCAAGTCGAGTAGCTTCACCAGCAAAGACTTGTTAGCCAACCATGCCATCGTCAGTCAAGTTAAAAGCAAACTTGAGCATCTTGATTGATGTTGGCGATTTTTCTAAAATTTCTTGTGCCCATTGATAAGCTTCTTCTTCTAATTTTTCGTGAGTGATAGCGGCATTGACCATGCCCATATCAACCGCTTCTTGGGCAGAATAATTTCGACCCAAAAAGAAAATTTCTCGTGCTTTTTTCTGACCGATCATTTTGGCAAGATAAGCTGAGCCATAACCACCGTCAAAACTGGTAACATCGGCATCGGTTTGTTTGAAAATGGCGTGTTCTTTACTGGCTAAAGTTAAATCGCAAACCACGTGCAAAGAGTGACCGCCACCAACAGCCCAACCTGGCACAACAGCAATCACGACTTTGGGCATAAAACGAATTAAACGTTGCACTTCTAAGATATTGAGCCTTGGCATACCGTCATCATCAACATAGCCTTGATGACCACGAGCATTTTGATCGCCACCACTACAAAAGCTATAAACACCATCTTTTGGCGATGGACCTTCAGCAGAAAACAAGACCACACCTATTGAAGTATCTTCACGTGCATCGAGAAAAGCTTCGTAAAGTTCTGCAACGGTTTTGGGTCTAAAAGCATTTCTGACTTCTGGTCTGTTGAAGGCAATGCGAGCAACGCCGTTAGATTTTTTATAAGTGATGTCGGTGTAAGATTTTACAGTCGTCCAATTCATAATTTAAAATAAGATTTGTAATCAGCGTGAAATGCCATTTCAGGAAAAAGCTCAATCATTTCAAAAGCATAGTCTTGGTCTTGTTGATATGCTTTTTGAAAAGTTATTAAAGCTTGATCAAATTTTTTGAGTTTAAAATAAACACCCGCTAAGCGATACATAAATTCTGGATGATTTTCATAGAATTCTTGAGCATAATCTAGAGTGTCTAAGGCATCTTTCCATTTTTTTTCTTCAATACAAATATCAATTTGCATCAAAAGATTTTCAAATTCATAATTACCAAATTCTAAGGCATGTTGAAGTCCTTTTTTGCTTTCTTCAAAATCACCAAGTTCATTATTGATGATACTAAAATTACGCCAGTGGTGCGGATTTTCTCCGTCAATATTTAAAGCTTTATTGACAAATGACAAAGCGGTTTTATACTCTTTTTTGTTCATGTAAAACTCAGTCAATGCCGACCAAGCTTTGTCCATCATTGGGTCTTCGTGAACGGCTTTTTTAAAAAACTTAACAGCTTCGTTAGTATGGTTTAATTTCATGTAACACTTACCAATTCTCAAATAGGCATAAGCCGTTGGGTCGTCGAGTTGGTTTGAAATTTTATAGTTTTCAATAGCTTCGTTGTATTGTTTAAGCCGTTCAAGCACTTTGGCTTTTTCAAGATAAGCTCCAACAAAATAATCGTCTGAATAGATAGCAAAATCAAAAGCTTGCAAAGCCCGTTTATCTTCGCCAATGTCAAAATAAAGTTTACCGAGTTGGTGCCAAGCAATTTCGCAATAGGGATTTTTATCTAAAAATTGATTGAGGTAAGCAATAGCTTCTTCTTGTTGGTCTAAAAAATCAAAACAATAAATGATGTTGTACAAAGCCGTAAAATCGTTGTGGTCTTGGTCTAAACATTTCATATAACTCAACTTGGCTTTTTCAAAATTTTCCATAAACAGATATTCAATACCTATCAAGTTGTATATTTCTGAAGGTTCAATAGCAAAGTCCAAGGTGTATTCTAAAGTTTCAATCGCTTCAAGATGCCGGTCTTGTTTGGAATATATATTAGCTTGAAGCACGTATATTTCTTCGTTTTCGGGATCTACTTTTTGAAGATATTTCAGCAAGTCTTCTGCTTGAGCGTGTTTGTCTTCAAAAATGTAAATTTCGGCTTTAAGAAGTTTTAGGTCTGTGTAATTAGGATGTTGGTCTAAACCTAATTTTAAAGCTTTTTTGGCTAAAGTCAGTTTTCCCATATCAATATAATGCTCTACAATTTCAACAAATTCATCTGCGTCAAAAAATAAGACGTTGTTGGTTTTGAGCATGTGTTCGAATTTTTCAATAGGGAAATCAAAGTCTTCGTTGGATTCAAATTTCATAAAAGAGACTTTTAGAATATTTATTGGTTAAAATTAAAAGGCTTTTCATTCGGTTTCTGTTTTTTTTAAATAGGTTGTTAACAAAATAATCAACAATTTATTAAATGTGCAAGTTACAAATTGTGTTATTAGAATAGTTATCTTATTAATGATACTTTCACATTGTCAATTCATCTAAAATTTTTAAAATGATTTTACAGCCTTTTTTGATATCGTCATCTGCTATTGTTAAAGGTGGTGTGATGCGTACGGCTTTTTTTTCATAAAGCGACCAAAATAAAATCAGATTATGTTCTTTGGCTTTTAAAATCAGTTGATTGGTCAATTCTTCTGTTGTCATCATTAATGCTAACATCAACCCTTTTCCTCTGATTTCTTCAATTAAGGGATGTTTTAGTAAACTTTTAAATAGCAATTCTTTTTCATTAATTTGTTTGACGACATCAGTGTTTTCTAAAATCTCAAGTGTTTTTAAAGCGGTGGTCGCAACAACTGGATGTCCGCCAAAAGTTGTGATATGACCTAATTTAGGATTATCACTTAACAATTGCATCAATTCTCGAGAAGCTGTAAAAGCACCAATAGGAAGTCCAGATGCCATAGCTTTGCCCAAAACTAAAATATCTGGAACCACATCAAAATGCTGAAATCCAAAAAGTTTTCCAGTTCTACCAAATCCTGGTTGAATATCATCTAAAATCAATAAAGCACCTACTTTTTTACAGCGTTGTTTTACTTTTTTTAAATAATCGTTTTGAGGCAAAATAAAACCTGCGGCACCTTGAATAGTTTCAAGAATGACGGCGGCGGTTTGGGTTGTAATTGAGTCTAAACATTTTTCGTTATTAAACTCAATATGTTTGATTTCTGGCAAAAGTGGTTCAAAGGGTTGTGTGCGTTCCTGATAATCCATAAGACTTAATGCACCATAAGAATTACCGTGATAACACTGTTTTGCAGCGATAATCTGCGACCGACCTGTTGCCCGTCGTGCCAATTTTATCGAGCCATCAATGGCTTCTGTGCCACTGTTGACCAAATAGGTTTGCTCTAAAGGTTGTGGTAAAATTCGAGCTAAAGTTTTTGACACGTCTAAGGCTGGTTTTAGCACATATTCGCCATAAACCATAACATGAAGATATTGCTCAGCTTGAGTTTTAATAGCTTCTACAATTTCAGGATGACAGTGTCCTAAGTTGCAAGCCGAAACACCAGCTACAAAATCGAGATGAGCTTTGCCATCGGTTGTAAAGATGTAGCTACCTTTTGCAGATTTAACTTCTAATCCAAGTGGATGCGGTGTGGTTTGTGCTTGATATTTTTGAAATTCTTTATTCATTAATGTTTTTGACCTTCGATTTTGGTTTTAAGGTTTTTAGGCCTTTATTTTGTTTCATAATAGGTTTTAGAATTGTGTCTGTTTTCTTAAGATTAGATTTTTCGTTAAGGTCTTTTTGTTGATAAAAAGGAGTAGTAATTGAGTCGTTTATTTTTAAATCTTTTAAACCATGAATTACAGTCAAATCAAATTTTGGTCTGTTAGATAGCAGTTCGGCTTTGGATTTTATTTTTTCTTCTCCACGCCATTCCATTCCTCTAAAAGTTCTGGCATTAGGCGGAAGTTCAGTTTCTGGATAAGTAACTCCTGAGACGTTATTGAAATAATACATATCGGTAACTTCTTTGTCTTTAAATTCAATTTTGATACTTGAGGCTAAGGTTTTATCAATGCCAATAAGTTCACCATCTTCATTTCTGGTATAGTAAATCGACTCAGCATTTTTAATAAAATGTGCTTCGGTTAATTCGTTATTTTCAAATAAACCAAACAATTCTTTGCCTTTGATTTGATTGAAACCTTCAATGCTGTCTTTTTGAACCATAAAACTATTGTAAAATACTTTTAAGGAGTCTAATTTATTGGTTTTTAGATTTGAAATTAGCATGATAGTGTCACCATTAACCTGACTATTGGCAGACCATAAAACGGGTTTTCCTATCATCTTAGTATAGCCAGTAATTTGTGATGAATGTATAGAATCGGCTTTACCGCTTAAATCAGATTTAAACAGTCGTGCATCTGGATAAGCTCTAACTATACGTTGGTCTGGCGGACCTGTTATCATCATGGTATCGCTGGCGATATGAATAGAATCGTTTTCTTGAAAGGTTGAGGCTATCGGGTTTTTGGTAATGATGACTGAATCTTTTACTTTATAAATTTCGGCATAATAGCCTTTGACTCGAGTTCGGTTGATGGTATCAATAATTTCAATATGGTTGGTTGCCGAGGCAAAATTTCGTTTTTGGTCAAAAAAGATGCTATCGCCATATAAGGTACGTTGTTCATAATCAACCTTTGAGTTTTTGACAAAATATCCAAAATCTTCTCGGGTATCAAAAAAACCACGCTCGCAATACACTTCGCCATTTTCTGTTGTTACCACTGATGGACCGTAGAGGTAAGCGTGTCCATTTTCAGTGTAAAAGTCTAAAATATCGGTTTTAATAATGTAATCTGGACTTGTAACTTTTACATCTTGCCGAAAGGCATACTTATCATTTTCTAATTCGTATGTGCCACGAATGCTGGTAATGGTGCTTGCGGTATCTTTTACGCTACCACCGCTTCTATAAAACGCTTTTTGAACGAGTCTATCAAAAAACAGCGAATCTGTGGTTAGTTGGTTGCTCGGCGTCGTTAAAACCACGTTTTCACTGGCAAAAGCAAACTGTGTTTTGCCATTATATTCTGCATAAGCACTACGCATGTTGATGGTGTCATCTTGTATCATTTTGACATTGCCATAGGCTTTAAAAAAATTTTCTTTTTGATAAAAAATAGCCTTGTCACACCAAACTTTAATGCCTTCGTGTTTAAAAAAAACTTGTTTAGTAACTTTATTAAAAATAAAAGCACCAGGATATAATTTTTCATTGATGTTTGTGCGTTCACTTTCGTATTCAATTTGGCTATTTTGAGAGAATCCATAACTACAAACCAACACAAAGCAAAAAATGATGAGCTTATTCAAATTCAAAAAGTTTATGCAAAATTACACAAAAGCCTTTATAATTTGATTAATAAGTGCTGTGAAATTGTTAAAATCCTGATAATTAACGTTTATTAGATACCAAATAACCGAAATATCAACTTGAAGAAAATTTAAGATTAACCTATTTGATCACAGTTTTTGTATATTTGTATATCAAATTAAATGTTATGGCTACAGAAACAGATAAAACAAAAGTCAAGAAATCTAAGGCAAAAAAAGATACTAAATCAAAAAAAGTATCTAAAACTTGGTTGGCAATGGAAAAATTACAAGGTACAGGCGAGATATTAGACATGAAAGCAGTGCTCAAATAAAATAGATGGGGAGATACCTTTTAGATACTAATATTTTAGTTTTTACTATATCTGGCCAAACCCAAAACCTTTCAAGTGAGACAAAAAATATTTTAAGTGACTATAGCAATCAGCTTCATGCCAGCACCATATCAGTTTTGGAATTACTTCAATTGTATAGAATTGGAAAAATAAAAGTTAAACCATTTAAGTCAGCTCATGAATTGATTGATGCTATAGAAAATTTATTATACATTAAAATACTTCCCTTCACTACGTATCATATTGATACTGTTTCTAAACTAAAAATCGCTAAAAACCACAACGACCCAAACGACCACGCCATTATTGCTCACGCCATAACTGAAAAATTAACCTTGGTATCTTCTGACCGAGAATTTCATGATTATATCACCCAAGGCTTAGATTTTGCTTTTAATAAACGGTGATTTAAATCTATTGAAAATTTTAAAGCCAAAAGTCGTTTATCTATACCCATTACAAATATTTCTGACTTAAGCCAATCTTAAGTTTATGCTTTGTATCTTGTTGTATATTTGCATTATGCAAAACATAGCTGTTTACATATTATCTTTTTTTATAGGTATTCAGACTATTGGAATCAATCCAGATAGTTTATCAAAATTTGATGACTTTTGGTCGCATTACCAAACTCATCAGCAAGAGTTTGATGATGATTTATTGACTTTTTTAGATTTGCACTACGGCAGTGGTAAAGCTCAACATCAAAATACACATGATGGTCACGAAAATTTACCTTTTGGTGATATTCATTCTGCACAGGTTTTAATTGTATTTGTGAATTTCAGCGAGATCAAAGTTGAACCTTTGGAGTTTGAAACGCAGAAACATTCAAATTTTAATTATCAAGACGATTATATTTCTACACATTTAGGTGAAGCCTTTCAACCACCTAAATATTTTGATAGGAGTTAATTTCATTTTTTCTTTTTATCAATCAAAATATTAATTTATGTTATCTAAACTTATTGAATTTAGTTTAAAATCTAAATTTTTCATTTTACTTTTAATTGTTGGCATATGTGGCTTTGGCATTTATAGTCTTAACAACATTAGTATTGGTGCTGTCCCCGATATCACTAATAATCAGGTTCAAGTCATCACAACTTCTCGTAATCTTTCAACGGCAGATGTCGAGCAATTTATCACTTATCCTGTTGAAATAGAAATGTCGAATTTACCTGGAGTTAAGGAAATTCGTTCAGTTTCAAAATTTGGTTTATCTGTTGTTACTATCATTTTTGAAGACAAACTCGGCACATATTTACCACGCCAACTCATAGCTGAAAAAATAAAAGCCGCTGAGGAGAAAATTCCCGCACAATTTGGCAAACCTTTTATGGGACCAATTTCAACGGGTTTAGGCGAAATTTATCAATATACTATAGAAGTTGAAGATGAATTTAAAGACAATTATACCGCTACGGAACTTCGTAGCATCCAAGACTGGATTGTAAAAAGACAAATGGCTGGTATTCCTGGTGTGGTTGAAATCAATACTTGGGGTGGATTTTTAAAAGAATATGAAGTGGCTTTTTCTACGGATAAATTGCAAGCCCTAAATGTCAGTATTTCTAGTATTTTTAAGGCTTTAGAGCAAAACAATAGTGTTGCTGGCGGAAGCTATATTGAAAAAAATGACCAAGCCTATTTTATAAGAGGTGAAGGTTTGCTGAAATCTTTAGATGACATTAAAAATATTGTGGTTGAAAATAGAGATGGTCAACCTATTTATATAGAAGATATCGCAGAAGTAAATTATGGTCACGCACCAAGATTTGGTGCTATAACTGGCAACGGCGAAGGCGAAAAAGTGCTAGGTCAAGTGATGATGCTTAAAGGTGCTGATTCAAACAAAACCATTCAAAGCGTTAAAAAACGTATCGAAGAAATTCAAAGCTCACTTCCAGAAGGCATATACATCAATGGATTTTTAGATCGAAGTGAACTCATTGCCAGAACCACAACAACTATATTTGAAAATCTTTCACTTGGATTTTTAGTCGTTATGTTTATTGTGATTTTACTCATTGGCGACTGGCGTTCAGGTTTGATAATTGCTTCTGTGGTTCCTTTGAGTTTTTTGACGGCCATTAGTTTGATGTACATTTTTAATATTGATGCCAACTTGATGAGCCTTGGAGCTTTAGACTTTGGAATCATCATTGACGGTGCAGTGATTATTGTAGAATTTGTCGCTTTTAAAATGCTAGAACGGTCAAAAGAATTTAGTTTTACTGAAACTGACAAAATCAAAGAATTAAAAGATAAAATCACTTTTAGCGGTGCTTCCAAAATGATGAATTCTGCCATTTTTGGACAGTTGATTATTTTGATTGTATTTATTCCTATTCTGGCCTTGACCGGTGTAGAAGGTAAAATGTTTAGACCTATGGCAATGACGTTTTGCTTTGCACTTATCGGTGCTATTATTATGTGTTTTACTTGGATTCCAGTGGCTTGTTCTTGGTTTTTGAAACCGTCAAAACTGCAACACAAAAACTTTTCTGCACGTTTGATCAATACGATTAAAAGACTGTATCTTCCTAGTATAAGATGGGCATTACATCACAGAGGTTTTATATTGATTTCATCAGTTTTATTGCTTGCTTTTGCTGTTTTTACATTCACCAAAATGGGTGGTGAGTTTGTGCCAACTTTAGATGAAGGAGATTTTGTGATTCAACCGATTTTAAAAACAGGTAAATCTTTAGAAAGCACAGTCAAACGCACCACAAGGATTGAGCAAATACTCCTTGATGAAGTTCCTGAAGTTAGCCAAATCGTCTCTCGTATTGGTCTTGCTGAAGTGCCAACTGACCCGATGTCGATGCAAGATTCAGATGTCATTGTTCGGCTTAAACCCAAAAGTGAGTGGACTTCTGTTGAAACTAAGGAAGAACTTGCAGAGCTCATTAAAGAGAAACTGAGTATCATCCCTAATATGGAGTTGGAATTTACTCAACCTATAGAAATGCGTTTTAATGAACTCATCACAGGCGTGCGTTCAGATATTGCCATTAAAATATTTGGTGAGGATTTACAGATATTGGCTCAAAAAGGCAACGAAGTCAAAAGTTTGGTTGAAAATGTTGAAGGCGTTGGCGATATCTCTGTTGAAAAAATTGTCGGTTTACCACAAATGGCTGTCAAATATAATCGCCAAAAAATTGCCCGTTATGGGTTAAATATTCAAGACATTAATGATGTGATTACTGCAGGATTTTCAGGTTTAAAATCAGGTGTTGTTTTTGAAGGTGAAAGACGTTTTGACTTAGTGGTTAGGCTTAAAAAAGAAAGCAGAAATGAGCTGTCAGATTTAAAAAATTTAATGATTGATACACCAAACAATGGTAAGATTCCTTTAAATGAAGTTGCAGATATAGCTTATGATAAAGGTCCTGCAAAAATTTCAAGAGATCAAACTCGACGCCGTATTGTGGTAGGAATTAACGTGAGAAATCGAGATTTGCAGTCTGTTGTAGAAGACTGTCAGGCTATTATCAACAAAGATTTAGAACTACCAACCGGCTATAATATAACTTACGGTGGTCAGTTTGAAAATTTACAAAGTGCATTAAAACGTCTCAAAATCGTTGTGCCTATTGCTTTAGCTTTGATTTTTATCTTGCTATATTTTGCTCTTGAAACATTAAAAGATACACTCTTGATTTTTACAGCCATTCCATTTTCTGCAGTTGGTGGTGTTTTTTTACTTTGGTTAAGAGATATGCCGTTTAGTATTTCAGCAGGTGTTGGTTTTATTGCTTTGTTTGGTATTGCAGTGCTCAATGGAATTATTTTAGTAGAATATTTTAAAGAGCTCAAAAAAGAAGGTAAAGGTCTAACTAAAAACAATATCATCCTAGCCACTCAAGATAGATTGCGTGCTGTATTATTAACAGCAAGTGCAACAGCACTCGGCTTTTTGCCAATGGCAATTTCAACAGGTGCCGGTGCAGAAGTTCAACGCCCTTTAGCCACAGTGGTAATAGGCGGTCTTATCACTTCTACATTACTGACATTAATCATTTTACCCGTATTCTATTCCAGTATAGAAAATAAAAAATTTAATATGAAATCTTTCAAACTAAAACCCAGTATTTGGTTGATTATTATTGGCTTAGGTTTTACATTTAATTCTCAAGCACAAAGTATTGATAGTTTAAAAACCTTAATGCTCAACAATAACAAAGGCTTAAAAGCTTCAAAATTAAATATAGAAAGTCAAAAAGCGACTCAAGGTCAGGCGTTTCAATTTAGCAAACTAGAGCTGTTTAATAATTATGACGAAGCTGATTTAGACCCCATAGCCAATCAATCTTTATACCAATGGGGTGGCGTTCAAAATTTTGAATTTCCTACAGTTTATGGCAAACGCTTAAAACGCAATAAAACTCAAACCAAAATCAGTGAATTAAGTTATGATTTAAAAACTCGAACTCAATTCAAAAATTTAGAATTGACCTATCAAAATCATATTATTTTGCAACAAAAACTTCAAATTTATACATATTTAGACAGTATTTATACTGATTTTTATAGAATGGCTAAACGAAGATTTGAAGAAGGCGAATCAACTTATTTAGAAAAAATAACCGCACAATCTAAACAAAGTCAAATTCAAAATCAGTTAACAATACTTTATAACCAATTGCAAAATAATCAAATTCAACTGCAAAATTTAGTGCAAACAGACCGTGAAATCAGTGTTGAGAATGCAAAACTTAAGCGTTTAGATATCGATTTTATCAATATAGAAAATCAACCTGATCTTAATTTAAGTCAAGCCCAAGTTGAACTGGCTAAAAATGAATGGAAATTGGCAAAAAACAAATTACTACCCGATTTTTATGCGGGTTATTTCATCAAAAACAATTCTGCTATTGATAAAAATTATGATGGTTATCAATTGGGTATAAAAATCCCCTTATTGTTTTTTGGCGATAAAGCTAAAATCAAATCTAAAAATATTCAAAAACAAGTCGCTCAATATAATTTTGAGCAAACCAGGTTAAATCTTGAAAGCAAACAAAATCAACTTTTACAAACCTTGACCACGCAATCAGAAAATTTGAACCGCTTTGAAACCACCCAACTTCAAGTGGCTGAAGAAATACTAAAAACCACTGAAAGTAGCTACAAAAATGGCGAAATCGATTTTTTTCAATATGTGCAAAGTGTTGATAATGCTATGCAAATCAAACTGAATTATATGGATGTATTATCCAATTACAACACAACTGTTATTCAACTCAATTATTTACTTTTAAACTAATATCATGAAAAATCTAAATATTTATATTCTTAGTCTTTTATCACTCATGTTATTTGCGTGTAACAATTCAACTGAAAACGAAATACCAAGTGAAGATAAACAAGTCAAAACAAACGATAATGAAATTGTTTTGACCAAAGCCCAGTTTAAATCTGGTAATTTTAAAATTGAAAAAGCAGATTCTGCAGTGTTTGCTGAGCGTTTTAAAGCCACAGGAATGATAGATGTGCCACCAGAAAATAGGGCAGAAGTGAGTTCTTTTTTTAGCGGATTTGTCAGCGAAACGCATCTTTTAATCGGTGATGAAGTTAAAAAAGGCGATTTACTCATTCAATTAACCAATCCAGATTTTATTCAGCTACAACAAAATTTTGTTGAAAACTACAATCAACTCAATTATTTGGAATCCGAATTTGAACGAAAACAAAACTTGTTTAATGACAATGTCGTGTCAGAAAAGGTTTTTCAAAAAGCCAAAAGCGATTATATGAGCCTATCTGCAAAAGTCAAAGGACAACGCCGCACCTTAGAATTGATGAATGTTAGCATCAATCAGGTTTTAGATGGAAATTTTTCAGAACAAATCAATATTTACGCCCCGATTTCAGGTAAGATTTCAAAAGTTAATGTCTCAAAAGGAATGCATATTCAACCATCAACAATGATGATGGAAATTTTGGATACCGAACATATTCACTTAGAATTAAATGTATTTGAAAAAGATATTATGAAAGTAAATGTTGGCGATACTTTAGAATTTAAAATCCCTGAAGTATCTGATCAAACTTTTAAGGCTTATGTGCATTTGGTCGGTGCTGAAATTAACGATAATCGCACTGTTCGCGTGCATGCACATCCTGTTGATGAGTCTCACAACTTTTCGGTCGGTATGTTTGTGGAAGCTTATTTTAAAAATAATCCACAAGTTCACTTGAGTTTGCCTGCTTCAGCCTTTGTAGAAACTGAAAACACTTTAAAAGTTTTGCGTCTAAAAGAAGATACCCAAGACGCTTTCATCTTTGAATTTATTGAAGTCCAAAACTCAGCTGAACAAAGAAATAGACGAGCTTTGCAAAGCGAATTTACGATTAAAAACACTGACCGATTTCTAACCCAAGGCGTTTTTGATTTGGTTGAAAAATAAAGTCAACTGGAAAAATTTATATTTAAAAATGCAAGAGTCAAATATTCAAAACCAAATAGCTTAAGGTCAAGTAGAAATTGTCAATTTTCTCAAACAAAATCTTGAATATGAATTTAATAATTTTAATATTACCAAAATTGAGATTAATATTTTAAATCCGTATATTTGAACTAAATGAATTGTCATGGAAATTACAGTTAATATAAAGGAGCAGAGTAAAATAACTACATTTCTTAATTTAATCAAAGAGATTGATTATATCGAGATAGTTAATGTAAAAGAAGAATTGCATGAGCTACCAGCAGAACATAGAGATTTACTTGATAAAAGATTGCAAAAAATTGAAAACGGAGAAACGACTTTTAAAAATTGGGATTTGATTAAAAAGAAGTATGAAAACAAAGCCGTTTAGTCTTCAATTATCAGATGAAGCAGAATTGGACTTAGATAAATCATACGAATTTTATTATGAGAATAATCCCAAAGTTGCTGATACTTTCTTTCAAAGAATAAAACTTGGTTTTGAGAATATTAAAGAAAACCCCGTTACTTTTCCTATAGCTCATAAAGATGTAAGAAAATATGTCATTAAAAAATTTCCATTTGTGATTTATTATCGAATTATTAATACTTCTATACAAGTGATTGCGATATTTCATACGAGTAGAAATCCTGAAATATGGAACGAGCGAAAATAAAATATGACTGCACAATAAGAACTATTAGTAATGCTTTTTAAGATACGTTTTTTTGATTTGGTTGAAAAATAAATGTCAATAAAAATCTGTATATTTCAAAATGCAAAATTCAAGCTTTAAAATCCTTATTGCTGAAGATCAACAAGAAATTGTAAATTTTTTAAAACAAGGTCTTCAGGAAGAAGAATATCAAGTTTTAGTAGCCAAAGATGGAAAACAAGCTTTAGAAATGGCTTTAAAAAACAGTGTTGATTTGATTTTGTTAGATTGGTTGATGCCAAAATTAAACGGCATTGAAGTTTGCAAAACCCTTAGAGCAAAACAGTTTAAAGCTCCAATTATTTTTTTAACAGCAAAAGACACCATTGAAGACACCATAGATGGCTTAAAAAGTGGTGCAAACGATTATGTCAAAAAACCGTTTAACTTTGAAGAACTTCTCGCCCGCATAGAAACCCATTTGCGTATTTTTTATAACATAGATGATATTTTAGAATTAGGTCATATCAAAATGAACGTGAGTAAACACCAAGTGTTTTGTGATGAAAATAAAATTAACTTAACCGAAAAAGAGTATAATTTTTTAAAATATTTAATGCAAAATAAAGGCAAAGTTTGTGAACGCAATGCTATTTTGGAGCATGTTTGGGACATTAATTTTGATTATGATTCTGGTGTTTTAGACGTGTTTATGAATGCGATAAGAAAAAAACTAAACCTCAAAAAAAATGAGTTGATTAAAACTGTCAGAGGTGTTGGATTTATGGCTGATGCATCATGAAAATATCTATTAAAAATCGCATCGCTTTTTATTCTGTCATAGGTATAGCCAGTATATCATTGGTGGTTTTTGTCGTGATTTATTTAAGTGTAAAAAAACAAAGTTTATTACAAATTGACCAAAAGTTAGAATTTGAAGCTCAAAAACATATTTATGAAATTAAAGTAAAGCCAGACAGTATTTATTTTGCTTACAAAGAAGAATGGTTAGAACGCGAGCACGTTGAAGTAGAAGTTTATCCATTGTTTGTTGAATTAGTAGATAAAAATGGTCAATCTATAGACAAGTCAACAAACTTACACAGTCAACATTTAGAGTTTGATTTGTCTCAAAATGAAATCTTTATCACAAATAAAGTATTAAACAATAATACTATAAGGCAAATTCAAATTCCATTACAACATTCTGGCCAAGTTGCTGGTTATATTGGCATTGCCACGTCTTTTGGAGATACCGAATTGGTTTTAGACGCTCTACAGGATATGTTGATGATCATTTATCCTATTTTACTCATCATTACTTTTTTTACCTCTAAACTTATTTCAAACATTACCATAAAACCGATTACAAAAATAGCCAATCGGGTAAGTGAAATTCATACAGGAAATCTTGACAAACGTGTAAGTGTGGTAGAAAATGGAGATGAGTTGCAAACTCTTTCAGTAGCTATTAACGATTTTCTTGACCGCATTGATGAAGGCTTAAAACGCGAAAAACAATTTACTGCAGATGCGTCTCATCAATTAAGAACGCCACTGTCTGTTATGAAAGGTAATTTAGAAATTTTATTGCGAAAACCACGAACAGAATTAGAATACAGACGAGAAGTGCAAAAAGCCATACATAAAATTGACGAAATGACCGATGCCGTTGAAAAATTGCTAATTCTCGCACGAATCAATAAATTAAATAGACATTTAGATTTTGAAAACATTAATTTGTATTTACTCTTAGAACAATTGTTTACAGATTATAAACGCCCTATTGTTTCAAAAAATTTGGTTTTAGACCTTGATAAAAACCTTAAAAATAAAACGGTTTATCTTAAAAAAAGCTTCTTGAGTTTAATTTTTGATAATTTGATTTCCAACGCCGTAAAATACGCAGATGTCAAATCTCAAATCAGTGTGTTTTCAAAAGATGTTTCTGATGGGTTTTTTGTATTTATTCAAAATTATGGTCCTGAAATTTCAAAAGAAGATTTAGAAGAAATCTTTATTCCATTTTACAGAAACAAAAATCACGAAATTTCAGAAATAGGCTATGGCTTAGGTTTAGCTATTGTTAAGAAAGCGACAGAAGCCCTTGATATACCTATAGATGTGATTTCTGAAAATGGAATAACAAGGTTTAGTTTATATTTTAAAACTTAAGATTAGCTTAAGATTTATGTTGTAGATATTAAGATTAAAAAAAAAATGCGTTATTTATAAAAACATTCATAAAATGAAACTTGTTTTCCAACTTTCTGTTTTATTCATTAGCTTGACCTTGAGTGCCCAAGATTGGCAATCAAATCTTGATAAGTCCAAGCAATTAGCTCAAGATGAAAATAAACAAATATTATTAGTTTTTTCTGGCTCAGACTGGTGTGCACCTTGCATAAAGCTTGAAAAGAAAATCTGGACTTCAGAAGTATTTCAAAATTATGCTAAGGACAACTTAGTTTTGTTGAAAGCAGATTTTCCGCGTTTTAAAAAAAATCAACTTCCAAAAGACCAACAAGAGCACAACAAATGGTTAGCTGAACATTACAACCCGAAAGGATATTTTCCTCTTGTTGTATTGATGGATGCTAATGGCAAGGTGCTCAATCAACTTGGTTATGAAAATGTTGATCCTCAAGCATATATAAAAGCCATAAATGCATACTAAATTTACAATTTTGTTTATTTGTGTTTTGAGTTTTATAAACCTTAAAGCACAAGAAATTCACAAACGATCTCTGGGTTTGATGGGTAGCAATTTTGATATTACGGTTGTAGCCCAAAACAAAACTATAGCTCAAGCTTATATTGATACGGCCGTCAGTGAAATTTATCGCATAGAAAAACTTATCTCGTCGTGGAAACCTGAATCACAAACTTCAGCAATCAATAGAAATGCCGGCATCAAACCCGTAAAAGTTGACAAAGAATTGTTTGATCTGATCAAACGTTCAAAAGCCATATCACAACTCACCGATGGTGCTTTTGATATTAGTTTTCTTGCTGTTGAACATTTATTTTCATTTGATGGAAGAGAAACCACTTTGCCAAAAAAAGAAGTCATAACGGCTTCCGTTAGAAATATTGGTTACCAAAATATTATTCTCGATGAAAAACAACAAACGGTATTTCTAAAACAAAAAGGTATGCGTATCGGTTTTGGTGCCATTGGCAAAGGTTATCTTGCAGACAAAACCAAAGCCTTGTTGATGTCAAAAGGTGTTAAAGCTGGAATTATCAATGCTTCTGGTGATATGAATACTTGGGGAACTCAACCCGATGGTTCGGCTTGGAAGGTTGCTATTACCAACCCAATGGATAAAACTAAAAACTTCGGATTGTTTGATTTGAATCGTCAGGCTGTTGTTACTTCGGGTAATTATGAAAAGTTTTTTACAGTTGATGGTCAGCGTTATGCACATATTATTGACCCAAGAACAGGTATGCCTACCAAAGGTATTATCAGTGCAACGGTTTTTGCTCCAAAAGCTGAATTGGCTGATGCTCTGGCTACTTCAATGTTTGTTATGGGCGAAGAAGTTGGTATTAATCTCATCAACCAACTTCCAGATGTAGAAGCTATAATAGTTAAAGATGATGGAACATTGGTGCTTTCAAATAAAATAAAAATTAATTCAAAATGATAAAGAAAATCAGTTTAATCTCAATTGTTTTTTTGTCGCTTACATCTTGTGTAGCAGTAAAAGAATACGAAAAAGTCAAAATCAATGATCCTGATATGCAACTTTCACAAAGTGATGCTGCCAAGATGAAATCAGCTTTTCAATCATACAGAGAAGCTTCAGCAGGTGCCAATGGTGGCAAAACAGGTGGTGGTTGTGGATGTAATTAATACAATAAAAAATAAATATGAAATATCAAATTTTGTTAGTGGGGCTTTTGATGCTCGGGATTTCTATGAAGTCTATTGCACAAGACAATACTGAATACAAAAAACGAGTTTTAGACCAAACAGAAATCAAAGTCTTATCTAGCTATTATTCACAAGATGGCGACAATCTTGCAGTAACAGGTGGTCGTGGCACAGAAGAACTCACAGATTTTGCACCAACCATAAACGTAGCAATTCCACTCAACGACGATGATGTGTTAACCATAGATGCTTCGGTTTCTGCTTATACTTCAGCTTCTTCAAGCAATATTGATCCTTTTGATGGCGATGGACGAGCAGATCCTTTTGTTGAATCTACAGGAGAATCTCAAAAAGATAATTGGGTCGCTTTATCGGCTAATTACAGCCATTCTTCAGACGATAGAAATACCATTTGGAATGCAAATATTTCGTTTGCCAATGAATATGACTATACTTCGATAGGCTTTGGCGGTAGCTACTCACGCTTGTTTAATGAAAAAAACACCGAAATTCAATTGCGTGGTAATGTCTTTATAGATTTTTTGAGTCCAATTTACCCCATAGAATTTAGAGATGGATTTAATATCAATAGATTTGATTTTGTTGGTGAAACAAATTTTGCACCAAATTTTACTCAATTTGATAACGAAAACAGAAATACATTTAATTTAGGTTTAAACATTTCTCAAATTTTATCAAAAAGCATTCAAACCGTATTTATTTCTGATTTTATATTACAAGATGGCTTGCTATCAACGCCTCATCATAGGGTGATGTTTGCAGATATAGAAGATAGCGTTGCTGAAGATTTTACTCTCGGCAATGATGTTGAGAAATTACCAGACTCAAGATTCAAAATTGCCTTGGCCAATAGAACAAGTTTTTATATCTCAGAAAATTTTATATTGAGAAGTTACTACAGGTTTTATACCGATGATTGGGGTATAAATTCTCATACCATTGAATTTGAGTTGCCCATAAAATTGGGTTTAAAATACACTTTATATCCATCTTATCGTTTTTATACGCAAACTTCTGCAGATTATTTTAACGCATTTAATCAAGCACTTTCGACAGATGAATATTACACTTCAGATTATGATTTATCAGAATACGACGCTCATCAATATGGTTTGGGTTTCAAATATTATGATCCTTTAACTAAATTTAGGGTTGGCAGTTTTGGTTTGAAAAGCATCAATATAGAATTTAATCAATATTCACGAACATCTCAAAATTTTGATGCGTTTTTTACTTCTATTGGTTTAAGCTTTTCAGCATTAAAATAACTAACTTTGCAATATGAAAGTATTAATTACAGGTGCGACTGGCTTTATCGGCTCTCATATGGCAGAACTTTTGGCTTCAAAAGATTTTCATGTTTATGGGCTTGACAATTTGTCAACCTATTACGATGTTGACTTAAAGCAAAAAAACATCAATGCAATTACTGATGCTGGTGTAAAATTTATAAACGCTGATTTACGTTTTCCTGAGCAGTATCAAAATTTAAGCAACGATTTTGATTTTATCATCCATTTTGCGGCTCAACCTGGTATTTCAAAAGACTCTACATTTCAAAGTTATCTTGAAAATAATGTATTAGCAACTCATCATCTTATCCAATTTGTTAAACATCAAAAACAGCTCAAACACTTTTTTAATATCAGCACGTCTTCTGTTTATGGCAAATACGCTACGGTTTCAGAAAATGTAGCACCTCAGCCTATATCGACCTATGGAATAACTAAACTCATGACTGAGCAAATGGTTTTGTCTGAAAGTCGTCAACAACATTTTAAAGCCTCATCGCTTAGATTATATTCCGTTTATAGCCTGAGAGAAAGACCCGATAAATTGTTTACAAAGCTGATTAGCTGTGCATTGAACGACACTAAATTTCCTCTTTATGAAGGCAGTCTTAAGCACCTCAGAAGTTATACTTATGTTGGCGATATCGTCAAAGGGATTTACAATGCCATAAAAGTTTATAATGCTTTAGATGGTGAAATAATCAATTTAGGTCATTATGAAAAACACAGCACTCAAGAAGGCGTATTGAATGTTGAAAAGATTTTAAAAAAACATATCCAAATTCAAAATCTGCCACCAAGGTCTGGAGATCAGCAAGAAACACAAGCCATTATAGACAAAGCAAAACTTTTATTAAATTACCAACCTAAAACTTCTTTTGAAGAAGGCATAAGAAAGCAGATAGAATGGTTTAAATCTCAGTATAACATAAAATAATAGTTTGAGCAACAATACACAACTCACCATAATTGTCCCTATTTTCAATGAAGAAGAAAATATAGAACGCTTAAAAGAATCGCTTTCTCATTATTTTCAAAAAGCTTCAGTTCCTGTTAAGGCTTTGTTTGTCGATGATGGCTCAACTGACGGTAGTTTAGACAAGATAAAGTCGATATGTGAAAATTCTCATTGTTTTGATTATATCAGTTTTACTCAAAATCAAGGTTTGAGTGCGGCTATTAAGGCAGGTTTTGACCATGTTGATTCTTCATTAACAGGCTATATAGACGCCGATTTGCAAACCGATCCTGACGATTTTGAATTGCTCTTAGAACATATTGGAGACTACGATTTGGTTACTGGCAATCGCAATCACGGCAGAAAAGATAGCTTTACTAAAAATATGAGTTCAAAAATTGCCAATGGCATAAGGCGAACATTCACTCACGATGGTATGGAAGACACAGGTTGTCCTCTGAAAATTATCAAAACTGAATATGCCAAAAGAATCCCAATGTTTAAAGGTTTACATCGTTTTTTGCCAGCTATGATTATGCTTCAAAACGGCAAGGTCAAACAAGTAGATATTCAAAACTATCCTAGATTAGCAGGTCAATCTAAATTTGGTTTATGGAATCGCTTACTCGGTCCGCTTTTAGATTGTTTTGTATATCTGTGGATGAAAAAAAAATACATCAACTACGAAATTGAAGAAAAATCATAATGCAAGACTGGGTGATATATAGTGTTGGTTTTTTGGCACAACTTTTATTTTCGAGTCGCACTTTTTACCAGTGGATAGCTTCTGAAAGACAGAAACAAGTTGTTGCCCCAAGATTTTTTTGGCAGATGAGTCTTTTAGCGTCTATTTTGTTATTTGTGTATGGCTATTTAAGGCACGATTTTGCCATTATGCTCGGTCAGTCTTTAACCTATTTTATATATATTAGAAATATTCAGCTTGAAGGTCAATGGCATAAATTTCCAAAAGTAAGTCGGATTTTTTTATGGATTTTCCCAATGTTAATCATTGTATATTATTACAACAACAACACTATGGATATTCAAAATTTATTTGATACCGAAAATATTCCTATTTATTTATTAGTCTTAGGGATTGTAGCTCAACTCTTGTTTACTTTTCGGTTTATTTATCAATGGATTTATTCTGAAAAACAAAAAATCTCAAGTCTGCCCAAGGGTTTTTGGGTAATTAGTTTGTTGGGTTCTATTTTGATTTTAACTTATGGAATATTAAGGCAAGATCCTGTTTTAGTTGTTGGTCATAGTTTTGGAATCGTGATATATATTAGAAATTTAAAATTATTGAAACTTGAAAATCGTTGATAAGTATCCTATTTTACTTTTGATTCTGATAAGTTTAGGCTTATTTGCCTTTAATCTTGCTGAACTTCAAGTCTCGATTATGGAAGCTCGCAATTTTAATGTGGCTCGAGATATGATTACTGAAAATAATTGGTTTCTATAAGTTGATCCATATTTGGCTTAGTTCCGACTAAATTAGATTGGCTTTTTATAAGTTGATCCGTTTATTTTTATAATTTGATCCATATTTGGAGTTCTAAAAGATTGGCTTTTTATGCGGCACTTATCTTAGCAACTTCGTTCTATATTATCGTTATTAGATTTGAAGCTCCTTCAGATATTTATACACATGCCACAATGCTTATAGGGTTTTATTATTTACTGAATAATCATCCAATGATAAAATGGCAAAATGTATTATTAGGAGCTATTTTCTTTGGTTTATCTATTTTGTCAAAAAGCCAATTGGATCATATACTCTGTTTCTGCCGATGATTTTAGCATATTATTTCAGTTTTAAAGTTAAGTTTAAATCTCATTGGTATAAAGTTTTAAGCTTTTTAATCTTAGGTGTTGCAATTGGTGGAAGCTGGTATCTCTATGTGCGATTTGCCGATCCACAAACTTTAAAAGATATAGCAGAAACTGAAACCCAAAATTGGACAGATTATCACACACGTCCATTTTATTATTATTGGAGCTTTTTTATTCAATCAGGTATTTGGACGATTCCAGCTTTGGTAAGTTTGGCATATCCATATTTTAAATCAAAATTAAAACACAAAACGATTTATAAGTTTTCTTTTTTGTGGACTGTGATAGCTATAATTTTATTGTCTGTTGTGCCTGAAAAGAAACCTCGGTATCTCGTTCCAGTTTTGATTCCGCTTGCACTTAATACAGCAATGGTGTTGCAATATTTATTTAATAATAAGAAAAACATTATTTCTAAAATTGTTCATTATTCTCATTATTCAATTTTAGGAATTGTTTGTATTGCAATTTTGGCTTTACCTTTGATTATTAAAACTCATACTTCTTCTTTTTGGTTACTTTATATCATTTTGAGTTTAACGAGCTTGAGTATTGCTTACTTTATTTTTTATAATTTAAAACGAAAACAATTCGAAAAACTGTTTTGGGCTAATATATTTTTAATTTTAATGATTACTTTAATCGGACAAAGCGGTGTGTTTTTATTTAAACAAAATGACAATTACAATCCCTTAGAAGCCAGTAAACTTCAAAATGCCGATTTACCTAAATTCTACTATGAATACTTAGAACCTGAAATAATATGGGAATTTGGTGAGAATACAATAAAGATAGATCCAAATCAATTACCTGAAAAAGATTTTCAATTATTAGTTTCGGGAAATTTAGTGAATCAATTTGAAAGCAAATTTCCAGACATAGCAAAACAAGCTAGAATTCAAGTTTTTGATAGAAATTATTACCGAACTGGCGATAGAAAACGGAAACGTTTTATCATTTATGTTTACACCATCAAATAAAACTTTACCTTAAAATAGTCTCCTTTCTGTCTGGACCTACTGAAATAATTTTAATATTGACATCTACAAAGTCTTCAATAAAGGCGATGTAATCTTTAAGGTTCTGTGGAAGTTCATCAAAAGTTTTAACTTGAGTAATATCTTCTTCCCAACCTTTAAAATTTTTGTAAATCGGTTTTAAATCTTCGGCACTCAGATTGTATGGTAAATGTGAAATTTCTTTGCCATTATAGTGATAAGCAGTGCAAACTTTTAAATTTTTAAATCCGCTCAATACATCGGCTTTCATCATCATTAAGTCTGTGACGCCATTGACTTCAACAGCATATTTCAGAGCGATTAAGTCAAGCCAGCCACATCGACGAGCTCTCCCTGTAGTAGCTCCAAATTCGTGACCTATTTTTGCCATTTGTTTACCGTTTTTATCAAACAACTCCGTGGGAAACGGACCACTACCTACACGTGTAGTATAAGCTTTAAAAATACCAAACACTTTTTGAATTCTGTTTGGTGCTATGCCAAGCCCTGTGCAAGCTCCAGCGACAGTTGTGTTTGATGAGGTTACAAAAGGATAAGTGCCAAAATCAATATCTAACAACGAACCTTGTGCTCCTTCTGCCAAAATACTTTTGTTGCTTTTGATGGCTTGAAATAAATATTCTTCAGAATCGATAAATTGAAGGGTTCTAATTTTTTCTACGGCTTCAAAAAATTCACTTTCCAATTCATTTAAATCGTATTGCACATCAACGTTGTAAAATTTTATCATAGCCTGGTGTTTATCAGCCAATTGGCGATACTTGTCTTGCCAGTCATCAAACTCTAAATCGCCCACACGAATACCATTTCGCCCTGTCTTGTCCATATAAGTTGGACCAATACCTTTTAGAGTAGAACCGATTTTGGCTTTGCCTTTAGCGGTTTCTGAAGCGACATCCAACAAACGATGCGTTGGCAAAATGAGATGTGCTTTTCTTGAAATCAGTAGAGATTTGGTGTAATCTACATCATATTTGTCAAGACCTTCAAGTTCTTTTTTGAAAATTACAGGATCTATCACCACGCCATTACCAACGACATTAATAGCTTTAGGATGAAAAATTCCTGATGGAATGGTGTGTAACACGTGTTTGATGCCGTTAAATTCTATGGTATGTCCTGCATTTGGACCACCTTGAAATCTAGCGATAATGTCATATTGTTTGGTGAGATAATCAACGATTTTGCCTTTGCCTTCATCGCCCCATTGTAGGCCAAGTAGTAAGTCTATTGTCATTATGAATTGTCCTTTGGTTGATTGCGTTTGCCATAAAAATATAGCGTGTGTTTATCTATACTGATGTCAAACACTTCTTCTATTGTTTTTTTGATGGATTCTATACGTGGGTCACAAAATTCTATAACTTCATTAGTATCTGAAAGAATGACGTGGTCGTGCTGTTTGTCAAAATAAGATTTTTCGTATTGGGCTTGTGTGCTACCAAACTGGTGTTTTCTCACTAAACCACAATCGAGTAATAAGTCTATAGTGTTATAAAGTGTAGCTCGACTGACGCGATAGTTTTTATTCTTCATCGTGATATACAACGACTCGATATCAAAATGATTTTGATTTTCATAGATTTCTTGTAAAATGGCAAAGCGTTCAGGAGTTTTGCGGTGTTTGTTTTCTTCCAAATATTTGGTAAACACATTTTTAACAATGGCCTGATTGTTTTGTTCTACATTTTTCAAATTTTCCATAATTGCAAATTTAAGCTTTATTCACGGCTTACTTTATCAATTCCATCTATTTTTTTTAGTTTGTCAATCAATTGATTAAGAATTTTTTTGTTTTTAATGGTTACGGTTATTTCACCATTAAAGATGCCGTGTTTACTTGAAAAGTTCAAATTTTTCATATTGACATTCAAACTTTTTGAGATTAAATCGGTAACTTGACTGACAAGACCAAGATTGTCAATACCAGACAGTTTGAGTTTGGCATTAAAATCTTCTTCGGTTGAGTCTATCCACTTGGCTTTTAGGATGCGATAGGCGTAATTGCTTTGCAGTTGTATGGCATTTGGGCAATCTTTTTTATGAACTTTTATACCGTCATTTACTGTCAAAAAACCAAAAACATCATCGCCAGGGATAGGATTACAACATTTGGCAAGCGTGTAATCAAAGGTTTCTTCGTCATCGCCAAACACCAATTGATCAAAATTAGATGAAATTTCATCATCATTAATTTCTTTATTTTGGGGCTTAGACTGCCGTCTGATTTTTGATTTAAAAAAGGAAACTAAAGCATTGTTTTTCTGGGATGCAAAATCTTTGAGTTCTTTATTATCAATAGTGCCTTTGCCTACGCGGTAAAACAAATCTAAACTGGTTTTTAGCTTAAAGTGATTGACCAGTTCATTGACGGTTTTCTCGTTGAGCTGAATTTTTTGTGAGCGCAATTTTCGTTTAAGAATTTCTTTGCCTTCTTCAGCAATTTGTTTTTTGGTTTCTTTTAAGGCTGTTTTGATTTTAGAACGTGCTCGTGCTGTGGTTACAAAATCAAGCCAGTTGGCCGTAGGTTTGGCATTTGGAGAAGTAATGACTTCAACTTGGTCTCCACTTTTTAGCTTATGGCTTAAAGGGGTAAGTTTGCCATTGACTTTCGTGCCACGAGTTGTCAAGCCAACATCGGTATGAATGTGAAATGCAAAATCTAAAGCTGTTGCACCTTTAGGCAAGGATTTTAAATCACCTTGTGGTGTAAATACAAAAATTTCTTTGGCATATAGGTTGAGTTTAAAATGTTCAACAAAATCAACAGCGTTGGTTGTGTTGTTTTCTAAAGCCTCTTGTAGTCTTGACAACCATTGGTCTAAACCGTGGTCTATATTTTTATCACCATGTTTGTATTTATAATGAGCGGCATATCCTTTTTCGGCAATTTCGTTCATGCGTTCACTGCGGATTTGCACTTCAACCCATTGACCTTTTGGTCCCATGACGGTGATGTGCAAAGCTTCGTATCCCGTTGACTTAGGTGAAGAAATCCAATCCCGCAATCGGGTAGGATTGGGTCTAAAGAAGTCGGTAACGATAGAATAAATTTTCCACGCCAAAAACTTTTCGTTAGCCAAGTCAGATTTGTAAATAATTCTTATGGCAAACTTGTCATAGACTTCATCAAAGTCGATGTTTTGAGCCACTATTTTTTTGCGGATAGAATAGATAGACTTGGGTCGCCCTTTGATTTCGTAGTTCAATCCTTCTTTGTCTAAAGCTTCAGAAATGATATTGCTAAAGTCTCTAATATATTGGTCTTGTTCTTCTTTACTTTCTTTTATTTTGTTAGCAATATCTTGATAAACTTCAGGTTCAGTGTATTTTAAACTTAAATCTTCAAGCTCTGTTTTAATGTTATAAAGCCCGATTCGGTGGGCGAGTGGTGCATAAATATATAAAGTTTCAGAGGCAATTTTGACTTGTTTATCGGGTCGCATAGCATCCATCGTTTGCATGTTGTGTAAACGGTCAGCAATTTTTATGATAATGACGCGGATGTCGTCATTTAAAGTGAGCAACATTTTTCTAAAATTCTCAGCTTGGAGTGAAATGTCTCCATCTTTTTTTAGGCTTGAAATTTTTGTGAGACCGTCCACGATTTTTGCTACAGTTTCACCAAAGAGTTGTTCGATATCTGCAAGAGAATATTCGGTATCTTCAACCACGTCGTGAAGGAGAGCGACGATGATTGAAGTGGCATCTAATCCAATTTCAGAAGCTACGATTTGTGCTACGGCTATAGGGTGAAAAATATAAGCTTCACCAGACTTTCTACGCTGATCTTTATGAGCTTCTAAGGCAATTTCAAAAGCTTTTCTGATTTGGGTTTTATCGTTTTTGCTCAACGATCGATAGCTGATACGCAAAAGCTTTTTGTATTGCTTGGCAATTTCTTTATTTTCTTTGTCGATGTATTCTTCTGTTAGCATAAAACTAAATTAGAAAATTTTAGTTATATGTCAATCATTTCAAGACTTTTTTATGACTTTATTGATTAAATAAGTTTTGAGTAAAAATTAAAAATGCTTCAAGAGAAATCAGAAAAAGAATAATATTGTAGCCATTCGTGCATTCGTGGCTTAAATATTCTTAATTCAAAACTTTCTCAAAATTCATCGCCGTTTCAATCAATGCCAAGTGAGAATAAGCTTGTGGAAAATTACCGAGCAAACGCTTGGTTTTGAAATCAATATCTTCACTAAATAAGCCGAGATGATTGGAGTAGCTGAGTAAAGTTTTAAATTGTTTTAAAGCTTCTTGAGTTTTGCCAATTTTATTTAAACTATTGATATACCAAAAAGTGCAAATCGTGAAAGAGGATTTGGGAATACCAAAATCATCTTTGTTTTTATAGCGATAAAGCAGACCATCATAGGTTAATTTTTGACCGATGGCTTCCACAGTTTTAATAAACTTAGGGTGTTTAGCATCGATAAATCCATAAGTTTCCATAAGCAAAACCGAAGCATCTAAATCTTCTGAATCATAAGATTGGGTAAAGGCTTGAGCGTTTTCATTCCATGATTGTTTAAGAATATCGGCTTTAATGTCTTGTTCTAATTTTTCCCATTGGTAAAGTTTTGAATTTTTACCGAGCATTTTTGATACTTTTATAGCTCTATCAATGGCAACCCAGCACAAGACTTTTGAAAATGTAAAATGTCTATCGCCTTGTCTAAATTCCCAAATACCTTTATCGGGTTCTTTCGAGTGTTGTTTAACAACCCAAGCTATACCTTTTGTAATTGCCCAGAGTTCTTCTTTGTTTTCTACATCACAATTGAATTTAAGCAGTTCTTGATAAATCACATCCATCAAAATACCATAAATATCATTTTGCTTTTGTTGGTAAGCGGCATTTCCAGTTCTAACGGGTTTTGAATTTTCGTAACCAGATAAGTGATCTAAAATATGTTCGGTCAGTTTTTTTTCTTTGTTGATACCATACATAATTTGAAGTTTTTCATTTTTATCAGGAATCAAATCTATCACAAACTGTAAATAGCGTTTTGCCATACGCTGATGACCTAATTGAGATATCACCTTCACAACCATAGACGCATCTCTTATCCAACAAAACCTGTAATCCCAATTTCGCACTTCACCGATGGTCTCAGGAAGCGACGTGGTGGTCTTTGCTAAAATGGCACCACTTTTGTCGTAGCTCAATAATTTTAGCGTTAAGGCACTTCTTAAAACTTCATTTTTAAAATGATTAAAATGCAGGGTTTTTTGACACCAATCTAACCAATACACTTTAGTTTTTTCATATTCTAAAGTTACACTGTCAAGGTTAGGAAGATCAATTTTTTCGTTATAACTCAATACACAAAAGACATTATCCGTTAGTATGATTGGCTCAGCATTGATGATTTTTTTGTGGTCTAAATTTGTGTATAAAAACAACGAGTCAAAATGCTCTTCATCTTTGATCAGTCCCACAATAAAATCTTTTTTATCAAAAATCAAGGTTTCGCCTTTGGCATATTCTAATCGGGGTTGAAAATCTATTACAACCTTGGGTTGACCGTACAAAATTCTGATATACCTTATAAATTCTGGCGGTGCATGATATTCCTGATTAGCCTTTTGGTATCGTGGTAAAAAATCTAAAACTTCAAACCCAGCATCGTCATTTTTAAATTGTGTTTTTAGCACACAGGTATTCTTGATGTAATACTGATTAATTTCATATTCATCGGAATTTAAAAATCCAAAATGTCCACCTTTGTCTTTGTCGAGAAGTTTTGCGAAAACTGAAGCAGAGTCAAATTCAGGTAAACAACACCAATCTACTGATGCAGTTTTTGAAATCAAAGCGACTGAGCGACAATTGCCTATAATGCCATAATCAAGATTGTTCATAAAAAAATAATTAGATTTTGTGAGCTATATAAAATTGTTTTGCTAAATTAATAGAAAATTTATCGATAAAACAAAGTGTTCCCATGAATAAAACAATAATTGTTTCAAATCGCTTACCACTTCAAGTTAAACTCACCGATAGTAGTATAAAAGTCATCCCAAGCGTTGGTGGATTAGCAACAGGAATGAAATCAGTTCATCGCGATAGCAACGGCGTATGGGTTGGTTGGACTGGTCTAACCGATGAAGCAATAGATGAAAACATACAGAAACAGGTTGATATAGCTGTTAAAAAAGAGCAATGTGTTGGTGTTAATCTTACCGAAGATGATATCCAAAACTATTATTATGGATTTAGCAATCGCACCTTGTGGTCTTTGTTTCATTACTTTTTAGAATACACCGAATACGACAAACATGCTTGGGAAAGTTATAAACGCGTCAATGAAAAATTTGCCAAAGTGGTTTTAAATCAAATTGAAGATGGCGATAAAGTTTGGATACATGATTACCAATTGTTGTTATTGCCACAACTTATTAAAGCCGAAAAACCTGATGTATCAATTGGATTTTTTCTGCATATTCCGTTTCCGTCTTACGAAATTTTTAGAACTTTTCCTAAGCGTGGCGAACTATTAGAAGGTATGCTTGGTGCAGATTTGATCGGGTTTCATACCTATGATTATGAGCGACACTTTTTGAGTTCAGTGAAAAGAATTGCTAATAAG
Source organism: Flavobacterium sp. CS20 (assembly GCF_018080005.1). Classification (NCBI taxonomy): domain Bacteria; kingdom Pseudomonadati; phylum Bacteroidota; class Flavobacteriia; order Flavobacteriales; family Flavobacteriaceae; genus Flavobacterium; species Flavobacterium sp. CS20. Next base: position 1,496,918 of record NZ_CP073015.1, on the reverse strand, counting down.
GAAGTCAAGTTTAACAAAATCACACATAATAATAGAATCATTAAAGTCGATTCGTTTCCTATGGGAATTGACTACAAAAAATTTGAAAAAGCGACTTTAGACAATCAAGAACAAAATAAACGTCAAAAAACAGAAATTCAAAGACGACTTGATGAGCATTTAAGTCAAAGTAAATCTACAAAAATGGTCTTATCTATAGACCGATTAGATTATACCAAGGGAATTCCAAATCGGATACGGTCTTTTGAATATTTTCTTAAAAAATATCCGCAATACAGAGAAAAAATTCGTTTGATCATGTTAGCTGTGCCATCGCGATCTCAAGTTCCACAATATCAGAAATTAAAAAGAGAAACCGATGAGTTGGTCGGTCGGATCAATGGTCAGTTTTCAACAGTAAGTTGGACACCTATTTGGTATTTTTTTAGAAGTATGCCTTTTGAAAACTTGATTGATCTCTACACCTCTTCAGATGTAGCTTTAATCACTTTGATTCGAGATGGTATGAATCTAGTGGCTAAGGAATATGTAGCCACACGAACCCGAAAAGATGGGGTTTTGGTATTAAGTGAAATGGCTGGTGCATCTATAGAAATGAGTGAAGCTTTACTCATCAATCCTTTTAATTTTGAAGAAATAGCAGACACGCTAAAAAAAGCATTAGAAATGCCAATTGAAGAACAAAGAGAACGCATGACTAGTCTTCAAAAACGAATTTCGCGTTACAGTGTTGAAAAATGGGCAGAAGAATTTATGAATGATTTAGAATCCTTACAAAATGTAAGTCAATATATCAAAGCAGACAAACTCACAGAATCAAAGCAATCAAAAATAATCAAAGACGTAAAACAATCTAAAAACACACTTTTGCTTTTAGATTACGATGGAACTTTAGTAAATTTTACTCAAAAACCAGAAGAAGCTAAGCCTGATAAAGAATTGTTTAGATTGTTAGAAAGCATAGACAAAAATCCAAAGATAGAAATCTGCATCATTAGTGGTCGAGATAAGGAAACCTTAGGCAAATGGTTTGCTCATACCAATTATCGCTTGATATCAGATCACGGCGTTTTTTATAGAAATAATAATGAATGGAATGCATTAGAAATTCTTAAAAATGATTGGATGGCCGATGTAATCCCTATACTTGAAACTTTTGTCGATAGAACACCACGGTCAAGCTTAGAAAAAAAATCTTTTTCACTTGCCTGGCATTATCGAAATTCTGACTTAGAAATGGCTGAAAAACGCGTTGTTGAAATCAATACCGTTTTGACAAGTTTGATTTCAAATACTGATTTAACCATTATGCACGGCAATAAAGTTTTGGAAATAAAAAGCAGTAAAGCCAATAAAGGTCAAGCGGTTTTACATATTTTGGATGAGAAAAAATTTGATAGCATTATTGCAATTGGCGACGATTGGACGGATGAATATATGTTTGAAGATTTACCCGAAACAGCACATACCATAAAAGTAGGTCTAAAAAAAACCAATGCCAAATATTATCTCAATAAAGTAGAAGATGTGAGGTCTTTTTTGAAAAATCTGACAGTCTAAATTTTTAAACTACAAATTGTTAGGTTTCTTTATAAATCATATACTTTCACCACAATTTCAGTTTAATGTGAAACCACGTTAATATTAATAATTCTACTTTTGTCTTCACAACACAAATCATTATTAGATATTTGAATAAAAAATTTAATTTGCTAAAATTTAATTGATATTAGGTTATGAAATTAATAATAAATATTCTGATTGCCTTAACAATAATGTCTTGCCATAACAAAAAAGAAACAACTCAAGTTCAAAAAGAACAAACCACAGATAAAGTTAAAATAGAATATGCCAAGGCATTTGAAGTAGAAAGTCATAAGGATTATTATATCTTAAAAGTTACTCAAGCATGGTCAGAAGCGACTAAAGATTATACATACTTGCTTCACAAACGCGGGCATAATAGTCCTGAAAATATTGATTATGATGTATTGTTAGAAATTCCAATAAAAAGTTTGGTTGTTACATCAACAACTCACATTCCTTCTTTAGAGAATTTAGGGGTGTTAAATAGTTTAGTTGGTTTTGCTGACACCGATTATGTATCTTCAGCATCTGCACGTCAATTGATCGACAAAGGCAAAATTAAAGATGTAGGTCAAAATCAAAGTTTGAACACCGAATTACTAATAAATCTAAAACCCGAAGCCATTGTAAGTTTTGCTGTGAAAGGTGAAAACAAGACCTTGTCTAGCCTTAAAAAATTTGGTATTCCCGTTTTATACAATGCCGATTGGGTAGAGCAACATCCTTTAGGCAAAGCCGAATGGATTAAGTTTTTTGGATTACTTTTTGATAAATACGAAAAAGCGAATCATATTTTTAAAGAGATAAAACGAGAATACAACAATGCCAAAACTCTCGCTCAAAGAGTTCATACACAACCAAGTGTAATATCTGGAGCCTTATGGAAAGACCAATGGTATCTTCCAGCTGGTGAAAGTTGGCAAGCTCAGATTATTAAAGATGCCAATGCCAAATATTTATATTCAGACACAAAAGGTAGTGGAAGTTTATCTTTAGCTTTTGAAAGCGTATTAAATCAATCTCAAAATGCAGATTTTTGGATTGCTCCAGCACAATACATCTCATACAAACAAATGCTTGATAGTCAACCGCATTACAAAAAATTTAAAGCTTTTAAAAATCAAAATATCTATACATTTGCCAAACAGAAAGGACAGACTGGTGGTGTTTTGTATTATGAGCTTGCACCAAACAGACCTGATTGGGTTTTAAAAGATTTGATAAAGATTTTTCACCCACAACTATTGCCTGAATATGACACCCATTTTTTTAAACCTTTAAATCCGTGAAAAAAATTCCTAGAATTATTTTAGGCTTTTTGTTGATACTGATATTTTTATGCTTAGTAAATATCAGTTTAGGCTCTGTAGCTATTCCTTTAAACGACATTTTTAAAGCTGTTTTTACTGGTCAGAGTTCAAATGAAACTTGGACTTATATCGTTTTAAATTATCGTTTGCCTAAGGCTATTACTGCTATTGTTATTGGTTCTGGCTTAGGTATTAGCGGATTGCTCATGCAGACATTTTTTAGAAATCCACTTGCTGGTCCATATGTTTTAGGTTTAAGTAGTGGAGCAGGACTTGGTGTGGCTTTGCTCATAATGGGTAGCGGTTTATTTGGCATAGGATTTAGTGGGTCTGTTTGGTTCAGTAAAACTGCACTTATTTTAGCATCAAGTCTGGGAAGCGTATTGGTGATGATAGCCATTTTACTAACTTCTGCAAAAATTAAAGACAGCATGGCACTTTTGATTATAGGTTTAATGTTTGCTAGTCTAACAGGAGCTGTGGTGAATGTATTATCCTATTTTAGCACATCTGATGAGTTACAACAATTTGTGTTTTGGTCATTGGGAAGTCTTGGCGATTTGTCTTGGGTGGAAGTCAGTATTTTGAGTGTTTTTTGGTTGATAGGCTTATTGCTTTGTTTGTTTTTAGTCAAGCCTTTAGATGCGTTGTTGATCGGTGAGTCTTATGCTAAAAGCTTAGGCGTCAATATTAGAAGCTTGCGTTATGCAACTGTAATAACCACTTGTCTTTTAACAGGTAGCATCACTGCATTTGCAGGTCCAATTGCTTTTGTGGGTTTAGCTATACCTCATTTAATTAGACTTGTTTTTAAGACAAATAAACACCTTATAATGCTACCAGCTGTTTCAATTGGTGGAGCCATGGTTATGCTGATATGTGATAGTATTTCTCAGTCGCCAGGCTTAGACAACACAATACCTATCAATGCTGTTACATCTTTGTTTGGTGCACCTATTGTGATTTGGTTAATTATGCGTTCCAGACAACTTAATTTTTAGTTATGCGATTAGAAACTCAAAATATTAGCATAGGCTACCAGAAACCAAAATTAGAAGTGGCACAATCTATTAATATTGAGATTAAAGATTCAAATTTAACTGCTGTAATTGGTGTAAATGGGTCTGGCAAATCAACATTGATCAAAAGCTTGTCTAAGCTTCTACCTATTTGTGAAGGAAAAATATTGCTCAATGGAAAAGATTTTAATAATCTTAGTAACAATGAAATAGCCAAACAAATCAGTGTTGTTTTGACTAAAGAACCTTTACCACAACATTTAAGTGTTTTAGACTTTGTGGCATTAGGAAGACAGCCTTACACCAATTGGTTAGGCTTGCATAAAATTGAAGACAAGAGCCACATCATAAAATCATTAAAACAAGTTGGTTTATACGCTATAAAAGATAGATCATGCATGTCTTTAAGTGATGGGCAACTCCAAAAGGCTTTGATAGCAAGAGCGATAGCTCAAAACACTCCGCTAATTATTCTCGATGAACCAACGTCACATCTTGATATGTATCATAAAGCTTTGATATTGAATTTGCTTAAAACAATAAGTCAAGACCATCAAAAGTCTGTAGTTTTTGCAACACATGAAATAAATTTGGCTTTACAACTTTGTGACTCGATTGTTTTAATTAAAGATAAAAAAGTGGTTCAAGATTCTCCCCAATCTTTGATTGACAGTGGGTTACTTCATCAATTATTTCCACGAGATTTAATTAGATTTGATGAAGATGCAAAACTATTTAAAATGAATTCGATTTAAATTTGCCTAAATTTTGTGGAAAGCTATAAATAAAATATATTTGCAAACCGAATTTAGAACCAACTCAAAAGTACTCGTGGCGCAACTGAATAGCGCATCTGATTACGGCTCAGAAGGTTGCAGGTTTGAATCCTGCCGAGGTCACTTTTTTAATGTTAAGCCTTTGATTTTTAAGGGCTTTTTTGTTTGTGATTTCAGCATAAGCCCATAAATATCTCTCGTTTACAACGAGTGCATACAACGCAATCTTTACTATTTCTAAAACATTACTGTAACAAATCCTTAGTAAACCCGTCGTATAACTAAAACCAATCTATGCCAGAAACAATACTCGAACTCAAAAACCTCACGAAAAGATTTGGCAAATCCACTGCGGTTTCCGATTTAAGCTTTACCATCGAAAAAGGAAATGTTTACGGTATTCTCGGCCCTAATGGAAGTGGAAAATCAACTACACTTGGAATGGTGCTCAACGTAATCAATGTTACTTCAGGATCGTTTGAGTGGTTTTCAGACACAATGGATACGCACGAGGCTTTAAAAAAAGTAGGTGCCATTATTGAAAGCCCCAACTTTTATCCCAATATGTCGGCTTTAGACAACTTGAAATTGGTGTGTAAAATTAAAGAAATAGAAGAAAGCAATATCGAAAATGTGTTACAAACGGTTGATCTTCTCGACAGGAAACACGACCATTTTAGAACCTACTCTTTGGGTATGAAACAACGTCTCGCCATTGCTTCGGCCTTGCTCAACAATCCTGAAATATTAATTCTTGATGAACCGACCAATGGTCTTGACCCCAAAGGGATTCATCAAATCAGAGAAATTATCAAAAAAATTGCTGGAGACGGCACAACAATTCTTTTAGCTTCACATCTTTTAGACGAAGTTGAAAAAATTTGCACCCACGTTGTTGTTATAAGACAAGGCAAAAAACTATACGCTGGTCGAGTTGACGAGATGAATGCGTCTTTTGGCTATATTGAAACTTCTGTTGAAACGCTCGGCGAGTTTGCAAAATTCTTAGAAAGTCTTGATTTTATTGATAAATTTGATAAAATAGAACACAACCAAATCAGGATATTTTTGAATAAAGATTTTTCAGCGGGCGAGTTCAATAAATTGTGTTTTGAAAAAGGATTTGTGCTGACACATCTCGTCAAACGCAAAGAAAGTCTTGAAGAACAATTTTTAAAACTTACAAATTAAAATCTTATGCTACGACTTATCAATATAGAGCTTTTTAAACTCAGACATAGCCGTTCAGCTAAAATTATGACTATTCTTTATTTTAGTTTGTTTCTTTCAGCGGCATTATTATCAACCATTAAATTCCGCTTTGGATCGATTAATTTTAGATTGGCAGATCAAGGCATTTATAATTTTCCTTACACTTGGCATTTTATGAGTTTTTTTGTGGCTTTTCTCAAAATTATATTAGCCATTGTGATCGTTTCTATGATGTCTAGTGAATATACCAACAGAACGCTCAAACAAAACTTGATAGACGGATTAAGTAAAAAAGAATTTATTTTATCTAAGTTTTATGTATCCGTTTTGTATGCCTTGTGCTCAACTGTGCTTTTATTCATCGTAACTTTAGTTTTAGGTTTGATATTTTCAGATTATGATGAGTTTCATATTATCTTTTCGGGTTTAGAATATATTGGAGGTTATTTTGTCAAATTACTTGGATTTTTCTCTTTGTGTTTATTTCTAGGTTTGCTTATCAAGCGTTCGGCCTTTGCTTTAGGTTTTTTATTTGTATTATGGATTTTTGAAGGCATATTTAGTGCGATTGTAAGCAAAACAAGCTTTGATTTTATTAGCGATTATACACCATTGAACGCCATGTGGAATCTTATTCCTGAACCGATTACAAGATTAGATATTATCAATTCTGCGACTAAGCAACTGAATACTGAAATTATGCAAGATTATAGTGTGAGTATTGTTAGTGTAATCACGGTTTTAGCTTGGACATTTTTATGCGTTTTTGGTTCGTATAGATTGCTGAAGAAAAGAGATTTGTAAATAAATCTTATATCTTTGCTAGTCTATGATTATGAAAAAAAAGCAAAGATATTTTTTATTATTTCTATTTATACTTTCCCCAATTTTAGCTTTTTCTCAGGGTGAAGCTAATAACTGGTATTTTGGTAATAATGCTGGCCTAAGTTTTAATACTTCACCACCAACGGTTTTAAACGATGGTGCGTTGAGTACCAATGAAGGTTGTTCGTCTATTTCAAAAGCTAATGGCGATTTGTTATTTTACACCGATGGACAAACCATTTGGAATGCCAATCATCAAATTATGTCTAATGCTAATTATTTTGGCGGAACTGGGTTAAATGGTGATCCATCAAGTACATCAAGTGGTTTGATTGTGCCACATCCAACCAACGAAGATTTGTATTTTGTGTTTACTGTTGATGAACCTCATCACGAAAATGCCTTTGCATATCCCAATCAAGGACCAGCAAACCCTGATGGTTCACCACGAACAACTTATACTGACACCAACCAATCTGTTCCACAAGCTGATGATGGATTTAATAATGGCTTTGCTTATTCAGTTGTTGATATGTCGCTAAATGGCGGTTTAGGAAACGTTGTTCCTAATCAAAAAAATATTGAACTCGTCACCTATGACCCTAACAATTCTGAAGATGTCAAATATAAATGTTCAGAAAAAATTACTGCGGTTCGTGGAGAAAATTGTAATTCTATTTGGGTCATAACCCATTTTAAAGATACGTTTTATGCATTTTTTATAGACGAAAATGGATTAAACGAAACACCTGTAACTTCTCAAGTTGGACCTTTTGTATCTACGGACAGTTACCGACGAGCGGCAATAGGTTATTTAAAAGCTTCACCCAATGGAGATAAACTTATCACAGCCAATCAAACTATGGATTTTGACCCTGTAAATGAAGTTGACCAAGGAACAGGAAATGTGTATTTATTTGATTTTGATTCCACTCTTGGTGTGGTTTCAAATCCTTTGGAATTGGTTAACAATGTGAATGCATACAGTGTTGAATTTTCTCCAGAAGGGACAAAAGCCTATGCTTCTGTAACTCAATTTAATGCTCCAACTCTTTTGCAATGGGATTTAGAAGCTTTAGATATTCCCAACTCTCTCTTTACTTTTAATGGCGTTTCTGGTAATCTTGCTGGTGCTATTCAATTGGCACCTAATGGAAAAATATATAGAAGTATGGTTGGGCAAAGCTTTTTGTCTGTGATTAACAATCCTGAATTAGCTGGAAATCAAGCTGATTACACCGAGAGTTTTGCAAACGGTGCCATTAGCTTAGGCAATCAAACTAATTTTGGATTACCACCTTTTATCCAATCTTTGCTTTCATCTAAAATTGATATTGTTGGTACCAATACTCAACAATTAGACTTGTGTGATGGTGAAAGTTTTACATTAAGTTATGATGATATCCCTAATGCTGTTTATTTATGGAAGTTAAATGGTGAAATTATTACTGGAGAAACAACTCCAACTTTAAATATTTCTCAACCTCCAAATGTTGACTTGCCATTTCAAGAAACCTACACTTTGGATGTGGATTTGAATGATGGAACTTGCGGTAGAATTGGAGTAGCTAATGTTACATATTTTCCTTTTCCAGAAACAAATTTTGCTCAACTAACCGAATGTGCACAAAATTTACACACCAATTCTGCTGAATTTGACTTGACTCAAGCTAATCTTCAATTCATCACTAATCAATCTGCCTTGAGTGATTTTGAATTTACTTATTATGAATCTGTTAGCGATGCTCAAAACAATATTAACCCGATTCAAACCCCTGAGAATTATACGAATACAGAAACGCCTCAAATACTCGGTGTTAGAGTTGAGAATATTATTTCGGGATGTTCTTCTGTTACAGAATTGACTTTGGATATTCAAGATTTTACTACTGAAAATTTCACGTTAAAGCAGTGTGATGATAGCCAAAATGGTATTCAAACTTTTGATTTAACATCTATTGAAACTCAAGAAAATTTAGTTGCTGATGCATTTTATATGACAGAAAATGATGCCTTAAATGAAATTAACCCCATCAATAATCCTTCAAATTTTACAATTGAAAATCCTTTTCAGCAAGATGTGTTTTTTAGTATAGAAAACGGAACACCTTGTAAAGATTTAGGTATTCTAAGCTTAGAAGTTGTTGCTTTACCTCAGGTTGCTGAAGATGAAATTTTGGTTTATTGTGTAGAAGACTTTCCAAATCCTATTATTTTAACCTCTGGAATTTCTGCTAATCAACTTAATGACTTTGAATATTTATGGACATCAACAAATGAAACCACGTCTGAAATTGCAGTGAATGAAGCTGGAGTTTACGAATTAGAAATAACTGCCATTGAAACAGGTTGCACAAATTTTAGAACTATTGAAGTTATTTCTTCTGGCTTGGCGACTTATAGCTTAGAAATAGAAGAGTTTAATAGAGACAACAATACCGTTGAAGTTTTGGTTTCTGAAAATAGCCTTGGAGATTATGAATATGCCTTAGACAATCCTGATGGACCATACCAAGAGAGTAATGTTTTTGAAAATGTTTTACCAGGTATTCACGATATGTTTGTTAGAGATAACAAGGGTTGTGGCATTCAGCCAAAAACTTTTGGCGTTATTGGAATTATGCCATTTTTTACTCCAAACAATGATGGTATTAATGATGTATGGGGATTTAAAGGCACTTTTAATAACAAACAAGCTTTAGCTTTTGTCTATATTTTTGATCGCTATGGCAAACTACTGAAATCATTCAGAGGGCTTGATAAATCTTGGGATGGTTTTTACAACAATAAACCTATGCCGTCTCAAGATTATTGGTATAAAATTGTTTTAGACGACGGTCGTAATTTAACGGGGCATTTTACTTTAAAGCGTTAGTTGTCTTTAACATCGCCTGCAAAAGGAGGAACACCAAGACCTTTTGGACGATTGTTTGATCTTTCTTTGTTATTAATTTCTCCTATAATTCTTAACGGATAAGTTTCAAACACTTTTGATCTTTTTCTGCAGTTTAATTCAATATAGCTCGAATTATATTTTTCATCTGCATATTTATCCCAAAGATAAATATAGACTTCTTGGATATAAGATTTTAAAACTTGTAGCTGATCTGAGTTTTTATTGAAACTTGCGAGTTGAATGTAAACCTTATCTGGATTGCTCGCTTTACTTTTGTTTTGTTTAGGATTAGTAACAAAATCTAATACCAATTCTTTAAAAGCAATTTCTCTTAAGTTGGGTTTCACTTCGCCATTAACAGCTATTTCTCCAGCTTGATTAATGATAATACTCAAAACGTTTCGTTCATTAGATGCATTAAATTCAGATGAGGTTATGGCTTGATCTAAATCTTTACATTTTCCATCTAACCAACTTTGAGAGAAAACATTAAATCCAAATAAGCAAACTAATAAAACAAGTATATTCTTCATATTTATATTTTTTTAATCAATGAGATCTGGTCGTTTTTGTTTGGTGGTTTTCAGGGCTTGAGTTTCTCTCCATTCATCAATCTTTTTAAAATGCCCGCTCATCAACACTTCAGGAACTTTTTTTCCTTTGTATTCGGCAGGTCTTGTATAAATGGGTGGTGCTAAAAGATTGTCTTGAAACGAATCTGTTAAGGCAGAAGTTTCATCATTTAAAACACCAGGAATAAGCCTAATAATGGCATCTGACAAAACTATAGCGACAATTTCAGCGCCCGATAAAACATAGTCGCCTATTGAAATTTCTTTGGTGATATGCATTTCTCTCACCCTTTGGTCAATGCCTTTGTAATGACCACAGAGTAAGATTAAATTTTGCTTTAAAGATAAGCTGTTAGCCATTTTTTGATTTAAGGTTTTGCCGTCTGGGGTTAGATAGATGATTTCATCATAAGTTCTTTCAGCTTTGAGTTTACTTATGCATTTGTCTATGGGTTCGGGCATTAAAACCATACCAGCACCGCCACCGTATTGGTAATCGTCAACTTGCTTATATTTATTTTTACTGTAATCTCTTAAGTTATGAAAATGAACTTCAACTCGTTTTTTTTCAATGGCTCTTTTAAGAATTGAAGCTTCAAAAGGACTTTTAAGAATGTCAGGAACAACGCTGATGATGTCAATTCTCATTAGCTTTTATTGTTTTTAGTTTGTGCTTTTTTTTGAGCGTCTAAAAGCTCTCGACCAAGTTTTTGTTGTTTCTCAATGGCACGATGCTTGTAATCTTCAAATTCTTTATTGATGTTTCTGAGATTTTCTTTGAGCTCAAGTGTAATAATATTTCTGTTTCTATATTTAATATAAATCAAAATCAAAATTAGAATTAATATAAATATTATCACCCAAACCATTATTAAATAATTTGATTTTGACATATCAATACCGAGAAAACTTATCTGATCTTTAGCATTTTTTATTTGAGAAAGTTCACTTTTTAAAGCTTGATTTTGAGAGTTAAGGCTTTTTGAATTTTTTTCAATTTCTTTAATATGTTCTTGTAATATGCTAATTTTAGAAACCAAACTATCTCTGGTTGAGGCTAAGTTGTCTTTGAATGCATTTAATTTAGCACGTTTAATAACCTTGTATTCTTGATAATTGCCACCAGAGTTGACAACAGAATCAAATGATTTTACAATATCATTTTTTTGTTGTGCTTGCGATTGAAAGCAAATTAGAACTATTAAAAGTGTAAAAAAATATCTCATTATAATAATTTATATGTAGCAAATGTATAAAATTAAGCTTAAAAGTTAACGTCCTAAATTTTTTAAATATCCTAATCAATTGATTTTAAGAATCAAATATTTAAATATAATAGTTTTTTAAACAGATTTAGCAAAGTGTTTTTACTAGTAATTTTTATGATTAGTATTTTGTTTTTCAAATGTACTGTTTCAATTTCATAGTTAATAAAAGCTTTGTCTAAAATATGAATTATGTTATCTACAATTTTAAAATCTTTAATGTTTCCTTTAAAATAATATTTACTGGGTAAATTAAATTCAGGTTGTTTTTTGATATTAAACGATAAATTGTTAAGAATATTCCTTTTCTTTATTATAAAATATTCATTTTTTTTAAATCGAGTCATAGTCTCCCAAGTTATTGTATTTCTAATGTTTTGAGATTTTGAATTGAGCAAGATATGATTAGAAGAAAACGTTGATTTTTTATAAGCTAATCTCCATTTTTGAGGAGTAAAAACCTCAGCAATAATATGATAAGACCAGGCATTATAATATCCATGAACATTACCTCCTTTATCTAGAACAAACCCTTCAACATTTTTACAAAACTTTTTATTGTTTTTGTAGAAAGGCGATGATTTTTCATCTTTTGTTGCGTCTGATTTAATACTCATTCCAATTTATAGGAGCTTATGTTAATATCAAGCTTATGAATTTACCAATTTTTTATCAGATTTGACCATGAGTCTTGCTTTTGGTAAGCTTTCAGGATAGTTTTTTTGAATGAATTCTATCATCTTTTCCCTGACATAAACTCTGAGATCCCAACATGTAGGCGAGTTTTTAGCACTGACTAAAATTCGTGATTCTACTGTATGTTCTTTACTGTCAGTAACTTGTAGAACATTCACTTTTTTGTCCCACAAATCAGTGGTGTTGAGCACTCTTGTTAATTCTTCCCTCAATGATTCAAAAGGGATGGTGTAATCAGTATATAAAAACACGGTTCCAATGATATCACCACTTGTGCGAGTCCAGTTTTGAAAAGGCTTTTCTAAAAAATAAGTCGAAGGCAAAACCAATCGGCGTTTGTCCCAAATTCTGACTACAATGTAGGTTAAATTAATTTCTTCTATCCAGCCCCATTCGTTTTCTACAAGTACAGCATCATCAATCCTGAAAGGTTGAGTAATCGCTATCTGGATGCCTGCAAGTAAAGCTCCAAATACTTTTTGAGCTGAAAGACCAATAATAATACCAGCAACTCCAGCCGATGCAAATAAGCCTATCCCTATTTTTCTTATGCCATCAAATGATAATAATATCAGGTCAATAGCAACTATTATAATTAGTGTTACAATTACTTTTTCCAAAATATTAACCTGAGTATAAAGCTTCCTAGAATGTAGATTGTCTTCAGCTTCAATATCATAGCGATTTAAAAGTTTTGCCTTACCCAATTTGATGAGGGATACGGAAAGTAATGTTATGCCTATTACTATAAAGTTGGACTTCTGTTGAATAATAAAGGTGAACTTGTAATTAATTAAGTCTGACAAAAATGTAAAAATAGGTTCAATAGCTATAGCCGCAATGATGAAAAATATGCTTAATATAAGGTTGAAATATTTTCTCATAGCAAATGCATTTTTTACGTGTTTCAAATTTATTAATATTTCTACTAAATACGGATAATTATGAATATAATACTAAAAATTAATAAGAATGGTAAAATAACGTGAGTTCGATATAAATTCCAATAAAATATATTCATATAAAATATAGATATTTAATCATTTGTCATGTCGATAGAGCGAAGCATGAGTGATGAGACATCTCAGTAGGATGAGATTTCTCCTCATTCTTCGTTCGAAATGACAAAATTTGCTAACAAAAAGATATAATCATTTGATTTACAGATTTCAATAAATCGAACTCACGTTAAAAATAAGATAAAAATAAAAGCAAATACATTCAATACAAGTTAAGCATATAAAAAATTATCATGCTTAGGCTTAAGTTATCAGTCAAAGTTTTTAAATTTTTGAAGAAATACTGTGCTATTATTAGCAGATATCTTCCACAATCATCTTAGCATGAATACGCGAATTTTCAATAAACCATTTGTGGGTTTCCATACCGCCACAAATCACACCAGCCAAGTACAATCCTTTGACGTTGGTTTCCATAGTTTGTTTGTTGTATTCGGGTATTTTGGTTTGGTCATCAGCAAGTTTTACGCCTAATTTTTCTAAAAATTCAAAATTGGGTTTATAGCCAGTCAAGGCTAAAACAAAATCGTTTTTAATCTGTTGAATCTCATCATTTTCATCTTTAAATTCAACAGCATCCTTTTTGATTCTAGTAATTTCGGCATTAAAATAAGCCTTAATACTGCCTTCATCAATTCGGTTTTTAATATCAGGTCGCACCCAATATTTAACGCGTTCACCTATGTCATTTCCTCTGACAATCATCGTTACGCGACCGCCTTTTCTATAAATTTCTAAAGCAGCATCTACGGCAGAATTGCTTGCACCAACCACAACAACATCTTGATTGACAAAATAATGCGGATCGTTATAATAGTGAAACACTTTCTCTAAATTTTCACCAGGCACATTTAATGTATTTGGTATATCATAAAACCCTGTAGCGACAATAATATTTTTAGTCTGATATGTTGCCTTTGAAGTTTTTACTTTAAACAGGTTTTTGGATTTATTTACCTTTTCAACTTTTTCAAACAAATTGATGTTCAAATCATTTGATGTGGCTACACGTCTGTAATATTCTAAAGCTTCTTGTTTAGTTGGTTTAGCATTTTTGCTGATAAATGGGATACCGTCAATTTCTAATTTTTCAGATGATGAAAAAAAGGTCATATTAGCAGGATAGTGATATAGCGAATTGACTAAAGCACCTTTTTCGATAATCACATAAGAAAGATTTCGTTTTTTAGCCTCCAAACCACAAGCCAAACCAATTGGTCCTCCACCAACAATCACAATATCGTAGTTCATAAAACTTTAATTTGGTATCAAAAAATTAGGAGAAAACTTTATGACTGATCAAGAATAAAAGTATTATTTCAAAGATTTATTCTTATCTTTTGTTTCTTCATCTTCTTTAGAAGCATCTTTAAATTCTTTGATACCGCTTCCAAGTCCTCTCATTAGTTCAGGAATTTTTTTACCTCCAAATAGAAGCAAAATAGCAATACCAATCACTACCCATTGCCAAGCTCCCATTATAAAAACAACATAAATAGAATGCATATATATATATATTTTTGAAGTACAAATTTAATTAATATCTATTGATAATTCATGTTTTATGATTAAAATTGTTTTAAATCTAACAATCATATTTTTTAATTCCAAATTTTTTTAAAAAATTATAGATAAGTTAACCTCATATTAACAGCATAACAGAATTATATTTATTATTTTTGAATTGAACTAAAAAAATATTTATTATGTCAAACAACACAGGAAATACAATAGTGGCATTATTAACTGGAGCGACTTTAGGTGCTGGATTTGGAATTTTATATGCACCGCGAAGTGGGAAAGAAACCAGACATCAACTCAAAGAAGAAGCTGGCAAAGCTAAAGATAAGTTGAGTGAAGAATACGATGAGTTATCATCTCAAATCTCTGAGTTTGCTGATTCTGCAAAAAGTAAATTTGAAAAAAGAATCAACAAACTTTTTAAATCTGCTAACACCCAAGCTGATGATATCTTATCTAAAATGGAATCTGAGTTGGAAGAATTGAGAAAAAAAAACGCCGACTTGGTTAAAGAACTAGACAATCTAAAAGCTTAAAATGTCTGATAAAAAGATTGGACATCATCTCAGTAACCTTTCTGATGATGCCAAAACTTATATTGAAAGTGAAATAGCTTACTATAAACTTGATGCTTATAAAAAGCTAATTAAAGCTACGTCTTTATTGATGAGCTCTATAATTAATGCAGGTATTATATTGCTTATTTTCGCTTTTCTTTCTGTAGGTCTTGGCTTGTTTTTAGGTGAATTGTTTGGTTATTATTATGTTGGTTTTCTTATAATAGCTGGCGTATATTTAATCGTTTTGTTTCTAATTCTAATATTTGGAAAGTCTTTAATTGAAAAATCTGTTTTAAAGATTTATAATCAAATATTTGAAGACATTTAAAATTTATAGATTTTGAGGAATTATAATTCTATACAAGAAATTGATAAGCATCTTAAAATTTTAAGATTGCAAGCTGACATCCACAAACAACGTGCAGAAATAGATTTTAAATATATCAAACTCGCATTGAAGCCTACCAATTTGTTTGCTGAGTTTGTGGCTATGCTAAGTCAAAAATATTTGTATAAGAAAATTGTGCAAATTATTTTGAAAAAAATACGATGATATATTGCTATCTATATTTGAATAACTCATAATAATTGATTTTAAAATTAATTATTTTTTACTTTTAATGAACAATAAAAAGCCAATAATCTAAAAGTTGTTGGCTTTTTTTTTTGGGAGTGATTATGTTTTATACTATTTGAAAGAATATTATCGCTAAAAATAACATTTGGTATTAGATAGAGTTTCCTCAGGAAGTCAGAATTTAAAGTTATAGATTTCGGATTTGTTATAAATAGAATGGCTCTAATCCAACTATTTAAAACCGTTGAAACGCATAGGATTATGCTTTTTCCATAGTCCATGGTTTAAATCTTGGGCTATGGTTTGCAAATATTCGATTGTGAATGGATTTATCCGTTTTCTATGATTTCAATTTCTTGTCTGTAAGTTATAGGTTTTACTGCCATACGGTCTCGCAGGTAATGACCGTTCATTCCATCTCAGGGAAGTAATAGGAATAAATTTTAACACATTCATCCCAAGGAAAATGATAGGCTAATTTTACTTATTTATTATTTTGACTTATTTTATTGAAATTTAGTGGTTTATATAAGTATAAGGATATCCTATTTAAACCTTAAACAACTATTTTGCATACAAAACACCCTGATATACTAACCTAAATAATTTTGTACCTTTGCTTATAGCAAGAAAAATTTGGATTTAAATGTTTAGAAAATTTGAGTCACATCCTAGCCTAAAAAATTTATCCTGTTTTATTTTGAATTGAACTGGGAGAAGAGGCATAGGGATGACGCTATTAAACATTTAAGCCTTCCTACAGGCTGTAGCTTTATGGGGTTTCAAATAGAAGGGAGAATGCAAGTGCAAATGGGACCTTACATTTATGATACTGAAAAATACTATGTAAATGCCCAAACCACCATTCCTTATTATATGTGCTCTTCCGACGATTGTTTAAAAGTGGTGGTCGCCTGCCTTAGACCTACGGCTTTGTACCACCTGTTCAAAATAAATGTTTCCAAAATAATAAACACTGGAGCAAACCCCAAACACTTATTTCAAGACCGACTTAGCCAATCCAGACAGCACCTTTTAATACAGAATACAACAGAAGACAACATCCAATTACTAAACTCCATTTTTATGGAGCAATTCAATAAGGCGAAACCGCATTTCAACTTTATTGATGCGACCATAGATTTCATAATAAAAAACCGAGGGGAAATAAAAATCGATGAACTTGTCCTTAAACTAAACGTGAGCAAACGCTATTTTCAAAAGAAGTTTAAAGAAATGATAGGCATCCAACCTTCGCTGTACATAAAGATTATCCGTTACAATTTCATATTTTCTTCTCTCACAGATGAAAGTCTCTACTACAAGTCAACTTCGGCATCACTTTATTTTTATGACAGTGCACATTATTCCAAAGATTTTAAGGATTATTTTGGATTGCCACCCTCAAAATTCGATCCCGAACAACATGTCTTCCTTAAACTAACAGCCATAGAAAAAGCCGTTTGGGTAAATGCCTTTCAATCATTATCTGCAAAATAAGCCCCTTGCCCTATACCATTTTGAACGTATTGCTTTTGCTATGTAAACGTCTGCTTCTCAAATAAAATGACGCTTATTTACAAAGGTGTTTCAAGAAAACATTTCATATTGCAAGTATAAAAAAACTTTTAATATGCTAAAAAGTATTATTTCAAATACTATTTGGAATATTTTCAAGAGGTTGTTTACAACTTGCCAGCTTTGGGAAAATAGAAGGCAGGGCGTTAAAAATATAAGTATTGTAAGGGGAATATAAACCGTATTCCCAATGCCAAACATATTTAAACATCAACCATGAATACACCTTAACTATCAATGAATAACAGTATTATTAAAAAAATTTATTCACAAGAAAATGAAAACAATTATCAATAACTCAGTTAAAACCGCCCTTTTCCTTTTGATGAGCGTAATCGTCATTACTTTTTCTGCTTGTTCTGCGGAAGATGGGATGGATGGTGTACAAGTGCCACAAGGTGAACAAGGCCCCGCCGGGCAAGACGGCGAAGATGGAAATGCTAATGTAATAGCCTCCGATTGGTTTCCAGTGGAGTTTGATCAAATGAGTACGTCCACCCCGCCCACTTGGGGTAGAATGGTTCTCGGTAATGAGGATATTCCTGAAGTTGATCTTTCGGAATATATGGAAGGAACTGGTGGAGTGATGCTAATCTACCTAAAAACTTTAGTAACATTAAGTGGAGGGAGTGATACCGGATACCTATGTACTTCAGCTCCCTTTTACATATTCAACTTGGGAAGTAGATTTTAATTATTATAATGTTCCCGGAGATCCATTATATGAAGAGGTAATAAGAATTTCCTTTAATGCAAATGATGTTTCGGTTTTTGAGACTTCAAGTAATATAGTCTTACGCTATATCTTGATACCAGCCAATACCGCGACTAAAATGTCTAACGAAAAAGCTACAACCTACGAAGAGGCGGTAGAACTTTATGGGAGAACATGAAAACAAAAAGTATTGAATTTTTAAGCATTTTATGTATCGCGTTGTTCGTTTTTGGTTGTAGCAATGACGATTTTTAAGCATTTTATGTATCGCGAACCCAAACCAGAACCCACGTTTTTGCATTGTAGCAATGACGATGACAACGAACCCAAACCACCGGTAGGTGGTATCTGGATTACATAAGAACTGGTTACCGAAACCGGTAGGTGGTATCTGGATTATCTTGAAAATGAATTCATGGACGATTGTTATAAAACAACCTACTATGAATTTGACGGAGACATCATCACTGAAGTTTGGTTTTATACCGATGACACCAGTGGAGAATGCTTGACCGGATTTACTGAGACCAACAACATCGAGTGGTTAAGCGACACAAAATTTAGGATACTGGACAACGACTATCCCTACGAAATCATTATCAAATCGATTACCGAAACCAAAATGACGGCAGATTATTATTCTATAGTTAACGATGAAACATCAGAGATGGTTTTGGACAAAAACCCTGGCGATGGGTAGTCTTCAGTTAACAATAAGTATCAATAAAATCATGTGAAATGAAAACACATCAAATTTTAACAGGACTTATACTGGCGTTCGCATTAATAGCACCAGTACAGCAAACCGAAGCCCAATTTCTTAAAAAACTGGGCAAAAAAGCCACAAAAGTCGCTGAGCGCGGTGTGGAAAACACTGTAGAACGCAAGGCTGAACAAAAGGCTGAAGAGAAAACCGACGAGTCCATCGAAACTGTGTTTGGCGTTCCCAAAAAAGTAATGGACAAAGACAAGACCACTACGGAAGCCAACAATTTTGAAGGCACTTGGTATTATGAATCACTTGAAGGAGTGCCTGGCTTCGAAAGCCTGAACGACTGTGGTAGAAAATCGAACATTACCTACACAGGTAATAGCTATCGCACCCAATTTTACGATAACGACTGTAATTTGCTTACCGACAGCGGTGGTACCTACGAGTTGGAAGGCAATGTTATGACGGTAAAAGCCGAGGCACAAGACGAGGTAAGCACCACCAAAATAACCACCACCCAAACCATTTTGGAACATACCGAGAGCAAGCTGGTTATTCATGATGATATGAGCGGTGCGGTGGTAACCTTGGTACGTAAGGAGGAATAACAAAAAAATAATAATTATGAAAACTCAACAAATTTTAATCGTTCTCGCCTTGTTCATATCATTTTCAAGTGTGGCACAAATAAAAATACCCAATAAAAATGTAAGAACAAAAGAATCTGTTAATACAAAGACTGATTTAAGAGTTAAAACTATTACAACCCTTAAGGAATCGAGAAACCTCTTGAGACCCTCTTTAAAGCGTCCCGATACTCAGGGTTTGTCTGTAAAAGAAGCGACATACCATAAAAAATTACACCGCTTGGTTGTCGAACTGGATAAAAACTTGGCAGAATGCCTACGACTCGAAGAACAGAATAAAGAGCTCAATGAAGAAATGCAAACCATCAGAGCCAAGATTAAAAAAACAAATGTTAATCTTAGGCAGGAAAAACTTAAAACACGCTTGAATCAGCTCGATAATAAATACGATAACCTGAATATCCAAAGGGAAGATTGTCACCAAGACAGCGAAATGCTACAAATAAGCCTTAAGGAAACGATAAATCAGCGGGAACAAAACATTCAATTGACCACAAATATGATCAATTCTATATATAGATCATTAAAAGTACTCGACCGATGGTAGGATAGTGTTGTGGTTCGATTCGAAAAACACTAAAAGGAAGAACAAAATTTTTCAATTAAAAAGTTATTCATCTGGCAAAAGAAGTAATGAACCAATTATAAACCATAAGTCATGAAAACATATATCAAAATTGTATTTCTGTTGTTGTTCTGCTATTCAAGCATAGCACAGAGAAGAATAACGAAGCGTCCTAAAATTACTCAATCATCTTAAAAATAATAATTATGAAAACACAACAAATTTTAATTGTTCTCGCCTTGTTCATATCATTTTCAAGTGTGGCACAAATAAGAATACCCAATAAAAATGTAAGAATAAAGGAATCTGTTAATACAAAGACTGATTTAAGAGTTAAAACCATTGCAATTCCCGAAAGAATAGCCACAAGAGAGTTTGAAAATTTAAAACCTGTGAAAATAGCAAAACTTCCAGCTGCCAAAATAGACCGTGAGGCAGTATTGAATCTAAGGGTCAATAAATCTTGGGAAATTACACCATCACGATTTTCAGATAAAGACATGCAGGTTGTTGAATATTTCGGAGAATATCAAAATAACCAACGCTACATCAGTATATATCCTGAAAATAAATATTACCCGCGTTTAGATAATGGTGCCCCAGGATTTTATCCTACAATGCGGTATTTGGTTTTAAAGTTTAACCCTGAAATGGGTAAAAGGTATCGGATAGTCATTAAGTTAAAACCTGGAGAATACAGAAACAAAAAGGTAATAACTAATGTAACGGGCAGTATGAACGATACATGGTACATAAATCACCAATACAACGAAGTGATGTTTGACTTTATAGCATCCAACAGAGAAATTAAAATAAGCCCCATTATAGCCGGCACTGAGAGCTATTATATGAAATATGAGCCGCTAAATCAAGATAGACAAGGTTGAGGAATAACCATTAAAAAAACACATTATGAAAACCGCATACATTTCAACTATCGCATTGGCTGTATTTTTATCAACAGTCTGCGGTAATTCAGATAAAAAGGACGGGAAAACCACTTCCGAGGAAACTAAAACCGAAAATGTAAAAGCTTCCGAAAATGATATCCACCTCAAGCAAAAAGGTGATTACACCCGGCTCTATGCCGAAAGTGAAGACTGTAAACTCACCACTGCCCAAATAGCCGAAGCTCTTGGATATAATGAAAGTAAAGTAGAACAAGACATATTTAATAACAGCTGCCGATACATTGTCGATCATCCGAGTGGTTTTACCGTATTCTATTATTTGGGTAACGAAAAATGGTCAAAAAATGTGGTATTGGATCAAATAAAGAGTTCTTTGAAAGACGAAATGTGGGATAGTAAGCTCAGTGAATCCGGTGATACATATATAGTACGACATCCGGCACAGGGGTATTTGTTATTGCTCAACCCAAACTACGCCAACCCTGTAAGAATAAGTTACAACTACTTTAATCCAAACAGCCCAAAACTAACCGATGTCCAAAAAGAAGAACGGAAACAAAACACTTATAAAATTGCCAATTACCTCATTGATACATACAAAAAATAACCAGTATGAGACTGTTGAAATCCATACAATTGATAATTTTCCTTTTTGCGATTGTTTTAAGTAGCTACGCACAACCTTTTACGCTAAAAGACAAGATTAAACCTGTTAAACTGGAATTGTTACAAGATACCAGAAAAGGGCATGAGGGAGAAAAAGGCATTGTGTACTTTAACCGCCTTACCGATTCCACCATGTACCACTATGTTACCGGACACGATATGTATGAGTTTGTCGATGTGTTGGTGACCAGTGTAGATGGCAGTCCGTTGCGGGTTAGTCTGGTCAAAAACAACTGGAATGAAAATCAGGAAAAACAAAACACCCTTGCCACCAAAGATGGTGTTGTTGATTTTAAAATACGTACCTGGGGCAGTTTTGGCATCAAGGTAGAAACAGATAACCCCAACAACTCACTTTACAATATTACCGTATTGGCCAGCCCACCTAAGAAGTCTTATTTGGGCAGTGCGTTTAGGAAAATCAAGAAAAGTGAAATGAAATCTAAAGGTAATGCCTCTGCCGATGGTTCGGACAAAAGACGCGACGGCAATAGCGGAGGAAATACCATTCTTTATATTCTTTTGGGTGTGGCCTTATTGGTCATTGGCCTGTTAGCTGGAAAACTCTTGGTCAAAAAAGGAAAAAACACCATGACAATTTTTATGATTATCCTGACAATACCTCTTGGTGCCTATGCTCAGACCAATCAAAGTTCGCCTTCGGATAATTCAAGAGGTGGCGAATACCTCACTATGGAAGAATTTGAACAATATAAAGCGGGGATAGAAGGGACACATCAAAACTTGATGACAAAACTTTCTATACTGGAAAGCGAACGAAAAGCTGTAGATAAGTTTGCAAAAAAATTGGATAAAACTATATCTACCATTAGAAAAACGTGGGAAGACGCAAAAAAATTAATCGATGTTTATAAAAATGGGTTTGGTGATTGCTTCAATTCAACTCCACCGGTTGGCAGTCCTACCATACCTTCCATTTGTACCGACTTATATTTTGACGACAATGGTGAATTATCGGAAGAACAAGATGCAGGTTGTGCCAGTTGCTTTCTAGAAGCCCGGAAAAAGTTCAACAATATGCGCTACCAATTTGAAAAACTGGCTACCATATATAAATGCACTAAAGACTTTTCTGATGCGGCCATTTCCTTTGGTGATAATGTTTCTGGTTTTACACCAGGAGGTGTTGGTGGACTGGCATGGCAAACGCAACGTATGAATATTAAAAAATCGGTTACAGAATTAGAACAGGCCTATGATAACAAGTATGGCGAATTTTTACACGACCTGGTCGAAACCATGATGGAACTCAATATATGTGAGGCCAAATATGGTGTTGAAGATTGGTACGACCGCTTTGGCTATGTGTATTTTGAATTTATGCGGGATAAATACAAACGAACAGATTAATCCAATGAAAATACCTATCCAAAATACCATTAAAAAAGCACTGATTCATATATTTAGTATCGTATTGATAATCAGTTGTGTTGAAAATAAAAAAATCGATAAATCTGCCCTTGCCGTAGCGGTTGGGCTGGTAGGCTCGTCACAAGGCGAGGTTTGGATAAAAAAACAGGATAGCACGCTTCATACCATTGTCGTGCCCAAGACCGCCAACGGTATTTTTGAAACGGCTGAGCTGTCCCCCAACAAAAAATTTGTACTGCTCACCGCTCCTCTTGGCGACTTTGGCGAGGCGTGGGTGTATAATGTAAAGGACGGGAAATTGTATGAAATTGAAGGCGGTTTTGGTTTGGGTGAAATGGGCTGGTTGAAAGACAATCGCATAATGTTGCACCAAGGTTGTGTGCTGGCAACCCACTGCAAAAAACTGGAATCGATAAACAACAAAACCCCTTGGCTGGTAGAAGTAACCGAAGATTTAAGCAAAAAGAATTAAAGATGAAATACACCACATATATAACAAGTGTTTTGTTGGTTTTGGTCTTGGTTTTGGCCTGTAAGTCAGATAAAAGGACGACAAAAGAAGAGGGCGTAGAAATAGAAGAAAGAATGGAAGGTTTTCAAAATACCCCAAAAGATATGGGAGGAAAAGAAACAGAAAACTTTCTCGAAATGGAAGAAATACAAGAATTTCTTAATAATAGTCAAATATCTGAAGACCAAATGATTGAATTGCAAAAACAATTAGAGAAAATCAGTAATGCATCCGGCAATGGGCAAATCTCTAAGGAAGACCTTGGAAAATTGTTAGAGCAATCAAGAGGAATGAATGTAGATACTAAAGCCCTAAAAGAGCAGGTTAACAATTCCCCTAACATACCCGATAAGTGGAAAGAACCTTACCATACTGCCTATAACACCAAAATTGCTGATGTAGTGTACCGTTATGGAGATATCGATAATTTTGGGTTTGGCTGGCCAGAAGGTTTTGATCCCTTTTCAGGAGAAAGTACCCCGCGACATAAATTTCCTTTTTACCCTAAACCTTCAGATCCTACGGGAACAGACCGGATTATGGTAGTTTCCGCTTACAAATATCGTGGCGAAGAAGGCTATAAAAAAGTAAGAAGAGATGGATATACATCAAGCACCAAACGACCGGATAACCAACCTAAAAAAATGGTGTTAGCATACAATTTAAAGGGCACTTCAGTAAAAACAGCTCTTTTACAGTTATTTATTGATGATTTTCAGGCACCAAATTTAGGTTCAAAGTTTAAATTCTGGCTCAACGGCAAAGAAGCCGTTTACGTCAATAATCTTTTAAATGAAGTAGAACAAACAGGTCCTATTGGCAAGTTGCTATCCGTACAGATTATTCCTGAGTTTATCCCTGATGTGGAAAGTAGCAAACTGGAGATCTTTATAGATGGATCTGATGAAATAGCTGGAGATGGTTTCGCAATTGATTTTATCCGCCTGCTGGTTAATCCTAAAAATATTCCTACTTCATCGGTAGAAGGATTGGTTTTAGATGCCAAGACCAACGAACCCATTGAAGGCGCTATGGTGAAAGTTTCCGGAAGTGATGAACTTACCACTCAAACAGGCGGTTCTTTTAAAGCTGAATATGTTCCCAGCGGATTAGTCGTGATTCAGGCAAACAAAGCTGGATATAAAAACAACAAAGCTACCGAAGACCTTATTGAAGGTGAAACTGCCAAGGTAACTATAAAACTAGAACCTGAAACAAAAGAAAACCTGGAAAAACAGTTAGAAGAAAAAGGAAAAATAGAACTTTATGGAATTTATTTTGACACCGATAAAGCCATTTTAAAGCCCGAATCAGAAACAACACTGCGACAGGTGCTGGCACTCATCAATAGTAACCCCGAACAAAAGTTGGAAATAGGCGGGCATACTGATTCTCAGGGAGATGAAGCCTACAACTTACAGTTATCAGACAAAAGGGCACAGGCTGTATTGCAATGGCTCAAAGACCATAACACCAACACAGCCAACCTAAGTAGCAAAGGCTATGGCGAAACCGAACCAGTAGCCGATAATAATTCCGAGACTGGGCGTGCCCTAAATCGAAGAGTAGAAATTAAACTTTTAAAATAAAAAACAATGAAAACATTCATCACAACATTAACTCTATTGCTTTCTCTAAATGTTATGGGGCAAAGTAACTGCAGTAAGTACTACCCCTTTAACAAAGACCATGTATCAGAATATGAAATGTTTAACAAGAAAGGAAAAGCAGACGGCACAATGAAATACACCGTAAGCAACGTGACCCATTCCGAAGGCAGTATCACGGTAACCATCAATTCTGAATTTTTTGATAAAAAGGGAAAACCGGTAATGTCAAGTGCGTTTGATATGAGCTGTAATGGCGGCACGGTAACCATGGACTTTAAATCGCTTATGAACGCCGATATGATGAAACAGTTCGACAACTTTGAAACCGAAATTACCGGTACCAATGTTGAATTTCCCAATACGCTTACGGCAGGTCAAACCCTGCCCGATGCCAACATTCATATTAAAATGAACATGGGTGGCATAAATATGACTATGACTACGGATATCACTAACCGCAAAGTGGATGGCACCGAAACCATAACCACGCCCGCTGGCACCTTTGATTGTGTGGTTGTATCCCAATCGAGCAGTGGCAAAATGATGATGGTCAAATTCAATAGCACCCAAAAAACATGGCTGGCCGAAGGCGTAGGCATGGTAAAAAGTGAAGATTACAACGGCAATGGTAAATTGCAAGGCACAACGGTGCTGACATCATATTCACAATAAATATATATAAGCAAACACGGAAAATTTTCCTTCTCAATCATAAAACTATAACATCATGAAAACACTGAGTAAAATACTAGTATTGGCATTATTTCTAAGCCCGTTTTTGGGACAAGCACAGTTTGTACCCAAGAAAACTAAGGTTGAAAAACCATCGAACATTTCAACTAAGGTCAGCATAAAAAACAACATACCAACGCTTAAGAAAGCCGACCTGAAAACACTGCAATCATCCAAGGTGGATTTATCAAAAAGTACCTCACCTTTAAAGGTTGACAAAGCACTTTTAACGCTTCCGAGCAGGAAAAAATACCATATAACACCAAAAAATCCATACGATAACGGATTGAGCTTTAGTTTTTTCGGCAATTATTCGCCCGAAGCCTTTACCGTTGGCCCAAGACTTAGTGGTCAAACCAGCAATGCTTATTCACGAAATCAATATTATACCTACAGCGGGTTTATTGTGTTCAATGCAAGAGCAGGCAAACAATACAGAGTTAAAATAGAGCTTAAAGACGTTAGAGGTTCAGGTAAGATTACTATTGACAATCAGGTATCAAGCGTTAGCAATTCTAATCGCACTATCAATTATGTGTTTAGTTCTGTTTCAAATGGCCAGCATGTCATTGCGTTAAGTCCGTATGAACGTAACGGTGCCATAAATCCAGAGGATTTTAAAATAACCTCTGTTCAAATTGATGAGCTTGAATAGGAAAACCGTTTAAAAATGTAATTGATAACCCGGATTTCACATTATGCATTAAAATTCAATAGGTTGCCTAAAACCATAGCAACCTTTTGTAATGTATCGCCTGCATGCCTTTTTATATTCCCATTGTTTAAGTGCTTGCAGTACTGAATATGCTCCCAAACGGGCACAAAAAAACCAGTAAAAATGTATTTTACTGGTTTTTATTAGTTTATGTATCAAAAGATTTCCCTTTGACACCCTATCTGTCGGGGTGGCAGGATTCGAACCTGCGACCTCCTGCTCCCAAAGCAGGCGCGATGACCGGGCTACGCTACACCCCGAATGGTGTTTTTTTTTGAACATTTTAAAGAGTTGTTCTGAACTCTTGCGACCTTCCCGCATGGGCGGGACGCGATGACCGAGCGGAGTTTATCCTGATTCCGAAGCTTCGGAAGAAAGACTACACCCCGAATGGTGTTTTTTTTTGAACATTTTAAAGAGTTGTTCTGAACTCTTGCGACCTTCCCGCATGGGCGGGACGCGATGACCGAGCGGAGTTTATCCTGATTCCGAAGCTTCGGAAGAAAGACTACACCCCGAGTGGTTTTATTTGATTGATATCGCTAAGTCAAATTAAAATGCCTTGCGGAGAGACAGGGACTCGAACCCTGGCGACGTTTGACCGTCGACAGATTAGCAATCTCTGCATTACCACTCTGCCACCTCTCCAATGTTTTTAGAACGTTTTTTCTTAAGCGGGTGCAAATATAAATTGACTTTAAACATTTACCAAACAATACATCACTTTTTTGTTTACTTTATTTCAAAAAAGAAGAACTATTAGTAACTTTCAACTTTTAAAATTTGTATTTTAGTCAACCAAAAACTAAACTTATGATTAATAAAGTTGTTCAAAATGTCAAACAGGCTTTAGAAGGTGTTTCCGATGATATGACCTTTATGCTCGGTGGCTTTGGTTTGTGTGGTATTCCTGAAAATAGCATCTCAGAACTCGTCAACCGAAAAGTAAAAGGGGTGACTTGCATCTCTAATAATGCGGGTGTTGATGATTTTGGTTTAGGTTTATTATTAAAAAATAAGCAAATCAAAAAAATGATTTCCTCTTATGTAGGTGAAAATGCAGAATTTGAACGCCAAATGCTCAATGGCGATTTAGATGTCGAACTCATTCCTCAAGGCACTTTAGCAGAGCGTTGCCGTGCTTTGCACAACACGGTATTCCAGCTTTTTATACGCCAGCAGGCTATGGCACCGAAGTTGCTGAAGGTAAAGAAGTAAGAGATTTTGATGGCAAACCTCACATTCTCGAAAAAGCTTTTAAAGCAGATTTTGCTTTTATTAAAGCTTGGAAAGGCGATGAAGCTGG
Source organism: Flavobacterium sp. CS20 (assembly GCF_018080005.1). Taxonomy (NCBI): domain Bacteria; kingdom Pseudomonadati; phylum Bacteroidota; class Flavobacteriia; order Flavobacteriales; family Flavobacteriaceae; genus Flavobacterium; species Flavobacterium sp. CS20. The sequence continues at coordinate 1,469,023 of NZ_CP073015.1, read as the reverse complement.
AAATTTAATTTTTAAAGGCACAGCTAGAAATTTCAATGCCAATATGTGTGGAGTCGCCAAAATCACAGTCGTTGAAGTTGAAGAACTCGTTAAACCAGGCGAACTCGACCCCAACTTTATCCACATTCCAGGCATTTTTGTGCAACGTATTTTTGAAGGGAAAAATTATGAAAAACGGATTGAACAACGAACGGTGAGGTAATTAATCAATGTAATATTTGTTTAATGTAACAATATATCAATTCTAAAACTTGATAATTTTTAAACTCTATGCTATGAAAAATACAGCTAAAGAAAAATCAATTGAATTTGCTTTATTAATCATAGAATATTGCGAAATACTTGAAGAAAAAAGGAAGTATGTTATATCTAAACAATTATTGAAAGTAGGCACAAGTATAGGTACTAGTGTTCGCGAAGCTCAAAATGCTGAAAGTAAAATAGATTTTATGCATCAAATAAAAATTGCTACAAATGAATTAGAAGAAACCAAATATTGGCTTATACTTTGTAACAAATCAAAATCATATCCTAATGACAAATTAAACCTGACTGAAAAAGTAAACGAGTTGGGGTTGATTATATATAAAATACTTAGTACGAATAAAAACTCAATCAAAAATAAATAGCTATTCAGAACTATTAAAGTTTATCCATTGTTTAAATGATACATTTTTAAATTATTATATTAGAAAATTATGTTAGATAAAAACGGAATCGCAAAACGCATCGCACAGGAAGTTCAAAATGGTTACTACGTCAATCTCGGTATAGGTATCCCGACTTTAGTCGCCAATTTTGTAAGAGACGATATAGAAGTAGAATTTCAAAGTGAAAACGGTATTCTCGGTATGGGACCTTTTCCACACGCAGGTCAAGAAGATGCTGATTTGATCAATGCAGGTAAACAAACCATAACAGCTCTACCAGGAGCCTGTTTTTTTGATTCGGCGATGAGTTTTGGAATGATACGTGGACAGCATGTCGATTTAACCATTCTTGGTGCAATGGAAGTGGCTCAAAATGGTGATATTGCTAATTGGAAAATTCCAGGTAAAATGGTCAAAGGCATGGGCGGAGCTATGGATTTAGTCGGTTCGGCTAAAAACATTATTGTAGCAATGATGCATACCAACAAGGCAGGAAAATCTAAATTACTAAAATCTTGTTCATTACCAATAACAGGTGTGAAATGTGTGACCAAAATTGTAACAAATCTTGCCGTTTTAGATATTGTAGATGGTAGCTTCAGGTTATTGGAACGTGCACCAGGCGTCTCTGTAGAGGAAATTAAATCAGCTACCGAAGGAGATTTAATTATTGAAGGTGATATTCCTGAAATGAAACTATAAACCATGACCTATCTTTATATAAAAGCTTTGCATATCATATTTGTAGTAACATGGTTTGCTGGCTTGTTTTACATTCCGCGGTTATTTATTTACTATATCGAAGCTCAAAACAAACCAAAAGTAGAGCGAGATATTTTGAGCTCTCAATTACAATCTATGGCTAAACGTCTGTGGTACATGATCACATACCATCAGCAGTTATTACACTGATTTTTGGCGTTTGGTTATTGGTTTTAAACCCGTCACTTTTAGCTTTGGGTTGGATGCACATCAAACTGCTTTTTATCATTATTTTATGGCTTTATCATTTAAAAAACCATCAGTTATATATACAAATGAAACAAAACAAACTAACCTGGTCATCTTCAAAAATGCGTATTTGGAATGAAGTTGCCACTGTGGTTTTGTTTGCCGTAGTATTTTTGGCTGTGCTCAAAACAAGTATTGGCTGGGTTTTTGGTATATTTGGGTTAATCGCCCTTGGCTTACTGTTGATGATTGGCATCAAAGCCTATAAAAACTATCGCCTTAAAAAGGGCAAAGATTAAACTCAACATGAAATTTTCACTTCGGCATTCACTTCAACTTCGGATATTTTTGTCTATGATTGCTCTGGTGATTTTGGTGCGAGCTTACTTGTAATTGTAACGTCATATCACTATAAAAATGAAGCCGAAAAACTACATCAAGATAAACTTGAGCGAAAAGAAAATGCCATTCGTTCTCATATAGAATACATAAAACGAACCACTACATATCCTGTCAAAACGGATAAACTCCCTTTAATTTTTAAAGACAAAATTTATGAAATTCAAGATATTCATCAAACCACAGTTAACATTTATGATTTAAAAGGCAACCTTCTCAAATCGTCTAAAGCCAGTTTTTATAAAGACAGCACTGAAACAAAAATAAAAGATGAAATCCTTGACAGCTTAGCCAATTCTTCAAGCAAAAAATATGTCAAAAATTTTACAGAAAACAATCAAAACTACAAATCGTCTTATTCGTATTTGTTGGATAATTATTTTAAACCCATTGGAATTTTAAATTTAGCTTATGTTGAAGATGATGAGTTTTTACAACGAGAGCTTGGAGAATTTTTAAACTTATTATACACCGTAAATTTCATAATTTTAATAGCGACCGTTTTGCTGGCTTTGTTTTTGTCTAAATATATCATTAAGTCTTTAAGGCAAATCAGTCAAAAAATAAAATCCACAAGTTTTGATAAACCTAATCCTAAAATAAGTTTAAAAAAAGCAGGTAGCGAGCTTAGACCTTTAATCACGGCATACAATGAAATGATAGATGAATTGGAAGTGAGTGCACAAAAACTGGCTCAAACAGAACGCGAAGAAGCTTGGCAACTCATGGCCAGACAAGTGGCACACGAAATCAAAAATCCGCTCACACCTATGCGTTTGTCCGTGCAAAGTTTTCAACATCAGTTTAGAAACAAGAACATTTCAAAAGCTGAAGTTGATGAGTTTGCCAATACTATGATTCATCAAATTGATACTTTAAGCACTATTGCAACAGCCTTTTCAGATTTTGCTAAAATGCCAGCCAATGAAAATCAAATCATCGAAATCAATGAAGTTTTAAAATTGTCTTTAGATATTTTTAAAGGTGAAAACATCAGTTTTAATCCATCTTCAAACCCCATTTTTGTTCAAATCGATAAAACACAGCTCATTAGGATTATGACTAATTTGATAAAAAATGCGATGCAAGCTACAGAAGATATTTATGATGCAGAAATTAAAATAGAAGTCAAAGAAACAACAAACAATGCCATTATCAAAGTGAGTGATAATGGCGTAGGTATTTCACAAGACATTATCAATCGTATTTTTGAACCACAGTTTACAACCAAAAACGCTGGAATGGGCTTAGGCTTAAGTATGGTGAAAAAAATCATCAATACCCATAAGGGTAAGATAGAAGTTGAATCTAAATTAAATACCTTTACAACATTTATAATTACATTACCTAAAACTAAATAGATATGAGTTACCAAAACATCACATTGAATCACGAAGATAAAATAGCAATTTTAAGGATTAACCGACCAAAAAAACTCAATGCATTAAACCGTGAAACTATACAAGAGCTCCACGAAGCTTTGACTGAAATTAAAGATGATGATGAAATTGCCGTAGTGATACTCACCGGAACTGGAGAAAAAGCTTTTGTGGCTGGTGCTGATATCGCTGAATTTGCTGATTATTCGGTTGAAGAAGGTCAAGAATTAGCGGCTAATGGACAAGACACGTTATTTAATTTTATAGAAAATTTTTCTAAACCAATTATAGTCGCAGTCAATGGATTTGCCTTAGGTGGTGGATTAGAATTAGCGATGGCCTCTCATTTCAGAACGGCTTCGACTAATGCTAAAATGGGCTTGCCAGAAACATCGCTTGGTGTTATTCCAGGTTACGGTGGCACACAGCGTTTGCCACAACTCGTCGGCAAAGGCAAAGCTATGGAAATGATTATGACGGCTGGGATGATAAATGCTGATGAAGCCTATCGTCTTGGGTTAGTCAATCACGTGTTTGAACCCGAAGATTTATTAGAAGAAACTCAAAAATTAGCAAGTAAAATCTGTAAAAATTCTATGGTAGCTATCAAAGTCGCTATTCAGGCTGTAAATGCTGGTTTTTCTTATAATCAAGACGGTTATGCGGCAGAAATAAAAGCCTTTGGTGAAGCTTTTGGCACTGAAGATTTTAAAGAAGGCACACAAGCTTTTTTAAATAAACGCAAGCCTAATTTTCCAGGCCAATAATACAGAATAAATCGAAATAACAGTTGAGCTCCTTTAGGATTGACATATTTAAATTAATGTTTATAGCTAACACCTATTCACAATTATATTTTCACGTGGTGTTTACGGTGAAATACAGACAAAATCTCATACACAAAGAATGGAAAGATGAATCATATAAATACATCATAGGAATTATATCAAAAATCAAGAGAAACATCATCAAAAAAAAGAGCTTTAAGGAAGAGTATATAGAGTTTTTAAAAACAAATGAGGTAGATTATGAAGAGTAATATGTTATTTGACAGAAAACTAAAAAACTAACCCCGTAGGGGCGTTATATTAATGGTCAACCACAATCAGCTCACGTGTGTTTTTGCGTTAGGGATTGCAGTGGAAATCCCGCATACTGACCGACAGCGTCAGTAGAGGAATTGGAACGCCCAAATTAGAGAGATTTAAACAATAGTCTAAGGTTTTATATTTTTATTGTAACGTATATTTGCACAAAAAACAAATGGCATCATTACGAGAATTTATGCTGAAAAAGGGGTTTCGACGTGTGAAGTTACGATATACAGAAACGGATCATTTTGAAGTGAAAGCTTTTATAAATGGTGTTGAAGGTCGATTTATCTTAGATACTGGAGCGTCAAGCTCTTGTGTAGATTTTAGTCGGATTAAACATTTTAAGCTTTTTGCACGGGAAAGCGAAGTCAAAGCGACTGGAGCAGGAGCGATCAACATGTTGACCAAAGTGTCTGAAAATAATGAATTACGCCTTGGCGAATGGCAGGAACCAGATGCCGATATTGTGGTTTTTGATTTGAGTCACGTCAATGAAGCACTTCTCAATCATAAAGCAACTGAAGTTGATGGCATTATTGGAGCTGATATTTTAAAACTTGGCAAAGCTGTAATTGACTATAAGCAGAAAGCTTTGTATTTGAAATAGAGTAGTGGTTTTGAAGTATTAGTCAGCAGATTCTTTTTCTAAATCAAACATTTTTTCTAACCAAGAGATACCTTCTTCGGTAGTGCCGTTAGCATAGCGGAGATGGCTGGCAAATTGTCGCGTAATTTTATGAATCATACGTTCTTGCAAGATTTCGGCTTGTTTGGTGTCAAAACCTTCAATTTTTTTAGATTGATAGTCGATTTCGTTTTCGGCTAAGGTTTGTAATTTAGATTTGATAGCTTGAAGGGTTGGTGCAAATTTTCTGGTGTGCAACCACTCGTAAAAATCTTTTTTCTGCTCTTCAATAATAGCTTTAGCCTTTGGGATGCATTGTTTTCTTCGCTCTAAAGTTTCGTCGGTCATTCGTGAGAGATAATCTAAATGCAAAAGACTAACATTGTGTAAATCAGCAACATCATCGGCAACGTTTTTTGGAATAGACAAATCTAAAATAAGCAATTCTTTTTTAGGATAAATCAATTCCTTAGTGATGGTAGGTTGTTGTGCACCTGTAGCAACAATAAGCACATCGGTTTGTCTGATTTCAGCTTGAAGTTCAGAGAAATCTTTAACGTTGATGTTGAATTTTCCTGCGATTTTTTCTGCTTTATTTTTGGTTCGGTTAACCAGAGTAATGTTTTTGTTTTGGGTATGTTTAACCAAGTTTTCGCAGGTGTTTCTACCAATTTTGCCAGTTCCGAAAAGCAATATGTTTTTAGAAGAAATGTGATCAACAGTATCTAAAATGTATTGCACGGAAGCAAAAGAAACAGATGTGATGCCAGAAGAAATTTGGGTTTGATTTTTTATTTTTCGACTGGTTTGAACGAGTGAGTTGACCAATCGTTCTAAAAAAGCATTGCTGATTTGTTTCTTTTTTGAAAGATTGAATGAAGATTTGATTTGACTGATAATTTCAAAATCCCCTAAAATTTGACTATCTAAACCTGCGACAACTTTATAAAGATGGTTTATAGCCTTGTCATTAGTATATGTGTAACCGACTTTTTGAAATGTAGGTTTATCTCCATTTGAATATTTGCAAAGTAAATTGATAAAAGTTTCTAAATTTTCTGCAAAGCCATATATTTCTGTTCGGTTACAAGTCGATACCACCATTATACTGTCTAAGCCTTGAGATTTAGCCTCCTGAAGTAAAGCCGATTTTTGACTTTGGTTCAGACTAAATAATCCTCTGGTTTTTGCATCTGCCTTTTCATAGCTGAGCCCAATTACACAGAAGTGTGGAAATTTTGAAACTTTGTATTCTATCATTTATCAAACATAAAATGCTCCACAAAATTAAGTCATTAGTTTTTTTAAAAATAACGCTATAAGTTCTATTTTTATCGTTTTATGCTAATTTTTGTAAAAACTGATCAATATCAATTCAAAATTGTATTTTTACAGTGTTAAAAGCTTTTATCAAGCATTTGTTTAGATTAATTCTAAATAAAAATAAATAAAACTAATCATAATGAATTTAAAAAATAACGCTATCGGTTCAGAAGCTGTTTTTGAGATTGAGCCGAATATAATTATAGTCAGGTTGCAAAACCCATCTGATGATCATGCTGAATTTGAATATCCCATAGATGAAAGTTTTATTCAATTTCATTTTTGTTTGAAAGGGAATATTTCGTTTGGTTTCAACGATGGTCAATACAATTTAAATGTCAAAGAAGATAAGAGTTTGCTGTTGTATAACCCCAATCAAAAGCTTCCTGTAAATCTTAAACTTTATCCCAAATCGTCAGGAGTTTCGGCATTTATTTCTCTAAAAAAACTACACGAACTATTTAGTGCTTCAACGCATTATATTGATTTTTTGACCGAAGACAATCGCGATAAAAAATATTATACTGAAGACCAAATTTCAGCATCTATGGCGGTAGTTTTGAGTCAGATTCTCAATTTTAATTTGCACCCATCGGTAGAGCATATTTATCTCAAGGCAAAGGTTTACGAACTTTTAGGCTTGTTTTTTAATAAACCAGAAGTCGCTGATATCGAACAATGTCCTTTTTTGATTGATGAAGATAATGTGAGAAAGATCAAAATGGCTAAAGAAATTGTCATTCAGCACATGGCCAACCCACCGAGTTTGCAAGAGTTGTCAGCTGAAGTAGATTTGGGTCTTAAAAAGCTCAAGGAAGGTTTTAAAGAAATATACGGAAATACGGTTTATGCCTACATACTCGATCATAAAATGGAATATGCCAGAAAGCTTTTAGAAAAAGGAAATAAGAACGTCAACGAAATAGGTTTGACTTTAGGTTACAGCACAGCCAGTCATTTTATAACGGCGTTTAAGAAAAAATTTGGAACAACACCAAAGAAGTATTTGCAGTCTAAAGTTTAATGTTTTCTAAAAGTTTTTGTTTTCAATCATCTTCGTCATCGTATTCTTTAGACATTACAAAGTCTTCCATAAATTTGGTGGTATAATTTCCTGCTAAATAATCTGGATGATCCATCAATTGTCTGTGAAAAGGGATAGTGGTTTTAACGCCTTCAACGATAAATTCATCAAGTGCTCTTTTCATTTTGTTGATAGCTTCTTCACGAGTTTGTGCGGTAGTAATTAGCTTGGCGACCATAGAGTCGTAGTTTGGCGGTATCACATAACCACTATAAACATGTGTGTCAAGCCTCACGCCATGTCCGCCAGGAGCATGAAGATTATTAATTTTACCAGGTGAAGGTCTAAAATTATTATATGGATCTTCGGCGTTGATTCTGCATTCTATTGAATGTAATCTTGGAAAATAATTTTTACCCGAGATAGGAATACCAGCGACGACTTTAATTTGTTCTTTAATCAAGTCATGTTCAACAACTTCTTCAGTAATAGGATGTTCAACTTGAATTCTGGTATTCATTTCCATGAAATAGAAATTCTTGTGTTTATCTACAAGAAATTCAATGGTTCCTGCACCTTCATATTTAATATATTCAGCAGCTTTAATAGCGGCATTACCCATTTTTTCACGTAGGGCTTTAGTCATAAAAGGTGAAGGCGTTTCTTCGGTCAATTTTTGGTGTCGTCGTTGTATAGAGCAATCTCTTTCTGAAAGATGACAAGCTTTGCCTGTTTGATCACCAACGATTTGTATTTCGATATGTCTTGGTTCTTCGATGAGTTTTTCCATATACATATCGTCATTGCCAAAAGCGACTTTTGATTCTTGGCGTGCAGACTCCCATGCTTTTTCTAAATCATCTTCTTTCCAAACGGCACGCATACCTTTTCCGCCACCACCAGCCGTAGCTTTAAGCATCACGGGATAGCCTGTTTTTTCAGCAACTTTTTGGCAATCTTTAAAATCTTTGATAATGCCATCAGATCCAGGAACACAAGGCACGCCAGCGACTTTCATAGTAGCTTTTGCCGTGGCTTTGTCTCCCATTTTAGAAATCATTTCAGGTGAAGCACCTATGAATTTGATATCGTGTTCTTTACAAATTTTAGAAAAGTTGGCATTTTCTGACAAGAATCCGTAGCCAGGATGGATTGCATCTGCATTAGTGATTTCGGTCGCTGAAATAATATTTGGGATCTTTAAATAAGATTCATTACTTGCGGCTGGACCAATGCAAACGGCTTCATCGGCAAATCTTACGTGTAAGCTTTCTTTGTCTGCAGTAGAATATACTGCAACGGTTTTGATGCCCATTTCCTTACAAGTTCTGATAATACGCAAGGCGATTTCACCTCTATTGGCAATTAGTATTTTTTTGAACATACCTTTTTATAGATTTAAATCATTAATCACAAGTCGCTGAAAATTCTTTTATGATGGATCAACGAGGAATAAAGGTTGATCAAATTCAACCGGTGTGGCATCGTCAACCAACACTTTTACAATTTTACCTGAAACTTCACTTTCAATTTCGTTGAAAAGCTTCATAGCTTCTATGGTACAGAGCACATCGCCTTCTTTGATGGTATCTCCAACTTCTACAAATACAGGTTTGTCTGGTGAAGGTTTTCTATAAAAGGTTCCTATGATTGGCGATTTTATAGTAACCAAGTTGTCATCTTCTTTGGTGTCCTTAGATTCTGCACTTTCTTCTGATTGTTGAGTGCTTTGTTGTTGCACGGGTTGAGGTGCGACGGTTTGATGTTGAACGGCACCGACAGGAATTTGCTGAACAATAGTTTCTTTATTATCGTCGCTTGATCCAGTTCTAATGGTAATTTTTACATCATCCATTTCCAGTTTTACTTCACTGGCTCCAGAATTAGCGACAAACTTGATAAGATTTTGAATTTGCTTTAAATTCATAGTGTTTAGATTTAGGTTTAGGAATTATATACCCATTTTAAATAGATGGCACCCCATGAAAATCCACCGCCAAAAGCGGCAAATATAATATTATCTCCTTTTTTGAGTCGATGTTCATAATCTGTTAATAACAGTGGTAGTGTTGCTGAGGTTGTATTGCCATAACGGTGTATATTCATCAATACTTTGTCTTCAACTATATTCATCCGCTTTGAAGTGGCATCGATGATCCTTTTGTTGGCTTGATGAGCAACTAACCAATCAATATCATCTGAAGATAAGCTATTGCGTTCCATAATTTTTGCACTGACATCAGCCATGTTTGAAACTGCAAATTTAAAAACGGTTCGTCCATCTTGAAAAACATAGTGCTGACGGTTTGCAACTGTATTTTCATCAGCTGGTAGTATAGATCCGCCAGCTTCTATTTTGAGATAGTTTCTGCCGATACCATCAGTTCTCAGATATTCATCTTGCAAACCTAAGCCTTCAAAGTTAGGTTCAAAAAGCACACAACCTGCTCCATCGCCAAATATAATACAAGTTGATCTGTCTTCATAATCTATTATTGATGACATTTTATCAGCTCCAACTAAAAGAATTTTTTTGTAACGACCCGATTCAATATAACTTGCGACAGTTGACATGCCAAATAAAAAACTTGAACAAGCGGCTTGCAAGTCGTAAGAGAATGCATTTGTAGCACCTATTTTGCTTGCAACATAAGCAGAGGTTGTTGCTACAGGCATATCGGGTGTGGCGGTTGCTACAATGAGTAGGTCAATTTCTTTAGGGTCTAAGCCACTTTTATCTATAAGGTTTTTACATGCTTTTATGGCGAGAAAAGAAGTGCCTTTACCTTTTTCTTTTAAAATTCGGCGTTCTTTAATGCCAGTTCTCGTCGTTATCCACTCATCAGTAGTATCCACCATTTGTTCAAGATCCTTATTGCTAAGAATGTCTTCTGGAACATAAAAACCCGTAGCTGTTATGGCGACGGTAACTTTTTGCATAAGTTATTTTTAAGTCATTTGATAACAGCTAGGCTGAAATAAAATGAGGCTAAAACCAAATTTAATATGATGCAAAGTAAAATCATTTTTGGGGTATATCAAAAATCTTATACAACATTTAATTAACATCTATTTAAATTTAACATTACAAAATATTTTAAATTTATGTTTAAAATATTAAATATCAAATAATTATAAGTCAAATTTTATGCCTTGTGCTAATGGTAATTCAGAGGTATAGTTTATGGTGTTGGTTTGTCTTCTCATATAAACTTTCCAAGCATCTGAGCCAGATTCTCTTCCACCACCAGTTTCTTTTTCGCCACCAAATGCACCGCCAATTTCAGCACCAGAAGTTCCAATATTGACATTGGCTATACCACAATCTGAGCCTTGAGCCGATAAAAACTGTTCGGCTTCTCTAAGGTTATTTGTCATAATTGCTGAAGATAAGCCTTGAACAACGTCGTTTTGGATTTGAATGGCTTCACTTAAATCACCTTTGTATTTAATGAGGTAGAGGATTGGGGCAAAAGTTTCTTCTTGAACAATTTTAAAATGATTTTCAGCTTCGGCAATTGCTGGTTTCACGTAGCAACCACTTTCGTAACCTTCACCTTCTAAAACACCGCCTTCTACCAAAACATTACCACCTTCTTTTTTAACCGTTTTAAGTGCATTGAGATAGTTATTGACTGAATCTTTATCAATCAAAGGTCCCATATGGTTATTTTCATCTAAAGGATTTCCGATTTTGATTTGTTTGTATGCATCTGTAATGGCATTTTTCACTTCATCGTACACCGATTCGTGAATGATAAGTCGTCTGGTAGAAGTGCAGCGTTGTCCACAAGTACCAACAGCACCAAATACCGCACCTATAACTGTATTTTTGATATCAGCATCGGGTGTGATGATGATGGCATTGTTACCGCCAAGTTCCAGAAGTGATTTCCCCAGACGTTTAGCTACATCTTGGGCTACAATTTTACCCATTCTTATAGAGCCTGTAGCCGAAATAAGCGGAATACGCTTATCGTTTGTCATCAGTTTACCGACTTTATAATCGCCAGTAATTAAAGATGAAATCCCATCAGGAACATTGTTTTCTTTAAAAATCCGAGTCGCTATTTTTTGGCAAGCTACAGAAGTTAATGGTGTTTTTTCAGAACCTTTCCAGATACTGGCGTCTCCACAAACCCAAGCTAAAGCGGTGTTCCAAGACCAAACAGCAACGGGAAAATTGAACGCAGAAATAATACCTACAACACCAAGCGGATGCCATTGTTCATACATACGATGACCTGGTCTTTCGCTATGCATAGTAAACCCGTATAGTTGTCTTGATAAGCCAACAGCAAAATCACAGATATCAATCATTTCTTGAACTTCGCCAAGACCTTCTTGATAAGATTTTCCCATTTCATAAGAGACCAATTTTCCAAGCGATGCTTTAAGCCGTCTGAGTTCGTCGTTAAATTGTCTCACCACATCGCCACGCTGAGGTGCTGTCCATTGTCGCCAGGCTTTAAATCCTTTTTCGGCTTGTTGAATGACCTTTTCATAATCTTCTGCAGTAGTTTGACTTACTTTGCCAATAAGCTGACCGTCAACAGGTGAATACGATGCTATCATTTCTCCATGACCATAAAAATCTTGGTTAAACGACGTGCCGTGATTTTCTAATTGAATATCTAATTCTTTTAAGGCTTTATCAATTCCGTATTTATCGGAAATATGTGTTGTCATTTTTTTGTTTTTTTTTTAAAATTGATTATTTTGATTGCGAATTTAATAATTTAAAAAACGTCTCAAGGCTTTAAAATATATTTTTTAAAAATTGAATGTTAATGAATATACTTTTTTAATTTTGGCACAGATGACAAATTATATTAAAACTTTTTTTATAAAACACAATGTGTCGGTCAATAAAAAGTCTATTGGCTTAAAACATTATCCCAATACTGTTAGTAGTGTTGGTTTTTTTTGTTTAAATTCAAATTTTCCAGAGGTTAATTTTATTAAAAAACTCAAAAACACATTTGGTGAACAGACTCAATTTACTATTTTTAGTTTGGGAAACAAAATTGAGATTGATAATGGTTATGCATTAAACAATAAGACTTTTGATTTGTTTGGTAAAATTAAAAACCCTGCACTTCATAAAGATTTGTGTGATTTAGATATATTGATTGACACAACTCAGACAGTTTCTCAAATCAAGCATTACGCCATTAGCTTAGCAAGTCAAGCTTATAAAATTTCTTTTGGATGTTATGATGATAATATTTACAATTTAAGTATAAATTTGAAGTCTTTAGATTATAATTTGTTTGCAGATGAAATTATTAAATATCACAAAATACTCGTAAATGGAAATCAATAAATTTATAGGAACAGGAGTAGCATTAATTACGCCTTTTGATGAACAAGGAAAAGTTGATACATCAGCACTTGAGGATGTGGTTCAGTTTCAGATTGAAAATGGCATAAATTATTTCGTTGTTCTGGGAACCACGGCAGAAAGTGCCACATTAAATCAAGAAGAAAAAGAACTTGTAAAAAAAACCATCATAGAGACTAACAAAGGTCAATTGCCTTTAGTGTTAGGCTTGGGTTCAAATAATACACAGGCTTTGGTTGATGAAATTAAAAACACAGATTTGACCGACTTTGACGCAATATTATCCGTTTCGCCATATTACAACAAACCTACTCAAAACGGTATTTATGCACATTTTGAAGCCATAGCTAAAGCGAGTCCCAAACCCATCATTTTATATAATGTACCTGGCAGAACAGCATCTAACATAGCACCTGAAACGGTGGTTGAATTGGCTAAAAATTTTAAAAACATTATCGGGATTAAAGAAGCCGCAGGAGATATTGTTCAAGCTTATGAGTTTATTCAGCAAACCCCTAAGGACTTTTTGGTGATTTCTGGTGATGATATGATAACCTTGCCTATGGTTTTGGGTGGTGGAAGTGGCGTGATATCCGTCATTGCACAAGGATTTCCTAAATTGTTTTCAGATATGGTAAAACTTGGTCTTGAAGGCAAAAGTCAAGAGGCGTTTAAATTGCACCACAAAATTGCACCTGCTATAGAAATGATTTTTGAACAAGGTAATCCAGCAGGAATTAAATCTGTATTGAAGCATCTAAACTTGTCTGAAGACTATTTAAGATTACCTTTAGTCAATATTGATAAAAATTTGGATAATCGTTTGAAAGATTTTATCAAAAAACTTGACTAATTGTAAGTTAACTTTAACAGAGGTAATAAATTAATTATTTTTTAGTTATAGCTTTAATTCTTAGCTTTGCAAATTATTTATGAAACAATTTATATACATATTAACAGCTTTTGTTTTACTGACCTCTTGTAGTGAATATCAAAAGGTATTAAAGAAAAAAGAAATCAAACCTAAATTTGATTTAGCAAATCGTTTGTATGAACAAGGTTTAAAAGATGGTAAAAAGAGTAAACTCACCAAAGCTATTAAACTATACGAGCAAGTTTTGCCAAGTTTGCAAGGTAAACCACAAGCTGAAATCGTTCAATTTAATACGGCAAACGCTTATTATTCCGTAGGTGATTATTTGATTTCTGGCTATAAATTTGAGCGTTTTGCAAAAGCTTTTCCAACAAGTCAAAAAGTTGAAGAAGCTATGTTTAAAAGTGCAGAAAGCTATTACAACGAGTCGCCACGTTATAGCTTAGATCAATCCGATACCCATAAGGCGATAGATAAATTACAAATTTATATCAACGAATATCCTGATGGTCAATATTTTGTAGAAGCCAACGCTAAATTACAAGAACTTAGATATAAACTCGAAAAGAAATTTTACGAAATCGCCAAACAATATCATCATACATACCAATATAAAGCGACTATAAATGACTTTGACAATTATTTAGTCAATTATCCTGGCTCTGCTTTTAAAGAACAAACCTATTATTACAAATTTGAATCTGCTTATTTATTGGCTATTAAAAGTTTTGAGTATTTGATGGAAGAAAGATTAGAAACAGCTTTAAGCTATTTTGACGATTACAAAGTTCGTTTTCCTGAAGGCGAATTTATCAAACAAGCTCAAGAATATGCAGACGATGCCGAAGTGAGACTTACAGAATTGAAAGCCAAAAACACACAACAACAATAAACTTGTTATGAATACTAAACTCAATTATCAAGATGCTGAAATCAGCACAACCACAATCGACAAAAATAAAGTCGATGCCAAAACAAATAATATTTACGAAGCTATTTCAATTATTGCAAAACGCTCTAATCAAATCAATATGGATTTAAAAAAAGAGTTGGTTGAAAAGTTAGAAGAATTTGCAACACACAACGAAAGCCTAGAGGAAGTTTTTGAAAATAAAGAACAGATTGAAGTATCTAAATTTTATGAAAGACTACCTAAGCCTCACGCCATCGCTATGGATGAATGGTTGAAAGGCAAAATTTACTTCAGACATACTCAACAAGACGATACAGAATTATAGATGTCTGCATTAATCGGTAAGCATATATTATTAGGCATTACTGGTGGAATAGCGACTTACAAAACAGCTTTCCTGATCAGGTTATTTATTAAAGCTGGTGCTCAAGTTAAATGCATAATGACACCTGAAGCTGAAGAATTTGTAACACCATTAACGCTTTCAACCTTATCTAAAAACCCTGTTGTATCAAGTTTTACCGATACCGAAAAAAACTGGAACAACCACGTAAAACTTGCCGAATGGGCAGATTTTATGCTTATTGCACCAGCCACAGCCAATACGTTGTCCAAAATGATTATAGGCAAATCTGATAACCTTTTGATGACAACCTATTTATCTGCAAATTGTCCAGTCTATATTGCACCTGCAATGGATTTGGAGATGTATCAACACGATACAACCAAAACAAATCTCAGTCAACTCACAAATTCTGGTCACATTATTATTGAGCCAGAGTCAGGCGAACTGGCAAGTGGTTTAGAAGGAAAAGTACGAATGGCTGAACCTGAAAACATTGTTGAATTTATCTCACAACATTTATTAAAACAAATGCCACTTTTCAATAAAAAGGTTTTGATAACTGCTGGACCAACCTACGAACCCATCGATCCTGTAAGATTTATAGGAAACCATTCCAGCGGAAAAATGGGTTATGAAATGGCAAAAACAGCACTAAACCTCGGTGCAAAAGTGATTTTGATTTCGGGACCAACACATTTAACATTAACACATCCAAACTTAGAGTTGATCAAAATTAGTACAGCCCAAGAAATGTTTGATAATGCTATGACGTTTTATGATAATGTAGATATTGCCATTGCTTCTGCCGCCGTTTCAGATTATAAACCAAAGACTTTTCACAATCAAAAAGTCAAAACAACAGAAGATACTTTTAGGATTGATTTGGTTAAAAATCCTGATATTCTAAAAACTTTTGGTCAACAAAAAAAGCATCAATTTTTAGTTGGTTTTGCTTTAGAAACCAACGATGAAGTTGAAAATGCCAAACAAAAATTAGAAAAGAAAAACTTAGATTTTATCGTTTTAAACTCTCTTCAAGATAAAGGTGCAGGTTTTAAAAATGATACAAATAAAATAAGTATCATAACAAAAGACGATATCAAGCGTTTTGATGTTAAACCTAAATCTGAAGTGGCTAAAGATATTTTTAATGAGATCTTAAATACAAGATTTAATAACAAAGCCGATGCGTAATCTGTTCATTTTACTTTTTGCTTTTTTAACCTTAAATATTTCTTATGCTCAAGAATTTAATGCTACGGTTACTATAGATGCCAGACAAACAGGACAAACCAGACTTAGAATCTTTAATATTTTAGAAGAATCACTTCAAGAATTTATCAACCAAACGGCATTTACTAATGAGAATTATTCAGACTTGCAAAAAATAGATTGTAGCTTTTTTATAACAGTAAACAATTACGACTCTGACCGTTTTCAAGCCAATATTCAAGTTCAAGCTTCAAGACCCGTATTTGGCTCAAATATAAAAACCTCAATACTCAACGTTAAAGACGAAGATTTTAATTTCACCTATACTGAAAGTCAACCCTTGATTTACGATGTCAACAATTTTCAGTCTAATTTGACTTCTGTGGTAAGCTTTTACCTTTATACTATATTGGGCTTAGAAGCAGATTCATTTGCATTGAATGGTGGTAATGGCTATCACGAAACTGCAAGACAAATTGTCAATGCAGACAATCTAATGCTGGAGCTGGCTGGCAAGCTACAGGTGTTGGTTTTTCAAGGTTTAATCTTAATAATGATATTCTATCTCAAAACTTTGCAGATTTCAGACAAGCTTTTTACGATTATCATATAAATGGTCTGGATTTAATGCATAAAGACACCAGAAAGGCTAAAGAAAATATTTTAGAAAGCATTGCCTTACTCAAATCTGTCAATGATGCCAGACCAAATTCGGTTTTGTTAAGACTATTTTTTGATACCAAAGCAGGCGAAATTCAGCAAATTTTAAATGGTAGTCCCAAAATGGATATTGCTCAAACCAAAGAATACCTTTACCGCATAGCACCAGTGCATAACAATAAATGGAGACGAATTAAATATTAAAAAACGAAGTTGATAATATTCAACTTATTTCGTCTAAATTACATTGAATATTTATCTTTACGTTTCTAAATTTTTATAATTTTAAAAAGTGCTCAAGTCTCTTTACATAAAAAATTACGCCTTAATCAAAGATATTCAACTCAACTTTGAAGGCTCTTTTACAACCATAACAGGCGAAACTGGTGCAGGTAAGTCTATACTTTTGGGAGCATTGTCTTTGTTGCTTGGTAGTAGAGCAGACAAAGAAAGCTTGAGAGACACGAATGAAAAATGCATCATAGAAGCCGAATTTGATTTGTCAAAATTTAATCTAAAATCAGTGTTTCATCAATTTGATTTAGATTATGACGAATTATGTCTCATCAGAAGAGAAATAACCAAAAACAAAACCAGAGCTTTTATTAATGACACTCCAGTAAATTTAAAAATCTTACAAGATTTAAAACCATATTTGATTGATATTCACAGTCAAAACGAATCGCAATCTTTGTCTAATACGTCTTATCAATACTTGGTTTTAGATAAAATCGCAAAAAATGAAAATGTCTTAGCCCAATATCAAAACACTTTAAACACTTTTAATGCTTTAAAAAATAAATTAGAACAATTAAAAACAGAAAAACAAGACGCTACAAAAAAACAAGATTACAATCAGTTTTTGTTTGATGAATTGGAAAAATCAAGCTTGCGAGAAGGACTTTTAGAAGAATTAGAAAATGAATTTCATCAGCTACAAAACGCTGAAGATATACAAAACTATTTATCAGAATCTATAGCTATTATTCAACAGGAAGAATATGGTGTATTTGATCAACTCACTAAGGTTAATCAACGTTTGCAGACCTTGACTCAATCGGTTTCAAGTTATAAAGACTTAAAAGAGAGAATACAATCAATATTGATAGAAACCGAAGATATAGTCGCTGAGTTAGAGCAAAGCTTAGAAAATGTTGAAGTCAATCCTGAAAAATTAGAAAGCATTGATAAACAACTTCAAAGCATCAATCATCTTTTGCACAAACACCAAGTCAAAACAGACGAAGAACTCATAGAAATTAAAAATCAACTTGAACAACAATTACAAGAGTTTTCAAATATTGATCAAGAGATTTCTTCTACCGAAACTCGATTAAAAGCAACAGAAGAAAAGCTGAATAGTTTATCTCAAAACTTGCTTTCAAACCGAAAAAAATCCGCACAAATTTTAGAAAAAAAACTACTCAAAATTTTAGCTCAACTCGGTATGCAAAATGCTTCAATCAATATACAGCTAACAGAAAAAGAAGAGTTTCATAAATACGGAAAAGATGAAATAGAATGGTTGTTTTCAGCCAACAAAGGCATGCCGCTCAGAGCTTTGCATAAAGTGGCTTCAGGCGGCGAAATGTCACGAATGATGCTCGCTATAAAAAGCACCTTAGCAACTTATGAAAACCTACCAAGTATTATTTTTGATGAAATAGACACAGGTGTGTCAGGTGAAATAGCCCTTAAAATGGGTGAAATTATGTTGAATATGAGTCGCCATATGCAAGTGATATCCATCACACATTTACCTCAAATTGCTTCAAAAGGGAAACAACATCTTAAGGTAATTAAAACTACCGACAAATCAGAAACACAAACCAATATTAAAAATTTAAATCAAGATGAAAGAATAAAGGAATTATCACAAATGCTCGGTGGTGACGAAAATTCAGCATCAGCAATTGCTCATGCCAAAAGCTTACTCAATTGATAATTTATTTATATTTGATTTTTATAAATTTAAAAGAAGGAGCATTTTCTTAAAATCATAAATCATAAATCAAAAATCAATATCATGTCATATAATTTATTAAAAGGAAAAAAGGGAATCATATTTGGAGCTTTAGACGAACATTCTATCGCTTGGAAAACCGCCGAACGCGTTCACCAAGAAGGCGGTCAATTTGTGTTGACTAATGCACCAATAGCTATGAGAATGGGTAGCATTAACATCTTAGCAGAAAAAACAGGTTCAGAAATTATTCCAGCCGATGCGACAAAAGTAGAAGATTTAGAACATCTTATAGACAAAGCTCAAGAGATTTTAGGAGGTAAAATTGATTTTGTTTTACACTCTATTGGCATGTCTATCAACGTCAGAAAAGGTAAACATTACACCGACCAAAATTATGATTGGACACACAAAGGAATTGATGTGTCTGCGATGTCTTTTCATAAAGTGATGCAAACTTTATATAAAAAAGATGCGATGAATGAATGGGGAAGCATTGTTGCTCTGACCTATATGGCATCGCATCGTGTATTTCCAGATTACAATGATATGGCAGAAAACAAAGCCTATTTAGAATCTGTTGCTAGAAGTTTTGGCTATCATTTTGGAAAAAAGAAAAACGTAAGAGTCAACACTATTTCGCAATCTCCAACGCCAACTACTGCAGGAAAAGGCGTAAAAGGTTTTGATGGTTTTATGGCATATGCTGATAAAATGTCACCACTCGGTAACGCCACAGCACAAGATTGTGCAGATTATACCGTCACTTTATTTTCTGATTTAACCAAAAGAGTAACTTTACAAAACCTATTCAACGATGGTGGATTTTCAAATATGGGTGTCAGTGAAGAGGTGATTAAAAAATTTACGGAGGAATAAGGCTTCATTGAAAACGATCATAAAAATTTATTGAATTTATTATTCAGAGTTTGAAATTATTTACGTCTTGATATTTACATAGGTTAGGGTCTCAATATTTAGCTATCACCTCAATCCCCTAATAAAATGTATCTTTGCCGAAAATTAAACTACTCAGGTTTATTGATTTTATTATATGAATTATTTTAAAAAAATCATTCGCTTTGCTAAACCTTACAAGGCTTATGCTGTAGGAAATATCATCGCCAATATTTTTTACGCTCTTTTTAGTGCCTTGTCTTTTGTGGCTTTAATTCCAATGCTGGATGTGTTGTTTGGCGAAACTCAAAAAGCATTAACTCAAAAACCTGAATATACAGGGCTTAGCAATTTAAAAGACTATTTTAAAGACAGTATGGCTTACTACATTCAAGACGTTGCTCAAGACGATGCCTCAATGTCTTTGTTTGTGGTTATTGCCTTAGTGGTGGTGTTATTCTTTTTAAAAAACATATCCAACTATTTGGCTTTATACTTCATCACATTTTTGAGAAATGGCGTGCTCAAAGATTTGCGCAATGCACTTTACAAAAAGACAGTAGAATTACCATTGTCTCACTATTCTGAAAAACGTAAAGGCGATACTATTGCGAGAATTACCAGTGATGTTTTAGAAATTCAACACTCGTTTTTATCTATTTTAGAATTGCTTGTACGTGAGCCTTTAACTATTATATTCACTATCATCACGATGCTTTTTTTGAGTGTTAAGTTGACCGTTTTTGTGTTTATTTTTATACCAATATCAGGAATTATAATTTCGTTAATTGGTAAATCTTTAAAACGGAAGTCAGACTTGGTTCAAACCGAACAAGGTTACTTTTTGTCCATTTTAGAAGAAACCCTCGGCGGACTCAAAATCATAAAAGGCTTTAACGCCGAACATATATTTTTTAAAAAATTTTCAGACTCAACCCAAAAGTTTTATGATTTTTCAAATAGGCTACTCAATCGTCAAAATTTAGCTTCACCTACTTCTGAATTTTTAGGTATTTCTGTGATTGCTGTATTGTTGTGGTATGGCGGAAAAATGGTTTTGCTGGACGAAAGTCTTGACGGCTCAACTTTCATCACGTTTATGGGTTTGGCATACAATATTTTAACCCCAGCCAAAGGCATTTCAAAAGCTTCTTATAACGTCAAAAAAGGCAACAGCTGTAGCTGAACGCGTTTTACAAATTTTAGAAACTGAAAATAATATCAAAGATAAACCTGATGCCATTCAAAAATCAGACTTTAATGACCAAATTTCTATAGAAAATCTATATTTTAAATATGAAGATGAATATGTTGTCAAAAACTTTTCAGCCAAGTTGCCTAAAGGTCAAACCTTAGCACTTGTTGGTCAGTCGGGTAGTGGTAAATCGACCATTGCCAACTTGATAACACGTTTTTATGATATCGAAAAAGGTGCGATTAAAATTGATGGCATTAACATCAAAGATATCAGCCAAAATTCTCTGAGAAACCTAATGGGCTTAGTTACTCAAGACTCCATTTTGTTTAACGATACTGTTGAAGAAAACTTAAAAATCGGAAAACCCGATGCTACAGAAGCCGAAATTGAAAATGCCTTAAAAGTAGCCAATGCTTTTGATTTTGTCATAAAATTACCCAAAGGTTTGCAAACCAATATTGGCGATAGTGGTAACAAGTTGAGCGGCGGACAAAAACAGCGTTTGTCTATTGCAAGAGCAGTGCTCAAAAATCCGCCAATAATGATTCTTGACGAAGCTACATCGGCTTTAGATACTGAAAGTGAACAATTGGTGCAAGAAGCTCTTGAAAATATGATGAAAAACCGCACTTCTGTAGTTATTGCCCACCGACTATCAACCATTCAAAGTGCAGATCAAATTATTGTGATGCAAGATGGAGAAATTGTTGAGCAAGGCAAACACGCCGAACTGCTATCTCAAAAAGGAATGTATAAAAAACTGGTAGATATGCAATCTTTTCAAGATTAATGACATATGGATATTGAAGAAGAAAAAGAATTAATTTCAAGATTGTGTTCTGAAAATCAGTCTGATTCTGCTTTTACAGAATTGGTAGAATTGTATAAAGAACAACTGTATTGGCATATCCGTTACTTGCTCAAAAATCACGAAGATACCGATGATGTTTTACAAAACGTTTTTATTAAGATTTATAAAAACATCAAAAAATTTAAAGGCGATAGCCGATTGTATTCTTGGATGTATCGCATCGCCAAAAATGAATCGCTTACATTTTTAAAAAAACGATCTAAGATGTTGAAAATTAGCGATGAAGAATTGCAAACTCACATTGTTGATAATTTAAAAAGCGATGTGTATTTTGAAGGGGATCAAATTCAGTTAAAACTACACAAAGCCATAAGCACTTTACCAGAAAAACAAAAAGAGGTTTTTCAACTCAGATACTTTGAAGAAATGAAATATCAAGACATGGCTGAGTTATTACAAACTTCAGAAAGTGCTTTAAAATCTAATTATCACCATGCTTCAAAAAAAGTAGAGCAATACCTAAAATCAAATTAAACCTTTTTGAGAATCAGTCGTCTAACATACAGATGAAGTCAAGCAAATACATATCAAAAAAAAGTGGATTTGAAGTTCCCAAATCTTATTTTGAAGATTTTGAAATCGATTTTTTAAAGGCTGAAAATCAACAATCCAAAACTGGTTTTTTAGTTCCTGAAGGTTATTTTGATAGCTTTGAAGTCAAGCTACCAAAATCATTTAAACTTATTCGCCTAAACGAATTTCAAAAAACCCTTGCAGTTGCTGCAGTATTACTTGTTTTATTAGGCACTTTATTGACAGGTTTGATCGTTAAATCCCAACCTCAGCAACAGCTTGATTTTAGTAAAATTAATCGCGATGAAGCCATGAATTATCTTGAAGATGAAATAATGATGGACTATGATTTATATCTTGAAGATGAAAATTTAGAGATTAATTTATCAGAGGTAAACCTAGAAAACACAAAAATAATTAACAATATGGATGATAGTTCCATTGAGCAACTTATGGATTACTAAGTGTTTAATTTATGATAAAATCAATAGGATGAGAACTTTAATTTTACTTTTAAGCTTATTGCTATCTATCAATTTGTCCGCACAAACAGATGAAAATGATGATGTTAAATCATATAAAATTGCCTTAATTACTGAGCGTTTAGACTTAAGCTCAAAAGAAGCAAAACTCTTTTACTATATTTACAACAAGCACAACGAACGCTATGAAAATCTTAAGAAACAGATATGGCAACCCATCAAAAAAGATTTAAAAAATATAGATAATTTATCAAAAAAAGAAGCTG
This sequence comes from Flavobacterium sp. CS20, assembly GCF_018080005.1. NCBI lineage: Bacteria > Pseudomonadati > Bacteroidota > Flavobacteriia > Flavobacteriales > Flavobacteriaceae > Flavobacterium > Flavobacterium sp. CS20. The sequence goes on along the minus strand of NZ_CP073015.1, from coordinate 1,446,039 downwards.
AAGCACTATTAGAAAATTATAGGAATTATAATCTAAAACGCTTCGAATATAGAGAAGATTATATCAAAGAATTGTTGACTGTAATTTCTGCTAAAAAAATAATGCGACTCAAAAAAGCAAATTATGACTTTAATCGTAAGTTGCTTAAACAATACCATTCTAAGTAATTTGCCAAATCTTTTTTGCCTATTTTTGTCGCTTAAAACAAATGAATGCGATTACACAGAAATTTAGTGTTTGCCGTTGTAGATTGTTTACAATTGATATTTAACAAAGGTGAATATGCCGATAAACAACTACACAAGACCTTAAAACTCGATAAACGCTGGGGTTCACGAGACCGCGGTTTTATAGCAGAAACCGTTTATGATATTGTAAGATGGCAAAGACTTTATGCCGAAATAGGTGATGCACATCAACCATATAAGCAAGAAGATTTATTCAGAATGTTTGCTGTTTGGGCAACGCTAAAAGGTATTAAATTACCACAATGGTCACAGTTTCATAATACGCCAACGCGACGCATCAAAGGTCGATTTGATGAACTGTCTAAAATTAGAAAATTTAAAGCTTCCATACCAGATTGGTTAGATGAATTAGGTTTAAAAGAACTGGGCAATCTTTGGGAAGAAGAAATTTATGCTCAAAATGAAACAGCTCCTGTTGTTTTAAGAGCTAATCGTTTGCTTACAAACCGAGATCAACTCATCAAAAGCCTATCAGACGAAAATATTTATGCTCAACCTGTCAAAGCTTTAAAAGATGCCGTTAAACTTACAGAAAGAGCTGATGTTTTTAAAACAGATACTTTCAAAAAAGGTTGGTTTGAAGTGCAAGATAGTTCGTCTCAAATGGTTACAGAACTTCTGGATCCAAATCCTGGTATGCGTGTCATCGATGCTTGTGCTGGAGCTGGTGGCAAAAGTCTTCACATTGCATCTCTTATGCAAAATAAAGGTCAAATCATCTCCTTAGACATTTATAAGAAAAAATTGGTTGAACTGAAAAGACGTGCCAGACGTGCTAAAGCATTTAATATTGAAACACGACATATAGAAAATAATAAGGTCATTAAAAAATTGCACAATTCTGCTGATGCTGTTCTAATCGATGCACCTTGTAGTGGTCTTGGGGTTTTGCGTAGAAATCCTGATGCAAAATGGAAATTGAAACCAGAATTTCTCGACAAGGTTCAAAAGACACAACAAGAATTACTCCAAGCTTATTCCAAGATGTTAAAATCTAATGGAATATTAGTTTACGCTACTTGTTCTATTTTGCCGTCTGAAAACACACAACAGATTCAAACGTTTTTGAATTCTGAATCAGGTCAGAATTTTAAACTTATTAAAGATCAATCAATTCTAACCCATAAAACAGGTCAAGATGGATTTTATATGGCAAAATTGTTAAATAACGTGAGTTCGACTTAAAAAAAATAGAGATATAATAAATTTTAGTAAAAAAACGAATTGACTTAGGGTTTCCTCAGAAAGTCAGAATTTAAAGTTATAGATTTCGGATTTGTTATAAATAGAATGGCTCCAATCCAACTTTTTAAAACCGTTGAAACGCTTAGGATTGTGCATTTTCTCCATAACCCACGGTTTAAATCTTGGGCTATGGTTTGCAAATATTCGATTGTGAATGGATTTATCCATTTTCTATGATTTCAATTTCTTCCCTGTAAGTTATTAGTATAGCAGAAGTTTAAGGGATTTTAAATCAAAAATCAATTTTTTAATATCGGATAGTGTTAAAAATTTTATTAACCGATAATAAAAATGTATATTTGTGGTATGTGGAAGATAGATTTATCATATAGAGACAAGCTACAAGCCACCTATGACAGGCTTTATGAGAAAAAAGCGCTTTTGCACAACGCAAGACCGCTTCCGCAGATTGCTTTGCAAAAAATTAAAGAAGCTTTAGCTATAGAATGGACTTACAATTCCAATCATATCGAAGGCAATACGCTTACCTTGCGTGAAACCCAAATGATTTTGCAAGAAGGCATTACCATCAAGGGCAAATCACTCAGGGAGCATTTTGAAGCCAAAAATCATGAGTCAGCACTTCAGTATCTATATAAGCTTGTCCGTAAAGATTATCAGCTCAAGGCTACTGACATCTTAGATATTCATCGCTATGTTTTAAGAAGTATAGAAGATGATTATGCTGGCAGACTTCGCAATGCTGGTGTGCGTATTTCTGGAGCCAATTTTGTGCCACCCAATGCACGTAAAGTGCCAGATTTGCTCGATGAGTTGATTAGCTTCGTTACAGAAAATCCGCTTCAGCTCAACGATATTGAGTTGGCAACCGTTTTTCATCACAAGTTTGTTTGGATTCACCCTTTTTTTGATGGCAATGGTCGCACGGTGCGTTTGGTTATGAATTTGCTCCTGCTCAAAGTTGGGTTCACACCAGCTATTATTTTGAGTAACGATCGTCAAAAATACTACGCCGCACTCAACGCTGCCAATCAGGGCAAGTATTACAAGCTTAGCTTACTGATGTTGCAGGCTTTAGAGCGTACCATGAATATCTATATCGGCTCACTTCCTGACAATGATTTGGGCTTCACCGAAATTTCTAATCTGGTTCAGGAAGAAAGCCTGCCTTATGGTCAAGAATACATCAGTCTTTTGGCACGACAGGGCAAAATTGATGCCTACAAAGAAGGCAGAAATTGGCTCACCACCAAAGAAGCTATTGAGGAATATCGTACCAACCGAAAGCGAAAAAGATGATATAGGTTTTTGAAGCCAAAAACCTGCTTTCTTTTCCATAGCCCGCGGTTTAAACCGTGGGTTATGGTTTGCGAATATTTGATTGTGAGTGGATTTATCCATTTTCTATGATTTCAATTTTGTCTTTTGTTAAATCATAAAGCTGGTAAACCAATTGGTTGATTTGGTTTTCTAAATCGTCATTATCACTTATACCTTTTGCCTTGCTTTAAATCTTTTTCTCTTGAAATTTTGGTCAATTTAAAGTTTTATAATTTATCTCTGGTCAAAAAGCTAACAGTCAACTCGCTGATCAAAAACGGTAAAAAAGAAAGAAATTAGACCTTTAAAAGCTAAGACAAAAAGAGGCTTAAGCTCTCATTATTTTGACGAGCAAAGTTCTTAACAAATCTTCTTCTTTAATTTGTGCAGAATTGATTCCTTTGCTTTGTGCATCGGTTTCTCTTATTAGTTCTATGGCTCGCGTTGTGTCTTTCATATTATAATTTTTAGATGCATAGATATAATCTTTCACAAAATATGGTGGAACTCCTAATGCTCTAGTTGCATTTGATTCACTTTTATTATTCAGAGCATGATAAGTCAATATTTTATTAAAGTAATTAAACATCAAACCTAAGCTTAGCAAGAGCGGATGATTTTTAGGATTTTGGGCAAAGTATTTTGCGATTTTTTGAGCCTTAAACTCATCTTTTATACCTATAGCATTTATCAATTCAAAGTTGTTGTAATCTTTGCTAATACCAACGTTATCTTCAATATGCTCGGGTTTTATTGTTGTTGATTTTGGAAGTATCTGTTTGAGTTTTTCTAATTCTTTATTGATATTTGAAATATTGTTACCGAGAAATTCTAACAACATTTTAGAAGCTTTGGGTTCAATGCTGTAATCTGATTTTTTCAGACTACTATTCATCCATTTGATGATGTGTTTTTCATAGATCTTACCTGTTTGGTAAAATTCATATTTTTTCTTAATGTCTTTGAATACTTTCTTTCTACCATCAACTTTTTTATGCTTAAAACACAAAACTAATATAGTTGAGAGTTGAGGATTGTTGACATAAGCTTCTAGTTTTTCAATATTTTTCAGTTGTTGAGCTTCTCTGACTATTATGACTTGGTGGTCAGCCATCATAGGATAACGCTTGGCGACATTGATTAATTCTTCAATATCCGTATCTTTGCCGTACAAAATGGTTTGATTAAAGGCTTTTTGTTCTTGAGGGAGTACATTTTGCTCGATATAATTAGATATTAAATCTACAAAATAGGTTTCATCAACACCTACAAGCACATAAATGGGTTTGTATTTTTTTTGTTGAAGACGTTTGAGTAAAGCTTCAGCGTTTTCCATAAAAGCCAGTTATAATAATTTGCAATTTAAACAATATATAAGAATGCAAAATCTTAATTTTCCGAAATACGATTTTAGGTTTCAAAAATACAACGATAAAATTAGGATTTTTTCAGTCTTGAGAAAAAAATTTATTGTACTTACGCCAGAAGAATGGGTGAGGCAACATTGTGTGAATTTTTTAATTGAAGAAAAAGGTTGTTCAACAGCTTTGATGAACGAAGAAAAGAAAGTTGTTATCAACAATATGTCAAAACGCTATGACATTGTTGTTTTTGAGCCAAACGGCAAAATCCAATTGGTAGTAGAGTGCAAATCACCTGAAGTTGAAATCAATCAAGAGACTTTTGACCAAATAGCACGATACAACTTGAGTTTAAATGCTCAGTATTTGATGCTAACTAATGGATTAAATCATTACTTTTGTCAACTTGATTATAAAAATGAATCTTATATTTTTTTACAAGAGTTACCAAAATTTGATTAAATCTTGAGTATTGCTGTTGTCATATTGAACTGGAATGGTCTTGGGCTTCTTAAAACGTTTTTGCCCAGTGTAGTTAAGCATTCTGCTGAAGCTCAAATTTACGTTATTGACAATGCTTCTGCAGATGATTCTGTATCTTTTCTAAAAGCCAATTATCCCAAAATAAAAATTATTTCAAACTCAACAAATGCAGGTTATGCGGGTGGATATAATCAAGGTTTAAAGCACGTCGATGCAGATATTTATATTCTATTAAACAATGATGTATCGGTATGCGAAAACTGGTTAAAACCAATCATAGTCGCTTTTGATACGCATAATGATGTTGCGGTAATTCAACCAAAAATACTTGACTATAACAAACCAGACTATTTTGAATATGCTGGTCTTGCAGGTGGTTTTCTTGATATTTGTGGCTATCCGTATTGTAGAGGTAGAATTTTTAATACACTTGAAAAAGACAAGGGTCAATACAACAAAGATACAGAAATATTATGGGCAAGCGGAGCCTGTTTAATTGTGAAACGTAAAGTGTTTTGGGACATTGGAGCCTTTGATGAAATGTATTTTGCCCATCAAGAAGAAATAGATTTGTGTTGGCGAATACACAACTCAGGTTATAAAATATGGTATTGTCATCAATCTTGTGTCTATCATCTTGGCGGTGGCACATTAAGTGCTTTTCATCCACAAAAAACATTTTTAAATTTCAGAAACTCCTTATTTAATATCACCAAAAATGTACCATCGCCGTGGTATGTTTTTATCATTTTTAAGCGTTTACTTTTAGATGGTTTAGCTTGTGTGAGATTTTTATTTTTAGGACAATTCAAACACATTTTTGCGGTTTTTAGAGCACATTTATCGTTTTATCAAAATAGTTTTAAAATCATCAAGAAGCGTGAAAAAGCATTAATTTTTTTTAAGTATCACTCAACTTGGTCTATTGTTTTTCAATATTTTATACTGAGAAAAAAATTTTTTGATGATATAAATTAGATCTACTTAAATTGAACTCAAGTAAACTAAAGTGCTTAACAATACATCAAAAAAATCATCTATATATCCGCTGTTGATTTATCCAACGACGATATTTTTGTGCATTTCTGTTATGCTCACTTAAAGTTTTCGCAAAAATATGATATCCTGGATTGGTTGTGCTGGCGACAAAATACAAATAATTGTGTTTTTCGTAATTCAATACTGCGTCAATCGAAGAAATATCAGGCATGATTAACGGTGCTGGTGGTAAACCAGCATACTTATATGTATTAAAAGGGGAATCGATTGTCAAGTCTTTGGTCAATACTCTTTTTATGATGGTATCTGGCTTTTGATATTTTTGTTTTAGGGCGTAAATTACTGTTGGGTCGGCTTGTAGTTTCAAACCTCGTTTAAGTCTGTTGATATAAACGCCTGCCACTTTTGGTCGTTCATCAACTTTTGCCGTTTCTTTTTGAACGATAGAAGCCAAAACGGAAACTTCTAATCGGCTAAGATTTATAGCTTTTCGTTTTTCTTCTCGAGTTGAGTTCCAAAATATTTCATATTGATGAAGTAAACGTTTTTGAATATCTTTGGGTTCAGCATTCCAATAAAACTCATAAGTATTTGGTATATAAAGTGATAGAGACTGTTGAGTCGTCATTTTTTTGGCTTTTAAAAAAGAGTCATCACTAAAGGCCTTATATATTTCTAAAGAATCGGCATCAAACTGTAATGCCAATATTCCACTCAGTTCGGCTAAGCTTTCCGCATTATTAAAAGTAATATTTATCGGTGTATTTTGGCTTCTTAACACATTAACAATATCATTGTTGTTCATATCTTTTTTTATAATAAAATGACCCGCTTGAGGTTGATATTGCTTTCGCTTCGCCACATTGACAAAACTTTTGGTGTCTTTAAGCAAAGGGGTTAACCTTTTGATAAGACTGTCATAATTGTCGTTTTTTGAGATATAAACCGAAGCCGATTGAGACTCAAAAGAAGTGTTGGGCAAAAAAACAGCTTGATAAATCATAAAGCTGAAATAGCCTAAAATCAAAACCGCTACAACCGCTATAAACAATAAGATTTTTTTAATGTACATCTTTTATTTTTTGATAAATGGCTTGAGAATGAAATTGACTATGATGAAAATTCCAGTCTTTTTGCTCGCCAGTTTTCACAAAACCGCAAGATTCAAAAAGTTTGATACTTTCTATATTATTCAATTCAATGTAGGCAAAAAATTGATGCAAGTCTAAGTGATCAAACCCATATTTTAAAACAGCTTTAATCGCTTCTTTGGCATAACCTTGACCCCGAAAAGATTCTTCTACCACAATCCCTAAGCCAGCACGTTTGTGTCGTGGCGAAAAATCATAAATATCGATAAAACCAACACGTTGGTTGTTATCGTTTTTGCAAATCACCAGTCGCAATTGTTTGACATCAAAAATATCGCGATGCCGATTGTCTAAATAATTTTTTAAAATATCATTAGAAAATGGCGTTTGGGTGTTGCTTAAATGCCAAAGCTTCTCATCGTTTTCAATATGTTCTAAAAATGACAAATCTTCAGCTTCTAAAGCTCTAAGATATATATGTTTAGCACCAAAACTCAACATTCAATCTCTCCTTTAAAGACCATTTCCACAGGCCCGATTAACCAAATATTTTTATAACCTGAAGTTGATTTTTCAAATTTGACTTTTAAATTCCCTCCAAGTGTTTCAATATCAACCGTATTAGTGGAAACCAAATTTTGATAAGCGTGAGCTATCGCAACTGCGGTAACGCCTGTGCCACATGACAAGGTTTCATCTTCAACACCTCTTTCGTATGTCCTGATATTGAGTTTGTTATCTGCTAAGTGTGCAAAATTGACATTGATACCTTCTGTTTTAAAGGCTTCAGAATATCTGATTTCAGCTCCTTTTTTAGGAACATCTATGTTTTTTGTGTTTTCTACAAATGACACATAATGTGGCGAACCTGTATCTAAAACAATATCGTTATCAAAATAGTTAATTTTATGAACATCTGTCATTTTTAACTCTACTTGGTTTTCAGTATCAATTATGGCTTGATGTAAACCATCAACAGCTTCAAAAGTACATTGTTCACTGATCAAGCCTAAGTATTTTGCAAATGCAACAATACATCGTCCACCATTGCCACACATACTGCTTTCGCGACCGTCGGCGTTATAGTAAAGCATTTTAAAATCAACTTTATTAGAATTTTCTAAGCAAATTAATCCATCTGCTCCAATCCCAAATTTACGATTGCATAATTTTTTAACAAGTTTGGTATCGTTTTTGAAAACCTGTTTGCGGTTATCAATAATGACAAAATCGTTACCTGTGCCTTGGTATTTATAAAATTGTAATTGTTGAGTCATAACTATAAATTGGATGTCAAATATACAATTTTTAACCAAGTGAAATCGGGTTAAAATGTCGTTAAACTTAACGGTGTTTAGTCTTTAAAAAATTTAATTTTGAATATAAAAAATATAGAATTATGAAGAAATTTATGAGTTATCTCGGTATCGCTATTTTAGGTGGAATGATAAGCTTAGGAACTTATCAATTTTTGATTGAACCTCATCAGATACAATCTGAAGAAAATGTAATTAACTTTGACCAGCCCAAAGTGCATCAGACGGTCGCTTACAATTATTCAAATTTAGTGCCTGAGAATTTTAATTTCACTGAAGCGACTAATAGCACTGTAAATAAAGTCGTCAACGTCAAAAATGTTTCAACTTATTCCAGTCCACAAAGTTTTTTTGAATATTATTTTGGTCAAGGTTCTGGTGAAACCAAAAAAGCAGTAAGAGGTATCGGTTCGGGTGTTATCATCACGCCAGATGGATATATCGTAACCAACTATCACGTGATAAAAGGAGCAAGTGAAGTTGAAATCACATTAAACAATAATAAAACCTATCAAGCTGAAGTGATTGGCAGTGCACCAGATAGTGATATCGCTCTGCTCAAAATTGATGCTCAAGATTTAGATTATATTTCTTTTGGAGACTCAGATCATATCAATCTTGGCGAATGGGTTTTGGCGGTTGGCAATCCATTTAATTTAACTTCCACAGTTACGGCAGGTATTATCAGTGCAAAAGGTCGTAGCCTTGATGAATCTAACAATATGATACAATCCTTTATTCAAACCGATCTTGCGGTTAATCCAGGCAATAGCGGTGGAGCTTTGGTCAATGCTAAAGGCGAATTAATTGGAATCAACACGGCTATTACTTCTAGAACTGGAAGTTATGTTGGCTATTCATTTGCCATTCCTTCCAACAATGTCAAAAAAATAGTTGAAGATTTAATAGAATACGGCAATGTTCAAAAAGCCATTCTCGGAGTGAGAGGAACTGACATTACGCCTGAAAACTACAAGCAGTTTGATGATATACAACAAACACAAGGGTTTTATGTAGCTAAAGTTGACAACGGAAGCGGTGCTCAAAAAGCAGGTCTTCAAGAAAAAGATGTCATCATAAAACTTGACGATATCAAAATCAGAAAGTTTTCAGACTTAAGTGGGTACATCAGCTCAAAAAACCCTGGAGATCGCGTTTTAGTAACTTACATTAGAAATGGTCAAATCAAAACCACAACGGTAACTCTTGAAAAATACGAATACTACAGAATTAAAGAAATTGGCGTAGAAGTTATCAATGCTACTGATGACGAGCTCAAAGCTTTTGGCGTCAAAAATGGCGTTAAAATCAACAGGCTACTCAATGACAGTATGATTGCTGATAATTTGATAGGGATTTTGATTACCAAAGTTGATGACCAACCCGTGAAAGATATCAATGCCTTACGTGATATTTTAGATAATCGCGACCCATACAAGCCTTTGTCTTTAACGTTTACAGCACCAAATGGCGAGAGTAAAACCTATGTGTTTAGGTAGTTAAACAATAAATAAACAGTAACTCAAAAACTTCCATGATATATTTTTATGGAAGTTTTTTTATGTCTTAAAAATCCATTTTGATAAATAGTTTACAAAGAATTAAACCATTTATATTTTTATTTGTTTAAATTTGGATAGTTAAAAAATCTTAAATCTTTTTTTTCTTTGAACGAACTTATTATTGAATTATCTGACATCAGCCCTAAAGAGTTTTTCGGACATCACAACGCCAACATCGAACTCATCAAATCTTACTTTCCTAAGCTTAAAATTGTCGCTCGTGGTAACAAAATAAAAGTTTATGGCAACGAAGAACGCTTAGAAGAATTTGACAAGCGTTTTGCTATGATTTTAGAACACTTCACAAAATACAATAAGATTGATGAAAACAGCATAGAACGCATTTTAACCAGCAGCGAATCTTCTGCGGATTATACCACGCCACAAAGTGCTTCTGAAGTTTTGGTTCACGGCGTTGGTGGTCGCAATATCAAAGCACAAACTTCCAATCAACGCAAACTTGTTGAACTGATGAACAAAAACGATATGGTGTTTGCCATCGGTCCTGCAGGAACAGGAAAAACCTACACTGGCGTTGCTTTGGCGGTAAGAGCCTTAAAACAAAAACAAGTCAGACGCATTATCTTAACCCGACCTGCGGTTGAAGCAGGCGAAAACCTCGGTTTCTTGCCAGGCGACCTCAAAGAAAAACTCGATCCGTATATGCAACCGCTTTACGATGCTTTACGCGATATGATTCCACCAGAAAAACTCGATAACTATATCGAAAAAGGCATCATCCAAATTGCCCCAATGGCATTTATGCGCGGTAGAACTCTCGATCACGCTTTTGTGATTCTCGATGAAGCTCAAAACACCACACACGCCCAGATGAAAATGTTTCTGACCAGAATGGGCAAAAACGCCAAATTTATGATCACTGGCGATACAAGTCAAGTAGATTTACCAAGACGCATCATTTCAGGACTTAAAGAAGCCTTGCTCATTCTAAAAGATGTCAAAGGTGTCGGCATCATTTATTTAGACGACAAAGATGTCATTCGTCACAAGCTCGTCAAAAAAGTGATAGCTGCATACAAATCAATAGAAAATCAAAATTAACTATACATAATTTATGTTAAAAAGCTTAACTCATACCAATTTTACATTTCCTAACCAAACCGATTATTATCAAGGTAAGGTTAGAAATGTTTATACTATAAACGATGATATTCTCATCATTATCGCCACTGATAGATTAAGTGCTTTTGATGTGGTTTTGCCCCAAGGCATTCCGTACAAAGGTCAAATTTTAAATCAATTAGCCACTTATATGTTGGACAAAACCCAACACGAAGTGCCCAATTGGCTCATCTCATCGCCACATCCAAACGTCAGTATTGGTCATAAATGCGAACCGTTTAAAGTTGAAATGGTGGTCAGGCAATATCTTACGGGTCACGCTTATCGAGAATACAAAGCAGGAAAACGAGAGCTTTGCGGGGTGAAATTGCCTGACGGTCTTAAAGAACACGACAAATTTGAACAACCTATCATCACGCCAACCACCAAAGCTGAGCAAGGCGACCACGATCAAGATATTTCAAAAGAAGAAATTCTAAAACAAAATATTGTCAACCAAGAAGACTATAAAACATTAGAAGAATACAGCCTCAAGTTGTTTGAAATGGGAACAACACTTGCCAAATCTCGTGGCTTGCTTCTTGTTGACACAAAATACGAATTTGGTAAAACTGCGGATGGCAAAATTGTAGTGATCGACGAAATTCACACGCCAGATTCGTCGCGTTATTTTTATGCTGACACCTATCAAGAGCTTCAAGACAAGGGCGAAAAACAAAAACAACTCTCCAAAGAGTTTGTCCGTGAATGGCTAATGAAACAAGGCTTTCAAGGCAAAACAGGACAGCAAATACCCGATTTGCCTGATGATTTTATAACGCACGTTACCGATAGATATATTGAACTTTATGAAAAAATCACAAATCAAAAATTCGAACCTTTAGCTTACAATTCTATTGAAAGCGATATTAAAAACACAATTGATCAATTTTTAAAACAGTAATTATGAATTACAAACAAATTTTAATCTTAATCTTTATTATGGCTTTAAGTAAATCATTTACTTCTTGCGATTCAAAAAACAAAAACGCCAAAGCCGAATTCAATTCGTCTGATGTCATCAAAAAAATGAACGTTAAAGAGAAAGCCCAATTAGTGGTTGGCACAGGAATGTATCTCCCATTACCTGATTCTATTCTAAAACAATTGCCTATAGAATTGAAGGATAGACTTGACTATAATTCAGAATATGGCAAAATGGTCAAAAAAATTCGTCAATATTTGCCAGGTTCTGCTGGTGTAACTGCCGAGTTTCCTCAATATGGCATTACCAGTCAAACCCTTGCAGATGGTCCAGCGGGTTTAAGGATTTTACCAACTCGAGAAGGTCAGGAAGGTACGTTTTACGCCACAGCATTTCCAATAGGCACTTTACTGGCATCGACTTGGAACAAAGAATTAGTAAACAAAGTTGGACATGCCATGGGCGAAGAAGTTTTAGAATACGGTGCAGATGTTTTGTTAGCTCCAGCACTTAATCTGCAACGTGATCCTTTAAACGGCAGAAATTTTGAATACTATTCTGAAGATCCATTAGTGTCAGGTAAAACAGCTTCGGCTATGATTAATGGCATCCAGTCTAATGGCGTTGGCACTTCTGTTAAGCATTTTGCTGTCAATAATCAAGAAACCAACCGAATGACGGTTAATACCATTCTGTCAGAACGGGCTTTGCGCGAATTGTATTTAAGAGGTTTTGAAATTGCCGTGAAAGAAGCCAAACCTTGGACAGTGATGTCGTCTTACAACAAAGTCAATGGCAAATATACTTCAGAAGATAAAGACTTATTGACTACTATTTTACGAGACGAATGGGGTTTTGATGGCTACGTCATGACTGATTGGGGCGGTGGAAGCGATATTGTAGCTCAGCTCAAATCAGGTAATGATATGATTCAACCTGGCTCACCCGAACAAATTGACGAAGTGGTCAATGCCGTTAAAAAAGGCGATTTAAAAGAAAGTGAATTAGATAAAAATGTAGAGCGAATTTTAGACGTTATGCAAAAAACGCCTAGATTTAAAGGTTATGAACCTACAAATCAACCCGACTTAAAAGCTCATGCCAAAGTTGCTAGACAAGCCGCAACCGAAGGTATGGTTTTGCTTGAAAATAAAGACAAAGCCTTACCCTTAAATCAATCCATTCAAAATATTGCTGCATTTGGTGCTAATTCTTATGACTTTATTTCAGGCGGAACAGGAAGTGGTGATGTCAATGAAGCCTATACCGTATCGCTGATAGAAGGTCTGGAAAATGCCAATTATAATATGAATGATGAATTGAAAAAGATTTATCAAAACTATATCACAGAAACTGAAAAAAACCAACCACCACCAGAAAATCAATTAACAGCTTTACTCGGTGGCAAATTGCCTATTCCTGAAATGCAATTAGATAAAGCAGTTGCTAAAAAAATGGCTAAAAAATCTGATATAGCTTTGATTACTATTGGCAGAAATGCAGGTGAAGGTGAAGATCGGAAAGCTGAAGCTGGTGATTTCTACCTCACAGACATAGAAAAATCAATGATAAAAAATGTCAGCGAAGCTTTTCACGCTCAAGGCAAAAAAGCTATTGTAATTTTGAATATTGCTGGCGTAATAGAAACAGCGTCTTGGAAAAACATTCCTGATGCTATTTTATGCACGTGGTTACCTGGTCAAGAAGCAGGTGATGCAGTGGTTGATGTATTAAGTGGAAAAACAAATCCTTCGGGTAAACTGGCGACTACGTTTCCAAAACTTTACAAAGACACCTCAACCTCAGACTATTTTCCAGGTTATGCTGTAGAAGGTGATGCTGATGATAAGCAAGATGAGTCTGGGTTTTCATTTATGAAGCGTGAGCCTTGGGAAGTGGTTTATCAAGAGGACATTTTTGTAGGTTATCGGTATTTTCAAACATTTGATGTTCCTGTTTCTTACGAATTTGGCTATGGTCAATCTTACACGAGCTTTGAATATGACAATTTAAAATTAGATAAAACCAATTTTAAAGATAATTTAAAAATAACAGTAAATATTAAAAACACAGGTGAAGTCAGCGGAAAAGAAGTGGTTCAAGTTTATGTTTCTGCACCCAATGGCAAACTGATAAAACCCAAATCTGAACTTGTTGCTTTTGGTAAAACCAAATCTTTAGAACCTGGTCAATCTGAAACCTTAAGCTTTGACATTTCTGCTAAAGACCTCGCTTCTTTTGATGAAGACAACTCTGCATGGCTTGTTGAAGCTGGCGATTATGTGTTAAAAGTTGGAGCCTCTTCAGAAGATATCAAATTAGAGCAAAACTTTAAGGTAAATCAAGACATTATTGTTGAAGAAGTTCATAAGGTAATGACTCCAAAACAAGAGATTGAAGTGTTGAGACCATAGATGGCGTCAAATGCTAATGGTTTTATTGAGTTAAACCCAAATTATTCAATGGAAAATTTTTGTAGGTCGGTTTTTTCGTTTCTAACTCATAAAATGTCACTTTTCATTAAATGAAATTCAAAATTTCCAAAATCTCGAGCTGTCGCCCCAATGACAAAAAAGGAAATACCCCATGCTTTGAAATAGTCGGTTAATTCTTGTAAAATAGGTTTTAATAGTGGATGATTAAATTTTTTACTGGATATGCTGTAGCTCATTGTCAAATATTTGGTTAGCTGTTTCTACATTTCTGCCATATTTACTGTTGATTAAATCGGAATAAACTAATAGTGTGGGTGCAATGTTTTGATTAGACTTATGGCTTGGTCAAAATTTTTGTCTTATTTCTACATTGCCGTTTTTATCTGGTATGAATTTTAGGGTTTTAGCTATTTCTGGCAATTCTAAATTACTGTAGATTATAAACTCTTGAGGTTTTAAATTTTCAGTTAATAAAGCACCTGCTGGTTCGCCACTCCAAAGGATATCACCTGAATTTTGATGGATTAAAGCATTTTTCCATTTTTTTTCGGCATTGGTATCAATGAATTTCATTTTACTTCTAAAGATGCGAGGCTTTAAAACCGTATTGAACTCGACTATCCATCGCTCTAAAAGTTCTTTTTGGTGTTTTAGGACTCTTTTATCCTTAGTCTTAATTAAAAAATTTAAGTCTTCAAGTTCAGCTAATACATTGCTAACAGAACCTATTGAGATATTAATTTTTTGGGCAATTTCTCTATATGAATTTTGTAAATTTTGTGGGTTATTTAAAAGATGGAAAATAATTTTTATACCTGCTTCTTGGAATGCTCTAGACTGATTGGTATGTTGTTTTAGTGTTCTTTTTTGACCTCCTACATAAATAATTAAATCATATTCTCTTATAAAAGCATTTCCAGCAGTATCTAAATAATTAAAGCCTCTTTCCTTGAGTTGGCTTGCTCCTTCTTTAGAGATGTAGTCGGCAATAAAGATTATTGGTCTATTGCTTATATTTCTTAAATCTTCTAATTGTGACAGTATAAACCCTTGGTTAGATGCTCGCATAACTGATTTTGCCATAACGATAAACTGTGTATCTTTTATTTTTAAAATAGCATCATATTTAGCTCTCGAAGTCTCAATATCTATTGATATACCAGAGAGGCTTTCTAAGTTTGCTACTGCTTCATAAATAAAATCATTGTTTTTATACATCATATATGTTCATTATTTATTAACGTTCAGTGACAATGAACATACAAATATAATGAACGTTTCTTTTAATACTAACATTTCAACTTTATTATTCAGCATAAAAATTTTTCTAAGTCAGAGTGTCATTATTCACAAACCCTCGTCAAAACTATGTTTTGGTCGGCTATTATGGAGGGATTATGCTCTAATGTATAATTTGGGTTTAAATTGGTGTTATTTCCCAATACAATATGTAATTTTTCTTGTATTTATTGGGGTTAGAACATTTGGGCAACAAATAGGATACAAAAAACACCTAAAAAGGGTAAATTAAGGGCAATTATTAATAAATTCAATTACGAATATAGCATAAAAAAACCACTCATAAAGAGTGGTTTCATACATAAAAACATCAACCGTTAATTAGCTATTCCAGAGCCTAAATAAACGCTGTTTGACACTGTATTACCTTCAGCAGTAATAAATGCCATAAAAAGCTCGACTGTATCACCTGCATAGGTACTTGGAATTGTAATGATTTGAGATCCTACAGTTCTATCAGCACCATCAAGAATATACATTGATTCCTTTTTACTTGGATTGTAAACTAAAATCATTGCTTTATCAGTTGCATTTGCATTACCTTCAGCAGAGTTATCATCCCAAGTAAATTCTACTTGTCCCGCAGTTGCTAAATCTGTTGCAGGGTTCAATGCTCCAGATAGATTACCTCTACTTAATAAAGCTAAAGAATAATCTACAGTAAAGTTTGGTGCGACTCCTGTAATCGCATTATTCAATACATAAGACATTCTGCATTAAACTCTGTTTTTTGCACCGCATAAGATTTATACCCTTTCTTGATAAAACCTAAATTCGGTTGTAGATACTCCAAAGTAACAGTAAACTTGTTTCTTTGGTTAACTTGTCCTTCTGTTCGTGGATTTGCCACATTTGAAGGCTTAATTCTCAAATAGTCAATACCTTTCCAAGAAGCACCAACTACGTTTCCTACTTTACCTGATACACCGCCCAGGATTCCTTGTGAAATAACACCCATTGTATATAAAATTTAAAATTAATACTTGTTCGAAGTTGGTACGGACTTGGTACGGTCTTTAACCAACACAAGTAATATATGGCAAATACTATGCTAATAGATTGATTTGGTTTTTGTTGCCCTTTGTTGCCCGATTTTGCTTTTTAGAAAATAGATTTTGTATGTATGACACTTTTAAATCTGCCATTTTTGAAATTACTTTTTGAAGTTCAGCTTCTTTTTTACAAATTGCTGACACTATATTAATATGCTTTTGTAACTCAAATTCATTACTTAACAACGAGGTATAACTATTATTTAAGGTGTTTCTACAATCATCTATTGAGATAAACGGAATAACACTCCCTTTTAAATAATAAGCATAAAAACCGCCTATTTGCAACATCATTGATAAATGGTAAAGGGTGTGCTTTTCTTCTTCGGTTGATGTAGATACAACAAAACAATTAGGACAAGGATTTATTAAAGGCTTTCCGCTGTTTTGCCCTTTGTTCAGGATAAAAAAATGAGGTTGCGAGTAGATTCTTCCGATTTGGTGTGTTTTTAGTTCAAAAGTTGACATAGCTATCCAATTTAAAATTGCTTCGCTACGCTTCGCACCATTAATTTTTTAAAAGAAAAACAATAAAAAAAGAAAGCCTAATGCTCTTGTGGCGTGGATAAGGCTGTCAAGGTTTTTGGATAAAAGTTTTTTGAGATTAATTGTTTAATGATTGTGAAAAATGCTTTTGAAAAAAGTTTTATTCAAAACCCGTAGGGCGTGACCTTTATAGCCTTGCGCGTTGGCTGTGGTAGCCACATATATTTGCTACCTTTTTTTATTTATTTTTTGTTGTTCTAAAACATCTAATATGTCTTGTTTTTTGTAAAAAATTCTGTTGCCCATACGAATTGGATTTAAAATGCCGTGTTTATTCCAGGAATGTATTGTTACTAAACTTATCCTTAAATAATCGGCTACTTCTTGTCTTGTTAGGATTTCATCATTTTGTTTTTTAGATAATTCTTTAAGGTAGTTTTCAATTTTAAACATTAGTTTATCTGCTACCGCATCTGCTAATTCATCTATTGTAACCTCTGTGATTTGAATTGTTTTTGTAATCATCTTGTTTTCTTTTTAGGTAATTGATTTCCACTTTTTGGGGCATAAACTCTTAAAAAAATAGGTTATCACCAATTTGAGCATTGGATGAAGCGGTTGTATGGGTAGCGTTTTAAATAGTTGTTTGATAAAACAGCATTTAAACAAGCTACTTATACAGGACTTTTAGGCAATAGCTTTTTGTTTTTTTGAGGTACGAGAAAAAGCAATATGCTATGGCGTATTACTACATTTTATGAACCTATTTTTTTAAAACCGCTGACTTGGGTGGCGGGGAAAAGTGGTCTTTTATATTTGTTAATGATATGAAACAAACAAAGACTTGAGGTAAGGAATACTTGGACTTAACGATGGTTTTGTGCGACTTGAATGAGATAACGAATATGCTTCATTTTAATCTAAAATTTCAAATGGCTATTGTTTAAATATAGTTCGGATTTTTATTGAAAGTTCGGGTGTGAGCGTGGGAAAAGCGGCTATTTTACATAATGGCGTTATAACTACAGCTTTGGTGATGCGGTGGGTGTAGCGTCTGCTATTATAACAGCGCATTATGTAAACATAGCTTGGGGTGGTTTTTGGTGTGTGCGTTGGCAACAGCTCTTTGCTTTTTTATTATACCACTTTTTAAAATATACCCTTAAATAAAATAAGCAATGTGCTGTGTGCGGGTTGGCAACCAAAAAACACAAGTGTGGTGGTAAGCGGAACAGCCCAAAAGACAGGGGCTTTTTTTGAAAACTCTTATAGTAAAATTATAAATTCGTTTTAAAAAAAATCTGGGTTTTGGGCTGTGTGGAATTAGTCAACTATATTTTCTAATATAGATATATCATTATTAACTTAAATACTGTTTGATTCTTTCTGCTACTGTTTCAATGATTTCATCTGCTTCGGGTTGATGTCCTTCTGTAATTTGATGTGCTACACTAGTTTTCCACGCTCGTTTTACATTGAGGAGTTTAGATTCGTCTATTAAATCCTCGGGGGATTGATACTCCAGATTTTTATGCTCCATTTTTTTAAGGAAAATAGGAATAATCGTTTCCCAGTCTTTTTTGGTAAACTTTTCTGTTAAATGATATAAATCGTAAAAGTCTCTTGGAGCTGTATAAGACCGCTGTTTTAATGCTCGTAATTTTTCTGCTACTACCTCATTAATGCTATAACAATTGCTTTGTTTTTCGCCCGTTAGCTCATCAGAATACGGATGCATAATAGCCTTTGTTTCTGTATCCAATAACAATACCTCATCAGTACTTATTTCAAGCTTTATTTTGGTATGCCATCGATTGGACGGTAACGGGCGTTGGTTTTTAGAGTGATTAGCTCCCCAATATTTTATGTACACTTGGTAGCCTTTGGGATCATCTTTGAATAGTAAAGGTTTTACTTTATCTACACTAAATTGAATCCCTGTTCTTTCTTCTGTGGTTTTAGCTATGCTTTGTACTGTTTTTTGGTCTAATACAAAATTTTTATTCAATGCTGTAAAATCCAAGTCTTCTGAAAATCGGTAGTTTTTGATATAGCATTTGCGTAGGCAAGTTCCACCTTTAAAGACTACATCGTCTTTGTAATGGTCTACAAAGACCGATAAAAAATGTCCTAATACATAATCTTTATCTACTGTATCCGGTGGCACTTTCCATTCTTGAACTTTTTCAATTATTTCTTTTTGTAAAATCATTTAATATTCGGTTTGTGCCATTTGTAATAAGCTTTCTTTACTACTATTTAAGCGTAATTTCCATTCGCTTACAAACTCGCCTTCTTCTATACCTCCGGCATCTATTAAACTATATCGTTTATTCACCTGTGTTTTGGCATAATTGATAAAACTTTGTAGCTTTTCTTTATGAAACAAGGAAGCCAGATATCCTAATCGCTTTGTCAAGGCAATATTGTTATAGGTTTTGGTGTATTCTATTAGTTTATTGTTGGTTATTTTTGCATTAGCAAAGGCTTTTATAAGGTCTGCGAAATCACCTGCATAACGAGGTTGGTCAAAACAATCTACTAAAGTCATTTCTACATCTGTTATGGAAAAACTATCGTCTCCATAGCCTTCTTGTATAATACCTATATTTTTTGTTGCTTTTACACTTACAAATTTTATGGTAGAACCTAATATTTGTGTTTCTCGTTTGCGTTGGGTGGTTTTTACAAATACCGTATTAGGAAAACGCTCTGTTAGCCCGTGATGGTATAAAGCCGACCAGTAGGCAATACTACTGTTTTGGCTTATAAAGGTTGCCAATACATTCACATTGTTGTAGTTAGGTTTAGCGTATACCCCTCTTTCAATACGCACTAACAACTCTTTTTGGTATAGGTTTTCTACTAACTCATTTACATTATCGGTTAGATTTACAGAAAGTTGAGTAGTCAAGTCTTTTAAGTTGAAGTATAGTATTTCATTATCTTCTAAATACTTCAATAGAGCTATTTGGTCTTCATTTAAATTTTCTGATATATACGTACTTTTTGCCATATCTTAACATTACCTTTTATGTCGCAATAAACCCTAAAAATAGGGGTCTATTGTTACACGAATGGTAAAGGTAGTTTATTTATTTTAAAAATACCTGCTTCTAATAACAAATCTCTACCTTTTATGTAACAATAAGACTTAAAAAGTGAGTCTTTTTGGTACGTGATTGGTAACATCGTTACAGTAACTCTTTAGTTTCCAACTGATGCTCTTTTACAAATTTAGATACCGTTAATCTGTGTACGTTTAAGATTCTCCCAATAGCACTATAAGATACTTTTTTATCTAGCAACTTTTTTATTTGCTTTTCTTTTCCGGTTAATTTAGTTTTTGAAGATTTACTTCCTTTAGGGCGACCTAGAATTACACCTTCTGCTTTTTTTCTAGCGAGTGCTTCTTTTGTACGTTGGGAAATGAGGTTTCGTTCTATTTCTGCTGATAAACCAAATGCAAATGCCAATACTTTTGAATTGATATTATTCCCTAACTCATAATGCTCTTTTATAGTATAAACCTTAATGTCCTTTTCCATACAATCGTGTAAAATTTTCATTATTTGCATTAAGTTTCTACCCATTCTGGACAACTCGGTAACAATTAGTTGGTCTCCTTTTTGCATTTTATTGAGGAGTTTTCCAAATTTTCTATCTTCAAGTCGCTCAATAGAGCTAATTTTTTCCTCTATCCATTTATTGATTTCTATATCTCTTGATTCTGCAAAATTCTTAATCTCAAAGCGTTGGTTTTTTACGGTTTGCCGTTCTGTACTGACTCTTATGTATGCGTAATTCATAGTCTGGTGTTGGTTAAAGTAATTGTTTACATTAATAGTAAACAAATTTAGTCGATAAAAACGATGCGTTTTTTATCGTGGTTTAAATTCGGCTATGGGGTTTGATATAATTATAGGCAACCCTCCATACATTAAGGAATACACAAACAGAACAGCTTTTAATGGTTTTAGAGAACAATCCCCTTATTACCAAGGTAAAATGGATATTTGGTATGGTTTTGCCTGTAAAGGAATTGATTTATTAAAAGAAAATGGCGTAGAGTGCTTTATAGCCCAGAACAATTGGATTACAAGTGCTGGAGCTTCTATTTTCAGAAATAAAATACTCCAAGAGACCAAAATAAAACTATTCACAGATTTTTGGAATTACAAGGTGTTTAAAACTGCTGGTATACAAACAATGGTCTATTTACTAAAAAAAGAAATACCTAATAGCACTTATCCTTTGAAGTACTCTTTACTCAAAGACGATACGATTAAGGAGAAAGAGTTAGAACATTTCTTAAACTTTAAAAATGATACAGGAGTTGATGAAAAATATACATTAGATTTTGACAGTACCCTATATTATGATAGTCTAATCACTTTTAACAACCCTAAAATTGATAATGTTCTTAACTCAATACTTGAAAATGAAATTGATTATTTGACCTCTGATGAAATAGCACAAGGTATTGTTTATCCTCAAGACAAATTAAATCAAAAAAATGCAAATAAATTAGGTGATGACTTCAGTGTAAATGATGGAATTTTTCAGATTAGTGAGAGAGAATTAAATAATCTAAATTTAAATAATGATGAATATCAGCTTATAAAACCATTTTACTCGACTTCTGAATTATATAAATATTATGGAGATAATAAAGTATCCCCACGAGCAACTACATGTTATTTATGATTTTGTATCCAATTATTAGGGAGTAATTCTTCAAGTTTTTGAATATTATAATCTGGTATTTTTTCAAGTACGTCTTTCAACCATTCTTGTGGGTTTACATTATTGATTTTACAACTGGCAAATAAAGAGTACATTATAGCAATGTTCTGAGCTCCCTTATGTGATCCAGCAAAAAGATAATTTTTTCTTCCTAGTGCAAGCGGACGTATGGCGTTTTCAATTAGATTATTGTCTAACTCTAATCTCGGATCTAATGTAATGGCTTTTATTTTTGGATATTGATTGAGGTAATAACTCATAGCTTTACCTACTGCACTTTTAGGTAATACCTTTATGCTTTGTGCTTCTATCCAAGTTTTTATTTGCTCAAGTTTTGGAGCTATTTTTTCTTCTCGTAACTTTTGCTTGAGTGCTAAGTCTTCTTTTGCTATTTTTTTTATTTCTCTTTCTTCGAGATATATTTTTTGAATTTGTTCAAGAATTTTATTTACTATAGTTGAGTCATTGTCTTTTGCATCAAAGAATTTTCTTCGAGCATGTGCCAAACATCCTACTAATGTAATACCTTGTTGTTGCCCAATTTTATCATATACTTGGTAGCCATCGCATTGCAAATAGCCTTGGTAATTGAGTAATATCTCTTTAGGACCGTGTTGCCCACGTCCTTTGTGATAATTGAATAATACAAGACCTTGCAAGGGGTTGCGATATACCCATTGGTAACCTTGGTGGGTGCTTCCTTTTTTGTCTTTGTCTAATACTTTAATCGGGGATTCATCTGCTTGTATGTAATCGGATTCTAATATTTTTTGTTTTAAGGTATTGTATAGCGGATCTAATAGTTGACAACAGCTATCAACCCAATCGCACATTGTGCTTTGAGCTACTTCCCAACCAAATTCTCTTTTGAAACGTCGAATTTGTCTGTATAAAGGTAAATGGTCAACAAATTTAGCCGTTAATATATAGGCTAACAGGAAGCTTCAACTATTGATTTTGGGATAGGACGAGTAGGTAACTCACCTATGATTATTTTGTCCTTACTTTTATTGGCGTATTTTGGTCGTATCGTGCGTCTTTTTATTAAGCTTGCTGGGGTATATTCTAAGGTTTCTGAAACTTCTTCTCCAATTTTCACCAAATCTTCTGTATCTTCTTTTGGCTCAATGATAACTTCTTTTACTGGTAGATGTTCAGGTAGTTTATTACGCCCATGGTGTTTTTTCTTCTTACGATTGTAAGTTATAGTCTGCGATGGTTCTTCTTCTGACGCTTCTATCTCTTGGTTGGTATCTGAAAACAGATTGAATTGCTCATTAGATACTTCATTAGAAACAAAGCGTTCAGACTTGAAGCCGTTAATGAGTTTTACAAGCTGATCTAATTGAGCTTGTAGTGATGCATTTTTTGCTTTTAGATTTTTTATAAAAATGCTGTTTTCTTCGTTTTTTTTGAGTAATTCTTGATACGTCATCACGATATAAAAATACGTAAAATATCAGTAATGACAAAGCTTTATACAGCTTTTTGTTGTTCTTTTTGTGTTAAATTTCCTATGGTTATGCCATCAAAAAGTAAGACTAATTGAGCATAATCTAAAATGATACTTCGCACAGATTTTTCATAATCAGGAAGTGTAAAAGTTCCTTTTTCAAGTCGTTTGTAATACAATATAAAGCCACCAGTACGCCATTGCAAAATCTTTATCTTATTGCGTAGCTTGTTGACAAACAAATAAGCTGTTCCACTAGTTGGGTTTGCTTTAAGTTCTGTTTTTACAATACCTGATAGGCTGTCAAAACTCTTTCGCATGTCGGTTGGTTCTAAGTATAACTCAAATTTGAGTGTGTCATGTAATGTTAACATAGTTGATGTTTTTTAAGACATCAAATCTATGCTCAAATTATTATGTGTCAAATATGTAGTTAGTCGGTGGGATACATAATAAAAACAAAGAGTGGATTATTTATACAAAATCTGATATAAAAAACAACATTGATTCATACCCTAATATTAAACACCATTTAGATAAGTATTCGGATATTATAACATCAGATAACAAACCTTATGGCTTACATCGGGCAAGAAATGAAGAGTTTTTTAAAGGCGAAAAAATAATATCATTAAGAAAAAATCATCAACCTTGTTTTACTTATACTGATTTCGATTGTTATGTAACACAGACTTTTTACTCTATCAAACCCCATACATTTAATCTAAAATATTTAACCGCACTTTTAAATTCAAAGCTCATTGCTTTTTGGTTACGCTACAAAGGGAAAATGCAGGGAAACAACTATCAAATTGATAAAGAACCTTTGGTAAATATTCCAATTATTAATACACCTGAAAAAACAGTAAACTTACTATCAAATATGGTTGCAGAAATTTTAGACAAAAAATCTAAAAACGAAGATACCCTGCATTTAGAGCAGGAGATAGACAATATAATATACCGACTTTATAACTTAACCTACGATAATGTAAAAATCATTGATGATAAATTTCCGTTATCACAACAGGAGTATGAAAGCATTGCAATTTAATCTTTAAGACCTTCAATAATCGCAATTTCGTCAATTTCTTTAAGTTTATTTAGGCTTTTATACAATTGATGATGTTTGTTGTTCAATCGGTAAAAAACAGTTGTTATAATTTCTTCTTTTTGCGTATTTGACATAGATTCGGTAAACTTTGGCAACTCGCCTAAATGCTCTATTATGGTACAATTATGTTTTTGTGAAAGCTCTGGTAAGTATAATTCATATATAATCGCATCTATAATTCCTTCAATAAGTCTTTCTATTTCAGATACTTTATTCTTACCATAAGATTTTTGTTTTTCTACACCTATAATCCAATGTAGATATCTTGATAGTTTAGTTAATATTGATTGCTTATCAAAATTTACCTCAACAATTGGAAATGATTCTATAGTTGATTTATTTATTGCAAGATAGCCTCCTGCCAAATGTTTGTCTTTAAATTTATTTCTAAAATAATAAGACAAATATCTACTGTTAAGAATAGCTGTTAAAGCATAAGGTTCAAATTCTCCGAAATCATAAATACCATAAACACCAACTCCAAGTCCTAAAGGTTTAGTTGTATAGACTGCTTCTACCACTTTTGTCATTCCAGCTATTACAATTTTAGGTTTATTCCAAAAAGACCATTTTGATTCAGCCAGATCAGGTGTTTTTGTAACATAAGCTTCTGAATAACGCCTTTTCATAAATTGAACATCTTCATTATTAAACTTATACCTATCAACATTTCCACTAACGGTAAAGGGAATAGAGCCCAATAACCTTTCTTCTATTACATTTTTTTTGAGCTGTTGAGCTTGAAAACCAGTAGCTCCAGAGCTGATTTTCACACCAGAATCAACTAATGATTTATAATTTGGCATTTGTTTCACTTTTTTAAAAACGCCGTATTTTAAATCAGAAAAATGGTTTAGATAATATTCGACAAAACTAGTGTTAGTGCTATCTTTTTTGGCATTCCCTAAAATAATAATAGGATATACTCCTTTTATCCACAATAACTTCAAAATATCCATGTATTTCATACCTCCATACCTTGTTTTGTAATACGCTTCATAGTTACCGTATTTTATTTCTGAAAATGAATTCCTTAACGTAAGGCGGATTGCCTATCACAATATCAAACCCCATAGCCGAATTTAAACCACCGTTTTTTTGTAACATTGGATTTAGGATTTCAGGGAAGTCCAATCGCCAATCAAAATGGTTAAATGGTTTATTGTTTTGCTTTAATTCTTTAATTTTTTGTTGGGTGCGTTTCCAACCTTCAGTCTCCAACCATTTTTCGGTTTCTTTTTTGGTTAATTTTTTGCCTGCTTGCTTTTGATATCCTTTGGTTTCAATCATCAATGCCAGTTGCTTTGAAAGAATATCTAATTTTAAGTCCCTAATTTCTTTTTTTAAAGTCGATTTTTCATTGGCATCTGCTGTAAAAAAATCTTTTTGTTTTTCTGAAATTTTATTTAACAGTTCTGTTTTTTCGTTAATCAATTCTTGGGCAAACAAGCCTTCTTTAGTGTCGTCTGTACTCCAGTCTATTTCAATAATTTCGTCCTCAAATTTGCCTACTAATGAATTTCCAACCACAATTTTATAGGCTAAATTAGGTAATGGTTTGGGCTCTTCTTCATCAACAATTAAACTCAACCAAAAACGCAGTTGTGCAATATCTACCGCTCCTTTTTCTATATCTACACCATAAATAGAGTTTTGTATAATGTTTTCTTTTACAGTTGCGGGACTCCAAACTTTAAAACCTAAATCGAAAGCTATGCGTTCTTTTAGGGCAAATATTTCTTGTAGCAAGCCCATAGGGAATGCACCGGAACCAATAGCAGGGTCACATATTTTTACCTTGTCTAGAAGATTATTGATTTCGTTAAGTTGTACATTTGTTAAAGCTTCTTTATCCTTTTGTTTTACAAATTGACTAACTCCTTGCTTGGTTCCGTCACCTAAATGAGTTACTAAATACTCAATTAAGGATTCTTGTGTCATATACTGCACAATTTCCTTTGGGGTATAGAAAGCTCCTTTGTCTTTATTGTCTTCAAGTAGATTTTCAAAAATATGGTCGAGCATTTCAGGGTCAACCGCGACGGTATGTTCTTCGGGACTGTTTTCGTATATAGTGAAATTAAAACGGTTAAAAAATTCGAATAAATCTGTAAACAACTCACTTGGAAACACCAAATGGTCAAATTTTTCAGATTCCTTTTCAAACAGCCCCCCATTTAAATAAGGTATTTTAACGATTGAACCATCAGGCATAGTAAAATTATCATTATTCCTTTTTTGGTTTAAAGTATCGTAGAATAGTTTAGATAGCCAAAGCGGATAAAAGTTATCATTTTCACCAGCTTGTTTATAAAAATTTTGAATGAAGTTTTTATCTCCATTACCTTCTTTATAATTGATGTTTGTAGCACCTAACCATCCCTTTTTCTGAATGAAGTATAAGAACACTATTTGCCCTAATAACTTTTTACAAAAGTCACGAGCATCCTTTTTATTGCCATCAAAAACCGAAGCTAAAAACGGTGAAGGGTTTTGTACTTTAATTAACTCATACTTACTCCCTTTTTTTTGAAACTCTTCACTAAGAAGATATTTCACAAATTTCGCATAGTGGGTTTCCCTATACTCATCAAAGAACTCTTTAGACATTGCCTCTACAGCAAAAGCTTCTTGAATATCTTTTACCTTTATTTGAAATTTACTGTCTAGTTCTTGAAAACGATCTATGGCCGTGCGATACGTTTCCTCTTTATCGCCAAACACATAGGTGTAGCGTTTTGGGTTGGTTTCTTTTGTTTGAACTTGACCGTCTTCAAAAAAACTATCATAAGCAATGAATGAAAACCGCCAGTGTTTTTCAACTGTATTCTCATATTTAAAAGTTGCAAATACGGCATTATTACCTATAATTAGTTTTTTAACCAATGCACCTAAACCTACACGAGCAATTTTCACCTGTCTAAAATCTTCAACGGTTACTTCATAAAGTTCAATTTTTCTATCATCGTGGGTTTTAAATTCGCCATACTTGACCACTTTTTTTGCCGTACGTTTTTCGGTGTCGGTTAATTCTACTTCTTGTTCGCCATCAGCATCATATAAAACAAAATCCTTAACCGATTTAAGAAATATAGGCTTTAATATATTTTCTTCGAATGAAGCACGATTATAATCTGAAGTAAATACTTGTGATAAGATATTTTCCATTATTTAGTTTCGATGTAAGATTCTGAAATAACAATTTGAGGTTTACTGAAAAGTGATGTTCTTTGTCGCTTTATTCTTGCTGTATCACTAAAATTCATAGTTTTTAATACATCATTGAATAAGTTGTCAATTACTTTTTGGGGGTCATTTTCGGTATTTGATTTGAAAAATCTATGTAATTTATTAGGCAATTGTCTATGAGACCCTTTGTAGATTTCATCTAATGCTCTTTGTAATTGATTTTTGATAAATTCATTTTCTGCCACACCAATAAAAAATTCTAAATCTGTAATAACTTTCTTTTCAGTAGCCGACAATTGAGCTTTTGTTACATTTTTAGTTTCAATATTTTTAGCAACTGTTTTGAAGTGTGTTAAGGCTTTTGTTACTTGTTTATGATGATTCTCTGGTAGTTTTACAGCTTTCTCTTTAACACTTGCTTTAAATATTTTAGCCGCATTTACAAAAGTAAGTTCGTGAACTATATTGTTTTCATCAGTCTTGTAAAATACCCCTGGGTGTCCTTCACTTTTTATATAGGTTATTGAAGCGTTATCAACATTAATAAAAGAATCAATATTACTTGATTTACGAGCAATACGAGACTTTTTAGGAATGCTTTTTATTTGATTGAACTTATTAATGTTTTTCTTTTTATACTCTCTTAATTCTTGCAAAAACAACAGGGTTTCATTGACTTCCTCTTTTAGTTTAGACCCATACAAACCAGCTTCTCCAACTTCCTCCAATTGTGAATAAATTTGACTATCCTCCCCAAACGCACTATGGAATGCTTGCAATTTTTTAATGGCAGTATTGGTCAATTTTATTTGATTGTCTGATTTGTCTGATGGATAAAAATTAAAAACGTGTATTTCTTTGGCTTCTGTACCAATACGGTTAACCCGCCCAATACGTTGCATTAAACGGGTTGAGTTCCAAGGAACATCATAGTTAACAATGACATTAGAACGATGTAAATTAATACCTTCTGCTAACACTTCTGTCGTGAATATAATATTGTAATCGTTTTTCCAACTTGCTTTGTCTTGATTGGCATCAAAGTTTTCTAATATAATCGGGAACTTATCTTTACGGTTTGCCGCACTAATAGTCAATATTTTATTGACACCTATTTCTTGTAGCGTTTTACTAACATACCCAATAGTTTCTTTAGATTCAGAGAACACCACTAATTTTCCTGAATGATTGTTTTTTTTGTTTAGGAATTTAGATTTTAAATCTGCAATAAACTTATCTAATTTAGGATCATAGTCTATTTTAGCCCATTGGTCTACCAAATCCTTGATTTTTTTTTCATCCGTTTTTAATAACTCAATGAAATCTTCTTTAAAATCTTCTGCAATATAAATTTGATTATTACCTCCTTTGTGGTTGATTTTCTCTTCTAAAGCCTCTTCGTTTCCTTCATTCAAATATTTATTCACATCAATATCTGGTGCAACATAGACTTTATCATCTTCAAACATTTTAATCATATGCTCTGTATTTTTATGAAGCCTTGATAAGGACATTTTAAAAGCATAAAAACTGCTCTCTAAACGTTTTACCAATAAGGTTTTCATTATGGCAGATAATCTGTTTGAAATAGAAGTAACATCACCGTAGCGTTTTCTATCTTCTTCATTTATTAAATATTCAATTGCCCTATATCGATAAAACCCAATACCATCAACGGTATTACGATTTTCATCCATAGAGGTAAGCATTGTAATAGTCGTATCAAACAAGACACTTAATGCATCATCAAATTTATATTTGACTTCATTAGGTGGGTTTATTTTAGGAAAAATAATGCCCTGTTCTTTAATGTCTTTTTTAAAATCTTTATTGTTTTCAATATCAGTCCTACTCCTTCTAATTACCAAAGGTTCAATAACTTTATCCCTTATTTTATCGAATATTGCTTTTACCTTTTCGATATTGAGCATATTATCCTTTTTTAATTCATCGTACTCATCTTTTAAAGGTTGAAAAAATGCTTGCAAGTCCTTCACACTAGGTAATGTAGCATTTCTTTTATCTTGGAATAAATAAATTTGATTTTCAATATCAGAAGGGTGATTATTTAAAGGTGTTGCAGAAAGTAACATTACTTTTTTACGTGTATCACCATTAGAACCAGGTATTCGTCTATCTGTTTTAGTTATGGTTTGTAGTTTCTCATACATATTAGAAGTATCACTTCTAAATTTATGAGCTTCATCAATAATAATTAAATCATACTCATTAGGATTAGGATAATTTAAATATTTATCTTCTAACACTTTATGTAAGCTCCCTGTGGAAATAAAATAAGTATTATTTTCTATATGAAAATCTTTAATTGTTTTTTTCCAGTTATCTTCCAAAGCTGGTGGATAGACAATTAGAATTTTAGAGTGGTACCCATTTTCAAAGACAAACTTCTTTGCAATAATTGAAGCGACAATTGTCTTACCTAAACCAACAACATCAGCTAAAAAGAAGCCATTATATTTCATCAATTTTTCATAGCCTTCAATGGCCGCTTCTGATTGATATGTTAATCTTTTGTATTTGTCAGGGAGTAGTAAATCTATATTTGTTGGGTCATACTCAATTCGTTTACCGAAATATTCTATTAATAATTTAATGTAAAGCTCAAAAGGTGTGAAATTGTCATTTAGATAGGTTTCTTTTTGCAAATTAGAAATATCTACAGGTAAAATATCTATTGATTCACTCCATAATAATTCAAACTCTTCTGAAGCAAAGCGTATATCGTCGTAGTCTCTTAATTCAACATTAAATTCATAATTAGACTTTTCACGAGAACCCAAACCAGATTCCGTAAGATTGGAAGAGCCTGTAATAACACTACCTGTTGAATATTCATTAAAATCTTTTGGTTTAAAGATGTAAATTTTAGCGTGTAAGTTTTTTTCAGGATGAGCTTTGATTGTTATCTTCTTATTGACAATGTCTTTTATAAATTGTACTATACCATCTTCAATATCTTTAGAATAATCAGCTTCTTGAATATCTTCTTTAAGTTTTTTTATAAACTCATCTTTTGTCTCTTGAGGGTTTATTATATCTTGCTGACCTAAAGAATGATATTTTTCTAAAACCATATCAACGTTTATTCCTACTAAAATTCTAATCTCTGGAATACTTTCTAAATATGGTCTTAACTTAAAATAGCCTGTAGCCCTAAAATAACCTACCAAAGCATCAAAATTATGTATGTTAGGTAAGTTCTTGAAAACCCCTTCGAACTTTTTTAATAAGCTATTATTTAATTTATTGGTAAAAAACTTTGTTGACATTCAATATTGGATATTATGAAACCATAAAAATAGGAATCTTTTATTAAGACAAAAGCTCAATTTTGTTTATTCTTTCCCTTTTCTATCAGGATTTAAACTCGTTGGCGGTTTTGGTATTGTAGAACCTGCTTTGGGATCGACTTTAGGGGTATCCCATCTTACATTCTTACTAATGTTAGCATCATTATTGTTGCTCTGTTTTTTATCACTCATCGTTTTATTTTTTCTTATCTGTATTAGTTACTGGTTTTAGGTTGTTGGATGGTCTTTTGATTGTATTCCCTAAATCAATTTTCACACTCTTGTTTTGTGATTTATTCTTTTTTTCTGCCATAATTATTTCTTTTTTGGATTATTATTTAGTCGTGAAGTAGGCCGTGGAATCGACTGTCCTTTCTGACCTTGATTGTTTGTTTTGGGTTGCTGTCGATTTTGTGGTTTCGACTGTGGTCTTGAGTTTGGTTTCTTTGCCATAATGAATATTTATTGATACATACATAATAATTACTAATAAGCCAATCCCTAATAGCACTATAGAAGCTAGGTTAAGCCTATCTATTTGTTTATTCCTTTTGGTTAATTTTTTTCTAAAATCTTCATAGGATAATTGATAATCAATTATGCTATCTATCTCGTCAATTGTGTAATCTGTAGATTTACTTGATTTATAATGACTAACTAAATTAAGAAATAAAGTTGCCACTAATAAAAACCACCCCACCGCAATAAGTGCTATCCAAATCGCATTTTCTACTGGTACAATTTTATCGTGAAATGTTAGGGTTAACCCCAATGCACCAGATGAAATAAACGTTATTGCTTTTTCAAATAAATCGTCACTTTTCGCCTTTTGAACATATAAGGATTGTCTATACTCTTCCCAACCTGATAATTGTTCGGGGGTAAACTCATTTATTGTTTTCTCTTTCTCAACCATATCTTTCCTTTATAAAAACCAAAGCGTTTCTTCTCCATACGGTGGAATCGTGCTACTATCAAAACGAGGTGCAATTTCTGCAACCATTTCCGGGTATTTAATGGTAATGGGTACATTTTGTTGACGTAAGGATTTCCAATACAGCCTACTGAATTGATATACCTGTTCTATCAATTTTTTAATCATCTTGCTATCGGTTAAGGCTTCTGGTGTTGGACTTGTAATTCTTAATTTTACAGGGAATGGAAAACCTTCTGATGACGGGTATGTTGTACTATCATCGTATCTGGAATTGTTGAACAATAGGTATTTGTGTTCTGTTTTACTGATATTGATATATGTACCGCTTTTTGGCATTAATTTACCATTCCAATTTTGGTCAAATGCAATTATATCTTTTGACCTCGTTTTATTGATGTTGACGATATACAAAGGACAATCTAAATGCAAAGTATTCATCATTTCAAGAACAGGTTCGATTTCTTCATTACTCATTTCCTTATAGAAATGAATAACCACTTTATCCGGATTTTGTTCTACTGTTACATATTGCCAAATGGCATCACTAATAGCACCCGCTAATTTTTTGGTATCTGATTTACTGAAATATTGAAATTCATTGAATTTACCGTTACTCTGAAAACTGAAGGCACTTGCTACATAACGGATATTTTCTTCTACATTTTTAAATGCCCCTACGCCAATAACCAATTCCTTTTTTGATGGGGTGGTTAATTGCCACGGAATGCCTTCTAATTTTGCTAAAATGGCTAAAGAAATATTTGTAAGTTCATACTCAAAGTCGTTTTGCTTCTCCTGAAATTTATTAACATCAACTACCTGTGAAACAATCCGTCTTAATAATAGTTGTTCCTTCACTTTATAATAGACTTGTTTTTTAGGCAAGTCTTGCTCGTACTTTGAAAATGGACTTAGATAAATGGCTACATAAGTTACCTCGGATTTTAATTTTAAGTTTTTTATACCTTGTGTTATTTGAGGTAGCGGGTTTTCCATATCATCAAATACAATGCTAAAGCCTGGTTCTATATGATATAAAACTCCTGCATATTCTTGCAATCCCTTATACCATTTTAAACCATTTTGAAGATAATTTTGAAGTGCTTTTGCCTCATTGGTATGCTCTTGATGTACAATAAAGAAAAGGTGTATGTTTTTATGAATTTGTGTACAAGGTTTAAATGGTTTTAATTTTTTGAAATCGTACTTTGGAATTTTGCCAACGGCACCGCCATTGAATACCAAATCATTGCATTCTTTTGCTACTTCACCAATGCGCTTTTTCTCCACAGATAAATAGGATTCCCTGTTGATGGAAACTATTTCTTTGAAATCGTTTTGTACGATATGTTTCTTTATAAAACCATCAATTTTTGTTTTATAGTGTTTGTATTTGTTCCCTTTTATTTTGTTTTCCGCTTCATAGCCCAATGCCGCTCTTATTTTATTATTAAAAACAGGATAGGTTTTAGAGAAATCATTTTCTATTTCCTGTAGAAACTCAAATTTAAAATAATGCCTGTTATAAATTACTCCTGTCAATAATGTCGGTGACACTTCTTTTACCAATTCTGAAACAGGGTTTTTAAGAATTTTAGTAACGCCATCATAAGCAATTACCAATTCCGCAAAATCACTCACTTCCTCAAACTGTAACTTTAGGGTAAACTTGTCGTACTTCGCAAAGGTTGGGTTTTTAAATGTTGTGTCTTTTATCCATACTTGCACATCGTTTACAAAATTGGTTTTGACTACTTTATTTTTACTTTTAAAGTGTTTCTTAATTCTCCAATTGAAATAGTGCTTAAGCGACTCCGTTGGTTGTTCCTTTAGGTTAAGCGTTAACGGTTGGTAGTCTTCTTTTTCATAAATAAAAGATGTGTAGATGAAATCAGGATTTTCTTCTTTGATACCCGGAAACAAATTTTCTATATTAGAAGGGAATTTGTTTTTATAAATTTCCTGTGCATTTCCTATTTTCTCTTTACTAAAGTAAAATGTTATCGGCTTGTTTGGTATATCAAACGTTAGAATATTAAAATAAAGTTCCTGATTCATAGGCTTATTTTTTTAAATTTTCAACTGCATATATTGATTTTTAAATCTCTTTATTATTATGATTTATTAATTAAGCCGTTTTTAATAAGCTCAATAACATCTTCATCCGTAAATTGTTTTTTACTTTCAAGCAACTTTTCTATATCCTTATCTTTTTTAAGACTTTTTAATAAACTTTTGAACTGAATACCAACCTTATCTTTTTGTTTTAATTCTAATGTCATTGAAATCTCATCTTTATAAGACATAAACGAATCATACAGTTTGTGATATGCATTGCCTATTGCTCCTGCAAATGGAATCATAGTAGGTACTCCTGTTCCGCCATTCAGTATTTGATCACTTGAAATACCCGGATACGGGTCAATATAATATATTGTTTTTATTCCCAATTGATAAGCTTTTTTCGCACATAACTCACAAGGACTCGCAGTTGTGAATAGAATACCATTTTTAACCCCTTGTCCTCCCAATTTTGTTATTTGCAACATTGCATTTTCTTCAGCGTGTAGTGACCTCGTATGCACTTGATTTGCTTCACCTTCATAATGATTATATACTGTTTTAAAACAGAATGCACAATTTTTACCATTTAAGTCACTTTTATTCTTATCATAGCTTTTTTTAAAATAATCTTTTAAAGCAGTAGGAAAATCATTGGGATATTCACCTTTATACTTAAAAGATGAATTTTGGGAAAAATCACCTTTTTCAAACGGACTGTAATGGTTTGATTCTTTTAATTCTTGCTCAAACTTTGGTGTTATAATATCATTTATATTCCTTAAATTACAAGGAGTATGACCTTTAGCTACATCATTCCATCCAACTGATTTTATATAAAAATCTTCATCACTAATTGCAAGACCTACATTTCTTGAAATACATCCCGAGTTTAATTTTGCGGTATGAGCAATTTGCATACACCGTTCAGCTGAACTAGGGGTCAAAAGCCCTGGTTGAGCAATTAACCCCATTAACTTTAAGAGTTGTTCTTTTCGAGTTAGAAAGTTATATTCTTTAAACTTTTCTTTAGGATACAACTCAAAGAATTTTTTTATATCGTTTTGTTTAAGGTTTAATATGTGGTAGTCACTTTTTTGAATGCAGTTTTCCACATCAGGCGAAGAAAACAAACCTTTAGAAAAATCACTAGTCTTATATTCTGTAGCGTCTAGGTTTAATAACTTATCAGCTGTTGGTTTTATCTCCTTTTCATCTTTGATAGACTGTTTAAGTCTTTCAATTATTCTATCCCTAGAGTTATTAACGACATCTTTTGTAGCTAACATATAAAATGCAGAATATCTCTCTTTAAAAAACATTATTTCTAATGAATTTCTCAATGAGTCAATAACTATCCTTGTAGGTTTAGCAGTGTTTTTTAATTTTTTTGCTTTAATTAATCTATTTATAACCTCTGCAATTGTATAAACGTGTTTTATACCTTCACCCTTTTCTTTGAGAGGGTCACCAGATTGTCTAATGTTACAGGCTATAAAATGTAAAAAAAGTGTACGTCTATAAAAGCCATAATTTTCCAACAACTTAAATAAGTTATGGCAAAATTGTTTAAAATCAGATCCAAAGAAAATATCGTTCAACTTTAATAGTTCTTCTTTAGATTTTATATCATTAGTGTCCGATAAAATATTTTAAAGTGGGATTTCCAATACAGGATTTCCCACTTTTTTATATCTTCATCTTTCGCAAAAAAAAAGAGATATGAACAAAAGTAAAAATTTCAGCGGTCAACCCATTATCAAACAGGTTTTAAATTTTATTTTACCCAACGATGTTTATCGGACAGCCGAAAAGCATAACAGCGACAGATACACTAAAAAGTTCACTACTTATGAGCATTTAGTTACTATGATTTTCACTGTCATTAGTGGTTGTAGCTCGCTTCGTGAAGTATCGAGTATTATGCTTGCTTGTGAAGGAAAAATCAACCATTTGGGGCTAAAAGATTTCCCAAAGCGAAGCACATTATCTGACGCCAACAGGAGAAGAAGCTCATCAGTATTTGCTGATATTTACCATTTACTCTATAAACGTTACCACCGATTTTTGTCGGACAGCAGAACTTATGAACCAGCTGTAAAAGACCTTAAAATTGTTGATTCATCAACTATAACACTCTTTAGTGACATTCTTAAAGGTGTAGGTAGAAACTCACTCAACGGCAAAAAGAAAGGTGGTATCAAGATGCACACTATGATAAATGCTATGGAAGATGTGCCCTGTCTGATAAAGTTCTCAAATGCCGCAACCCATGACCATACCTTTTTAAAGGATCTTGAACTCAAGAAAGGTTCTTATGTCGTCTTTGATAAAGGTTATGTGGATTATAAACAATACCAAAAATGGACCTTAGAGAATATTTACTTTGTGACCAGACAAAAAGACAATGCCCGTTATACAAGCCTTGAAGAGTTTGATATTCCCGACACGGTAGATGATGCTGTCCTAAAGGACGAAAAAATAGAACTCAAAGACAATGACGGTAAGCCATTTTACCTTAGAAGAATAGCTTTTTGGTACGATAAACACCAAAAAGTTTATGAGTTCATTACCAACAATTATGAACTTCAGGCAGATAAAATTGCCGAGATCTACAAGAACAGGTGGCAAATCGAGACTATGTTCAAACGCCTTAAACAAAACTTCCCGCTAAAGTATTTTCTTGGAGATAATCAAAATGCCATCGAGATACAGATATGGGTCAGCTTAATCATACAACTAATAATGCTTGTCATTCAGAGAAAAGCAGAAAGAAAATGGGCATATTCTAATATGATGTCCGTGATACGATATCATTTAATGACCTATATTGATTTGTTCAAATTCCTTAAAAATCCAGAAGCAAAATGGGAAGATATTACAACAAAAAATATAGGTCAATTAAGCCTTTTTGACCCATAAGGAGGTTCTATTTTTAAAATACTAAAGCTACACAGTGAAATTAGGCGATACAAAAGATTTTTTTAGTAATTTAGATTTTTATCGGACAACAATGATTTTATATTCTTTATTTCTCCTAAATTTTTAATATCATCAATTAAATTCAAGGATGCTTTATGTAGCTCAACAATGTCTTTAAATACTTTAGAAACAATTTCTGAATTTTCTTCTCCTAATTTTTCTACAAAATATTTTTTTAAAAGCTGATGTAGATATTTAGGATTCCCACTTTCTTTATTAAAAAGGTAAAATACAATTACGTTTTTGTACATTATTTTTTCGAAAGGAATCCAATTACCTTTTGAAGACATAAAATTGTTTAAAATATTATATTTTCTATAAAAGTGTGAATGCGGGTCAAAATCTGATAAAGGTCTTAACTCTCCATCTTTATTAAATTTATCAAATGTTTGAGTTAAATGATTTGCTATCTTGGTGCAACAAGAACCTGTCCTACCTGTTACTCCTATTATTGTAAAGTCTCTTCTTAAAGTGTATAGGTTATCTAATTTCATCTATATAATTCTGTATTTTAATTTTCTATGTTTTTTAATTCTTCAGGGGAATAATCTTTAACTCCAATAGGCATAGGCGAATACCCCGCATAACCAGTGTACCCCGGATAACCAGGGTAACCTGGATAACCCGGATAACCAGGATATCCTCTATATGGAAAATTCATTATTTTATAGAAACGATTATCGTCAAACATACTACCTAAATACCTACCCTTTTTATCTACCGCGTGCTCATCGTCCCAAGGAAACCATCCAATCCAATTAGCATTGGAGTTAAATAAATAATCATTAATCCTAAACGCTATCCAATTACCACTTGAGTTAAACAGATATTTCATAAATTATTTATTTTTAAATCTATTAATTTTTTGTTCTACAATTTTGAGGATTTCCGTAATGTTTTTTTCTTCTTTTAACATAAAGACAATTTTATCTGCTAACCAATATTGAAGTAATTCGCTTTTGTTTTGCTTTAATGCTTTAGCTAATGCTTCAACTTGTTCTTTACGAGCTAAACGAGTACCACGTTCAATTTTACTTAAAAGTGCCGTATCAATATTCATTTGAGAAGCAACTTCTCTTAATAATAATTGCTTTTCTTCTCGTATTTCTCTGATGTATTCTCCAAACGTCATTTTGGGGATATTTTGACTTGTCAATATTTGTCTAATGTAAGAAAAAGAAAATAAGAACTAACAAAAAGATATTAACAATTTTAAACAGGAAATGAGGAAGTTAAGGATTTGAGGATATTAAGTAATATTATAAACCCTCGTTTCCTTAAAATCCTCAAAATCCTTATTGTGCTTTTGTGGGATTTGTATAATTGTTATGTGCTTCCCTATGTATTAGACCAGCATCAACAAATTTAGTAATATAGCCTTCTGCTGTTTTATGAGGAATCTTGTTTTTGTCGGCTATATTTAGGTAATCTTGTCTTGAAAATTGATAAGGTAGTGCTTCTAAAAAACGTTCTTTACGATTGGCTCTTTTTACTTCTTTTTGTTCGATAGGTAAATCGTTAAACACCTTACTACTGTGCTTTACTAATACGCTTATCATTTCCAATGTATTTTCAAAATCTATATCCTCACAATATCTTACTTGGTTTACATCACCATCTTCCATAATGCGAAATACAGAAAACAACATTATAATTCTAAATGCTATTAACCCCAAACGTCTAACAGTTGCTATATAGTCATCGGGTTGAAGATTGAGGTATTTGGTTTGAAGCTTCTCAAAAAACACATTAAACTTTTGTTGTTGCTCGGTTGTTAGCCTTACTTCAATATCAGGATTGTTTTTTAGGGTTTTGTATAACCCAAAAAATTCTTTTCCTAATTGGTCGTAATATTCATCTAAACCATTGGTTGTATCAGTTTGAAAAACGTTCTTCCAAGTAGGTTTGATATTCATATAATAAAACATAAAACGACTAAACAAGCCATTTTCAGCACTTGGAACCAATGCCTGAATCTGCTTTGGTGTACCAGACAACACCGTTGACAAACAAGGTCTTTCAATATCTACATACTCTCTGTCCGTTCTACGATAGTAACTAATGGTTTCGTGGTGGAATGCTTTACGAAAACCATCGGAATAATTACCGTAATCACTTTTAAAAGCTTGTGCTAAAGTATCTCCTTCGGTTTCAAAAATTAACCCTCTACCTTCATTATCCGATATTAATTGATAAACACCTGTTACACTATTGTTAGCCGGAATAAACAGCATTCTTTCAGGTGGTTTACTCGGTTTTTCCATAGTTTCACTTTTGCCCTTATTCATATTATAAGTAGCCATTTCAACTTGATGCTGTTGTTTTAGGGTTTTGGATTGTTCGCGCTTTTCTTTGTGAGCAGGATTTACCAAATTTTTAATTTGGTTTAATCTCCCTTTTCCTGCTGAAGCAGGTGCAGTAACAAATAAATACAAGTTGCTAAACACTTTCCGTTGGTCGTACACACCAAACAATTTAGGAAAACAGGCACTAAATGCAGTTAATGCACCCAACAACAAAATATCACGTTCTTCATTACTGCTTGATGGTTTTACTACTTGTTGCAAAAATGTTGGGATGTTGTTGTAAACTGTTGTTGGTATTGTTGGCAATGGTTGTTTTTCTTCCTCTGGATGTTGCGATACTTCAACAACTTGTTGTTGCTGTTTTGGTTTAATACCAACTTGATGCAAATGGTGGTATAAGGTTGCTATGCTTATACCGTGTCCTTTTGCTTGTAAGCATTTATTATACTGTTCGTCGCATTCTTTATGGTCGTAACCTGAATAATTTCTGCTAATTCTATGGTAGTAATCACGTCCAGCTTCACCGTATTCCTCTGAAATAGCAAAACCAATATCACGCCACTTTTCATAAGTATCAGTAATATCGATACCTGATTGTTCTAAAGCGTTGATATATGTTTCAATATCATTTGCAACAACCGTTGTCGGTTTGTTGTTGATTGGTTTTTTAGGTACTTCTTTTTGCTCTGGAACAGCTAACCAATCTTTCGGGTTGAATATTTTTGTCATAGCTTTTGATGTCTTTTATGTAGGTATGCCAATGGATCGTGGGATAAAAAACACGCTCTGGAAATGTCTTTACCCGATTGGTCTACCTCAATGTTATATGTTTGCTTTATGTAATTGGCCACCGCAATAAAATATTCGTTGTGTGACACTTTCGATAAATCGATTCTAATTATCCATTTTAAGCCTTCTCCTGAAGGTGATGTAAACAACATTTCGGTTTCGAAATATTCATCGTTTAATAATTGTTGTTTTAGTTCTTCAAGATTTTCTAAATGGTCAAAATCGATTGTCAATAATGAGGAATGCTCAATTAAGCTATCATCATTTCGTTTAGAAAA
Source organism: Flavobacterium sp. CS20 (assembly GCF_018080005.1). NCBI lineage: Bacteria > Pseudomonadati > Bacteroidota > Flavobacteriia > Flavobacteriales > Flavobacteriaceae > Flavobacterium > Flavobacterium sp. CS20. Next base: position 1,405,968 of record NZ_CP073015.1, on the reverse strand, counting down.
CACACCTGAAAATGTTACATAATCAAAATGATTTGCTTTAAATTTCCGTGCTTCTTTAGGGTTTTTAATCGCTCTAAATTGCTCTGTGATACTTTTATACTTATCGCTTGTAATACGCTCAAATATTTGGTGTAATCTTACTTTTTCAGTTGGAAAAACATTTCTAATTGGTGCTTTGTAAAAACTGCTGTAAGCATACCAAGTATCATCAGGTGCATCTAACCAGGATAATTCATCTTCTTTTTTAACTTCAAAATTTAGATGCAGTACCTCATTGATTTTTAGTAACAATTCTTCTTCATTAATGATTTTAAAATGATAGGATGCAAAATCGAATACATCACCTTTAAAATCGGTTAATTCTATGTCGTAATGCATTACCTTATTTTCAACAACATTAATTTGTAATGTTGATTTACCACCGTTAAAAGGATTTCGGGTTATCCCGCAGTCCCTTCCTTTTACGGAAAGGACTGTTGTTTCAGGATAATACTGCCTTAATACATAGGCATAGATATTTAACCCATAATGCGTTTTCTTTAAAATGCTTTCTTTACTTATTTCCATCGCATTTAAAATTTGGGTTATAATAATTGCTTTGTAATAGTTCCTCTATGTCAGATACTTTGTAATAAAACTTTCCTTGTATCTTACTATATGGAATCGTGCCATTTGAACGGAATGTTTGCAATGTGCGTTGGCTAATATGTAGCGTTTGCATTACGTCCTGATTGTCAATCCACGTATCTTTTAAGCGTTCTGCTCTCGTAGCTCTTATTAATTCGATACGTGCTTTTAAATCCTTAATCTCTTGTGAGAGTGCCAAGAGTAAATCGATGATTTCAGTCATAACTAAATCCTTCCTTTTTCGATTAAGTAATTAGTCGCCTGTTGCTCGATTTCGTCCTGGGAATCCATACGGTTACGCAGTAACCATTGGTCTAACTCCTGACGTTGGAAATAGATTTTTTTGCCATTCGGTTTATAGTGTGGAATGGCTCCCGTACTTGTAAGTTTATACAAGTGCGATTGTGATAGTTCTAAATACTGACAAGTTTCATTGAAATTCAATACTTGCTTTTGCAACGTTTGTTGTTCTACTAACAACTTTTCGATGCGTTCTAAACGTTCAATTATTTTAACGTCCATCTTATTATAAATTTTAATTTAAAAATGGACTTCTGCGCAAAAGTCATCCTTGATTGTCAAGGACATAACAAATATTGAAAAAGGTGTTTGGTATAACAGAAAAGAGAAAAAATGGTATTATTAAACCATTGTAAAACAATGATTTACACCGTTTTTGGTATTATCTGTTTGGTATTAAGTAGAGAAAATACCACTTTTAAAAAGTGAAGTTTTATTTGATTTGGTCAAGCCAAAAATTGGCATCAACTAATTTTTGATAGGCTCTTTTTTCAGTACCTAAAAATCTACGGTATTCTTTACCTGCATTACTACTTGGTCCATACCGATAAGCAAAGAATTTATAAATGTGTTTAGGCTCTATTTTTTTAGATGGTTTACTGTCAAAAAATATTCTTTCATTAAAATATTTAGTTTCTGTTAACTTAACCATAAAAGTCGCAAGTAATATTTTATTACCTCTATCCTTTATGAAGTTATATTCATCATCTATAATGCCTTTTTCATTTAATAGCTCCTCTAATTTTGCAAATTCTCTTTGTTTAATCTTATTAATAAGTTCGTTATAGGATAAGACATCATTGTTTTCTTCTCTAAAATCACCTTGAATAGGATTGAATTTGGAATTTTGTTTTTTAGGCTTTTTAAACGTTTTTATTTCTGCTCCGGTATAATCTTTTACAATTAATTCCTGTGGTGGTTCTTCGTTAAAAAACACCTCGTGTAATTCTTCTATTGTATAAATTTCTGCATCACCCAATTCAGAAAATCGGTCTTGAAGTTCCATAAAAAGCATCATTGCATTAGCCTTTAAAAATGAAATGATATAAGCTTCATCAGATTTATCATTTTGAATTGGCTTTAAGTATAAGGTTTCGTCAAGATCGTTATCAGAAATATAGTTACTAATTTGGTTTAGGTAATTTTTGATACGGTTATATTCTTTATCATACAAGAAAGATAAATGACCTGGTGTAGTATTGATTTCAAGTGCATCATTGATTTGATTAAAATTTTTGATGTACTCGGTTTCAATTAACTTTAAATAGTATTTACGCCTGTTAGAATACGCCTTTTTGAAGTCAATTTCATATTTAGGCGTTGTATTGAGGTATTGCTTTTTAAAGCCTTTTAAAAGCTCTTTAAATTGGTTTTCGGTTCTTTTATCATCAGTAACCTTTTCCACATACAGTAAGTCGATAAATAGGTCTTTAGCCATTATAAATCCAATTTAATTTTATTAGCGACTTCTTTCTTTTTATCATCAATAACTTTTGCATAAATCTGCGTAGTTCTCAATTCCTTATGACCTAATAACTTGGAAACAGTATAAATATCTGTTCCTAAAGTTAATTGTAAAGTTGCATAGGTATGTCGAGCACAATGGAACGTGATATTTTTTGTTATTCCTGCATTAAGCATCCATTGTTGTAACTTTAAATTTGACCAAGCACTATAATGTAAACCTTGAAAAACTTTTTCTTCGGGTTTACCTTTATCTCCTAATAATTCTCTTGCTTGGTCTGAAATAGGTAAAGTTTCAACCCCTTTTGTTTTCTTTTGTCTGAAACGAATATAATATCCCATTTCTTTAGAATGTTGAATTTCTGACCAAATCAGTTTTTCAATATCTGACCAACGTAACCCAGTAAGCGCAGAAAATATAAAAGCACTTTTTAAAAGTGGTAACTCGCATTCTGTATTGACTACTTTTTGTAATTCATCAAGAGTTAAAAATTCTCGTTGAGGTTCACCTTGTTTAAAATACTCAACACCATTTGCTGGGTTTATTCTTAAAATACCATCCTTAACAGCTTGTTTTAATGCGGCGTTGAATTTTCCATAATAAGAATATTTAGAGTTTTGAGATAATTTTTTACCTGCTCTTGCCATTGCATCCTTATCTAAATACTCTTTAAAGCGTACTACGAAATCCTTATCAATATCTTGAAAACTTACGTCTGTTGGACAAAACGTTTTTAGATGTTTTAGCATACTGTTCCAATTACCATAATTACCAGAGCTTGTATTCTTTTTCTCTGCTAATGCTGTTACATAAGTAATAAAACTCCCTTTTAATTTCTCAATATCTTGGAACCCATAAATACCGTTTTGAATTTCAATTTGTCGTTGAGCACAAATAGTTTCCGCTAATTGTTTGGTTTTCTTGTTAACCTCTCTTTCGGTTTTAGTTTTAGGGTTAGGTGTAAGGTATAAACGTAAATATTCGGTTTTACGTTTGCCTTTATGATAGTAATCTAAATACAAACTTATTTTGTCATTCTTCTTGCGTTGTCTTAATGTTACTTTCATAGGATGCTAATTAAAAAGGTTTTCTATTTGCCATCTGGCTACAATACGTTTTCTTCCGAAAGGAACAGCTTTTAAGCGTCCTTGTTGAATCATTCTTTGAATGGTCCATCTACTAACACCAATTAATTGAGAAGCTTCTGTAACACTTAAAAAATCTTTATTGTTGACAGCATTTGGATTTTGAACCTCAACCACTTCATTCTTTTGCTTCATATCAGCATTAAGAGTTGATTGAATTTTTTCTTTACGCTTTCTGGCCTTATAGGCTTTTTTAGCGCAAGAATTACCACAGTATTGAGTTACTGTTGTACGTGCTGTAAACGCATTACCGCAATGCTTACAAGTTTTCGGGATGTATAAATTACTGCTCATAAATGGTGCTTTATGTAGCGTTATGGTGCATCATTTCGCTACTATTTTTGCCAACAGATTTGGGCAACAAATCCGTATACTGGGCAACATATATGAAACAAATATAGTTAAAAAAGGGCAATTAGGCAACAAAAAAAAATATGTAAACCTCTGAAAAACAAGTAAAAACCAATAAAAAGAAGCTTAATTACTTCCCAATACAAAAATTCCCAAAAATATTGCCCAGTAACTCATCATTCGTTACTTCACCTGTGATTTCTCCGAAGTGATACAGGGCTTGACGAATATCTATGGCGAGTAAATCTCCTGTTAAACCTGTGTTTAAGCCATCTTGAACGCGGTTCATTTCTTCAAGAGCACTTTGCAAACTGTTGTAATGCCGAGAATTGGTGATGATAGTGTCTTGATTGTGCAATCTACCTGTATCTACATAGCTGATAAGTTCATCTTTGAGTTGATCTATTCCAGTTTTGGTTTGGGCAGAAATAAACTCAACTTCAGGAAGCTGTTGTTTGATAAACTCTCGGGTTTCTTCGCTAACTTTATCCATTTTGTTTGCCAAAATCAATAAAGGTTTGTTGGGGAATCGGGTTTTGATTTTGTCGATTTCTTTAACAATATGTTTTAAATGAGATTGATCACTTTCAACCAAAGACGCATCAAAGAGTTTAATCACAATTTGAGATTGGTCTATTTTTTCAAAAGTTTTTTTGATGCCGAGACCTTCTATTTCATCTTTAGTCTCACGAATGCCTGCGGTATCTATAAAACGAAACCCAATGCCTTTTATAGCCAGCTCATCTTCAATGCTATCACGTGTGGTTCCAGCAATATCAGAAACTATGGCACGCTCTTCGTTGAGCAAAGCATTCAGCAAAGTTGATTTGCCCACATTAGGCTCGCCAACAATAGCCACGGGAATGCCTTTTTTAATCACATTACCGATGGCATAAGAGTCGATAAGATCTTTTAAAGTTGATTGTATTTCAGTTACTAAATTTTGAAACTGCTCTCTATTAGCAAACTCTACATCTTCTTCTGAAAAGTCAAGTTCAAGTTCGATTAGGGATGCAAAATCTAACAATTTTTTTCGTAAATCTTTCAACTGATGAGCAAAACCACCACGCATTTGTTGCATCGCAATTTGGTGTGAAGTCGCGTTGTCGCTTGCAATTAAATCGGCTACCGCTTCGGCTTGGCTTAAATCCATTTTGCCATTGAGAAACGCCCGCATCGTAAACTCACCAGGCTTGGCTGTTCGGCAACCGTTGCGGATTAAGAGTTGTATAATTTGCTGTTGAATAAACGGACTGCCATGACAAGAAATCTCAACGCTTGGCTCGCCAGTATAAGAGCGTTGACCTTTAAAGACACTGACCAAAACTTCATCAACAATTTTTTGATGATCAATGATATTGCCGAGTTGTAAAGTGTGCGAAGCTTGTTGTTTTAAAGTTTTACCGCTTTTAGATTTGAAAATAGCATCCACAATTTCTATGGATTGTGGTCCAGAAACACGCACCACAGCAATAGCACCTGTGCCAGAAGCTGTAGCTAAAGCTACAATGGTTTCGTCTAAAATCATTTGCCTAATTTCTTACGACAAAAATAACAACTCCTTTTACGCAAATGCTCAAAGGTTTAAATATTTTTTGAAATATTCCCATGGTAGAATGACAAGGGGTTTGTCATTCCGACGATAGGTTGTCATTCCGACGGCAGGAGGAATCTCTCTCTCACGTATTGGGGTTCGGTTCACTGAAAGATTCCTCTACCGAGACTTCGGTATCAGAATGACAGGGGAATGTCATTCCGACGGCAGGTTGTCATTCCGACGATAGGAGGAATCTCTCTTTCACGTATTGGTTTTCATTTCACTGAAAGATTCCTCTACCGAGGCTTCGGTATCAGAATGACAAGGGAATGTCATTCCGACGATAGGAGGAATCTCTCTTTCACGTATTGGTTTTCGTTTCACTGAAAGATTCCTCTACCGAGGCTTCGGTATCAGAATGACAAGGCAATGTCATTCCGACGATAGGAGGAATCTCTCTTTCACGTATTGGTTTTCATTTCACTGAAAGATTCCTCTACCGAGACTTCGGTATCAGAATGACAAGGGAATGTCATTCCGACGGCAGGAGGAATCTCTCTTTCACGTATTGGTTTTCATTTCACCAAAAGATTCCTCTACCGAGACTTCGGTATCAGAATGACAGGGGTTTGTCATTCCGACGATAGGAGGAATCTCTCTTTCACGTATTGGTTTTCATTTCACCAAAAGATTCCTCTACCGAGGCTTCGGTATCAGAATGACAAGGGAATGTCATTCCGACGGCAGGATGTCATTCCGACGGCAGGTTGTCATTCCGACGATAGGAGGAATCTCTTTCACGTATTGGTTTTCATTTCACCAAAAGATTCCTCTACCGAGGCTTCGGTATCAGAATGACAAGGGGGTTTGTCATTCCGACGGCAGGAGGAATCTCTCTCTCACGTATTGGGGTTCGGTTCACTGAAAGATTCCTCTACCGAGACTTCGGTATCAGAATGACAAGGGAATGTCATTCCGACGATCGGTTGTCATTCCGACGGCAGGAGGAATCTCTCTCACGTATTGGTTTTCGTTTCACTAAAAGATTCTTCACTCCGCAGGCTCCGTTCAGAATGACAGGGGAGGTTCGTTTCACTGAAAGATTCCTCGTCACTGCGTTTCCCTCGGAATGACAAGGGGTTCGGTTCACTGAAAGATTCCTCTACCGAGGCTTCGGTATCAGAATGACAGGGGTTCACATCGAGTGTTTGGACTATAAATGTTGGGGTGTTTTGAGATGTAAAATCTTTAAGTTTAAAAAACATTACAGGCTTTGCTTTATAAAAAATAATTGTAATTTTGAGGCATTAACTAAAAGCCAATGACTCAAAATCCCTTAGTGTCTGTCATCATCCCGACCTATAACCGGGCACATTTAATCGGTGAAACTTTAGACTCGGTCTTGGCACAGACTTACCAAAATTGGGAATGTATCATTGTGGACGACGGCTCTACGGACAACACCGACGAAGTGGTTGGGGCTTACGTTAAAAAAGACCAGCGTTTTAAATATTTCCATCGCCCTGACGAACATCTCCCTGGTGGTAATGGGGCAAGAAATTATGGGTTTAAAATGAGTCAAGGGGAATATGTGAATTGGTTGGACAGTGATGACTTATTTTCAGAAAATAAAATTGAAGAGCAATTAAAATTGATAAAAGGAAAATCTTATGCTGTCAGTACCTGTAAATGGGGAAGGTTTGAGCATAAAAATGATTTTAAATTAAAAGAGCTATATATTTTTAAAAATTATAAACCTGCACATTTACTTCTTAAGGATTTTGGAATTAAAGGTAATTACTTCTTATCGTTTTGTTATTTGATGACTAAGGACATCATATTACAGTGTGGACTATGGAATGAACATTTGAAAATTAACCAAGACGGAGAGTTTTTTTGTAGAGTAATAATCAACTCAAAACATATTTTTTTTTCGAAAAATTCTTACGGTCTTTATAGATTCGAATCTAACCAAAACACGAGTAATTTCAGTGACAAAGTAAAAGCAAAACATGCAATATACAGTTGGCAAATAATAGAAAGTTATTTAAACTTGTTAGATGAAAATTTCGACAATTACATTAAAAATGCAAAGTCTTTTTTGCATATGAAATTAACACGAAGCTACCCCGAGTTGATAAGAGAGAATAAAGCCTTTTTTAAAGAGCAAATAAAATATTATTCTCTTTCCAAAAAATTATTTCGAAAAATCAAAAAAAAAGCTGGAAAAATTCTAAAAACCAAATGAGTAATAGATCAATTTTAATTATTGTACCTAAACTAACAGATTATGGCGGATTAGAACTTGAAAACATTGGTTTTATCAATGCTTTAGTTGAGAAAAGTGATTTAAAAGTTAAAGTGTTATCCATAGAAATCAACAAAGAATCTAAAGCTTTAATAAACAATAACACAGAATTTGTCAAATTAAAAAATTCTATAGTTTTTAAATGTTTATCCGTTTGGTTTTTTAAGGTATTAATAAAATCTAAGTTTAATTTTAAAAAAACTATTAGAACATATCTAAGTCGTTACCCTCAACTACTTGATCCATATCTATTTCGTGAAACAAAAGTTGATGATATTATTTTTTGTTCGTTACATCCGCAGAAAATTGTAAGGCATATTCAACAATTTTGTAATGAATATAAGCGACAATTTGTTTTTCATCAAATATCTGAACCTCATCAAAAATATAGCTCATTCTACCAGTCCTTGACAAAAAAAGATGTTGTTCTCATTTCAAGTGATAATAAGTTAAAAGAAATAAGTAGGCAAAATAACAACCCAAATTTTAGAACAATAAAACAATGGATTTATACCAATGAAAATGAATTTTTAAACCTAAATATAAATTCAGAACAACAAGTTAAATTTGGGGTAATATCAAGGCTTGATAAAGAAAAAAATATTCAATTATTACTACAAGCCACAAAACTCCTTGATAATGATAATTTTAAAGTGATAATTTACGGCAATGGAAATGAAGCAAAAAGTCTAAAATCTTATACTTCTAAGCATAAACTTGATGACAAAATTATATTTAAAGGAAGTATTCACTATAACAACAGATTTAAAGCTTATCAAAACATTGATGTTTTTGTTTGCACCTCAATTAGTGAAGGTGGACCAATCACTGTTTTAGAGGCTATGGCTACTGGGATGCCTGTGATTTCCACAAATGTGGGCGATGTGCCTAATCGGGTTATAAATGACCACAATGGCTTTGTACTAAACGATAATGATGATGACAAAGAGTTGTCTCAACTCATGTTAAAATATATCAATAAACCAAAATTAGTTGACAGTCATGGTAAAAATGGAAGAAATCGGTATCTAAATGAATATCATTCTAAAGTTTCAAAAGACTTGTTTGTATCAGTCCTTCTATAAAATTTATAGCATATGAAAGTTTTAATCTTATGTGAAGTTCTTGATTTAGAAGGTACAAGCGAAGGTATTGTATCTAATTCATTTGTTGTAAAATACAAGAAGCTTTTTCCAAATCATGATGTTGAAGTTGTTTGGTTAAGCGATAGACCACATCTTAAAGAATTATCAAAGAAACTTTGCTTTAATCCTAAAATAGTTCAAGTAAAAAAGAAAAAATATACATGGGTAGAAAACAAAATTTGTGGATTGGCTTATCATTTATTTAATATAAACATAAAAGATTGGATTAAAATTAGCAGATATAAAAAGAAACTAAAAACCCTTAACCTTGATCAATATCACGATGTGTTTGTAAGATCTGGTGGATTAGATTTTTATTTAATTAGAGCTTTAAGGGGATATAAATATCTCAATAAAATGCTTTTATATTTTCATGATCCCTATCCTGCATCATTATATTCAGGTTCAAAATCTAAACTAAACACAACTGATTTTTATAAAATAAAAGAGATGAGAGAAATTGTTTCAGATGCTAAAGCTGTTTTTTCTCCCTCTAAAAAATTATCAAGTGATTTAGGTTTCTTGTTTGGGAGAAGATTTAAAACACTTCCTCATCAATTTGATGAAAATATTTTTAAAAACTATAAGACAAAATTCGAGACCAAATTAGATGATAATTTTTTATATATAACCTACCATGGTGCCATTCAACATAACAGGAGTTTAGACCTTCTACTTACAGCTTTTGTAAGTTTAGTAGATAAAAATTATGAATTTAATAAATTTAAGTTCGTCATTAGGTCTAAAGGTCTTGAAGTCAATAAGCTTAAAGCACTTTATAAAAATAATAATCATATCTTATTTTTAAAAAAAATATCAGCTTTTGAATCTTTTTATGAGCAAAAAAAGTATTCTTCACTGTCTATAGTTTTAGAAACCGATGGTGAATACAGCAATATTTTAAGCGGAAAAGTTCCGATGTTATCTGATATTAATTCTGAATTACTATGTTTAACATCTAAAGATAGTGAGCTCAAAAGATTACTAAAAAATTCACATGATAATTTTTCTGATTATGATGAACACGAAATCTATATTAAACTCAATAAATTGCTTAATAATTTAATAGATAAAAAAGAAATCAATTACCCACTAAAAGAATATTTTTCAGACAAAGAGTTTGTAAAAAGTGTTAAAGACATATCAAATGCGTAAAGGCACAAACCCCGCTAAAATAATAGACAATAAAGTCAAAATCGATGATTTTTATAGAATTACATTATTTTTAGTTTAACTAATTTATAAAGCTACGAATAAGACCTAAATACTTAAGTGATGATTAAAGAAAATACCATTAATTATAAATACTGAAACATTTTTCAATTTAATTCTAATTTAAATTTAACGTTATAAAGAATGTTGTTTAACTCAATTGAATTTGCGATTTTCCTGCCTACAGTTTTTATATTATACTGGTTTATAGCAGATAAAAAACTAAACATTCAAAATTTGCTTATTGTCATAGCAAGCTATGTTTTCTATGGTTGGTGGGACTGGAGATTTTTGTCTTTAATTATTTTTAGTACTATAATTGACTATACCATTGGCATAAAACTAAAAAAAGAAGAAAATCAACTTAAAAGAAAATTACTATTATGGTCAAGTATCATTGTAAACCTTGGATTCTTAGGAGTATTTAAATACTATAATTTCTTTTTAGATTCTTTGTACGACATTATTCCAGGTCTTCAGGTTGTAATGGGCTTCAATACGCTTGATATTATCCTACCAGTTGGTATTAGCTTTTATACATTTCAAACTTTAAGCTATTCAATTGATGTCTATAAACGTAAATTAAAACCAACTAAAGATTTTATTGCATTTTCAGCGTTTGTAAGTTTCTTTCCTCAATTAGTTGCTGGACCCATAGAAAGAGCAACTAATTTATTACCGCAATTTTACAAAAAAAGAACTTTTGACTATAATTATGCAGTAGATGGTATGCGGCAAATTCTTTGGGGATTATTCAAAAAAATAGTTATTGCAGATAATTGTGCTCAATATGCTAACGAAATATTTAATAATTATGAGGATTATTCTAGCATAACATTAATTTTAGGTGCAGTATATTTTACTTTTCAAATATATTGTGATTTTTCTGGATATTCAGATATTGCAATAGGTTCTTCAAAACTTTTTGGTTTTAAATTGAAACAAAACTTTGCGTTTCCATATTTTTCAAGAGATATAGCAGAATTTTGGAGAAGGTGGCATATTTCTCTTTCGACTTGGTTTAGGGATTATCTTTATATTCCATTAGGTGGTAGCCGAGGCAGTTCTTCAATGAAGGTTAGAAATACTTTTATAATTTTTGTTGTAAGTGGGTTTTGGCATGGTGCAAACTGGACTTTTATTTTTTGGGGTGCATTGAATGCTATATATTTCTTACCTTTATTGTTATTAAATAAAAATAGAAATTATTTAGGTGATATTTCAAAATATAGTTTTTTTCCTAATATAAAAGAATTCAAAGGAATGCTAATTACATTTAGCTTAACAGTTTTAGCTTGGGTATTTTTTAGGGCTGAAAATATTGATCATGCTTTTGCTTTTTTAATTAGAATAGCATCATTTACTTTTAAAATTGAAAAAATTGAATTAGAAAGATACTCTTTTGAATTAATACCATTAATAATATTTTTTGTAATAATTGAGTGGCTAAGTAGATTTAAAATCCATCCTTTAGAAAAAGGTAAAAATTTAAATTTAAAAACAATTTTGTTAATTTTATTTATTATTTTATTTGGAAGCTTTTCATCATTAAATGAATTCATCTATTTCCAATTCTAATGAAAAAATTTTTACGGTACATTTTTCTGTTTATTTTAACTGTAGTCTTAATAATGTATTTAATGGACATTGTATATACTCTTTTATATGTAAACCCTATAAACCCAAGAACTAAAGTGAGTTGGATTTACAAGTTAGATAATAGCAATAAACTCAGATTCGACTATGCTCTTTTTGGCTCATCAAGATGCGTACACCACATTGACCCTAAATTGATAGATTTATCAACAGGACTTAATGGTATTAATTTAGGCTATGCAGCATCAAAACCATTAGAAGTAAAACTTATGGTGGAAACTTTTCTAAAGAAATTTAAACCAAAAAAAATTTTTGTACAAATTGATTACACATATAATGAAGAGTCTAATAGTAATTTGGCAACTGTACCTTGGTTACCTATAATAGGTGAAGATTACGTCTATAATGAACTAAAAAAAGTAGAACCAAAATCTTTTAGATATAAATATATACCATTTTATAGATATGCAAGAAATGAGTCTAAAATAGGTTTTCGAAGTGTTTTTTTAAATTTATCAAAAAAAAACGATTTTACATATAAAAAAGGTTTTGTGCCAACACATGGTAGTCTTATAAATAAAAATATTACTCCTGAATTTATTTTACAAGATTCACGCAATAGACATCTTACTGAAATTGAAGAAATATGTGAACGTAAGGGCGTTCAATTGTATTTTTTCACATCTCCCATGAATGCAAATTTTTTTAACTTTGAAATAATTAAAAAATATTATAGTTCTTACGAAAACTTTTCAAATTCAATATCTGACAAAAATTTTTTTAGGGATAACACTCATTTAAATGAAAAGGGTGCAGAGTTATTTACTCAAATTTTCATAGACTACTATTTTAATAAAAATAAATCTAAATAAAATATTAAAGTATTGTTTTTGTAAACATTCAAAAAAAAAGACTACACCTTTAAATCAAACACTAATTGTATAAAGTCTTATCACAACATAATGTCATTTAAGTAACATTAACTGATATTTAAATTTTAATCATAAACATCACCTTCCCCCAAAAACCCCCAAGCCTCCATATCACGTTTTAAAGTTTTGCCAATAACATTTTTAAAATCAGAAGCGGCAATGCCATGGTTTTTTGGTTTTTTGGCTTCTAAGTCTTCAAATGACAACACATAGCCTTGAGGCAAATCTTTGTTGACCGCCAGTGATTTTTCAAAAATAGATTTTAAAGATGAAAATGCACTATTATCATTTTTATCAATCGGATGGTCTAAGGCGGTTGAAATATCACGAATGCCATTGACCAAATCTTGGGTTTGGTCTAAAGTTAAACTCGAACTGCTGTCAGGACCAAATTGCTCTTTTGAAAAAGCGACGTGAAACTCTACAATTTCAGCCCCTAAAGCTACCGCGGCTAGACACTGTAGATACTTTTCCAGAATGGTCAGAAAAGCCGACCTTAACTTGATATCTGGATTGTAATTCTTTGATAACATTCAAGCCATAAGCCTCAGGTGGCGTTGGGTAAGCTGTTGTGCATTGTAGAACTGAGACTTCTATGTTTTGATTTTTTAGAAACTGAACAGATTCATCTAACTCTTCAAAAGAGCTCATGCCCGATGATAAAATAACGGGTTTCTGGGTTTGTGCAATTTTTTGAAGCATCAATAAATTATTGACTTCACCAGAGCCAATTTTATAGCGTTTCACTCCCAGTTCTTCCAACCAATCTACAGCAGCATTGCTAAAGGGAGACGCCATAAATTCTATACCTGCATCATCACAGTGTTGTTTCAAACCTTTCCATTGCTCTTTGGTAAACGACATGCGTTGCCAATATGCATATCGCGTAGCATCTTGTTGGCTAAATTTCACACGAAAAGGTTCGTGAATACTGCTTTCAGCATGAGCCAAATGAATTTGAAATTTAACCGCATCAACACCGCGTCTAACCAAAGCGTCGATATAGGCATGTGCCATACCAAGGCTTCCGTCGTGAGCTTGTGCCACTTCTGCTATGGTAAAAACTTTTTTCATAACTCAATTTTATTTGAGTCAAAATTAGCCAAAAAGATAAGATATCCTTAGCCATTAAACAATTAAAAAATTATTTTTACCAAATAAATTTATTATATGAGTAAACGTAAAATTTGCGTTGTTGTTACCGCTAGACCATCTTATAGTCGTGTAAAAACCGTTTTAAAAGCAATAGACCAACATTCTGAACTTGAGCTTCAGCTTGTAGTTGCAAGATCTGCTTTACTACCGCGTTATGGCACTGCTGTTGATTTTATCAAAGCTGACGGATTTCAAATAGACGCAAAGGTGTTTAGTGTTTTAGAAGGCGAAAATACTGCAACAACGGCAAAAACCACAGGCTTAGGTATTTTAGAACTTTCAAGTGTTTTTGAAAATCTACAACCCGATATTGTCGTAACCGTAGCCGATAGGTTTGAAACCATGTCCACCGCCATTGCGACTTCCTATATGAACATTCCTTTAGCCCATTTGCAAGGTGGAGAAGTTACGGGCAATATTGACGAAAAAGTCCGCCATGCTATCACCAAACTTGCTGACTATCATTTTGTGTCATCAGATGATGCCTATAGACGAGTCATCAAACTTGGTGAAGACAAATCATCGGTGTTCAACACGGGTTGCCCGTCTATAGATTTGGCAAGACCAGTACTTAAAAGCAAAAATTTAAGTTTTGACCCTTACCAAAAATACGGTGGCGTAGGTCATGAACCTGATTTAAAAAACGGGTATCTCGTTGTGATGCAACATCCTGTAACAACGCATATCAAAGAAAGTCGGCAACAGATTGAAGAAACCTTAAAAGCCATAGATGCATTAAAATTGCCCACGCTTTGGTTTTGGCCCAACATCGATGCAGGTGCTGATGGTACTTCGTCGGGCATCAGAGCTTATAGAGAATATCACGAGTTGAAACACGTGCATTTCTTTAAAAATTTAAGTGGTGAAGATTTTTTAGAACTCATTTACCACTGCAAAGCCTTGATTGGTAATTCAAGTGTTGGCATTAGAGAAGCTTCTTTTCTTGGCGTGCCAGTTGTCAATATTGGTGATAGACAAAACAGACGCCAACGCGGACAAAATGTCTTGGATGTGGAATGTGAAACACAAGCCATTACCAAAGCCATAAAAACACAAATAGTCGCTGATATTCCAAAATCAAAAATTTATGGTCAAGGCGATTCGGGTCAACGTATTGCTGATCTTTTAGCTCAAGTTGAGTTAAAGTTTTATAAGACGATTTGTTATTAGTTTTTGGTTGGTCGTTGGTCGTTGTTCGTAAACAAATTTTAATAAAAATCAATCATAAAGTAATAGAATCATGGATTACAAAGAGTTAGAAGTCTGGAAAGCGACTATGGACTTAGTTGTTGAAATTTATAAGATAACTGAAAAATTCCCGAAATCTGAAAAATATAATTTGAGTGGTCAAATGCGTGATGCTGGAGTATCTATTCCTTCTAATATTGCTGAAGGGTCTTCAAGACAATCCTATAAAGATTATCATAGATTTATATTAATTTCATCTGGATCTTGTCGTGAATTAGAAACTCAAGCTTTGATTGCTAAACGCATAGGCTATGAAGTGCCAGATGATATTTTTGAAAGAATTGAAAGACAAAAAAAATTAATAAACGCAACCAAAAGATATTTGAAAACTAAAATTCGTAAATAGTTAATCGAGTAATTGATATAAAAAGATATGCATCACAACCGTTCAACCAACAACGATCAACGAAAAACAAGAAACGAGAGACTCAAAACCCTCGCCATCATCCTCGCGCGTGGTGGCAAGAAAGGCGTGCCAGGAAAGAATATTAAAGAATTTAATGGAAAACCTTTAATACAATATGCCGTTGATTGCGCTTTAAATTCTAAAGAAATAAATCGAATACTTGTTAATTCTGATGACCAGCAAATACTTGATTCTGTAAATACTCAGCAAGATCCAAAAAGAATTACTAAACAATTAAGACCTGAAAATTTAGGAAAAGATAACTCATCAATTGTTGATGTTGTATTAGATGCGTTAAAAAGATTAGAAGATAACTTTGACATTATACTATTAATGCAAACAACATCACCTATTAGGTCTCCAAAAGATATTACTCAGATTATTAAATACTTTGAAATTGATAAAAATTTAGAAGCCGTCATAAGTGTAATACCAATGGAAGATATGCATCCTGCGAGAATGTATGAATTAGACCAAAAGAGTCATTTGTCCCCATTGATAAAATCTGATGAATCAACACATAGGCAGAACTTAAAACCTATTTATTTTAGAAATGGTTGCTTTTATGCCATAAAAACAGAAGCTTTTTTAAAACAACAAACTTTTATGCCAAAAAATAAAAAAGCTTACGTGATGAATCCAGATCATTTATTAAACATAGATACACAAAGAGATGTAAAGCTTGCTGAAGTTTTAATTAAAGCTTGGGAAAATAAAGAGTTATGAAACTTGTAATCACTGAACCAAAAGATTTTAGCTTAAAAGCTTTAGATTTATTAAAATCTAAATTTGAGGTCATACAATTAGCCGATATCAATAACCTAAACAATATTATTGAAAATGTAGATGTGTTATTTATAAGGTTAGGTATTATACTAAATGATAAAATACTAAAAAAAGCTAAGGTCTTAAAGTTTATTTGTTCGCCTACAACAGGTTTAGACCATATAGATATTGAATACTGTAAAAATAAAAACATTAAAGTAATCTCTCTAAAAAACGAGATAGATTTTTTAGGAAGTATTCCCTCTACAGCAGAACATACTTGGACATTACTTACTGCTATAAACAGAAAACTGCATCTTGCACAAATTGATGTAAATTCTAAACACTGGGATAGAAATAAATTTAAAACATATAATCTACGAGGTAAAACGTTGGGGATTTTAGGTATAGGTAGAGTCGGCAAACAAGTTGCCAAATTTGCTTTAGCCATTGGCATGAAAGTTATAAGTTATGATACGGATAAAAGACAAACCTTTGAAAATATTGAGTGTGTTAATCATCCGGAGGATCTTTTTTTAAAATCAGATTTTGTGAGCATACACATTCCTCTAAATAAAAACAATGAAAAATTCGTGAACAACAATCTTATTAGTCTTATGAAAAAAGAAGCATGCATCATTAATACCTCAAGAGGTAAAGTTTGGGATGAAAATGCTATTGTGAATGCTTTATTATCTGATAAAATACGAGGCGTGGCTACAGATGTGGTTCAAGATGAAATATCTCATAATATTTTTGCATCTCCAATTTTTAAAATAGATACTTCCAAATATAATTGTATTATAACACCACATATAGCTGGTGCAACTTACGACTCAATGGCTATGACTGAAGTTTTTATTGCTAATAAACTTTTAAAAAATGTCTAAAAAACCTAAAATACTTATATTGATTCCAGATGTTACTGGCATAAAAAATTATCTACTTTCAGATTTTTTAAAGTTTTTACATCAACATTTTCCACTGTTCTAACATCAACTTTTTTCCCTTTTCAACATCGAGTCTTCCCCTGTTTCAACATCGAGTCTTCTCCCTGTTTTAACATCGAGTCTTCTCCCTGTTTTAACATCAACCTTTTTCCCCTGTTTTAACATCGAGTCTTCCCCCTGTTTTAACATCGAGCGTAGTCGAGATGTGGGTTGGTGGTTCTCGACTTCGCTCGAACTTGAAACAGAAAGAGATGACTCGAACCTGAAACAAACTTGTTTCAACATCAACCTTTTCCCCCTGTTCTAACATCAACCTTTTCCCCCTGTTTTAACATCGAGTCTTCCCCCTGCTTTAACATCAACCTTTTCCCCCTGTTTTAACATCGAGCGTAGTCGAGATGTGGGTTGGTGGTTCTCGACTTCGCTCGAACTTGAAACATTTTTGATAGAAATATTAAAAAATTATATCTTAGTAGATTTAAAATTATAATTAGAAAAATGAAAACCTACTTCGTTTATATTATTCAATGTGCTGATAACACCTATTATACAGGGATGACGAATAATATTAATAGGCGTTGGAATGAACATTGTTATAGCAAAGAGAATAAAACTTCATATACATATACCCGAAAACCATTGAAACTCGTGTTTTACGAAGCTTTTAACGATGTAAATCAAGCTTATGAGTTTGAACGAAAAATAAAAAAATGGAGTAGAGCTAAGAAAAAAGCTTTAATCAATAAAAATTGGGATAAATTAAAAAAGTTGTCTGAATGTCAAAATGATACACATTATAAGCTAAAAAATAAAGCTTAAATCAGCCAAATAATAGATATGAACTTTTTTATAAAATCATGTTTCTTTTCCCTGCTCTAACCTTGAGCTTTTTTTCCTTATTCTAACATCAACCTTTTTTTCCCTCGTTTTAACATCAACCTTTTTCCTCTGTTTTAACATCGAGTTTTTCCCTGTTTTAACATCAACCTTTTTCCCCTGTTTCAACATCGAGTTTTTTTCCCTGTTTTAACATCAACTTTTTTTTCCTCTGTTTTAACATCGAATCTTCCCCCTGTTTTAACATCGAGCGTAGTCGAGATGTGGGTTGGTGGTTCTCGACTTCGCTCGAACTTGAAACAGAAAGAAAGGACTCGAACTTGAAACAGAAAGAGAAAACTCGAACTTAAAACAAACTTGTTTTAACATCGAGCGTAGTCGAGATGTGAGTTGGTTCTCGACTTCGCTCGAACTTGAAACAATGAAAAGCTCGAACTTGAAACAAAAAGAGAAAACTCGAACTTAAAACAAACTTGTTTTAACATCGAGCGTAGTCGAGATGTGGGTTGGTGGTTCTCGACTTCGCTCGAACTTGAAACAATGAAAAGCTCGAACTTGAAACAGAAAGAAAGGACTCGAACTTGAAACAGAAAGAGATGACTCGAACTTGAAACAGAAAGAGATGACTCGAAACTAATACAAAAAGAGATGACTCGAACTTGAAACAGAAAGATAAAACACCAACTTGAAACAAAAAGAGAAAACTCGAACTTGAAACAAAAAGAAATAGCTTGAACTTGAAACAAAAGTAATTTTAAATTTAATCCAGGTATAAACTTTGGTTTAAAAAAACATAATTAGATTTGTAATGCAATTAAAATTAACTAATCAATGTGTGGCATATCGGGAATTATTGGTTCTAAAGCCAAAATCAGTAACATCAAACAGATGACAGATTCCCTTGTTCATAGAGGTCATGACAACATCAACCACTATATTAGTAATCATTATATTTTAGGTCATAATCGACGGGCTATTATAGATATAAACACAAACGCAAACCAACCTTTTAATCTGCCAAATGAGCCTTATTACCTGGTTTTTAACGGCGAAATTTACAATTACTTAGAACTCAAAAAAGAATTGATAGATTTAAATCATCATTTTGAAACAAATTCAGACACAGATGTGGTTCAAGATGAAATATCTCATAATATTTTTGCATCTCCAATTTTAAAAATAGATACTTCCAAATATAATTGTATTATAACACCACATATAGCTGGTGCAACTTACGACTCAATGGCTATGACTGAAGTTTTTATTGCTAATAAACTTTTAAAAAATGTCTAAAAAACCTAAAATACTTATTTTAATCCCTGATGGAACAGGGATAAAAAATTATCTACTTTCAGATTTTTTAAAGTTTTTACCTCAACATTTTAATGTAATCTTAGCCCATAATTTTGATAAAAGTATTGAACCGCATTTGTCACTAAGTCCAAATCACTACAAAAAAGTAAATATTCCAGCTTATAAAGAAAAGCCCCAACACAAATTTTATAGAGAAGCCTTGTGTTATGCCAGATTACACTATAACGCAAAAATCAAAAATAACCCTAGTATTTTAGTAAATTGGAGACGTCAATTTAAAAATCTACCAAAAAAATTATTTTATAAATGTGTTGAATTTTACGGTAGTTATTTATCCAAAGATTATTCTCGTATAAAAAACACAACTGAGACTTATCACAAAACAATTCTTAACAGCCAAAGTATAAATTCTTTTTTAAACTTATTAAAGCAAGAGAAGCCTGATATAGTTTTTACAACTCATCAACGTTCAGCTCTTAATATTCCTTTATTTGCAGCAGACTAAACAATTAAATATCACTTCAGTATCAGTAATTTATTCATGGGACAATATGCCTAAAGCGAGGATTCCTTACTTTAGTGATTATTTTATGGTTTGGTCGGAATATATGATGAATGAATTTAAAGATTATTACCCAGAAATTGATTTGAATCGAGTTAAAGTTACAGGAACACCGCAATTTGAATTTTATTTGGATTCTTCAATGATTAAAAATAAAAATGATTTTTGCAATGAACATAATTTAGATACAAATAGACCTATAGTTTGTTTTTCAGGTGACGATAGACTGACATCACCTTTTGACCCTGAATATTTAGACGATATGGCTTCGCATTTTTCTTTAATAGATGAGTCTATTCGACCTCAAATTATTTTAAGACCTTCACCGGCTGATGATGGTAGTCGTTTTAAACCCGTTTTAAAAAAGTATCCTGATATAAAATTTGCTCCTGCAGACTGGTATGAAAGTGATAATCAAAAACATTGGGCAGTTAAATTTCCTAAACGAAATGATATCAAACAACTTGTTAGTTTAACTTATCATGCTGATGCCGTTGTAAATGTCGGTTCTACTATGGCTCATGATTTTGCGATGTTTAAAAAACCTGCATTTTATTTAAATTACAACCCAAAACTCAAGGATTTTACTAAGATGACACCACATAAGAAAAAATGGAATGTAGAGACCATTTATAAATATGAGCATTTTAAATCTATGCAAGACTTAAACCCTGTCTTTTGGATAAACCAAGTCAATGATTTTTCAAAAGTCATTAATAAAATAAATCAATTTGATGAAAATGTAAAGCGAGATCAAAAACTTTGGCGAGATAAAATTATAGGTGAAAATTTGTATAAAGATGCCTCTCAAAATTTAACTCACACACTTAAAAATTTAAACTAATGCACATCGTATTCCTCACATCAGAATATCCTAAAGACGGTTTTCCACATGGTGGCGTTGGGACTTTTATCCGTATTTTGGCAAGAAGTCTTGTTCAGCATAAAATTGATGTCAGTATTATAGGTTTAAATTATATTGCCAAAGACGAAGTAGAGAACGACGAAGGCGTAAATATTTATCGTTATCAACGCTCAAAAACGCCTAAAATGGGTTGGTACCTCAACAATAAAATATTAAACAAAGCCATAAAAAGTTTACACCAAAAACAACCTATTGATGTTGTAGAATCAACAGAATTGGGTTTGGCATTTATCAACAAAATACCAGGTATAAAATACCTGATTCGTATGAATGGTGGTCATCATTTTTTTGCTGAGTCTGAAAACCGCGGTGTCGAGTTTTGGAAAGCCTTTCAAGAACGCCGTAGTTTTAGAAAAGCCGACCACATCATCGGGGTCAGTGAATATGTGCTCAACCATACGGCTATGTATTTAGATTTTGAGGACAAACGCGGTGAAGTGATTTATAATCCTGCCAATCTCAACATGTTTTATAAAGCCGATTTATCCAAAGAAATTAAAGGGCGTATCTTTTTTGCAGGGTCAATTTGTGAAAAGAAAGGCATAAGACAGCTCGTCAAAGCTATGCCAAAAATCAAACAAGCTGTGCCAGAAGCTCATCTCGTTGTAGCTGGACGAGATACCAAAATAAGAGGCACGCAAAATTCATATTTGGCTTATCTTAAATCTGAAATCCCTAAAGCTGTTGAAACAGACATTGAATTTTTAGGGTCTATTGAAAACACACAAATTCCCAAAGAAATAGAAAAAGCTGAAGTTTGTGCTTATCCCTCGCATATGGAAGCCATGCCACTGGCGTGGATAGAAGTTTTGAGCATGGGCAAAGCCTTTGTAGCAAGCAACTTAGGACCGGGATCAGAAGCGGTAAATCACGGCGAAACGGGCTTGCTTTGCAACCCATTAAATATCGACGACTTGGCTAATCAAGTCATTTATATGCTACAAAACCGTAAAGAAGCCCATCAAATGGGACAAAACGCTATAAAAGATGTTCAAAAACGCTTTAGTTTAGACGTGCTTTTAAAAAAGAATATTGAGATGTATAATAACCTTATCAATAATTAATGACTTTCCTCATCATTTCACATGCCGATCATTACAAAGTTGACAACCAACTCTACGCCTACGCACCTTATGTCCGTGAAATGAATTTGTGGCTTAAATTTGTTGATGACATAAAAATTGTAGCACCATTATCCACATCATTTGACAAAAATATCAATTTAGCCTATAAACACGACAATATATCTATTGATGACGTGCCTGCGTTTTCATTAATTGGGTTTAAAGAAAAATTACATACGCTAAAACAACTGCCTAAAATTTTAAGCACTCTATACAAAGCCATGAAACAAGCCGATCATATTCACTTGCGTTGTCCAGGTAATATGGGTTTGTTGGGGTGTTTGGTTCAAATTTTATTTCCTAAAACCCCAAAAACCGCCAAATATGCTGGCAATTGGGATCCTAAAGCCAAACAGCCGTGGAGCTATAACTTGCAAAAATGGATTTTAAGCAACACATTTTTAACCCAAAACATGCAAGTTTTGGTTTATGGGCAATGGCCAAATCAAAGTCGGAATATCAAAGCTTTTTTCACCGCCACCTATCACGACAACGAAAAAGAAGCCCTGTTTGTGAGAGATTACACCAAACCTTGGCATTTTTGTTATGTGGGCAAGATGTCAAAAGGCAAACGCCCACAATTGGCATTTCAACTGGTGCATCAACTCAGACAAAACGGCATTGAAGCCAGTTTGCATTTTTATGGTGATGGAAAGCTCAAATCGGCTTTACAAAATCATATCAAAGCCCATAACGCCGAACAATGGGCGTTTATGCATGGCAATCAGCCCAAAGAAAACGTCAAAAAAACTCTTAAATACTCACATTTTCTCATTTTACCGAGCCAATCTGAAGGTTAGCCAAAAGTGGTTGCCGAGGCGATGTTTTGGGGTTGTATTCCTATTGTGACGCCAATTTCATGCGTGCCATGGATGTTAGATAATGGAAATCGCGGTATCTTGATAGATGCCGAAAATATAGAAAACAGTGTTGAAAAGTTAATAGCTTTAAAATCAACTCCAAAACAATTGGAAAACCTATCCTCAAACGCAGCCCAATGGTCAAGACAATATACCTTAGATAAATTTGAAACTGAAATCAAAAAGCTTTTAGTTAAAGATTAATTTTCAAGCCAACAATGGGGGTTTGTCATTCCGACGGCAGGAGGAATCTCTCTCTCACGTATTGGGGTTCGGTTCACTGAAAGATTCCTCTACCGAGACTTCGGTATCAGAATGACAAGGGGTTTGTCATTCCGACGGCAGGTTGTCATTCCGACGGCAGGAGGAATCTCTCTCTCACGTATTGGTTTTCATTTCACTGAAAGATTCCTCTACCGAGACTTCGGTATCAGAATGACAAGGGGTTTGTCATTCCGACGGCAGGTTGTCATTCCGACGGTAGGAGGAATCTCTCTCTCACGTATTGGTTTTCGTTTCACTGAAAGATCTCTCTACCGAGACTTCGGTATCAGAATGACAAGGGAATGTCATTCCGACGGCAGGAGGAATCTCTCTCTCACGTATTGGTTTTCATTTCACTGAAAGATTCCTCTACCGAGACTTCGGTATCAGAATGACAAGGGGTTTGTCATTCCGACGATCGGTTGTCATTCCGACGGCAGGAGGAATCTTTCTCACGTATTGGTTTTCATTTCACTGAAAGATTCTTCTACCGAGACTTCGGTATCAGAATGACAAGGGGTTTGTCATTCCTACGGTAGGTTGTCATTCCGACGGTAGGAGGAATCTTTCTTTCACGTATTGGGGTTCGGTTCACTGAAAGATTCCTCTACCGAGACTTCGGTATCAGAATGACAAGATTGGTTTTCATTTCACTGAGAGATTCTTCACTTCGCGGGCTCCGTTCAGAATGACAAGGGGTTTGTCATTCCGACGGCAGGATGTCATTCCGACGATCGGTTGTCATTCCGACGGCAGGTTGTCATTCCGACGATAGGAGGAATCTTTCTCACGTATTGAGGTTCATTTCACTGAGAGATTCTTCACTTCGCGGGCTCCGTTCAGAATGACAAGGGGTTTGTCATTCCGACGGCAGGATGTCATTCCGACGATCGGTTGTCATTCCGACGGCAGGTTGTCATTCCGACGATAGGAGGAATCTTTCTCACGTATTGAGGTTCGGTTCACTGAGAGATTCTTCACTTCGCAAGCTCCGTTCAGAATGACAAGGGAATGTCATTCCGACGGCAGGATGTCATTCCGACGGCAGGAGGAATCTCTCTCACGTATTGGTTTTCATTTCACTGAAAGATTCCTCTACC
Organism: Flavobacterium sp. CS20; assembly: GCF_018080005.1. Classification (NCBI taxonomy): domain Bacteria; kingdom Pseudomonadati; phylum Bacteroidota; class Flavobacteriia; order Flavobacteriales; family Flavobacteriaceae; genus Flavobacterium; species Flavobacterium sp. CS20. The sequence goes on along the minus strand of NZ_CP073015.1, from coordinate 1,381,840 downwards.
GAGACTTCGGTATCAGAATGACAAGGGAATGTCATTCCGATACCGAAGCATCGTCACTGCGTTTATCTTTGAATGACTATTGTTAAGCTTTGTTTAAAGTGAGAAGTGTTAGGCTGTTGCTGGTCTAAGCATAGTTTTCAACGTTTGTTGATAACTAAATTTGGTATGCTCTATTCTATTTTATATTTTTGGATATCGATAATACGGAAAATATCGGTTTTAATACCAGCTCAAAAATATGAATACAAGCTAATCCTCATTCTTTTTTTGAGCTTTTTTTATTTTTTTTAAGTAAATATTTCACAATAAATCGGCTTTTTTAATACTTATATTTAATGTTTTTTTAATATTTTTTGCATATTTTGAATCCATAAAATGTAAGTTTCATTTTTTTTATCAACTTTTTTATTCAATATGAGCATTTTTTTTAGGGTTTACCCCGATATACCTATGTTTTTATCTGCTCAAATGCATAATTTGGGTTCAAATTGATTTTTTAAAAAAAGCTGTAGCAAAGCAAATTTTAAAACCACCTTAGGTTTTGAGTAAAACCACCTTAGGTTTTGAGCATAACCTAAGCAGGAAATTGAAGAAACCTGCGGTTGTTTTTGTGATAAATCTTTAGATTTTACATAAAAAAAACCTTGGTTCACGGAAAAAACCAAGGTTTTAATACAAGCTTAAAACTTATGAATACAAGCTAATCCACTTTTTTGAATTCTAAAGTTTTAAGCAAATCACGGAATCTCTTGCCAGGTCTAAACAAAATTTTAGAGTCCTTTATGGCGTTTGAGCTCACATCTTCTTCAAGGTCGAAACCTTCTGAGCTAAGGCTGACGCGAAAAGAGCCTAAGTCTCCTAGATACACAATATGTCCTTGGCTGAGCTCGTCAGACATGTTGTGGACAAATGCTTCCAGTACAGCAAGGCAATCTGCCTTACGGACTGTTGATTGATTGGAAATTAAAAATGCCAATCGATTCAGATCTGTACGCCCACTTGTTTTGACCTGGGCGTAAAACTTGCGTGGTGCCGCCACATCTTGTGGGTTCACCTTTTGAACGGTTTTAAATGTTACCATTGTTAAAAAATTTATGGCAGATAAAACTGCCTGGTTAATATTGGTGTAAATTTAAAAAGCTTTTTTTATTTTTTTAGTAATACTATAAATAAGGTTTTCAACAAGTTATGAACATTTAGTTTGTTTATTGATTATTAATAAGTTAGTTATAATACTGATATATAATGTATTATAATATTATTATTTTGTATATTGTTGTTTTACAGTAGTTTAAATGTGTTAAAAAAAATAAACGATAGGATGATTTTTTTTTTTTTTTTTTTTTTTTTTTTTTTTTCACTTATTGAGTTTTATTTCACCAAAAGATTCTTCACTTCGCAGGCTCCGTTCAGAATGACAAGTGGGGTTCGGTTCACTGAGAGATTCTTCACTTCGCAAGCTCCGTTCAGAATGACAAGGGGTTTGTCATTCCGACGGCAGGAGGAATCTCTCTCACGTATTGGTTTTCATTTCACCAAAAGATTCCTCTACCGAGGCTTCGGTATCAGAATGACAAGGGAATGTCATTCCGACGGCAGGAGGAATCTTTCTCACGTATTGGGGTTCGGTTCACTGAGAGATTCTTCACTTCGCAGGCTCCGTTCAGAATGACAAAGGGGGTTTGGTTTGCTGAGAGATTTTTTAGATTTTTGGGTCTTATTCATTAGGTTTCTCAATGGCATTACATCCTATTATGAGCAGGATTGGAATGATAGCAATATATAATCTTTTGAATTTCATAACTATAAAAGCTTAAACTCAGTTGCTATCAGAATGCTTTAGCAAAAAATAGCTCAAGGATTTATAGTTGTAACATAGCCTTTTTGTAGAGCATCAGGTAATTGAGTTTTGTATTTTTCAGCTTTTTCACGGGTATCAAAATTGCCAATAAAAACTTTAAATAGAGTTTTGTCATCGACTGATTGTAGTTTGACATGTATAGGTTCTGTGATATTATATTTTTTGAGTTCGGTTGTATAATTAATCGCATTTTCTTTTTTAGAATAGCTGGCCACTTGAATGGCAAAATTTCCTTTTGAATTTGGATTTGAAGTTGCGTTTTGTGGCTCAAAATTTGTTTCAATTTTAAGCACTTCCATTTTGACTTGAGCAATATCATTGTTGTAAAGTCCTATAGAATCTGCAAGACTTTGAGATAAATCTATGATACGACCTTTGATAAAAGGACCGCGATCGTTTATTTTTACTTTGATAGATTGTTTGTTGGTTAGATTAGTCACTTTCACCACAGAGCCAAAAGGCAAACTGCGGTGCGAAGCTACAAGACTGTCGTGAGAAAACCGTTCACCGCTTTTGGTCATCAACCCTTCATGAGATAGCGGTCTTACCGAAGCAAAACCTTGTTGGGTTTGAGCATTTAGGTTTGGTAAACCCCAAAATATGAGCAATATAAAAAGTTGTAAAGGTTTCACATTATTGACTTAATTGAATAATTTGTTCGGCGAGTTCGATGCCAATTCGGTCTTGGGCTTGAGTGGTTGCACCACCAATATGAGGGCTTAATGACAATTTGGATTGCATCAACAATTTAATTTCAGGTGTTGGTTCATTTTCAAATACATCTATGGCGGCAAAGCTCAATTTACCACTTTCAAGAGCTTCAACTATAGCCTTTTCTTCAATAACGCCACCGCGAGCAGTGTTGATAACCGTCGCTCCGTCTTTCATTTTTTCGATTTCTTTAGCACCTAAAATGTAGTCTTTTTGTGATGGCACGTGAAATGTAATGATATCAGATTTTGATAGAAGGTCATCAAAATCTATACTTTTTAAATGAAAATCTAAATGTTGACCATCAAAAAAATCAAGTCTAACATCCACTTCATCAGTAAATTTGTCATGAACCACAACATTCATTCCCATACCAATAGCACGCTTTGCCGTGGCTTGACCTATTCGACCAATACCGACTATTCCCATAGTTTTACCTTTGAGTTCGGTGCCTTTGGCATAAGATTTTTTGAGTTCTTTAAATTTTGAATCGCCTTCAAGTGGCATTTGACGATTGGCGAGATGCAAAAATCTAAAGCCGCTTAAAGCATGTGCCATGACCAATTCCGCCACAGAATCTGATGAGGCCGCTGGTGTGTTTATGACTTTAATTCCTTTAGATACCGCATGATCAACATCAATATTGTCAAGCCCAACACCACCACGACCGATGATTTTAAGATTTGGACAAGCATCGATCAAGTCTTTTCTTATCTTGGTTGCACTTCTCACCAATATGACATCAATGTCATTATCGTTGATGTATTTGGCGAGTCGCTCTTGAGCTACTTTGGTTTGTATGACTTTGTGACCTGCCTTTTCAAGCATATCTACACCAGCTTGAGACAGACCGTCGTTTGCTAATATTTTCATTTCAATTTTTTTTTAGTATTTAATATTTAAGCTTTTCTTTCTAATTCGTCCATAATTTCTACTAAAACACTTACCGATTCTTTAGGCAAAGCGTTGTACATTGAAGCGCGATAACCGCCGACGCTTCGGTGACCATTTACACCATTAATGCCTGCTTGTTTGCACATTTCATCAAAACGGTCTTTAAGTGTGTCATCAACCAAATTGAAAGTGGCATTCATTGTTGAACGGTCAGGTTTATTGGCAAAACCCTTAAACAACGGATTGATATCAATTTCAGAATAAATTAATTTGGCTTTGTTTTCGTTTTCTTTTTCAATGGCTTCAATGCCACCTTTTGCTTTTAGCCAACGCAAATTCAACATTGATGTATAAACCGCAAAAACGGGTGGCGTGTTAAACATGCTGTCTTTACCGATATGGATTTTATAATCTAACATCGAAGGAATATCTCGACTGACTTTGCCGAGTATATCTTCTTTAACAATGACTAAAGTTGTTCCAGCTGGTCCCATGTTTTTTTGAGCACCAGCATAGATCAAATCAAATTTGCTAAAGTCAAGTTGTCTAGAAAAAATATCACTGCTCATATCACAAACAACGGGAACATCTGTTTTAGGAAAGTCTTTGATTTGCGTGCCAAAGATGGTGTTGTTGCTCGTGCAGTGAAAATAATCTAGGTCACTATGAATGCTATAATCTTTTGGAATATAATTAAAATTTTTATCCGAAGAAGTGGCTACAATCTCAACTTTGCCAAGCTTTTTTGCTTCTTTGATAGCTTTGGTTGACCACGCACCTGTCTCGAGATAAGCCGCTTTGTTTTCAAGTAAATTGTATGCACTCATAATAAACTGTAAACTTGCACCGCCTTGCAAAAATAAAGCCTGATAGCCTTTGCCTTCAAGTCCTAACAATTCTAAAGTCAGAGCTCTTGCTTCTTCCATAATATCAACAAAAGCTTTGCTTCGATGAGAAATTTCTAAAATAGATAAGCCAGAATTATCTAAATCTATCACCGCTTCAGAAGCTTGCAAAAAGACTTCTTTTGGTAAAATACAAGGACCAGCACTAAAATTGTGTTTTTTCATAATTCTTATTTTGTTGAAAGATTTTGTAAAAATTGAACGGTGTCTATACCATCGGCATAATCTGCCAAATTGGGTTGTTGAGCTTGACCAAAATCAAATTGGCAACTTGAATGTTGACCGACAATACATTGAATTTCATCTCGGTGTTGATTTAAAGTTTGTTGTAGTGAAGTCTCACTATCATAAATTTCATAATGAACAACACCTATTGGTGAAGCAATAGATTTATCTTCTTTTAAGATTAAAAAATCATTGTCTAAAAACTTTGTATCACTCATCAAATAAACCGCTTTGTTGTAATCGTAATTATTTGCGTATTTGTTGTGGTAAATATAGGGTTTGAATTTTGAAATGCCTTTAAAAAAATGATTAAAATTAAAGTTTTGGGGGATAAATAATTTAGACACATTTCTACAGCCTAAACCAAAAAATCTAAACATATCTTCACCTAATTTTTGAAAATCTTCAATATTTTCTTGATTGGTCAAAACGGCTACACCATTTCTGTTTTTTCTAATGATATGCGGTTTGTTTCTGAAGTAATATTCAAAATATCGAGCAGTATTATTACTGCCTGTGGCAATAACGGCATCATAGTTTTTGAGTTGATTCTCTTCAAATTTGATATAGGATTTAAATTCAGGCTGAATATCAACTAATTGCTCAGCAAAATAGGGTAGAAGTTGCTTATCGTTTGAAGATAATTTTGCGATGATGTTATGACCCGAAATCAATGTAGATAAAAAGTCGTGAAAACCCACAAGTGGAATATTGCCAGCCATAACAACGCCAATATTTTGTGGTGAAATATCTTTTTCTAAATTATAAGGATTTAACCATTCATCCAAATTGTTCTTTTGGAGAGATTTTCCCCATTGTTGTAATGCAAAGCAAATATTTTCTTCAGTAAACCATCGGTTTTCGGCTTTTGCAATTTGAAGAACTTCCTCAAATTTAGGGTGTTTTTTTGAAAGTGTTAAGGATTGTTGATTTGTCAAATCACGTATATGCTGACCAAGGTCAACAAATGTCGCTTTTCGTTGTTCAAAAGTGAGCATAAACTTGTGGTATTTTGCTATTATGATTAATTTTGAACAAACTTACGATAAAAGAAAAACATGGCGATTAAGATAACAGACGAATGTATAAATTGTGGGGCTTGTGAACCAGAATGCCCAAATACTGCAATATATGAAGGTGCTGACGATTGGCGATATTCTGATGGCACTAACTTAGAAGGCAAGGTGGTTTTGCCCAACGGCAAAGAAGTTGATGCTGATGAGGTTCAAGAGCCTGTTAGTGATGAGTTTTACTATATCGTTACCGATAAATGCACCGAATGTAAGGGTTTTCACGAAGAGCCACAATGTGCGCTGGTTTGCCCTGTTGATTGTTGCGTGCCTGATGAAGATCACGAAGAAACAGAAGAAGAACTTCTTGGCAAACAGGCTTTTATGCATAATGAATAGCCTATAAATTAAAATCTAATAATAGGTTTTATTTTGCTGTTCTATAGCTCTCAAATCATCAATGATGTTGCTATGGTTTAGTTTCAAACAATCATTTATTTTATCTATGAAAAAAATTTTATTATTATTGAGCATAACATCTGCTTTGTCTTGTCAAAAAAAACAAAACGCAGAGGTAATGTTTTACAACGCTCATATTTATACTCTTGACGCTTTGTTTTCTACTCAAGAAGCTATGGTGGTTAAAGATGGATTAATTTTAGACATAGGGACAACTGAGCAAATTAAAACAAAATATACAGCAAACCGATCTATCGATTTAAACGGGAAATATGTTTACCCAGGTTTTAATGATGCTCATACCCATTTTTATGGATTAGGGGTAAATTTGGAGCAAGTCAATTTGGTAGGAACCAAAAGTTTTGATGAAGTGGTAGAAGCTTTGCAACAATATCAGAAACAAAATTCGTCTGATTTTATTATTGGCAGAGGTTGGGATCAAAATGATTGGCAAGAAAAGACATTTCCTACTAAAGATACCTTAGATGATTTATTTCCTAACACACCAATAGTTTTAACTAGGATTGATGGTCATGCTATGTTGGTTAATCAAAAAGCTCTTGACTTGGCAGGAATTAACATTAATACTCAAATAAAAGGCGGAGAAATTGTAAAAAAGAATGGTGAATTAACTGGTGTTTTAATTGATGAACCCATGAATAAAATTAATGCTATCATTCCTGAATTATCAAAAACATCAATAAAAAAAGCACTTAAAAAAGCAGAAAAAATTGCATTTAAAAATGGGCTTACTAGCATTACTGACGCTGGTTTGTCAAGAAAAGTTATCAATATTATTCAAGAGATGCAACGCCAAAACGAACTCAAAATTCGTATCAATGCTATGGTTGGCAACACTCCTGAAGATGTTGATTATTTTTTAAAAAAAGGAGTCATCAACACACCAAGACTGCGTGTAGGTTCAGTAAAGGTTTATGCCGATGGTGCTTTAGGCTCAAGAGGTGCAAAACTCAAACAACCCTATTCTGATCAAAAAAATCATTATGGTGCGATGTTGATAAGTTTGGAATATTTAGACCAATTGGCTAAAAAACTTTCAAAGACAAATTTTCAAATGAATACTCATGCTATTGGTGATTCTGCTAATTCAGTGGTACTCAAAGTTTATCAAAAATATATTAACGATAAACCTAATAAACGATGGCGTGTTGAGCATGCACAAATTATAGACCCTGAAGATTATCATTACTTTTCAAAAAACATTATTCCATCTGTTCAACCAACACATGCCACCAGCGATATGTATTGGGCAGAAGAACGCTTAGGGGCTAAACGCATCAAATATGCTTATGCTTACAAAACTTTACTTGACCAAGCTGGTGTTTTACCCTTAGGAACAGATTTTCCTGTTGAAAATGTCAATCCACTTTTAACCTTTTATGCTGCAGTAAGTCGTCAAGATACGCATGCATATCCCAAAAATGGTTTTCAAATGCAAAATGCTTTGACTAGAAAACAAGCTTTAAAAGGCATGACAATTTGGCCTGCTTATGTCGCTTTTGAGGAAGATGTGAAAGGCAGTCTTGGGCGTGGTAAATACGCAGATTTTGTGGTTTTGAACAAAGACCTGTTAAGTTGTGATATTTATGATGTAATTGATTTGAAAGTGCAACAAACTTTTGTTGGAGGTGAAAATGTTTATAGCCTTGACTAAATTAACCTGAGTTCGATTTATTGAAAACTGTAAATCAGATGATTACATCTTTTTATAAGCAAATTTGTCATTCAGAGATGTCTCGTCGCTCATGCTTTGCTCTATCGACATGACAAATGATTAAATATCTGTTGTATTTTTATATGAATATATTTTATTGGAATTTATATCGAACTCACGCTAAATTAGGGTAAAATATAAGATTAGCAATCACTGATATTAACTTGAACCGCCAGACCGCCTTCAGAAGTTTCTTTGTATTTGTTGTTCATGTCTTTAGCGGTTTCCCACAAGGTTTTAATCACTTTGTCAAGCGGCACTTTTGCTTTTGAAGCATCAGATTCAATAGCGATTTCTGCTGCGTTGATGGCTTTTATGGCACCCATAGCATTTCGTTCTATACAAGGTATTTGAACCAATCCAGCGATAGGATCACAAGTTAAACCCAGATGATGTTCCATAGCAATTTCGCTCGCCATAAGTGCTTGTTCGGCTGTGCCACCCATCACGTGTGTTAAGCCAGCTACTGCCATAGCAGATGACACGCCAATTTCAGCTTGACAGCCACCCATTGTCGCAGAAATGGTTGCCCCTTTTTTAAACAAACTTCCTATTTCACTGGCAACCAGCATAAATTCTTTAAGTTCTTCAAAAGAAGCTTGATGATTTTCAATGGTCATATAGTACATCATCACAGCGGGTAATGTTCCTGCACTACCATTAGTCGGTGCAGTGACTACACGACCTAAAGATGCATTGACTTCATTGACTGAAATAGCAAAACAACTTACCCATTTTAATATTTGCCTAAACTTGACTTCGGTTTGTCGGATGGTTTGAAGCCATTCTTCGGCATTATCATAAGTTTCAAAATGCTCACATAGGAGGTTTTGATTCATTTTTAAAGCTCTGCGACTCACATTTAGTCCGCCAGGCAATTCACCACTGGTATGGCAACCGACATACATAGAATCTAACATCACTTTCCAAATATCTTTTAATCCTTGATCAATTTCATCTCCAGAACGAAGCGATTTTTCGTTTTCTAAAACTATTTCTGCAATAGATTTCTTTTCTTTTGAACAATAGGTTAGTAATTCTTCACCAGTTTCTATAGAAAACGGAAAATGTTTAAAATCTTCCATTTTTTGTTTGGCATTTTCTCTTTCTTCTTTCACTACAAATCCACCACCAATAGAATAGAAAGCTTCTTGATGCAAAATTTTACTTTTAGAAAAAGCTTTAAAAATCATTCCGTTAGGGTGAAAATCCAAAAATTGACTTTTAAATTCTATATCGTTTTTGAAACTAAATTTTATGTAGTTTTGATGTCCTAATAGTAGTTTTGATTCAGATTTTAATGTTGAAATTTCAGCATCAATGTTTTCAATGGGCATTTTTACAGGGTCAAATCCCATCAAACCAAGAGCAACGGCTATATCCGTGGCGTGACCTTTGCCCGTGAGAGAAAGAGAACCGTAAAGCTCAACTTTAATGGAATCGATGGTTTCAATAGCTTTTATGGCTTTAAGTTCTTTTACAAAAAGTTGTGCAGCTCGCCATATTCCCAGAGTGTGAGAGCTTGATGGACCAACACCAATTTTTAGCATATCAAAAACACTGATGCATTCTATTTTTTTCACTTAAATTGTTTTTTACAAAGATGTATTTTTTTGAATACAGATTTTTAAAATTAAGTTTAAATTAAATAATTTATTTTATACGGATTTAAAAAAAAATCAATCTCATATCATGTTTGTATAAACACTTAAATATTAATGAGTTATAATTATTTAGATAAGATTTTGCAAAGATTTTATTTTAGATTAAAAGCCACTTCAATTTTTATATTCAAAAATTCGCCTACTTTTGCACACACAAAATTCACTTACTATGCCCAAAAATTTAGTTATTGTCGAGTCACCTGCAAAAGCTAAAACCATTGAAAAATTTCTTGGTAAAGATTATAGAGTTGAGTCCAGTTACGGCCACATAGCAGATTTACCCCAAAAAGAGCTTGGCGTTGACGTTGATAATAATTTTCAACCCAAATATGTTGTCAATTCTGATAAAAAATCTATAGTCTCCAAATTAAATAAAGCAGAAAATCATCTGATACCGTTTGGTTAGCCAGTGATGAAGACCGAGAAGGAGAAGCCATTGCTTGGCACTTGTACGATGAATTAAAACTTGATGAGGCTAAAACAAAGCGCATTGTTTTTTCAGAAATCACAAAATCTGCTATTCAAAAAGCGATTGAAAATCCTCGAGGCATTAATTATAATTTAGTGAATGCTCAAAAAGCCAGACGTGTTTTAGACCGATTGGTAGGTTATGAATTGTCGCCGTTGTTATGGCGAAAAGTCAAAGGTGGATTATCAGCAGGACGTGTGCAATCTGTATCTGTAAGATTAATTGTAGAACGAGAACGTGAAATCAGAGATTTTAAAACCGAAACCTTTTATAAAGTTGAAGCTCAATTCAAAACCCAAGACGGTTCATTTTTTAAAGCAAGACTACCAAAGCGTTTTGATGTTTTTGATGAAGCTAAATCGTTTTTAGAAAAATGTGTTAATGCCAACTTCGAAGTTGCTGAACTCGACAAAAAGCCAGCTCAAAAAAAACCAGCTCCGCCGTTTACGACATCTACATTACAGCAAGAAGCCGCAAGAAAGCTCTACTTTCCTGTTGCAAAAACGATGTCAATGGCACAGCGTTTATACGAAGCTGGACATATTACTTATATGAGAACCGATAGCGTCAACTTGTCAAATCAGGCAAAAGCTGGTGCAAAAAACGAAATCATTTCGGCATATGGTGAAAAATATCATCAAAGTAGAAACTACAAAGGAAAATCTAAAGGAGCTCAAGAAGCTCACGAGGCGATAAGACCTACAGACTTTTCTAAACACAACGTGCCAGCAGAACGCGATCAACAGCGATTATACGAATTGATTTGGAAAAGAGCTATTGCATCTCAAATGAGTCATGCTCAACTTGAGAGAACAAACGTTAAAATAAAAGCCGATAAACACCAAGAAATTTTTGTAGCCAAAGGCGAAATGATCAAATTTGATGGATTTCTAAAAGTTTATCTTGAAGGTAAAGACGAAGAAGATGAAGAACAAGCTGGAATGTTGCCTAAAATCACCAAAGGTGATAAATTAGAACCAATAGCTATAGAATCTACACAAGGCTTTACACGACCACCATCGCGTTATACCGAAGCGGCATTAGTCAAAAAACTTGAAGAACTTGGTATTGGGCGACCTTCTACATACGCTCCAACAATTTCGACTATTCAGAATAGAAAATATATAGAAAAATCAAATATTGAAGGCCATAAACGGTCTTATAAAAAATTAATTCTCAAAAATAACGAGATTAAAGAAAAAACACTTTCTGAAATTACAGGAGCTGACAAAGGTAAATTGATTCCTACCGATGTTGGTATGGTGGTCAATGACTTTTTAGTCAACCATTTCGAAGGAATTTTAGATTATAACTTTACCGCTAAACTCGAACAAGATTTTGATGAAATTGCTCAAGGTGAAGAACAATGGACAGAAGTTATTCAAGAGTTTTATGATAAATTTCATCCTAATGTTGAAGATGTTGCCAAAAATGCCCAAAGAGAAGTCGGAGAACGCATACTTGGCAAAGATCCAAAAACAGGAAAACCTGTTAGTGTTAGATTGGGTAAATTTGGACCTATGGTGCAAATTGGCTCTGTAGAAGATGAAGAAAAACCAAAATTTGCTGGACTCCAACCTCACCAGACTTTAAATTCTATCACGTTTGAAGAAGCTATGGATTTGTTTAAGCTTCCAAAAGAACTCGGCGAATACAAAGGCGAAAAAGTAGAAGCCAACGTTGGACGATATGGACCATATATAAAATATGGTAAAAAGTTTGCATCTATCCCCAAAGGCGAAGACCCATTAGAAGTCAGTTATGATAGAGCCATTGAAATCATAAAAGCCAAAGAAGAGGCAGAAAAACCTATATATACATATAAAGGTAAAGGCGTTCAAAAAGGTAAAGGGCGATTTGGACCATTTTTGAAATGGGATGGCATGTTTATCAATGTCAGTAAAAAATACGATTTTGACAATCTTTCTGAAGCCGATATCATCGAACTTATAGAAGACAAAATTCAAAAGGAAAAAGACAAACTCATTCACCATTGGGAAGACGAAGGTATTAAAGTAGAAAAAGCCAGATGGGGTCGATATAAAGTCAGTCAAGGTAAAACCAAAATAGAATTACCCAAAACGACAGACGCCGAAGCTTTAACCTTAGAAGAAGTTAAAGCGATGTTAGACAAAAAGAAGCCTAAAAAAACTAAAAGAAAGACAAAACCCAAATCCAAATCCAAATCAAGAAAACAGTAGATGTTTAAAATTTTAAAACCAAACACATCAAGTTTTATTGAGGCTGTTGAAAATCTAAGCAATATTTATATCGGATCCTCGGTTAGTTTTTTAGATAAGCAAACGTCAATAGAAGATTTTGATTTTTGTATAATAAGTATCAATGAATGTCGTGGCGACCAATCTGATAAAAACGAAATAGATTTTGAAGAAATTAAAATTCAACTTTACCAATTATATAAAGGGAATTGGAATTTATCAATAATAGACTTAGGTATCTTAGATGCAGGAGAATCTATCAGTGATACTTATTACGCATTTCAAAGTATTATTAAAAAAGTGCTTGGTTACAATATTATACCTATAATATTAGGAGGCTCTCAAGATATACTCTACTCACAATATAGGGCTTATGATGGAATAAAATATATGCTGAATTTAGCCAATATAGATGCAAAATTTGATTTAGGCGACTCTAATGTCAAGATGCACAATCAGTCATTTTTAAGCCATATGATAGTTCAAAAACCTTATAATCTCTTTAATTATGCTAATGTCGGTTATCAAACATATCTAAATTCTCAAGAGGAAATCAACCTTTTAGAAAAAATGTTTTTTGAGGCATATAGGTTAGGCGAAGTATCAAAAAACATTGAGAGTGTAGAACCTACTTTAAGAGATGCAGATATCGTGGCTTTGGATGTTACCAGCATACAAAGTCAATCTTTAGGTCAAGACAGTTTATATCCAAATGGTTTTGATAGCCGTGAAATATGTGCACTTTCAAGATATGCAGGAATAAGCGATAAGGTAAGTTCGTTTGGGCTGTACGAGCTTCAACATCTAACTTCAAACATTTCAAAACAATTGATAGCTCAAGTGATTTGGTATTTTATAGAAGGCGTAAAATTTAGACTCGATGAAAAAGCAGACATCAATAATCCAAACTTTATAAAATATCAAGTTCCCGTAGAAAATGATATCTTAGTATTTTATGAAAGTCAACTCTCTGGTCGGTGGTGGATAGAAATATCTTCTAATTTTAAAGATGTTAATAATAAATTAAATCAACATACGTTATTACCATGTGATAAGCAAAATTACATTTCAGCTTGCAATCAAAACATACCAGAACGTTGGGTAAAAGCAAGAAAAAAAAATGAATTTTGATTTTTTAAAAAATTTACGGGTTTATTAATAAAATTATTGTTTTTTTGTAATACTGAAATTTTAAATGAACTAAACGATTTTGTATGAAGTTTAAATTTTTATTGAAATTATTTATAGTGATTTCTCTTTTAGTTAGTTGTTCTAATAGTGATAAAGGACAGCTTGTAGGTGTTCAAGGTAAACAGTGGTTTCCTGAAAAACCTTATGGAATGGTAAAAATAGAAGGTGGTTCTTTTACCATGGGTAAATCTGATTATGATATTGCTGGACTTAAAAATGCACCGATTAAAACCATGACAGTTACATCTTTTTACATGGATGAGACTGAAATAACCAATTCTGAATACAGACAGTTCACTGAATATGTCAGAGATTCTGTTATTAGACAAAAACTCGCAGAAGAGGCTGAGCTTGCTGGAGGTGGAGATAATGCAGATCCAAATCAAGGCGGAGGAAGAAATAGTAGAAGTATTCAAGATTTTGCTTTTAAATCAATTGGTCAAAACAAAAAAGGAGGTTTAGGCTTGTTTGGTAGAGGTAATAATAATCAAAATCAGGATTATCAAACACCATATCAACAATATTCAAAGCATTATGACCCTATGGATAGAGCTTTGAATTGGGATGTTGATATTATTTGGAAACCTTCAGAATATCCAGACGAAAACTATGTTTATGTGATGGATGAATTTTACTTAGATAAAGAAGATTCTTACAATGGAGAGCGTATGCTTGATGTTACAAAATTTGTTTACAGCTATAAAACTGTAAATTTAGACAAAGTCGCTCGTTCAGATAAAAAGCTTTCCAGTCAGATCGTTGAGCAGAAAGTTCCTGTCTATCCAGATACTACTGTATGGATAAAAGACTTTAATTATTCGTACAACGAACCAATGCATAACAACTATTTTTACCATACTGCATTCGATAATTATCCTGTTGTCGGTGTCTCATGGGTGCAAGCTAAAGCATTTTCAGATTGGAGAACACAATATTTAAATACATATAATAAAGAAGCTGACAAAAACAGATCGCCAGCTTTTAGACTTCCATCGGAAGCTGAATGGGAATATGTCGCTCGTGGAGGTTTAGAATCTGCTTCATTTCCTTGGGGTAGTCCATACACAAAAGATGATAGAGCTTGCTATCTCGCTAATTTTAAACCTTTACGAGGTGATTATGCGGCAGATGAAGCTCTTTATACCGTTGAGGCTGATGCTTATCAACCCAATGATTATGGTCTATATAATATGTCTGGAAATGTTGCTGAATGGGTAAATACTTCATATGACCCATCATCCTATGAATATATGTCTTCTATTAATCCTAATATGAATAATCAAGAAAATAACCGTAAAGTTATTAGAGGCGGTTCTTGGAAAGATGTTAGTTACTTTTTAAGAGTGAGTACCAGAGATTATGAATATGCAGATTCTGCAAGAAGCTACATTGGATTTAGAACTGTACAGGACTACCTCGGTAGTGGGATATCACAAAACCGCAGAAGAAATTAAAATCAAAACAAAATTTTATAATAATCAAATCAATAAATAATTAATAAATTAAAACTTAAAAATTATGGCAAAATCAAATACGTCAAAGAAAGTAATGAACATGATATATGGTCTCGGAGCCTCTGTTGTTATTATTGGAGCACTATTTAAACTTATGCACTGGCTTAATGGTGACTTTATGTTGATTATTGGTCTAGTAACAGAAGCAATTGTTTTTGCAGTTTCTGCATTCGAACCTGTTGATTCTGAACTTGACTGGTCTAAAGTCTATCCAGAACTCGCTGGTGAAGATGCTGACAGTAGAGCAAGAGAAGGTGTCGAGGCTGATGAAGAAGAAAAAGGGATATTGTCTCAAAAACTTGATGAAATGCTCAAAGAAGCTAGAATTGACTCTAATCTTATGGAAAGCTTAGGTGAAAGTATAAGAAGTTTTGAAAGTGCAGCTAAAAACTTATCACCAACTACAGATGGAATCAATTCTCAAAAGAAATACAGTGAAGAGCTTTCATTAGCCGCAGACAAATGGAATCTTTAAATAACTTGTACAAAGCACAAGTGGAGTCAGCTTCTAAACAAGCTCAAATTAATGAAGCTGTTGCTGATAATGCTAGTAAATTAAGAGAACAAATGGAGTCATTGACTAAAAACCTTAACTCTCTTAATGGAGTTTATGGCGGTATGCTTAGTGCTATGCAACCTAAAGCTTAATTCATCTCTTAATTAATATAAAAAATATAACATAATATGGCATCTGGAAAAGTATCACCAAGGCAGAAAATGATTAACCTAATGTATTTGGTTTTCATTTCAATGATAGCTTTGAATATGTCTAAAGAAGTTTTGACGGGTTTTGGTATCGTCAATGAAACCGTTACTGCGACAAACAAAACTTTTGAAGAAAAAAACAAAATAGCTCTCGAAGGTCTTAAAAAGAAAGCGATTGAGTCTAAAGAACAATTTGGTGAAATCGCTAAAACTGCAGAGCAAGTTTCAACACTATCTGATAATTATTATTCTTATTTAGCTACACTTAAAAGTGAATTTGAAGGCACTGTTGAAAATCCTAAGGATTATGAAGCAATGGATAAAGACTCTTATGTGAACGAAAAATTTATGATTAGTGGTAAATTAACTAAAGCTGGTCAAGAATTTATGCAGAAGATGGAAGAATATCGTAATGGTATGGAACAGCTTATAGGAGATTCGTATCCTAATGTGATAGAGAATGTAAAGGAAACCTTTAAAGAAGCTGATGTTGTAATAACAGATAATGATGGAAAGAAAATGGATTATATCAGTTATCATTATATAGGTTATCCATTAATTTCAACAATCACTAAATTATCTACGCTTCAGAATAACATTAAAATTAATGAAAATGAAGTGCTTTCTAAGATGTTCTCAGGTCAATTGGTAGAAATTGCTTCTATGAATAATTATTCAACACTGCTTGAAACTGAAAGAAGTGCGGTTTATCCTGGAAATAAATTTGATGGTAATATTGTTCTTGGAAGAACAGACTCAACTACAGTACCAACAACAGTAAATTTAAAATTAGACGGTCGCCAACTCGAAAAAGGAAAAGATTTTGAAATTGTTGGTGGAAAAGTAAAACTTAATGTTACAGCTGGTAATCCAAGTGAGCATAAAATTGAAGGTAAACTTGTGTTTGCTCAAGAAGATGCTGAAGATATTGAAGTTCCTGTAGAACAATCATTCCAAGTTATTCCTAAACCAAATCAAGCCATTGTTTCTGCTGATAAAATGAATGTCGTTTATAGAGGTATTGATAATCCTATTACCGTATCAATGCCAGGTGTGCCTGAAAATAATATTTCAGCATCTGCTCCAGGACATACATTTAGAAAAAAATCAGGTTCAACTTATATTTTAAAACCTGGCACGGGTAAGGAATTAAGCATCAAGGTAAACGGTACTATAGAAGGCGAAACTTTTAGCTCTTCAACCAACTTTAGAATTAAATCACTTCCAAGACCTACACCGACCATTCGTGGTCAAGTGGCTCAAGGTGGTGCTATAAAACTACCGCGTAAAGCTGTAGAAATATCTCCAATAGGTGCAATTTTTGAAGACTTTGATTTTGATATTTCACCTGTCGTTAAACGATTTACTATGAGTGTACCAGGTCAGGCTTCAGTTGTTGTTAACGGAGATAGATTAAACGCTCAAGCTAAAAAAACACTCGCCTTAGCTAAAACTGGCGATATCATTCAATTTTTTGATATTCGTGCAGATGTTCCAGGCGCTCAGGTTAACGTGAAAAGTATGCCTGCTTTGCTTGTACAACTTACAAACTAATTAAACATTTTATTTATGTCAATTCGTTTCATTTATATCATTGCTCTTTTTTTGACTTTCAGTCAAATTAATGCGCAGTCAAGTGTTTTAAATGCTAAATCACCTGACGATATTAAAAAATTATCTCAAGAAGAAGAAGAACTTGACGATAGCAAACCTTTACCTTATGGTTATGTTGACAAACGAGACATTATGTGGTCAAAAATTGTTTGGGAAAAAATCGATTTGAATCAAAAAATTAATTATCCCTTGTTGTATCCACTTGATGACGGTAGGCTTGGCGATAACAGACAATCATTATTTCAAGTCTTAATATCTTCTATCAAAAAAGGAGGAGAAGATCCTAATGCTGAAGGAGCAATAACTGAAGTGTATTCTACTAGCTATTTTCAACAAAAAAAGAGCTATGAAGAAATTCAAAATTCCTTGAAAGCTATCTTTTTACCTGATGTGGCTTTAGATTTATTAGGTCAGTATGGTATTACGGGTACCGAAAATGTACAATTGTTCTTGAATAGAGCTCTATCTAACGAACTTCAAAATTATCCTGAATTGTATTCAGATGAGTTGATTAATCAAATGAAACCTTATGTGATACCCACTGAAATTACAGGTGCTGATATCACTGCTTATTTAGTCAAAGGCATTTGGTATTTTGATAAAAGACAAGGAGCTCTTAAATATAGACTTTTAGGTATCGCTCCTGCGGGTTATGATATTCAAACTCAAAATCCCACTTATTCTGGCGATCCTAAAGTGATTCCTTATTTTTGGGTTTGGTTTAAAGATGCTCGTCAAGCTTTACACAAAGCCAAAGTTTTAAATTCTGATAATGGTGCACATCCTTTAACCTTTGATCACCTCTTAAATTCTAGACGTTTTGAAGCACTTATTTATAAAACTCAAAACATCTATGAGGATAGAGAAATTGAAAACTATATTCAAGACAATGCCTTGATGCAACTGCTTGAAGCTAGGCGTTTGAAAGAACAAATCAGAAATTTTGAATTGGATATGTGGACATATTAATTCCAATTTATAATCATTAACTTAACGCCTCTTTTATAGGGGCGTTTTTTTATTTACTAAATTTAAACATGAATAAGGATTTTCTTATCGTTGGTTTTGGCTTAGCTGGGCTTTCTGTTGTTAGACATTTAGAAATTAACAATACATCGTTTGATATTATTTCTAACAATTCACAGCTTTCTTCAAAAATTGCTGGTGGCATCATTAATCCCGTTGCCGTAAAACATATGAAGCCTGTATGGAATGTTGAAGTGTTTTTGCCTTATGCTAAGCTATTTTATCAATCTTTAGACAAACAATTATCAGGTGAAATTTATAAAAATAAATCATTAAATGTGTTTATTCATGATGTAGCACAAGAAAACAATTGGTATCAAGCTTGTGATAAACCAAGACTCTCGCCATTTCTTTCACCTGAAGTTTTAACAAATAAAAATCAAACTTTACTCACTGATAAGATTGGTGAAATAAAAGCAACATCAATTAATCTGCCTATTCTATTTCAGTGTTTAAAGCAGTATTATCAAAAACATTGGATAGATGACACATTTCAGCATAATAATTTAAAGGTTGATAAAAGCAGTATTTCTTATAGGAATAAAATTTACAAGCATATTATATTTTGTGAAGGTTTTGGGGTTGGTCAAAATCCTTTTTTTAATCATTTAGGAATTTATGGCAACAAAGGCGATTATATTATTTTTAAATCTAAAAAACTCCAAATAGAAGATCTTTATAAAGCCAAATATTTTTTGATTCCACTTGGTCATAATTTATATAAATTTGGAGCAACCTATCAACGACAACCTTTAAATCATCAGCCTTCTTTAACAGCAAAATCCCAAATGAGAGAAGCTTTGAACAAAATGATCAATTCACCTTATGAAATTGTTGACCAAGTTTGTGGCATCAGACCCACAACTAAGGATAGAAGACCAATTTTAGGTTCGCACTCAAAATATAAAAACCTTCATATTCTCAATGGGTTTGGAAGTCGTGGGGTTATGTTGGCTCCTAAATTAGGTCAAATGTTGATAAATCATATTCTTAAAGAAACACCTATTGATCCTGAAGTTTCTGTTCAACGTTTTCACGCTCAGATTTAGGCTTATAACTAAAAAAAAGATTGATCCAAATATTACGTGATAAGCGCATTATCACAGGCATCAATAAAATTAAAACCCCAATTATGCTCATAAAAGACGCAAAAACTTCAAGACCTATAAAGAAATAAGTAATGATAAAGGTAGCCACAGCTATTGCAACGCCCAAAGCATAACTCACATACATAGCACCATAAAAAAACGATGGCTCAATTTGATATTTTGTACCACAATGTGAACAACGTTCATACATATCATGGATATGCTTTAATTTGTAGGGATTGTTTTCTTTATACATACTTTCTTCGTGGCAGACCGGGCAAGATCCTGTAATGATGCTATAAATTTTAAAACCTTTAAGCATTTGTATGTTTTCTTAGATTATAAATACAAAAATACCAATATTTGCACAAACTTACGTCATACCGAATGTTATTTTAAATGTCTTCCACATATGCGGAATCCTTAAAATATACATCGGTATTATGTCTGTAGCACATTATTGATAATATTATTAAATCAAATTGATATAACTTATGCTTCACACTTCCGAACTTTCTTTGTCTTTTGGTGGCGAATATGTATTTAAAAATATCAGTTTTAGACTTGGTGCTAACGAACGCATCGGTTTGATCGGAAAAAATGGTGCTGGAAAATCAACTTTACTTAAAGTTATTGCTGGTGAACAAGCTTATGACGAAGGTCAAATTTCAAAAGATAAAGAAGTTTCTATCGGATTTCTTAAACAAGATATTGAGTTTGAAGAAGGCAGAACCGTTTTAGAAGAAGCTTATCAGGCTTTTGAAGAGATTAAAACCATAGAAAAAAAACTTGAATACATCAATATTCAACTCGCTGAACGCGAAGATTACGAGTCTGAAGCATACCATCAACTTATGGTTGACCTCAACACATATCAACATCAATACGAAATTCAAGGTGGCTATAATTATCAAGGTGAGACTGAACGTATTCTTAAAGGTTTAGGCTTTAAAGAAGAAGAACTCAATAAGCTTACAAATACATTTTCAGGCGGTTGGCGAATGCGAATAGAACTGGCCAAACTCTTATTGCAACAAAATGATATTTTATTGCTTGATGAACCAACCAACCATTTAGATATAGAAAGTATTATTTGGTTAGAAAAATTTCTCAATCAATCTTCAGCTTGTGTGCTTATTGTTTCTCACGATAAAATGTTTTTAGACCATGTGACCAATCGCACTATTGAAATTTCTCTTGGAAAAATATACGATTTCAACAAGCCTTTTTCAGAATTTAAAATCCATCGTGAAGAATTACGTCAGCAACAAATAGCAGCCCAAAAGAATCAACAAAAAGAAATAGAACATACCGAAAAACTCATCGATAAATTTCGTGCCAAAGCCAACAAAGCGTCTATAGCCCAATCGCTGATAAAAAAGTTAGACAAAATTGATAGAATTGAAGTTGAGCAAGAAGATACAGCTACAATGAATATCAAATTTCCAGTATCAAAACGTCCTGGAAAAGTCATTATCAAAGCTGAACATCTATCAAAATCTTATAAAGATAATCTTGTTATTAAAGACATCAGTTTTACCGTTAATCGCGGTGATAAACTCGCTTTTGTAGGTCAAAATGGTCAAGGGAAATCTACCTTAGCCAAAATTATAATGAATGAAATTTCTTACGAAGGCCACGTTGAATTGGGGCACAATGTTGAAATAGGATATTTTGCCCAAAATCAAACCGAATATCTCGACGAAAACAAAACCGTTTTAGACACCATGATTGATGCAGCCAATGCCCAAACACGTCATAAAGTGAGAGATATTCTCGGCTCTTTTTTGTTTAGTGGCGATGATGTGCACAAATACGTCAAAGTGTTATCTGGTGGCGAGCGAAACAGATTAGCTTTGGCTAAAATGCTACTCAATCCATTTAATGTTTTGATTATGGATGAGCCAACCAATCATTTGGATATGCAATCTAAATATGTGCTTAAACAAGCCTTGCAAGCTTTTGATGGCACTTTAATTTTAATTTCACACGACAGAGATTTTCTTCAAGGTTTGTCAGAAACCATTTTAGAATTTAAAGATTCAAAAGTCAAAACATTTCTGGGAAGTATTAATGAATACTTGAAATCAAGAGAAGCAGAAGACTTTAGAAGTATTGAAAAACGCTCTGAAACCAAATCAAAAAAAGCCGATAAATCTAATGATTATCAACGTCAAAAGAAATACAAATCGCTTTGCAACAGATTGAGCAAAGTCGAGTCTGAAATCACAAAATTAGAAAAGGAAATTAAAGAATCTGACCAAAAGTTAGCTTATGATTACGAACAAACCATTGCTGAAGACGGTTTTTTTGACAAATACAACACCAAAAAGAACAATTTAGAACAATTGATGAGCGACTGGGAAAAAATACAACACCAAATTGATGAATTGGATTTGTGATACCAATTATTTCAAAAATAAATCTATCATTCATCTAAAAATGAGGCTATTTATAAACTTTATTTGGTGAAGAAACCTATATAAAAGCACAACTTGTGGTAACACAAAATCAAAATAGAAGCTATATATTTTATCTTATTTTTAGGAGATTTAATCTTTTCATAAACGATTATTTTTTTACGTGAAATACTAATTTGAATGAATATATCGTGAATAAAAAGATGAAGTTATAAACCGATATGCCAACCTGAGGTAGGCAGATTTTTATGAATTCTGTACTTACAACATTTAAAATAACATTCGGTATTATGCTAAGTTTGCTAAATGTTGAATTAAATTTTTTTGTGCGTTTAATCGAATGTTGTTAAATCATAGTGATTTACAATTTTATTCCACTATCTTTGCACTCATTTTATTTTTATGACAAATTTTTCTTCCTTAGGCTTACAGGAAAATCTTCTAAAAGCCATTACCGACTTAGGTTTTGAAACCCCAAGTGATGTCCAAATCAAAAGTATTCCTATTCTTTTAGAGCAAAAAACCGATTTGGTTGCACTGGCTCAAACAGGTACAGGTAAAACCGCCGCATTCGGATTTCCTTTACTTCAATTGACCGATGCAAATCAAAAAACAACCCAAGGTTTAATTTTATCGCCAACGCGTGAGTTGTGTTTACAAATCACCAACGAGCTTGAGCAATATGCCAAATACATCAACAAACTCAATATTGTTGCCATATATGGCGGAGCGAGTTTGCAAGACCAAGCCAAACAAATTAACCGAGGTGCTCAAATTATTGTGGCTACACCAGGACGAATGAAAGATATGATTAAAAGAAAAATCATAGACATTTCAAAAATTGAATATTGTATTTTAGACGAAGCCGACGAAATGCTCAATATGGGCTTTTATGAAGATATCACAGAAATTTTATCTCACAGTCCAAAAGAGAAAAGCACGTGGTTGTTTAGTGCAACGATGCCTAAAGAGGTTTCAGGCATTGCTAAAAAATTTATGAACAAACCTGTAGAAATTACCGTTGGACAACGCAATGTTTCTACTAAAAGTGTGAGTCATTCCTATTTTACAGTCAGTGCAAGAGACCGTTATAATGCTTTGAAACGCTTGGTTGATGCCAATCCTGATGTGTATGCCGTTGTGTTTTGTAGAACCAAACGCGACACTCAAAAAGTGGCAGAAAAACTGATTGAAGATGGCTACAACGTCGCAGCTTTGCACGGCGATTTAAGTCAAAACCAAAGAGATTTGGTGATGAAAAGCTTTAGAAATAAACAAGTCCAAATGCTTGTGGCTACCGATGTTGCCGCCAGAGGTATTGATGTAGATGATATCACACACGTGATCAATTACCAATTGCCTGATGAAACTGAAATCTACACACACCGTAGCGGTAGAACAGGAAGAGCTGGCAAAACCGGTAAATCTTTTGTGATTATCACCAAAAGTGAGCAACGCAAAATTAAAACTATTGAACGCATTATCGGTCAAAGCTTTAAAGCTGAAAAGCTACCAACTTCAGAAGAAATATGCGAAAGCCAAATGTTTTACCTCGCTGAAAAAATCAAAAACACAGAAGTCAATCACGATATTGATGTGATTTTACCAAAATTAGAAGAAGCTCTATCAGATTTAGACAAAAGCGAATTGATTAAAAAATTCTTCAGCGTAGAATTTACACGCTTTTATAACTATTATAAAAACGCACCGAGTGTTGAACAGTTAGAAAACACAGTACATAAAGACAGGTCAAGCGATCGCTCTTCAAGAGGTGGTAAATCTTTTGGTGATGAAAATCGCTACTTTATCAACCTTGGTGAAAAAGATGGTTTTAACTGGATGTCGCTAAAGGATTTTCTGAAAGAAAACTTGAATTTAGGTCGTGATGATGTGGGCAAAGTTGATGTAAAAGATACGTTTTCATTTTTTAACACCCCAAAATCACAAGAGGATAAGGTGTTTAAAACCTTTGAAAATTTTCAACATAACGGCAGATCTGTTAATGTAGAAATTACTAAAGACAAAGGTCGCGGTGGCAAAAAAGGAAATTTTAAACGCAAAAAAGACTTTGGTTCTAAACCACACAGAAAAGGTAGAAATGACAGTAGAAATAAATCTATTGAGCGTCGCCGAAAACGTTGATCTGTTAATTTTGCATAAAGTCTAAAGGATAAATTTCACCTTTATTTGATTTTAACTATTTTAGACCGATGAAATATTTAGTTTATATTAGCTTTTTCTTTTTGTGCAGTATATCACTACTTGCACAAGATAAAGAAATCTATGATATAAAAGGTCGCGTGCTTAATGCGACCAATGATAGACCATTGTCTAATGCCAATATCATTAATATTAATACAGTAAAAGGCACAGTTTCTGACCCTAATGGTAAATTTACAATCAAAGCTTCAATCAACGATACACTTTATTTTTCTTACATTGGTTTTAAGTCCATGCAAGTCAAAGTTACTGAAGATTGGATAAAATACGGTGAAGTTAAAGTCAAAATGACTGAAGTAGCCATTGCCTTAGAAGAAGTTACCGTTAAAGAAATCAAATTGACAGGTTATTTAGAAATTGATGCTAAAAATATTCCTGTTTACGACAATTTTAGATATCAAATCTCAGGTTTAGATTACGGTTACGAAGGTGGGAATTATCAGAAGAGCTCATTTTCAAAAACACTTGACGCTATCTTTAATCCTACAGATTTACTCTATAATGTCTTTGGCAAAAAACCGCAACAAATGAAAAAATTGCGGCAGATGAAAGAAGATAAATCCATCAGAGATTTACTGGTAGATAAGTATAATCGCGAAACACTTTCTGCGGTTTTGCAAATTTCAATATCTGATATAGAAAAAGTCCTGAAACGTTGTAATTATTCAGAAGACTATATCAAAAATGCTAATGATTTACAACTTTTGGACGCCATAAGCAATTGCTACGAAAACTACAAAGCGATTAATCCTAAATGAGTGCAAAACCGAAAAAAAAAATTGTAGTCTTATCAGGTGCTGGTATCAGTGCCGATAGCGGTTTGAAAACCTTTAGAGATGCAGACGGTTTATGGGAAGATCACGATGTTAATCAAGTTGCTACACCACAAGCTTTTGAAACGAATCCGCATTTGGTTTTAGATTTTTATAACCAAAGAAGACGTCAACTCAAAACGGTTGAACCCAACAAAGCTCATCAAATTTTAGCTGATTTAGAAGAAAAATTTGATGTAGAAATTATCACTCAAAACGTAGATGATTTGCACGAAAGAGCAGGAAGCAAAAAAGTGACGCATCTGCACGGCGAGCTTTTTAAAGTCAGACCTGTCAACAATCATAATCGATTGATAGAATGGAAAGAAGATTTACAAATGGGAGATACCGACGAACATGGCAATCAACTTAGACCACACGTGGTTTGGTTTGGCGAAGCTGTCCCTATGATGCAAAAAGCCATCGAAATTGTTGGTACTGCTGATATTCTGATTGTTATTGGCACATCACTTCAAGTTTATCCTGTCGCTGGTTTGATAGATTACGCTAACCCTGACATTCCTGTTTACCTTATTGATCCTAAACCCAGCATCGATGAAAGCTCAAATCTTCGTATTTTTGCAAAAACAGCTGTGGCTGGTATGGAAGAATTAAAATCAATTTTACTTAAACTTTAATTTGTTAGATATGAGTGCATTAAATGCCATTTCACCCATTGATGGTCGATACCAATCCAAAACTTTAGAGCTCAATGATTTTTTTAGTGAATATGCACTGATTCGTTATCGGGTTAGGGTAGAAGTGGAGTACTTTATCGCTCTGTCTGATTTAGACTTATCGGCATTACCAAGTTTAAATAAAAATCAAAAAGATGAACTGCGTCAGATATATAAAAAATTCAATTTAAAGGACGCCGAATCTATTAAATCTATTGAAAAGGTCACCAATCACGATGTCAAAGCGGTGGAGTATTTTTTAAAAGAAAAATTTGAACAACTCGGTTTAGCCAATTCTAAAGAATTTATCCATTTCGGATTGACTTCACAAGACATCAATAATACAAGTATTCCTTTATCGTTGAAAGAAGCAGTAGAGTCGGTTTATCTAATTTTTTTAGATGAATTAATTGCTAAATTATTAGAATTAAGCGAAAACTGGAAAAACATCCCGATGTTGGCCAAAACTCACGGTCAGCCTGCATCTCCAACCCGATTAGGTAAAGAAATTAAAGTTTTTGCCATTCGTTTGCTCGAGCAGAAAAAACAATTGCTACAAGTGCCTTTTTCAGCCAAATTTGGCGGTGCAACAGGAAATTTTAACGCTCATCACTTGGCATTTCCTAATGAAGACTGGAAAGCTTTTGGTAAAAATTTTACCGAAAACTATTTAGGATTATCCTATTCATTTCCAACAACACAAATCGAGCATTACGACAATCTCGCAGCTTTGTTTGATGTGTTGAAGCGCATCAATACCATCATCATAGATTTGGATCGAGACGTTTGGTCTTATATTTCTATGGGTTATTTTAAGCAAAAAATCAAAGAAGGAGAAGTTGGTTCATCAGCTATGCCACACAAAGTCAACCCTATTGATTTTGAAAACAGTGAAGGTAATCTCGGTTTAGCCAATGCTATTTTTGAACATTTATCAGCTAAGTTGCCCATAAGCCGTTTGCAACGCGATTTAACGGATAGCACCGTTTTGCGAAATATAGGAACGCCTTTTGGTCACACGCTAATCGCCATAAAATCCACTTTAAAAGGTTTAGACAAATTATTATTAAATGAAAAAGCCATACATCAAGATTTAGAGCAAAATTGGGCTGTGGTTGCAGAAGCTATTCAAACGATTTTGAGACGAGAAAACTATCCCAATCCTTATGAAACCCTAAAAGCTTTAACACGAACCAATACTGAAATCAATGCTAAAAGTATAGCCGATTTTATTGAAACCTTAGACGTTTCTGATGATGTAAAAAATGAATTAAAACAAATCACACCCTTTAATTATACTGGTATTTAATGAAAAGTTCAAAAATTTCTGCTTGGATTGATGCAGCCAGATTACGGACATTACCTTTGTCAGTTTCTGGAATTTTGGTCGGTAGTGGATATGCCGTTTATCATAATTGTTTTGATTGGCTGATATTTTCTTTCGCTATTTTGACCACATTGTTATTTCAAATTTTATCCAACTTTGCCAACGACTATGGTGATGGTGTGAAAGGCACAGATAATAATGAACGTCTCATTCCACAACGTGCTTTTCAAAGTGGAAAAATCACAAAAACTGATTTTAAAAAGGGCTTAATTATCACATCAATTATAAGTTTTCTTTCTGCTATAATTTTAATTTTAATCGCTTTTGGATTTGAAAATGCACTGATGAGTTTACTTTTTCTTATTTTAGGACTTATTGCCATTTGGGTAGCTATAAAATATACCGTTGGTGAATCGGCTTATGGTTATCGCGGTTTTGGCGATGTGTTTGTGTTTTTGTTTTTTGGACTTGTAAGTGTTTGTGGGTCTTACGTGTTGTATGCTAAATCTATAGATGGGATAATTTTTCTCGGTGGTATTGGCATTGGTTTGCTCAGCTCAACCGTTTTAAATCTCAACAATATGAGAGATGTCAATTCTGATAAAAACGCCTATAAAAACACTTTAGTGGTATCTTTAGGTGAATTAAACGCAAAATATTACCATTCATTTTTGATTAGTTTTGGGATTTTAGGACTACTCGGATTTTATATTGTAGCAGGTTTTTCAAAGTGGATTTATCTAAGTCTTATAACAGCTTTTTTCTTAATTAAACATTTGAGTTTTGTTTTGAAAAACAATAACCCGAAAAATTTAGATCAAGAACTTAAAAAAGTGTCTTTATCGACGTTTGGAATTGCTTTGTTGTTTTTTGTGATACAGTTTTTTGTGAAGTAGAGTTTTAAAATACATCACAACTTAGCATTTTGCAGGGAGTTTTTAATATTTTAGTAAAAAATTATAAATAATGAATAAACTCAAACATACCGATTCCAATAATTTTTTTTTAATCGCTGGTCCGTGTGCCATTGAAGGCGAAGACATGGCTCTAAGAATTGCTGAAAAAGTAGTTAGCATCACAAACAAACTCAATATTCCATATATATTTAAAGGCAGTTTTAAAAAAGCTAACCGGAGTCGTATAGATAGTTTTACCGGAATAGGAGATGAGAAAGCTTTAAAAATACTGCGAAAAGTTTCCGAAACCTTTGATGTGCCAACCTTAACTGATATACACAAAGAAAGTGACGCCACAATGGCGACCGAATATGTGGATGTGCTTCAAATTCCAGCTTTCCTTGTCAGGCAAACCGATTTGGTGGTTGTCGCTGCAAAAACTGGCAAGTATGTCAATCTTAAAAAAGGACAATTTATGAGTCCTGAAAGTATGAAACACGCCGTTCAAAAGGTAAAAGATAGCCATAATGACAAAGTTTGGCTAACCGACAGAGGCACGATGTTTGGCTACCAAGACTTGGTAGTGGATATGCGTGGCATTCCTACAATGAAACAATTTGCACCTGTTGTGCTTGATGTGACGCATTCACTTCAACAGCCCAACCAATCTTCAGGTGTTACAGGTGGCAGACCTGATATGATAGAAACCATTGCACGTGCAGGAGTTGTCAATAATGTTGATGGATTGTTTATTGAAACGCATTTCAATCCCGCAGAAGCCAAAAGTGATGGTGCTAATATGTTGGACTTAGCTCATTTAGAAGGCTTATTAACGCGATTAGTGGAGATAAGGCAATGTGTGAATAGGTTTTGAGAAATATCTCGCAAAGGTGCAAAGGCACAAAGTTTTATAAACATTGCAGGTCTCAAGTTGTCTGTCTTTGATGAAAAATCTGTCAGTTTTTATTTGATAAAGTTAGTCATAAAGCAATCTTGTGGATTCATAGGATTGCAACAATGAATAGTTGTAGTACTGAAAATAATAGCCTAAATTTTTAATTGAACACAAACTCAAGCGTGTAACTTTTTATTTTAAATTCAGTGTTTCAGGGTTTCTTTTTTCGTGTCTAATAGAGAGTACATATAAATCATCATTAATAATTTCGTAGTAAAGCAGGTATTTGTTAATCAACTTAACTCTTACATTTTCAATTTCAGTAGTTCTCCCAATTTCAGGAAGGTATAAGAGTTTATCTAATGTTTTATCAATTAACTTATTCAGTTTTATGCTATACATACTTGAATCATTTCTGTAATTCCAGTATTCATAAATTTCAAATAGCTCAGATTTAGCTTTAACAGTCCAAATTATTCTTTTAGCCATTCTTTTATTTCAGATTGAACGTCAGCATTTGAAACTACTTCATTTTGCTCAATTTGTTCTCTTGATATTTTAATGCTTTTTTTAGCCTCAGTATCAATTAGAAAAGGCTTTTGTTCGGATTGAAATCTGATTAATCCTTCTATTTCTTTAAGCATATCACTATCATTAGTGGATGTAATACTATTGATTATGTTTAATTTTAATTCTGAATCACTCATAATAGCTTTTTAAATCAAATTTAATAAAAAATTATTTTTCATTTTTATTAAATATAGAAAATTATTTCGACTCGTAATGATTCTATGTTTTTTTTGAATCATTAAATTTACCGTTAAGCCACAAACTAAACTTCTATTTTTTTTGCTATAAAATGCGTCATCAAAGTCGTAAACCCAACAATACTAATCGAACTCAACGGCATTAAAATAGTCGCTATTACAGGTTCTAATTGACCAGTTACTGCAAAGTATAAGCCCACAATATTATAGAGAAAAGAAAACAAAAAGCTCAGCTTGATGATTCTAATTCCACGATGTGTAGCATAAATAAATTTGGGTAGAAGTGATAAGCGTTTAGCATCTAAAATGGCATCACAAGCGGGTGAAAACACATTGATATTTTCTGAAAGTGCAATGCCTAAATCACTTTGTTTTAGTGCACCAGCATCATTCAAACCATCGCCAATCATCATCACTTTTTGGTGTTTGTTTTGTTGAGTTTTGATATAATTTAATTTGTCTTCAGGCTTCTGATTGAAGTATAAAGGCGTTTCAGCAGGAAGAAACCGTTCTAAAAATTTTTTTTCGCCGATATTATCACCTGACAAAACAGCCAGTTGATAATCGTTTTTTAGTTGATGAAATAAGTCTTGAACACCTTGTCTGTAGGTGGTTTTAAAAATAAACTTACCTTTATAATGTTCATCGTTTTTATAATGCACAGCAGTTTCAAAAGTTTTGTCTTGTTGTGGTGCGTGAACAAAAGATGATGAGCCTAATTTTATATTTTTATTATTGATTTTTGCTTCAATACCTTGTCCGAGAAGCTCTTCGTAATCTTCAACAGTCATTATATCTTGACTTTGAAGAAAATGATACAATTGCCGACTTAAAGGGTGATTGGAATTTCGCAAAGTGTTTTTGAGCAAATGCCTATCCTCATCGGTAATGTTTTCGCCTTGGTAGGTAATTTCTGTGTATTCATTTTGGGTTAGAGTTCCCGTTTTATCAAAAATAATTTGGTCGATATCAGTAAGTTGTTCTAAGCTTTTGATATCTTTTAAATAAAAACCTTTTTGACCAAACAGTCTCAATAAATTTCCCATAGTAAATGGCGTGGTTAAAGCTATAGCACAAGGACAGGCAATAATCAGCACAGCCGTAAAGACATTCAATGCTAAACTCGGGTTGATAAATAACCAAACTAAAGTTGATATTGAAGCAATGCCTAATACGCCAATTGTAAAATGTTTACTGATTTTGTCTAACAATGTTTGATATGTTTCTGCTTTTTGGTTTTTAAAAGCTTCATTAGACCAAAGTCGCGTTAAATAGCTTTGCTCAACAGATTTTTCAGCGGTCATTTCAATTGAACTGCCGATTTGTTTACCACCAGCAAATATTTTATCGCCTGATGTTTTATGAACGGGCTTTTCTTCACCAGTTACAAAACTATAATCAATGTGCGCTTCGCCATTCATCAAAATACCGTCAACAGGAATTAATTCTGCATTTCTAATTAAAAGTTTGTCGCCTGCCTTGATATCGCTAACCTTAATATTGGTTTCAGTATGTTTATCAATTTTGGTTACCGCAATGGGAAAATAAGATTTGTAGTCTCTTTCAAAAGATAAATAATTGTAGGTTTTTTGTCGCACAAATTTTCCGAGTAATAAGAAAAATACCAATCCAGTTAAGCTATCAAAAAATCCAGAACCTATGTTAAAGCTAATTTCTACTGTACTACGAATAAAAAGTGTTGTGATTCCTAAAGCGATAGGGATATCAATATTTAAACTTTTGGTTTTAAGTACACTAAAAGCCGATTTAAAATAATCTTGAGCAGATAAAATACCACAGGTAATGAAAACACAAACATCAACCACCTAAAAACAGGTTTGTATTGGTCGAGCCAATATTCAGAGACTTCAAAGTATTCGGGAAATGATAAAAACATAATATTACCAAAAGCAAAACCCGCAATACCAATTTTGTAGATCAGTGAACGGTCTATTTTGCTGTCAGGTTTGTCCATATCTTCTAAACTGATATAGGGTTCATAACCTATTGAAGTTAATAAGTTAACAACTTCTTTTAGGCTTGTTTTTGTGCAGTTGAATTGAATTTGAACACTTTTTTTAGGAAAATTGACCTGCGAAGTTGAAATGTGTTTGTTGAGTTTATTCAAATTTTCTAAAATCCAAATACAAGAACTGCAATGGATATGTGGAATGTATAAGTTGACAATTTGCGTATCACCATCATTAAAATCAACAAGTTTTTCAACGATGTCGTTTTGGTCTAAAAAATCATATTTGCCTTTGAGTTCTGTCGGGGTTTTTCCTGGGGCGTTTTCAAAATCGTAGTAACAACCTAAGTCGTTTTCAGAAAAAATTTCATATACCGTTTTGCAACCGTGACAACAAAAATGTTTGTCATATGCTTCAATGTCTGTTGGCTGACATGGGTCGCCACAGTGGTAACAATGATGTGTTTTTTGAGTATTCACCTTACAAACATAAGGATAGCATCATATTTAGTTTATGATGTTGGTCAGTTTTTTTGGAAGTTTATAAGGTTTTCGAATCGTTTTTTGCTCTCGGGATTTGCTCTGAACTTTGCTGATAGGTTAAAAGCTTATAAGTTTATGATATTATGAGGCAATGGTGTTTCTTTAGTGTAATTCTTACATTCATTACAAGTTACTCCATATGCATTTTTTTTACCGCAAGGGTCGCAAGGATTTACGCCAGGTTCGCTATGTTTGATTTTGTTAAGTTAAACTGTCAATGCTTAGTGCTGATGGGTTAAGAGGTTATAAGTTTATGATATTATGAGGTTATGATGTTTTTTAGTTTAACCCTTACCTTATAAGTTATTCCATATGCATTTTTTTTACCGCAAGGGTCGCAAGGATTTACGCCAGGTTCGCTATGTTTGATTTTGTTAAGTTAAACTGTCAATGCTTAGTGCTGATGGGTTAAGAGGTTATAAGTTTATGATATTATGAGGTTATGATGTTTTTTAGTTTAACCCTTACCTTATAAGTTATTCCATATGCATTTTTTTTACCGCAAGGGTCGCAAGGATTTACGCCGTGGTCGCTATGTTTGATTTTGTTAAGTTGAACTGTCAATGCTTAGTGCTGATGGGTTAAGAGGTTATAAGTTTTAAGAGTTTTTAGGTAGATTCTTATATAGCAAACCCATCTCAATGGTCATAACTTTGGATTGGTATATTTTTTATGAAAAATGAATGAGCAGTTTCTTATTTTATCTCATCCATAAATCCCATAATTTTACTTTCACCGTTATAGACTTTAACTAACTTTTGATTTTTGTCATAGAGAAAAGCAGTTGGATAACCTTTGACGAAAAAAGTATCTGCAAATTTATAATTGTCATCTAATAAAATTTGCACATTGTTTAATGCTAAAAGTTTTGGTGCATAATTTTCAAAAAATGCGTGCGTGTCTTTGTCATTTTTGGCTGAAACTGGATATAATTTAAACTTTGTATTTTTTAAATCTTCAACGTGAAGATTTAAAGTTTTAAATGCTGTTTTACAATGGCCGCAAGTGGGATTAAAATATATGAAGTAAGCATAGGAATCTTGCGACACATCATCTTGTGTAAAAGTTTCGTTGTTTTGATTTGAAATTTCAAAATCAGGCAAAGATTTTGGGTAATCTTGAGCGAAAATTACTGATGTTGAAGTTAATGCGATTAGCAATATTATTTTTTTCATTTTTAAAGTTATTTGATTGGTTATACATGAATTGCTCTGTCTTCAGTAGCCGCAAGTGTCGCTTCTTTTACAGCTTCGGCATAGGTTGGATGAGCGTGACTCATTCTGGCTATATCTTCAGCACTGGCTCTAAATTCCATAGCTGTAACTGCTTCTGCAATTAAATCGGTCGCTCTTGCACCTATGATGTGAATGCCTAAGACTTCGTCAGTTTCTTTATCTGAAAGAATTTTGACCAAACCGTCTATGTCGCCACTGGCTCGACTACGTCCTAAGGCTCGCATAGGAAATTGCCCTGATTTGTATGCTATGTTTTCGTCTTTGAGTTGTTCTTCGGTTTTTCCAACAGATGCCACTTCAGGCCATGTGTAAATCACATTTGGAATTAAATTATAATCGATATGTGGTTTTTGACCTGCAATAACTTCAGCCACAAAAATGCCTTCTTCTTGAGCTTTATGAGCCAACATTGCACCTTTGATGACATCGCCAATAGCGTAAATATTTTCTGTAGTGGTCTGTAATTTTTCGTTGACTTCTATCTGACCTTTATCGTTTAATTTTACGCCAGCTTTATCTGCATTTAAACCTTGAGTATAAGGTTTTCTACCGACAGAAACCAAACAATAATCGCCTTCAAAAGATACTTCTTCACCTTTTTTGTTGTCGGCTTTTACGGTAACTTTATCGCCTTTGCGTTCAACAGATTTCACTTGATGTGATACAGCAAATTTTACTTTTTGCTTCTTCATCACTTTTGTCAATTCCTTGCTCAAGGCTTTGTCCATAGTCGGGGCAATTCTGTCCATATATTCTATAACAGTGACTTCAGCACCAAGGCGATTATAGACTTGACCGAGTTCTAAACCAATCACGCCACCGCCAATCACTATCAAATGTTTTGGAATTTCTTTAAGCGATAAGGCTTCAGTAGAAGTGATGATACGTTCTTTATCAATGTCTATAAATGGTAAAGAATTAGGTTTACTACCCGTAGCAATTATGGTATTTTTGGCTTCTATTTCTGTGGTTTTGTCATCGTTGTGAGTGATGACAATATGGGTTTTGTCTTTAAAAGCACCAACACCTTCGTAGGCTTTGATATCGTTTTTATCCATCAAAAAGTCAATGCCTTTTGTGGTTTGATCAACGACTTTGTCTTTGCGTTCAATCATCTTCTTGAAATTGAGACTGATGTCGCCATTTAATTCTATGCCGTGGTCTTTAAAATGTTTTTGAGCATCTTCGTAATGATGAGAAGAATCGAGTAGAGCTTTTGAAGGAATGCAACCCACATTAAGGCAAGTTCCTCCTTTTGTGGCATATTTTTCTATAATAGCCGTTTTTAAACCGAGTTGAGCACAACGAATGGCAGCAACATATCCGCCTGGTCCAGAGCCTATAACAACAACATCAAATGAATCCATAAAGTGTATTTTAGTATTTTAAATTGGGGCATAAAATTACGATTTATCTTACAACTATCCCCAATAATTTTAAATTTCTGATGTTTACTAAATTGGAGATTTTTTTTCTTCTTCCAATTTTGGATAATCAGTATAACCTTTTTCACCACTACCATAAAACGTATTTTCATCCCATTCTGCCAACTCCACATTTTTTGCAAAACGGGTAGGTAAATCTGGATTGGAAATAAACAACTTGCCAAACGCTACCATATCAGCATAGCCTTTTTCAATTATCTCATTACCGCTTTTTTGGTCAAATCCTCCATTGATCATAAGATTTCCTTTGTATAAAGGTCTAAAATGCTCGGCGACATTTTTTACTAAAAACGGTTTGTCGCTGACGTCATTAAAAGGTTCTGATAGGTGTAGATATGCCAAATCATAATCGTTTAAGCGTTTAACGATATATTCAAAAGTTGGAATGGTTTCCTCGTCGGCTTCCATGCCAAATGTACCGTGTAAAGACGGATTGAGTCTTACTCCAATTCTGTTTTCAGGCCAAAAGACTTTAACTGCATCCAAGACTTCAAACAAAAATCTTGTTCTATTTTCTCGACTACCACCAAACCTATCTTTACG
This sequence comes from Flavobacterium sp. CS20, assembly GCF_018080005.1. Lineage (NCBI taxonomy): Bacteria > Pseudomonadati > Bacteroidota > Flavobacteriia > Flavobacteriales > Flavobacteriaceae > Flavobacterium > Flavobacterium sp. CS20. Next base: position 1,346,801 of record NZ_CP073015.1, on the reverse strand, counting down.
CTTATTAGATGTTTGATTAAAAAATTGATGAAACAAATAACCATTAGATGCGTGAATTTCAACACCGTCAAAGCCAGCATCTACTGCATTTTTTGCCGCAAGCTTAAACTCTTGAATGGTATCTAAAACCTCCTCAGTGGTCATTGCTTTTGGCGTAACCGTATCTTTAAAACCCTTAGGCGTGTATGCTTGAACATTCGGATTAATAGCACTTGGTGCTAAGGGTTTTTCGCCATTATGAAAATCAGGATGAGAAATTCGACCAACGTGCCACAATTGAATAAAGATTTTGCCACCTTCATTGTGAACAGCTTCGGTTACTTTTTTCCAACCTTCAATTTGTTTTTGTTTATAAATATTTGCCACATTGATATAACCTCTGGCACGTTCAGAAACATGTGAGCCTTCGGTTATAATCAATCCTGCTTCAGCACGTTGTGTGTAGTATTTAACGTGTAAATCTGTTGGTGCTTCATCATCGTTATCGGCTCGACTTCTAGTCATTGGTGCCATAATAACGCGGTTTTTTAAGCTTAAATCTCCAATTTTAATAGGTTGCAGTAAGGCTTGATTATTTGACATAGTATAATATTTTAAAAATCGACACGAAACTAAGTATAACTAATTATATGATGGGTTAAAGCAAAGCTAAAAAACAATAAAGTTTTGTTTAATGAGATAGCTTCTTTTAATATTTAGCTCAGCACATCGCAATGATAGAAGAAAATGCTCATAATTGAGCATTTTTTGTCATTATTCAACAGGAAATTTCCTATTGAATAATTCGGGTTGAGTAGGTTTGAAACAAATTAGCTTGCCACTTTTTCAGAAACTTTTGAAATGTAATTAGCAAGATATTCCGCATCTTTTTTGATGCCTCCTAAAGTTGCTGAGCCTCTTGTATGAAGCCATGGCAGACCAATAAAATACAATCCTTTAGTGTTGCTTACCCCGCGTTTATGCACGGGATAGCCTTCTTTGTCTAATTCTATATCTTCAATCCAATTGAAATTAGGACGATAGCCCGTAGCCCAAATAATGTTTTTGATACCTTTTATAGATTGATTTTCTGCAATAATAGTTTTGCTTTCAGCATCGATAGTTTTTCCGACAGGAATTACATTTTTTCGGTTCAAAATGCCTTTGACATCAACGCCGATAACAGGTTGTTTTGATTTGCTGATAATTTTTCCTAACCAATTGTATTTGTTGATGCTCAGATAACCTGTTTTGCAAAACCACCACCACAAGGTTTTTCCTAGGAATTCTTGTGGCAATGTTTTGACTCGCGTTTGTCCTGAGAAATATGTGGTTCGACCTGTTTGCGAAATTTCATCTAATATTTGAAAACCCGAATCGCCAGCACCAACCACTAAGCAATCGCCATCTTGTAGTTGATTGGGATTTTTGTAGTAATTGCTGTGCCATTGCTTAATGTCTGTGCTTATTTTTTTGTAAAACGGTGGTGTATAAGGAATGTGAAAAGGTCCTGTTGCAATAATTACATTATGGGTGTTGTAGGTTTTGTGTTTTGATTCTAAAATAAATATACCTTCTTTCTTATAAATTTTAGTAATTAAAGTCTTGAGTTGAATAGGGATTTCAAATGTATCGGCATAGGTTTTAAAATACTCTGCAACTTCATATTTATTAGGATAATGACCTTTAGGTGCTGGAAATTCAAGACCTTGTAAATGGTTAAACTCTGTTGGCGTAAACAATTTTAAAGAATCCCAACGGTTGAGCCAAGACGCTCCAATTTCTTCTTCTTTGTCTAAAACTATGTAATTGGCGTTCATCTGCTTCAGCTCATAAGCCATAGACAAACCCGCTTGTGCCGCACCAACTATAATAAAATCATAAGCCATAACATCATTTCTTTTGCAAAGATGATGATTGCAAGTTGATTACGAAAACTTTAGTAAATTTTATGTTTTTTAATACTAAAAAGCTATCAACAAGATTGATTTTTCTGAACAGGTGGGCAAGGTTGTGAGCCATAACTGCAATACACACAACAGTCGTTTTCTTTTGGTTTTAAAATTTCATTACAATTTTCACATTTATAGAAAAACTCACATGCATTTTCAGGCATGGTTTCTTCTTTTTGATGTCCACATTTTGGGCAAGTGATGGTAGATGTTAATTGTATTTTCATAAATGACAAATTTCCAAATTAATTTTAATCATAAATATACCGCCATTTCTTCTTGGAGTGCTTTCGCTTTGATTTCAGCAGCTTGAGCAAAGTCTTTACCACGAGAAGCGTAAATAATGCCACGAGAAGAATTGACCAGTAAGCCACATTCTTTAGTCAAACCGTATTGGCAAACTTCTTTTAAGTTTCCGCCTTGAGCACCGACGCCAGGAACCAACAAAAATGAATGAGGAACAATCTGTCTGATTTCTTTAAAATATTCAGCTTTTGTGGCACCGACAACGTACATCAGGTTTTCTGAATTTTTCCAAGTTTGAGACGTTTTAAGCACCGTTTGATAGAGTGGAGCTTTATTGTCTAAAGTTTGGGTTTGAAAATCAAAAGCGCCTTCATTCGAAGTCAAAGCTAAAAGAATAGTGTGTTTATTTTTATAAGCCAAAAATGGTTCAACAGAATCTTTACCCATATAAGGAGCAACGGTAATGGCATCAAAGTTGAGGTCTTCAAAAAAAGCTTGGGCATATTTTGATGAAGTATTTCCGATATCGCCACGTTTAGCGTCAGCAATGGTAAATATTTCAGGATATTGATTGTTGAGATAATCAATAGTTTGTTGTAAAGCTTCCCAGCCATTGATGCCTAAGGCTTCGTAAAATGCAATATTGGGCTTGAAGGCAACCGCATATTTAGCAGTTGCGTCTATGATTTGACGGTTAAACTCAAATATAAGATTGGGATGCTTGTGGAGATGTTCAGGAATTTTGGCTAAATCTGTATCTAAACCTACACAGAGAAAACTCTGCTTAATTTTTATTTGTTGGATGAGTTTTGAAATATCCATAATAAATATTAGATAGAATCAGACATTCTTGCCAATTTTTCAGTATTGTCAACCAATTTGAGTTCGTCAATGATTTTTTGAATGTCACCATTGATGATATTATCTAAATCGTAAAGGGTTAGATTGATGCGGTGATCAGTTACACGACTTTGTGGGTAATTGTAGGTTCTGATTTTAGCACTTCTGTCGCCACTGGTTACCATATTGCCACGTTTTTCTGCATCTTCAGCTTGTTTTTTGGCAAGTTCCATTTCATAAAGTCTTGAGCGTAATACTCTAAAGGCTTTTTCTTTGTTTTTATGTTGTGATTTTTGATCTTGACATTGAGCGACAATACCCGTAGGTTCGTGAGTTAAACGTACCGCCGAATAGGTCGTGTTCACCGACTGACCACCTGGGCCTGATGAACAGAAATAGTCAATTCTAACATCATTGGGGTCAACTTCCACATCAAATTCCTCAGCTTCAGGAAACACCATCACCGTAGCAAGACTTGTATGTACACGCCCTTGGGTTTCGGTTTGTGGCACACGCTGAACACGATGTACGCCAGCTTCATATTTTAAAGTGCCGTAAACATTTTCACCGCTGACTTCAAATTGTATTTCTTTGAAACCGCCATTGGTGCCTTCACTATAATCAACCGTGCTGACTTTCCAGCCTTTTGATTCACAATATCTGGTCAACATTTTATAAATATCACCTGCAAAAATACTGGCTTCATCGCCACCTGTTCCTGCTCTGACTTCAACCACCGCATTTTTCTCATCTTCGGGGTCTTTAGGGATGAGCATAAAACGGATTTTATCTTCGAGTTTTTCAAGTTTTTCTTCAGACTCTTCAAGTCGCATTTTTGCCATTTCTACCATTTCATCGTCATCACCGTCAGCAATAATTTGTTTGGCTTCTTCTACATTGTCTTTAAGTTCAATATATTTTTCTCGTTCGTCATTAATTGCTTTAAGATCTTTGTATTCTTTGGTTAATTCTACATAACGCTTTCGATCATTGATGACGTCAGGTTGAATGATTAGATCACTAACTTCATCAAAGCGTTGTTTAAGTATATTGAGTTTGTCTAACATAGTTTTTTAAATGGATTGCAAATTTACGAAAGTTAAGCCTAAATAAAGATGGCGATAACATTATTTAAAGTTCTACGATGACTCCAATACCAAGTTGCTGTTTCCATTGAACTCTAGAGCCACCTTCTACAAAACTGCCGTCTTCTTGTTCCAATCTTATTTTTACATCATCATCATATCTAAGGTGTGAGCCAAAATTGGCTCTGATGAAACTATTCACTTTAAAATTAAAATTAATTTCCCAATCTACATCTATGTTACCAAAATTATTGATATAGTCTGTATAAAGGCTGAGTTTGTGTTTTATGATGACATTCTCAAAAAGTTCTTTTTCGTATTCATTATTGATTAAAATGCCACTCTCAACTCTTACTTTTTTGCCTTCTTTAATGATGTTGTCATTGTTGTCTCGTATGGCTTTATCTACACCAAATGCACCGTCGTTTGCTAGTTTTTGATTTAAAACAAATGTCGATTTTAAGGTCATTGGAGAAAGATACATATAAATATTTTGAGTATTGATTTTATGCTCAACACCAAGCCCCATAAAGAGATAACCAGGAGCCATAAACTGGGAGATTATTTCTGAAGTATTAGGAAAATTATAGCCGTTAAAAAATTGAGTATTAAAATTGAGTTTTCCCAAATAATACCAATTAGAGTTTTTCTTAAAGCTAAACCCCGCTTTTGAATTTATTTCTAAATGGTCTTCGGTTTTTCTAATGTCTTGGTCGCTTTGTTTGTTAGCACCGAGATTGATAATCAACTGGTTATCCCATTTAAACTTTTTGTCTTTGTAATTTCTTTCAAGTTCAATGCCGAAAAGTCCAGAAACAGAATTGGAACCACCACCATTCCAATTAGCAAAAGAGACTTCACTGGCTTGTAATCTAAGTTTATTGACTTCTGTCCAAAAGACAGGCATATCAATTCGTTTGACAAGTTCTTTTTTATTAATATCGAGTTTATCGAAGCTGTGCATTTTTTGTGGACCAAAAGTCTTTAAAAACACCTTAGGAATTTTAGTTGAAGGGATTTGAGAATATCCAAGGTGAATACTCCAAATGCAAATAATAAGGATCAGATAAATTTTTAGCTTCATCTTAAAATAAAGATAATAATTTAATATATAAAGTTTCCAACCTGAGAGGAAATGCTTAATTCGGTGTTTTGTGATGGCTCTACACGACCAATAATTTTTGCATCTACATCATAAGATTTTGAAATATTAATGATATTTTGAGCATTGTTTGGATGAGTATAAATTTCAAAGCGATGCCCCATATTAAATACTTGATACATTTCTCGCCAGTCGGTTTGACTTTCGTTTTGTATGAGTTTGAATAACGGTGGAATATCAAACATATTATCTTTGATGATTTTTAGATTTTCTACAAAGTGTAATATTTTAGTCTGAGCACCACCGTCGCAATGCACCATGCCATGAATGTCTTGTCGTGGCAATTCTTTAAAAATAGATTTTACAATTGGGGCATAAGTTCGCGTAGGAGAGAGGATGAGCTTGCCAATATCAAGGTTTAAATCTTTGTGAGAATCTGTAAGTTTTTGACTTCCTGTGTAAACTAAATCTTCAGGAACGTGACTATCAAAACTCTCGGGATATTTTTCAGCCAAATATTTATGTAAGACATCGTGTCTTGCTGAAGTTAATCCATTGCTTCCCATACCTGAATTATATTCATTTTCGTAACTTGCTTGGCCAGAAGATGCTAAACCTATGATGCAATCGCCTGCTTGAATATTGGCATTATTGATTACATCTTCACGCTTGATTCGGGCAGTAACAGTAGAGTCAACAATAATGGTTCTGACCAAATCGCCTACATCGGCGGTTTCTCCACCAGTTGTAATGATATTGATGTCGTGTTTTTTTAAGTCATCTGCAATTTGTTCAGTGCCGTTTATGATTTCAGCAATAACTTCTCCAGGGATTAAATTTTTATTTCTTCCAATGGTTGAAGATAACAAAATATTGTCAGTTGCTCCAACGCACAGCAGGTCATCAATGTTCATGATGATGGCATCTTGGGCAATGCCCTTCCAAACTGAAAGGTTGCCTGTTTCTTTCCAATACATATAGGCTAATGCAGATTTTGTACCTGCACCATCGGCATGCATTACAATGCAATGCTTGTCGCTACCTGTTAAGTAATCTGGAATAATTTTACAAAACGCTTTTGGGTATAAACCTTTGTCAATATGTTTGATAGCATTGTGAACATCTTCTTTTTGGTGTGATACGCCTCGTCTGGCATATCTATTTTGATGATTTGTATCCATGTTTACAAAAATAAGAATACTTTTGGGATTAAATTTTATTCATAAAAAAAACCGCATCACAACATTTGTGATGCGGTTTTTATAAAAAGTGTTAGAAAATTTATTTCACTGTTTCTTTAACATCATCAGCTGCATCTTCAGCCGCTTTTTTGACATCTTTAGTCGCTTTTTTAGTGCCTTCAACTGTGTTGTTAGCAAGATCTTTAACATCTTCTACTGCTTTATCAGTAGCTTCTTTGACGCTTTCTGAAGTTTCTTCTGTCGCGTCTTCAACTTCGTCTGCGGTTTCTTCTGCGCTGTCTTCAACGTCTTCAGCAGTTTCTTCAGCGGCGTCTTCAACGTCTTCGGCAGTTTCTTCTAATTGCTCTTTAGCGTTTTCTTTTTTTTCTGGCTTGCAACTTGTGATGCTTATAGCAAAAAAGGCAAGCATAGCGAGTGATAAAATTTTTTGTTTCATAATAGTTTGTTTTGATGCAATATTAAGTTAAAATTTTAACTTTTAAAAATTTTTAATAAAAATTCTAATATAAAGATTCAAAATCTTTCCAAAAATCTGGATATGATTTAGATACGACTTTAGAATTTTCAATTTTAAGCTCGGTTTTTGTGATTAAAGGAGCAAATGCCATTGCCATTCTGTGGTCGTTATAGGTTTTAACCGTTTGGTGGGATAAAATTTCATCAGGCGGTGTCATTTTCAGACTTTCATGATCTATTTCAACCGTTGCACCAAATTTTTCTAATTCATTTTTCAGGGCAACCAACCGGTCGGTTTCTTTGATTTTTAGAGTGTGCAAACCAGTCAAATTACATGAGATTTTTAAGCCTAAGCAAGTTACGGCAATAGTTTGAGCTAAATCTGGTGTGTGATTTAGGTTTTTGTTGTAATAATTGATAGCATTGTTTTGAGAGTTTTCTAAAATAATAGCATCTTTTTCAAAAGTGGTTTGGACGCCTAATTCTTTATATAATTCCGAAATTTTTGAGTCGCCTTGCAAACTTTTATTTTTATAGATACTTAATTTTAATTTTAAAGAGGGCGAAAGTGCTACCAAACTATAATAATAAGATGCTGAACTCCAGTCTGACTCAACACTAATTTTTTGCGTATCGATATCAGTTTTGGGATTGATTTCAATAGATTGATGATCGAAATTTATTTCAAACCCTAAATTTTGCATCATTTTGTAGGTCATTTTCAAATAGGGTAGAGAAGTGATTTTTGATGTAAAATTTATTTTTAATCCATTTTTGAGTTTAGGTGCAACGAGCATTAATGCACTGATGTATTGACTGCTTGTATTGGCTTGAATTTCAATTTTGTTACTTGTAATGTTAGAAGCTTGAATTTTCAACGGTGGAAATCCTTCTTTGTTGATATAATCAATTTTTGCTCCTATTTGTCTCAAGGCGTCAACCAAAATTTTTATAGGTCTGTTTTGCATGCGTTTGCTTCCTGTAAGCGTGACGGATTTATTTGTAAAACACGCATAATAAGCCGTTAAAAAACGCATTGCTGTGCCTGCATGATGAATATCGATGATGTCTTTTTGAGAAGCCAAAGCGGCTTTTAAAACCATAGTATCGTCAGATGTGGAAAGGTTGTCAATGTTTAGTTTTTTGAATAAAGCTTGAATAATGAGCAATCTGTTGCTTTCGCTTTTAGACCCACAAATATTTAAGGAATAATCTCCCGATAGGGTTTTTTGAAGCAGAGTTTTCATCAATTTAACCTTGAGTTGAATTTGATTTTTTGAGTTTACTTCTAAACTTAAAAAAACTAATGATAAAACCGTAAACAAAACCGCTGAGAATATTGGCGAAAATAAATTTAAGTAAGTTATCAGATTTCAATCGTTCTTCAACGAAGTCTTGAAGGTTAAAATTAAAAACCATACCCCAATCTACTAAGTTGTAAATAAGGATAAACATAATGGAAAGAAATATCACAGATTTCCAAAAACCTTTATGGCAAATTACTTTGGTAAACATTTATTGTAGTTTTGGGTTATTTTGGTGTCTATTGTGGTCTCTTTTTGTTTTGACTTCCATTTTTTTGTCAAAAGCGGTTTGCAAATCGATTCCAGTTTGATTGGCCAAACATAACACAACAAACATAACATCGGCAAGCTCTTCACCTAAATCTTTTTGTTTATCGCTTTCTTTTTCGCTTTGCTCGCCAAAACGACGTGCAATAATTCTGGCGACTTCGCCCACTTCTTCTGTGAGTTGAGCCATGTTGGTGAGTTCATTAAAATATCTGACACCGTGTTGGTTGATCCATTCATCGACTTGTTGTTGGGCTGTTTTTATGCTCATATTTAATTTTTTAGCAAAACTATTTTATCTGTTTCTTTATTGACTATGTTTTTATAAAAATCTTTGTAACTAATCAGTGTCAAAAATAAGACTATAAATTTTGGATAATGCAAACTGAGCATATATTTTCTTTGTGCTTATTTCAATTTTTTTTTAAAAAATTCAAATAAGCCACTCATTAGAGCTTGATTTTAAAAATCAGACCTTTATCAACATTTTTAACTTTTTGGATTGATAACTAATTGGTTAATAATTTGTTTGTTACGAACATACCACCCTATATTTGTAAGAAAAAAAGTTGGAAAAGGATAAGCTTATAGAATCACTTTTGCAGAAGGTAGAAGAACTTTCTAAAAAGCTAATTGCTTTAGAATTAGAAAATAGTCAACTTAAAGCACGACTGGCCAAATATGAAACTCCAATAAAACAGTAATAATAGCTCCATACCACCCTCAAAGGATGAAAATAGACCAAAGAGGAAAAGCCTAAGAACAAAGACAGAGCGTAAGCCAGGTGGGCAAACAGGAAGAAAAGGCAATACTTTGAAGATGGTTGAGATAACTGAAATAAAAATAAAAGTCACAGAACACAAGGTTTATAAAAAAGTTTGTCCTTGCGGTTGTGAAACAAAAAGCGACTATCCATCACAAGCAAATGCACCCGTAAGCTATGGGAATAATATTGAAAGTTTAATAGGATATTTTCATACCAGACAATACTTGCCTTTTAAGAGAATGCAAGAAATGTTCTATACGGTTTTTAATATTCCTATAAGTGAAGGAGGAATACACTAAATATTATTGATAGTTTGTGGGCTGATTAGCTAACAGTTATGTTTTCATCATAAAGCCTAATTTCGATACTCCTGACAAATTTCGAGATTTTTCGTTTTACTCTCAAAAATCACAACAAGCCTTTAGCTTTTATCTCCAAATATTTATTTATGGTATTAATGCTTAAATTTTTTGGTTTGGTCAAAATGGCTTGAATTCCATTTTTTTCAAGTTCCTTAGCCATTAATCGTTTATTGTAAGCAAAATCTGTAGCGATGGTTTTTTGATAAATACTTTGTAAGTCTTCGGTTTCAGTATGGATGAGTTGATCCAATTCTGTGTTTTCAAAAAAGATGACCACCAAAACATGCTGTCTCGAAATCGCTTTTAGATAAGGCAATTGGCGTTCAAGTGAAGAAATATGCTCAAAATTGGTAAACAAAAACAACAAACTGCGTTGGGTAACTTTTCGTTTAAGATGGGCGTAAAGCAAACCAAAATCACTGACTTTATAATCGGTTTTAATGTTGTATAAAGCTTCTGACAACACATTGATTTGCGACAGTCTGGATTGGGCTTTTCTAAAATTGTCAATGCTGTTTGAAAAAGTCAGCATCCCAACTTTGTCATTTTTTTTCAAAGCGATATTAGAAAAAGCTAAAGCCGAATTAATGGCATAATCTAATAAGCTGAGTTGTTCAAAAGGCATTTTCATCACACGACCTTTGTCAATGACATTATAAATGGGTTGTGATTTTTCATCCTGAAACTGATTGACCATCAGCTGGTTGTGTTTAGCAGTAGATTTCCAATTGATGTCTCTAATATCATCGCCTTTGACGTATTCTTTGATTTGCTCAAATTCCATGCTGTGACCGATACGTCTGATTTTTTTCATTCCAAAATCTCTGGATTGACGGTCTAAAGCCAAGAAATCGTATTTTTTCATTTGAATAAACGACGGATACACCTTGACCATTTGCTCGTTTTGAAACTTGTATCGTCGTTTAGTCAGCTTAAGTGGCGAAGACACATAACAGTTCAAATTGCCAAAATAATATTCGCCACGTTGTGTAGGTTTGAGTTGATAATCATAAGATTTTTGGTGTTTGGCATCAAGCTTTAAGGTTTTTAAAAAATCTCGTTTTTGAAATTGAACAGGAATTTCATCAATGATTTGTAATTGAATTTTAAAATTGTAACCATTTTCAAAATTAAGCATCACTACATTATTATCACTGTTTGAAAATTTACTGGGTAAAAACCGTTCTGCAAAAAAACCTTTGATGCGAAATAATGTCGCAATATCAATGATAACCAAAACCACTAAGGCATAAAATAGCAATGATGCTAAGGTAAAAAGCACAGTGAACCAATACGATAAAAAGAATAGCAAAGCTATACTGATTAAGGCTAAAAAAAAGCGTCGTGTAAAATATAAAGGTTTGAGCAGTTTAAACACTATCTTGGTATTTCAATAGATTTTACAATCATATCAACCACATCTTCGGTGGTCATGCCTTCCATTTCACGTTCGGGTGACAGGACAATTCTGTGATTAAGCACAGGTTTTAAACTGCGTTTGACATCGTCTGGTGTAACAAAATCACGGCCGTTTAAAATAGCAAAGGCTTTAGCCGTCATCATAATTGCAACAGAAGCTCTTGGCGATGCCCCTAACAACAAATGTGGGTGCTGACGTGTGTTGAGAACAATTTCAGCAATATAAGACATAATTTTAGACTCAATTTTGATCTTGTGAATGTCTGCTTTGAATTGGCTAACGCTGTCTTTGTTAATTACGGTTTCTATTTGATTGAGAAAATTTTGTGCTTTGTTTTGGTGATGCTTGTCTATAATTTTAACTTCCTCTTCAAGGTTGGGATAACTGAGTTTAATTTTAAAAATAAACCGATCGAGTTGGGCTTCGGGTAGGGCGTAAGTGCCTTCTTGTTCAATAGGATTTTGGGTGGCTAATACCATAAATGGTGCTTCCATATCGTATTGATGACCATCGATTGTAACTTGTTTTTCTTCCATCACTTCAAACAGAGCCGATTGGGTTTTAGTAGGCGCCCGATTGATTTCATCAATTAACACTAAATTGGAAAAAATTGGTCCAGCTTTAAATTCAAATTCGGCTTTTTCTGCATTAAATACAGAAGTTCCGAGCACATCACTTGGCATCAAATCGGGCGTGAACTGAATTCGACTAAAATCGGCGTTGATACTTTTTGCGAAAAGCTTAGCGGTCAGTGTTTTAGCAATTCCTGGCACGCCTTCTATTAAAACGTGACCGTTGGTTAAAAGACTCACCAAAAGCAACTCAATAAAATCGTCTTGACCTACAATGACTTTAGCAAGTTGAGCTTTTAAATCTTCAGCCATTTGTTGATACTCATTTAAAGATGGTGTTGCCGTATCTTCAGATGAAGTTTTTTCTGCAGTTTTGTTGTCTTCTAATGATTTTGAGTTTTCATCAGGTTGTTCAGACGGTTTTATATTTTGATTTTCCATAGACTTAGTTTTTAAGATTTGATATCTGTTTTTCTAATTTAAGCAATTGTTCTTTGGTAATTCTATTTTTACTTTCAATGTTTTTAATATATTTTAATAATGATTTGATATCTTGTTGCGATTTACCCGATTTTGAAGCTAATTGAACAACAAATTCATCATTCAAGTTTGCTGTTGAGATATTATATTGAGATCTGACAAAGTCAAAGAAATGTTCGATTAGCTTAGTGGCAATGCTTTTGTGGTCTTTTTTGCGATAATACATCTCAGCGATGGTTTGGGTAAACGCATAGGTTTTGTTCTCGTAAGGTTGAACGACCTTAATGGGTTTTTGTTTGCGTTTGCCTTCAAAAAAAATATAAATTACAGCTAATAGTATAAGCAAATAATACGCCCAACGCAAATGTTTGTTACTGACGAGATATTGCAATAAATGAGGCTGTTGAACCACACGTTGAGCTTTGTAATATTCATCTACAATTATTGATTTGTCATAATTTAAGCTTGATAAAACTTGCTCGGTATAATTAGCGTTATCTGCACTGACTAAAAAATAATTGGTAAACGCTTTTGGAAAAAGATGCAAGTAAAGTTCGCCTTGCCCAAATTTAGCCTTTATGAAATTTGGCAGATATTTAGTCATCGTGCTGTCGTTGTTGACTACTTTAGAATAGCCTAAAACTTGATGGTCTAAAGTATCGGTATTGGTAAAATATTCTACGTTTAGGTTTCTTTTAAAATCGTAAATTTCATCTTGATTTGTGGTGTCTAAAACGACACTAGGTTGATAGGAAAACTGGTTGTCAAATACAAATTTTTTTTTGTTTAAATTTAAAGTATCCAAAATTGTCTTTGGAAAATATTCTGCGGACATTAAAACTGTATTCCCGTTTTCAATCCAGCACAACAATTCTTTAGTATCGTATTCACCAAAACCTAAATTGCCATTAAAAAAGAGATAATTGCCTGCTTTGTAACTCTCCGTCAAGGTTTCGTAAACCGATTGATTGGTTTCTTCGCTTTGCTCAAGTTGTTCTGTAAAAATTTTATGAAAGATCTCAGCACCAAAAGGTTTTGAGTGGTTTTTCCAATAACTATCAGACCAATCCAAAGGTTTTTTGGCTGTGGATTCTAAAAACACTAAAGAACCAAACAGTACTAAAACCAAAATAAGAATATAGTTTTTAGGCTTGAGCATATTGTTTTTGGTCTAAAAGATTGTGAAATGCTTCATATTGCTGTTGAAGATTTTGAAAATAAACCTCGTCAAACTGCATTTGTCCATACCAAGTTTGCTCATAAGCTATAGTCAAGTGTTTAAAAATTTTGGAGAGTTCATTAAATTCAATTTCTCTGAGATATTCAAAGTTAGTTTTATCGTTAGTGTATTTTATGATGCCTTTTAAGTCTAATCGTTTGATGGAATTGAGATATAGATAACGAATCGCCAAACGATATTGTTGGTTTTCAATGGCTTTATCGGCCATTTTTTCAAGGTTTCGCGTCATCAATAATTCTTCTTCCTCCGTTAAGGTTACTTTAGAAGTCTTATGTTGCCTCATAATTTGGTTGTCAATATTAGACCTGGCTATGAACCAAATTAAAAACACCACAGCAACTACAAGAATTAAATAGGGCAACACTTTGAAAATAAAAAACCAAAAACTAGAATCTATACTTTGTCCAAACAGGTTTCGCCATTGCGTGCCTAACCATTCTTTAAATTCAGACCACCAATTGGTTTGAGATTCAATGCTGTAATTGTAGTCGTCGTCGGTTTTTAGCTTGTCTAATGTCTCTTGGTCAAAAATATCTTTGTCTTGAGAAACAAAGTTTGAAAAAAGATGACTTGAATTATCAACCGAATTAAAACTAAAACTAAAATAAAGACTAAATAGAGTCAATAAAAACAGCAATGATTTGCTCATACTATTTAATTTCCGATTTGATCAATTTGTTCGTAAGTGCCTTTAAATTCTTGTTTTTCAGAAAGGTTAAAATACACCAAAGCAATCATAATGACCGTAAAAATACTAAGAAATGACTGACCAATACTTCCTATAGCAGTAAAGAGCAAATACACCCAATTTTGATAAAGTCCAGTAATCGCAGTTGGATCAGAAGCTTGATCAAATGCAGTGAAACCCTCTACCATACTGAAAATAAATGCTGGTAATTGAAAAACAAAACCTAAAATAGCAATGAGAATACCAAAAACCAGAAAAGTAGCGAAAGTAATCCACCAATTGTTTTTAATTAAAGTAAAACACTTGGTGAATGACTCAGAAACCGATTCGTTTTCCATTATTAAAAGTGCAATACCAGGTGCAAGAACGACTATAAGATAAATACCTGGTAAAAAGCAAAGCATAAAACCGATAATTCCAACAATGGTGGTTAATGCAAGATAGCCTAGTAATTTCCAAAAATCATCTTTTAAACCTTGAGAAACGTCTTGTTCTAAAATTTCACCATTATTGTTCATATAAGATTTTATAATGTGTAAAATAGTACCATACAAAACGATATTAGTTGCGATAGATACAGCAAATAAAAGAATGATTATCCAAGAGTCTTCTAAAATAGTTGAAACTGCTGAATCAGGTTCTGAAAAAGTTGTTATGTTACTAAATAAATCGCCCATTTTATATTGGTAATATGTCGTTACCAAAATGGTAAGTAGTATAAACGGACCGACAAACTTTAAAAATATGTTTAGAATACTTTTATAATTCTGCGTAAAGAAACTAAAGGTATCACTTATAATTTCGCCTAAGTCACGTTCTTTTCTAAAGACAAATTGTGGTTGAGTTAAATCATTGTTTTCCATGTTGTTGGTTTTTATGAAGTTTAAAGGGTAAAAATACGTAATAAAATAAAATTAAAGCCATTGAACCACTAATGATAAATATAGCCAAAGCATCGGGCATTTCGGTATGTCGAGTTACAAAACCTTCTAAAAATCCCGCAATAATAAAAAACGGCACGGTGCTTAAAACAATTTTGAGTCCAGCTTTAGCACTGCGAGCAAACGACTCTAATCGGGTATAGGTTTTAGGAAACATAATGCCATTGCCAGCGACTAAACCTGCACAAATACAGACGATAATCACCGAAATCTCAATAGTGCCGTGAATCCAAATCGTTCTTGCAGATTCCCACAACAAACCTTTGTCAGCAAAAAAATATTGAAACGAACCCAGCATCACCGCATTTTGCATACCTATAAATAAAGCACCAATACCAAATAAAAATCCAAAAATGTATGAGAGAAAACCAACTCTGACATTGTTAATAGTAATACCAATAAACATATCGGTTTCGTTGGCCTTTTTATAAACCGCCATCGGGTCGTTGTTGTTGATGTTTTCTAAAGTCATATTGACATAAGCATCACCTAAAATCAATCTTACAAAATCTTGGTCTGTCGCCGCAGAATAAGCACCGATTAAGCCAAAAAATAAAAACACTAAAAACGCTAACAACAATTGATATCTATAATTGTAAAACATCAATGGAAATTCTTTGGTGTAAAATTTTACAATTTTATTTCCCGATGTTTTTTGAGTTTTGTAGATTTTTTGATGTGCTTTTACCGAGATTTGATTCAAATATTTGGTAGTATTGCTGTTAGGATAAAAGGTTTGGGCATAGCTTAAGTCATCGGTAATTTCGATGTATAAATCAGAAAGCTCATCGGGAGAATATTGAGCATTATCTCTCAAATAGCTTTCAAATTTGAACCATTTGTTTTTATTTTGCTTTACAAAAGCTACCTCGCGCATAGTTTTTAAAAATAAACTTCAAATCTAATAATTTTTAATGAATAATTTTCAAATTCAAACGGCTCAAAATGTCATTATTGAACAGAATATAGCCAATTACTTTGAACGAGCAAAGACTTATTTTATAGACATCCTTGTCCTTTTGGCTTATTTATTTTTAGTCAGTTTTGTTTTTCCTTTGTTAGGAGCGTCAAGCTTTGCAATTGGAATGGTAGTGTCATTGCCGTTATTGGTCTATCATTTAGTAATGGAATTGACAATGAATGGCCAAAGTATAGGCAAGGTCGCTATGAAAATCAGAGTGGTTTGTGTTGATGGTTCAAAGCCTAAAGCAGGTCATTATCTGATACGATGGTGTTTGAGGTTGATTGACATTTCTATGACTATGGGTTCAGTGGCCAGTTTGTTTATCTTGTTTGGTGGTAAAGGTCAGCGTTTAGGTGATATAGCGACCAAAACTACGGTTATTTCAGAAAGAAATCGAGTCGATTTTACGCAAACCATAATAATGGACTTGCCTGAAAATTACCAACCCAAATATCCACAAGTAACCATTTTTAGCGATGAAGATATGCGGCAAACCAAAGCCATATATATGAAAGCTAAAAGCCAAAGAGAATATCACCTTATCAACAGATTATACCAGCAATTGATGAGTAAAATGGAAGTTCAGCCTAAGGAAGAGCCAATTGAATTTGTTAAAATTGTTTTACAAGATTATAATTATTATACGCAACGCTAATGGATTTTATTTTTGTATTAGATATTCTCGGCGTAATTGCTTTTTCTATTTCAGGTGTTTTGGTCGCTATGCGCAAAGGACTTGATGTCTTTGGAATTTTGATTATAGCTTTTGTAACTTCTGTCGGTGGAGGAACTTTACGCGATGTTTTGATTAAAGCTAATGTCAGTTGGTTGAACAATATGACTTATGTTTACGTGATTTTAATCACTACAATATTCGCGATTTTGTTAAGAAACAAGCTCAATTATCTACGCAAATCTTTGTTTTTATTTGACACTTTTGGAATTGGACTTTATACGGTTGTTGGTATAGAAAAAGCTATTTCAGCAGGGTTGCCACCTGTTATTTGCGTGGCTTTTGGCACAATGAGTGCTTGTTTTGGTGGAGTGATTAGAGATATTTTATGCAATGATATTCCCGTCATTTTTCATAAAGAAATATACGCTACAGCTTGTATTCTTGGTGGTTTTGCTTATTTCGCCTTAACTTATTTTAATCTATCACAAGATTTGATTTTTATCATTTCTGGTGTTGTGGTGATTGCTGTTAGAATTTCGGCTGTGGTGTTTAAGATTTCATTGCCGAGGGTTTATTGAGGCAGATTGTTATTTTAAATGTCTCACGTATATATGAAATCCTTCTAATATCCGCCTGTCGCAGGCTTGTTTTATCATTATATTAATGACATTATTCATTCAATTTGGTACAACAAATATAGTATTTCTTTTTATTATTTTTGTGGATTAAATATAGATAAAGCTACAAATAGTAGTGAGACCGACGAACAAGGCTGTAGTAACCACCATAGATAGCATCAACAAAATTAATTAATTTAGAAGAAGTAATCAAGCCAATTGACTAACCAAAAAACATTCCTTTATAAGCCGAAAAATGGTATCATTCAGATAAAATAATAATAAAAGTGACTAAAAATTTATATCCTTAAAAGAGAAAGAAAAATACGTCCCTAACCCACTGGGAGAAAAAGTTCAATAAATGTGTAGGCAAGACAATATTTAATGTAGATCACACTTTTGAAGGAATTAAAAATGGTTCTTAGGTTGAGTGTTAAGGTATAAAAGGATTGCAAAGATGTATATTCAAAACTTTTTGGAGATCATCTCTTACAATTTATTCAGAACCCCATAGATAATTACATCCAATACTCAAATTTAAAAGAAATGAAAGTAAAAATCACTAAAATAAAGATTAAAATGACGTGAATAATTAAAATCTTTAGCTTAAAAGACAAAAGTAAACTGAAATTAAAGAAAAAGTGAAAGGTTGCTATTTTTATGTAATGATCTTAATTCAATTAATAATCAACCAAAAATGTTCTAAATAATTTGAGGTAGTTTATTTAAACAATTCTTTTCTATGATAATCATACAAGTTATTGAAGAATTTTATAATATAGCAATACTATTTTTTTTTCTTATAAAGTGTATTTTTAACAGCAGTTATTAAAAAAAACGATTAAAAAAGTGTAATTTTTATTATGAAAATAATCTGTTTTATTATACCTGTTTTATGTGCTATTGAAACGTTTGGGCAATCTCAAGTGTCTTTTAGACAACTATCCGTTAACGACGGTCTTTCTCAAAATAGCGTTGTATCGGTAGCGCAAGACAGTACGGGTTATTTATGGATTGCTACCCAAGATGGACTAAATAAGTATGATGGCAATAAATTTGAAATATATAGTCAGTCTTTTTTAGATGTCACCAAACCAACATACAGTCATTTGGGCAAGGTTTATGTAGACCGTGAGGGCAACATAATTACCATACCTGCTTCCAATAAGCCACGTATTTACGATAAGGCGACCAATAGTTTTATTCCGTTTTCAAACATACAAGATGTAAGTGTATTGTACCAAGACAGTAAACGCAATTACTGGTTTGGCACGTATGCGTCAGGTTTGTTTAAAAAAGATGTTACAACAAAAGATGTAACCTTGGTTGTTCCTAAAGATAGCATAGGTACAATATTCGCAATTTCAGAAGATAAAAAAGGAAGCATTTGGTTAGTGGGTCAAGGAAAGGTTATGTGTGTAAACAATGAAAACGATACCATAGACACTTATTTTCCGGACAGCAATAATCAATCAAATGTAAATTACAGCAATCTTTTATTTGATGATTTAGGAACTGTTTGGTTAGGTTCGTATGGCAATGGGATGTGGATCAAACATCCGGAATCATCCACTTTTAAAAGCGTAAAGGCGTTTTACTTGAATCTCTCCACTTTACCAAACGATTTATATGTCTTATCTATGCACTTAGATAAAAAAAACAGATTATGGATTGGCACCTATGGTCGTGGTCTTTATAAAATTGACTTAAATACTTCTGAAATAAATCATTTTGAAACAAAGAAGCATAATCCAAGAGCAATTCATTATAACGATATCCTCTGTATTTTTGAGGATTATACAGGAACACTCTGGTTTGGAACAGATGGAGCCGGTGTGAGTTTTTATGATGAATACCTTGAAAAGTTCAATGTCATCAATAATTATCAAACGCCTGAAGAAATAAGTATAGATCTGGTTAGAGCGATACAAATAGATAAAAACAATAATGTTTGGATTGGCACGAGCGGTAAAGGCCTTTCAAGATACACTCCTAAAACACATACATGGAAAACTTATGTTGAAACCAAAGGAGGCTTAAGTTCTAATAGAGTTGTTAGTTTATTTATAGATGACGATAATGAATTATGGATAGGAACCCAAGGAGGAGGCTTAAACATAATGCATACCAACGGGAAAATATCACATTACAACAATAATACCCCAGTCAAATTAAACGTTGAGACCATTTGGGATATTTTTAAAGATGAATCCAACAATATCTGGTTATCAACTAGAGACCATGGGTTAATTTTATTTAACAAGCATAAAGGCGTTTTAAAACAGTTCAATAAATCAAACGGATTAATAAGCAATAATATAAGGGTAACCATTCAGGGAGAAGCGGATAAGCTTTGGGTTGGCACAGAGGATAATGGGGTTCTTTTATTAGATACTAAAACAAAAACGTTCATTGATTTTAAGAAGGATTTTAATTTACACGGAGAAGATGTGGCAAAAAAAGTTAAATCACTTTATTATGATAAAAAGGGGCTTTTGTGGGTTGGCACCAATGGTAAAGGATTATGTGTATATGATTTAAAAAACAAAGCATTTTATAATTACACCGTTAATGATGGTTTACCAAACAATGTTATTTACGGTATCTTGCCAGATTCCGAAAACAATTTATGGCTAAGCTCCAATAGAGGGATTACCATGTTTAAGCCGGCACCAACCCTTGATGTTAAGCCTCAAATTGTAAATTATGATAATTATGATGGCCTGGCTACAGAGTTCAATACAGTAGCCTATTATAAATCTGCTAACAATGATTTATATTTTGGTGGACTAGAAGGCTATTATTGGTTTAACCCTTCTTTAATAAAAAAAAAGCGATGTAATACCCAAAACGGTCATTACAGGATTTGAGGTTTTTAACCATCAACTTCAAATGGTTGATAGCATACAATTGCAGTATAATGAGAATACCGTGTCTTTTACATTTTCTAGTTTACAGTTTTCATTACCTAAAAAAAACAATTATTTGTATAAACTGGAAAATCATGATGAAAATTGGATTCTGTCCAATGGTGTAAAACGAGTGCGATACACCAATCTATCACCAGGCAATTACACGTTTTTGGTTAAATCCAGTAATTATGATGGTCTTTGGAATGAAAAGCCTGCTAGTTTTTATTTTATAATCAATAAACCATGGTATTTAAATAATTGGATGCTTTCTGTCTATGCTGTTTTAATTATATGTTCCTTATTGCTAGCCTATTATTATTTTAAATGGCGATGGGAAATGACACTCAACTTAAAAGAAGAAAGAGAAAAGTCAGAAAGATTAAAGCGCTTAGATGAGTATAAAACAAAACTATATACCAATATAGCTCACGAATTTAGAACACCTTTAACATTAATCTCTGCACCAATTAAAAAACAATTGTTAAATAATAATTTACAGTCAGATTCAAAAAAGGACCTGAAATTAGTAGAGCACAACACCACACAACTTTTAAGTTTAGTCGATCAGTTATTGGAGCTGTCAAAGTTGGAATCTGGAGCAATGAGATTAAAAGTCAAACAAAATGATTTGGGTTTATATTTAAAGGTTATTTCCCAATCGTTTCAGTTTTTAGCAGAACAAAACAATTTAAAACTATCGGTCCATGTGCCGGAAATTAAAAATGCGTGGTTCGATTCGGATGTTGTGGAACGACTTGTAAATAATTTATTTTCCAATGCCATAAAATACACGTCCAAAGGCGGTGTCATTTCTTTTAATGTAGAGCATGTTTACAAAAAAGAGGTTAAGATGGTTTTTATAAATGATATAGATGCCATTATAGAAAAAGAAATTTCTAAAATATTCAATCGTTTTTATCAAATAAATGAAAACTCAGAAGGCTCTGGTATTGGTCTTTCTCTGGTTAAGGAACTTACTAATTTATCCCATGGAACGATAGAGGCATCTTATGCAGACCATCAAAAAATCAAGTTTGTCATTAAATTGCCCATTTCAAAAGAATCTTTTTTACCGGATGAAATAGATCTTGCGAACCTTAAAAATGATGATATTACACTGCCAACAAATAATTTACCGCAAAATAGTTCAAAACCAATAGCCTTGGTTGTTGATAACAATCAAGACATCAGACAGTTTGTTAAATCATTGTTAATTGATGATTTTAAAGTTATTGAAGCTAAAAATGGGATAGAAGGAATAGAAAAGGCTTTTAAAACCATTCCGGATATTATCGTTTCAGATGTTATGATGCCTTTAAAAAATGGTTTAGAACTTTGCGAAATTTTAAAACATGACGAAAAAACATCTCACATCCCCATTATTCTTCTTACAGGAAAAACAGGTGATATAAATGAAATAGAAGGATTAAATACAGGAGCAGATGATTATATAACCAAGCCTTTTAATCCAAAAACGCTCCAAATCAAGGTCAATAATATTATTGAAGGTAGAAGAAAGCTTCGTGAACGTTATAAAAAGGATATTGTTTTTAAGCCTAAAGATATGGCAACAACACCTGCAGATGAGATGTTCTTAAAAAAAGTTCAAAATATATTAGACCAATATGTGTCAAACCCCGATTTTAATGCCGAATTTTTCAGTAAACAGGTAGGCATGAGCAGAATGCAATTGCACAGAAAACTGTTGGCTTTTACAGGACTGAACACCACTGCTTTTATTCGGTCTCAAAGATTAAAACAAGCTATTCAAATTTTAAAATCATCAAACTATACTGTAAATGAAGTTGCCTATATGGTAGGGTTTAATACACCGTCTTATTTTATAAAATGTTTTAAGGAAATGTATGGGCAAACGCCATTGGAGTACATTAAATAAGTAGCATTTTTCTTCGCTTTTTTGCATAATGTTACAATGGTTTCATATTTTGTTACATATCTTGTACAAACTTCTAAGTATCAAATATAGTTTTGCTTAAGCTTTGCATAATGCAATTTAAATAGCTTAAAGTAAAAAACATTTGATATGAAAACAACTCATTTATTTGTCACATTAACACTTTATCTTCTCCTAACCCAAACAGTTGAAGCTCAATTCCTAAAAAAACTAAAAAACCGTGTAGAACAAACAGTAGAAGATGTTGTTGTTGATAAGACAGCTGACAAAGCTGCCAAAAAAACCGCTAAAACCATGGATAAAGCTTTTGACATAAATCCTTTTGCTAACTCCGGTCGCAAAGAAAAAGCAAATCCTGGATTGGTTGCAAACTCGTATGATTTCACTTGGAAATATTCTTTAAAAATGAGCACAAAAAAAGAAGGTGAAATAGTCTTTGATTACTATTTAAAACCCGATGCACCCTATTTTGGTTTTACGTCAGCCACCATGGAAAACATGTTTACCATCATGGATAACGGCAATAAGGTAATCGTTATGTTTATGCAATCCCAAGGGAATAATGTTGGTATGGTAACACAAATGCCAGATGATTTGGATTTGGAAGAAACAAAAGACCAGTCTAAAGAATTCGTATTTACATCACTTCCAGATAAAACCATCAATGGTTACCATTGCAAAGGTGTTAAAGCTACTAATAAAGACTTTGAAATGGATATGTATTTTACCAATGATACCGAAGTGAGCTTTGACGATATCTACAAAAACCAGCAAACCAAAATTCCTAGGCAAGTAAATGACTATTTTGATAAAGATGAAAAACTACTCATGATTTATATGGACATGAAAGGCTTAAAAAAGAAAAAGGAAAATATGACGATGGAATGTATTGGTTTAGAAGAAGTGTCAAAAACCATTAAAAAGTCAGATTATAAGTTTATGTAATTAAAAAAAAAATTGATCCCAAACAAAAGTAATTGTTTAAATCATTTATGAATTATAAAATAGTAAACCAAAAAAACAAAAATCATGAAAACACAAACAATTAAAGTATTCCTTATTGGTGCAATGCTAAGTACAACACTTTCCTTTTCTCAAAGCCTTGAGGGCAGATTAGGTGTAGAAGGCTTTTCCAGAACCACTAGTTTTAAAGAGTTGGCGACTGTAGATTTATTCAAAGCTTTTAAACAAGGCTCCTACAGCATCAAGTTTAATTTTAGAGCCGATGGTATTAACGACAGAAATATTGTTCTGTTTGATATGAAAACCACCGTAAAATATAATGGTAAAACAATTTCTCAAACAACAAGAGGTGGATGGCCATGGTTACCAGGCGATATGTTTGTGCCTGCAGAGGGCTTTGATTTTATCCCTGCTTTAGAAAAATTAAGTACACAAGATACTTCTACCGAAGGTTTTTTACCGAAAGGGAACTATGAAATTATTTTAGAGACGGTGCCGTCACCAAAACAATCTGTAAAATCAGGAATTGCACCCGCTACCATTAAATTTTCTGTTCAGTAAAATTAATTCAAATAAAAAATGGAAACAAAAAAGAAATCAAAAAATGGAAAACCAAATAGACGAGACTTTTTGGTCGACGTGTCAATGGCAGTGGCGACTTTAACGCTGAACAGTGCCTTTGGGTTTCCTGTGGCAACTGGGCAGGGCAATGGTAAATTGTTTGCAAAAATTAAGTATGTCGGTGGCATTCCACTTAAAGATAATATGTATTCATTTTCAGAGAATAATTTGGAAAAATTGAAAAGTGGTAAAATGGAATCGCTCACCATAAAAATGGAAGCTAGTTTTGACCAACGCAACTGGAAAACTATAGAAACGAGCATTACAGACAGAAATTTTATGAAACAACTTTCAGAAATGGCTCAAAAAGTCGAATAAAAGTTTGCTTATGAATCCAATTACCAGAACCCGTGAATCTGCTTTTTCCTATCAGTGCTATGCCTGTAACAACTGTTGTCACAACAAATTGATTCAAATCAATCCTTATGAATTGTTACGCTTATCGAGTTGTTTGGGAATTTCAACAACCCAATTCAGGAAAAAACATCTTGATGGTCAGTTTTTAAAGCAAAACAAGGTTTCTGGCGCCTGCCAGTTTTTAGGAAAAGAAGGTTGTACTGTTCATAAAGACAGTAGTACTGGTTTGTCGGTTATGCCCTTTGGGAAGACTGCGCATGGACAATGGCAATGAGCGCTTTACAGAACTTGAACCACATCCAAAGTCAAAAGGTGTGTATGGTGGTGCATCAAAGGTTAGAGATTACTTAAAAACACAAAAAGTAAGTTCATTTTTAAAAGCTGAAAAAAGTTATTTAAAACTAATTCAACAAATGGCTATCACAGCATTGAACGATGAATCCTGTAAAAAGGATGAAGCGGTGCCTTTTAAAGGCACTAAAAAAGCGATTGGCTACACCGATTGGGTTTTGGATCCGGATCCAATTATAGAAAAATACTGTGCTTCAAAAAACATAGAAACACCAACAAAAGTGGAGCAAAAAGTTAAATTACATATAGCTGCAATTCAATCCTGGGTTGAAGGAAAGTGGGATATTTTATCTGTTACTTAAGATTTAATTTTTTTAAAGAATGAGACCATTATAATTGAACAAATGAAAATAAAAAAAACTATTCTATTCCTATTCAGTCTCTTGTTGTGTCTTTCATCGTGTAAAGATGAGACAAAACAAGAACATAAGGATTCAAACCAATCGCATCAGGTTGAATTGCCCAAGCAAACGGCTAACAATCAAAAAAAAGAAACGCTTACCAAAGAACAAGCGGGCAACTTCTTTCCAAAACAAATCGGGGATTATAAATTGATTAACATAGAGGATAATTTACTAAAAACAAACGGTATTGCCTTTGGGATGTATATCAAAGGAAATGATTACGACCATAGTTTGACTTACACTTTGGAAGATGGAAATAGAAAGGGGTCTGCGATTCTCAAAAATTTTGAAGACGCGTATAAAACAACGGCAAAAGGTCCTGAAGGAACTGAGATTTTTAGAAAAGAACGCAACGGATACAAAACCATCGCCTTTCTGCAACACAACATTAATCGTTATAGCATCTCATTTATTTACAACCAACGATTCAGGTTAAGCCTTGATGGTGTTGAAAAACCCGATGTGCTATGGACTTACTTTAAAAAAGAAGATTTGCAAAAACTTAATACATATTAAATGAAAACACAAATAAACCATACCATAGTAGTAGCGATAAGTGTATTATTTAGTATGACGTGCCAGGCACAAAAGGCTATTTCAGGAAGCATTTCAAATTATACAGGAGGAGAAAAGCTAATTGCTTTTTATGATATGATTTCAAAAGAGACCATGGAAATTGGAACTATTCATGAAGAGGGTAATTTCAGTATTCCTTTGGATGAAAATTATCTGAAAACTATCAAACTAAAAGCTGAAAACGCAAAAGCAAAAGCACCAGAAGGTTGGGAAATTGAATTTAAAACAGTGGCTACAACTTTTGAATGCTCGGGTTTAATGGTTGAATATGAAAATGGTGGAGCATTGGTTGCCGGAATGCCAGATCTTGAAGTTAAAGCCAAAAATGCAGAATGGGACGAATCCGTAATGTATGCCGTTAGCAATCCAGAAATAGCCAATTGGTTGTATTCTTATGGAGAAAAAAATAGTGCTCAAGGCTATTATTTGCAATGGTTTTTTGTGGAAGAACCAGCATCGGCTAAAGCAGAGTGTTTATGGCAAACGTCTGTTTCAACTGGTGAAACTTATAATAATAAAACCATCATAAATTTAGAATTGCAAAAAGGATGGAATATAATCAAATATAACATTGCTGAAGTTTTTACCGATGCAAACGGAAAAATAATACCTTCTAAAACCGAAATAAGTAGGATAGACCGTATTCCTGACAATATTCAGTGGGTGGTTGTTAAATAGAATACTTTATAAAAATTAAAAGATAAAAAGTCAATTAGCAAATTTTAAAAATAGTGAACAAATAAATTTTAACAGATGAAAAGAATCATTACTATAGCATTTATTTTTTGTTTTATAGCCTGTAAACATGAAACAAAAGCACAAGATGAATCGCAACAAGATACTCAAAACGTAGTACAAAAAGATTTTAAAAAAACGCCTTATACCAAAGCCGAATTTAAGGAAGCATTCCCAAAATCAATAGGTGGACTACCCTTGGATGATAAGTTTTTTAGCGAAAACCAAATGGCAAATGGAACATACGGAGACGGAAAAATTGAACTACAAATCATCGACTGTTCAGAAAAACACAATGGATTACAAAAAACCTTTTTGATGGCTTACAACATAAAGCAATTTGACGATGAAGATACCAAGCACGAAAATAAAGAACGTAATGGTATTAAAACCATTAGCAACTACAGAATAAATAGTGAAAGATGTGATATAGCTTTTGTTTACCATAATAGATGGTACGTTGTATTGAGAGGGGAAGGTATGAGTCCCGATGAACTTTGGAATACATTTGATATAGATGTAATGAAAAAATTTAAAAATTAAAACATGATGCAAAAAATAATCAGCTTTATTTTTTTGACCCTTCTAATGGTAGCATGTAAAAATGATGCCAAAAGCACACAAAGCAAGGAAGTGAAAACCAATGATATGACCACTATTACAAAAAAAGATAAAAAAAAGAAAGTGGTTACAGGACTTGTTGAAGCACAAATTGATGGTAAACCATTCAAAATGGACAACTTTGACCAAAAAACATCTACCGATGTGGTCTTTCTGGACAATGGTATTCAGTTTAGAATAAATGACGTAAACAAGCAAATGATATTGGTTAATATGTACGCTCCGGATTTATTGAAACATATACCAATTGCCATTTCCCAACAATCCTCTGCATTAAAAATAGGAGAAGCCTATAAGGTAAAAACACATAGCAGGTTAGAAGTTATAGTTCCCAGTGGCAAATATCTTCAAAGTGATACCAAGGCACTATATCAAGGCACTGTTTCTCTTGACGAATTGTCTGAAAACAGACTTGTTGTAACCTTTAATGGCATGGGCATTTCTCTTGGCTCAACTCTCAAGAAAGAATTATTTCCAATGCAAGGTAAAATTATATTGGATAGCTTCAATGTTTATGATTTTAGAACATAATAACACGAATTAATAAATAAAACAACTATGGAAACAACAGAAAACAACACCGTACAGGCATCATCCAACGAAGCTATTGTAAAAGAAGGCAAAACAATAGCCCTCATTGCTTACATAACATTTATAGGTTTAATTATTGCCTTTGTAATGAACAATGATAAAAAAAACGCCTTTGCAAGCTATCATATCAAGCAATCTCTTGGATTGGCATTAACAGGTTTTGCACTGGGAGTTATCGGAATGGTTCCCATACTGGGATGGATCATAGACCTTGTGGGCTTTTTTGTATTGCTTTATATGTGGATTATAGGGTTAATAAACGCCATTAACGCCAAGGAAAAACCCGTGCCAATTTTAGGAAAGAAATATATAGAATGGTTTAAAAACATATAAACCTTTCACCCATGAAAAAATTTATTTTATTAATGGTTTTTGTAACGGTGCTTATTTCTTGTGATAAAAAACCTAAACAGATTTTAACGGACGTATTACCAGCACTTAAAGATAAGGGGAATTATACACAACAAATTTCAGAAGGACAAAAGGTGGCGACAAAACTTTCTAAAATAACACCATTATCAGAAGACGAATTAAAAAATGCGTTTCCAAAGCATTTGAAAGGTGTGCCAGTAGATGAAAAAATAATGGTTATTGGTCAACAAGTTGTGGGGAGTTTTGGCAATCATGAAATATCACTTTCCATAGCAGATGCAGCTGGGAATAAAAACCAATTGGCAGCAAATTTTATCAATAGTTATACCTACAATAAAGTACCAGAGGAAACCAACAATTTTAAAGTTGTAAATACAGAGCACAGTGGTATTAAAACCCATGCCGAATATTTTAAAAAAAATGGTAGAAGTGGGATTTGGTTTTTATACAACAATCGGTTCTACATTTCTTTACGCAATGACGATAATCGTATCAAAATGGATCCAGACGAGCTTTGGGAGGCTTTTGATATCAATGCGTTACAGAATTTTAAAAAGTAAACTAGTATGAAATGCTCTTTAACAAATTTTTCAAAAGAAACAAAATATTTAAAAGAGCATTCCATCGGACTATTGAAAAACAAATAAAGTTAAACAGATGAAAAAAATAATCTACATCACTTTTTTGGCAACCCTTTTGTTTGCATGTAAGAACAATAAAAAAGAAGAAGATAGCAATATAGTTGATGCAAACCCTCAAACAACCAGTAGCGAATCATCTATAAAGACCATTCAAAAATTAACACCACTTTCCAATGAGCAATTAAAAGCAGCGTTTCCAAAGCGACTTTATGATTTAAAATTAGATAAAGATCCGGTAATTACAGGTCAATCCATATTAGGGCATTTTGGTGGTCGAAAAATCTCCTTGGAAGTTACCGATGCTACTGGAGAAAGCAAAAAAAGAGCAATCTATTTTTTAAATACACTAAATAATAAAAATTTTGAGGATACTGCCGATATCAAATACATTAAAAAAGAACGTAACGGCATCGCAACTTTTGCAACACAATATATAGGAAGTCATACAAAACTTGAATTTTTATATAAAAGCAGATTTTATATTTATTTGTTAAGTGAAATGAACCCAGATGAACTTTGGGAGGCTTTTGATATCAATGCACTGAAAAATCTTAAATAAACACTTTGTAAATGCAGCCGACCAAAAAACAACAACATACAACAAGTCCCAATTCCCGAAGGGAGTTTATGCAACAAATAGCCTTGATTTATTTGGCAACAAACCTTCCGTTATCTTTTTTGGGCTGTGAGTCTGATAAAAAGATGTTTATAGGTTCCGGGAAAGTACCGTATAAAGTGTGGGAAGAAATGCTTTTGGCGTTGCAAACCTGTCCCGATTATTTGGAAGGGCGCATGAAAGCTTTAGTAGCTTCCAAAGATGCGGAAGCCATGTTTGATTTTGTGAGAGATGAGATTTATTTAATGCCAGCCTCAAATAAATCCATTGGATATATTGGAAGACAATTTAAATGGGGAATGAAAGGCGTGTTGCGTTATGGGATGGCGACACCCAGGGAAAAAGCAGAATTATTGAATCAAATGTTTTCTGATAGTGGCATTTCCTCCAAAGTGGTTTTTGAGCGCACTACAATTACGCCAGAAGAAGCCATGTCATTTTTTTTACGCCCTGTACAACGGAAATTTAATGTAGAGGTTTCCAAAAAACAATGGAAACAATGGAAGAAAGAGTTGCAAGTTGAGAATAATGAAGATAATAAAATTCCGGTTTTCGACCAGGATTTTAAAAAGACGAATGCATTAGCCGAACAATTATGGGGTTTAATTCCCAATAAAGAGACGCTAAATAAGTCTGGTTTTGATTTTAGATGGGATAATTACCGCACGCCAACCGTGGCGTTTCAAATAGATGGCGTCACAAAATACGCCCATTTGTTTGATGCCAACATTCCGTTTGGAGAGCTTAAAAACAAGGGAGGAATTTCTGAAGCTGATCCTGTTAAGTTAAACGAAGAAACTCTTGAAATTAAGATAACTTATAGAGAAGCCATACACCCTGATAAAGAAATTGAACTCATCTCAGGAGCCTGGAAATCAAGAGATTTAATAGGGAACCAGATACATTTTGCTTGCCTCAATGGATTAAGTTTGGAACAAAGTGCTGTGACACCTATTGGTAATTTACGCACTTTTACTCCAACATTGGCATATCAAGATTTTAACGCCGATCTTGAAACCATGGAAAAGCAGTCGTTCATTGCAGACCCTATTACGTTGGAAGGGGATAAAATAATTCTTCCCGATGAAAATGATAACCCAAAGACACCAATTATTTTAAATGCCCCAAATTCAGAATTAATTAAGACAGTCAATCAACTTGCAGTAAAAGCAATCCCAATAAACAACCCTTTGGTAAAACTTCAAGTAACCCCAACGAATTCCGAAGGAAAAATCGTTGAAGGTTTACTGGTTAGCGATTTTCAGTTCAAAGATAACAAACAGCCTATTCAAGCCTTGATGGAGTCGAACAGGCAAACTCCTAAAATTCTGATTTTATATGATGAATCTTTCAGCATGCCAAAGGAGTATTACGGAGAGAACATGGATAGGTTTGTGGCATCAGTTGAAGAACAAATTCAAACACAATTTCCATCTGCCGTTATTGAAAAATGGGCAACACCATCTCAACTTTACACATGGTTGCTTAAAGCCTCAAAAACCAGTTTTGATTTAGTTTTATATGCTACCGATGGAGATAATGATGATACTTACAATGAACAGGATTTAGCGACCTATCAACATGGGCCTTCAACCATTATTCTTGATGTGTACAATACGGATTCTTCACATGATAAAAGTACTTTTGAGCACATGGCTACCATAACCAATGGTTCTGTATATAACGCCAAAGACCAAAATTTGGTAATAGAAAAGGTTGTGGAATATGTGAATGCCATGGACATTCCACCTTATACATTTACCTATTATGCAAATGATGAAATACAGCATGAATTGGTACTAACGATGGATAAGGAAAGGCTTCACGCTAGTTCTGATTTTGAATTCCTTTCGTCCCCCAATCCTGAAGACCTAAACCAAGGAATTATCGGAATGTATCTCGATGTAAAAATAGGGAATACACATACAAAACGTGTCTTGGCTGGCTGGGATCCGGTTACACAAACTAACAAGAAACCCACCAAATCCCATTTTTTAGATGTCAAAAGTCTCATTCTTGGCGGCACAACGTTTTATTTTGAAGGTGAAGGTCCAACGCTGGCAACCTCGTTGGTTGATTTGTTACAGTATCGATTATCTACGCGCGGTTGGGGAGAAGCCCTTTTAGAAGATGATTTAACGAAAGCAAAAACCGAATTTGAAAAAGGTGGGTTTCAATATCATGCAAACATAGTCCCATTAATGGCGCCCATTGAAGATGGTGTTACCCATAGCACCTTCACATTTGCATCGGGAATACGAATAGGGATTTGCAAACAACAAATCCATATTGAAGATAAAAAGACATCACAGTCATTTGATTTTTTACCAACGTCCCACTATGTGAGTTTTTCCAATGGTCATGAGAATGCTTTCAAAACTAACCTGATAAAAACAGCACAACTCGCTATTCGTGAAGCGTCTCTTTTTCATAATAGCACGCTGAGTGATTTAAACGATAAAGTACTTATTGAAAGGACGAAGGCTATTGCTGATCGCTGGTTTAGCAATTTAGACCGTAATAATCCAGACTACTATTATTGGTTTGAACGGATAAATCGCGGCGATGGTAACTATAAACTATTTGATTCAGCAGGCATCAACAAGGCTTTTTGGCAAATAAATGCCCAAGGCGAACTGTATGGCGTGTTGTGGGATGGAACAGGTGGTGGCTCCACGAGTACTGAACTACAGCTAAAAAAACTCTATCATGTTATGGACTTATATATGGTCGCATTTTCTGTAATGGGGGTAACCAATTTAGCACTTGGTATTGTGGTCACCTATAGCAAAACGCTTGTAAAACTTTATGCCATTGTAACAGAAGTAATAATTGTTATGGATAACACTGGTATGGACGACAAAATTCGTAATGCATTAAAAGAGCTTGCTTGCAATGTGCAAAAAGAAATCATGTTTTTTGCCTTAGGGAGAGTCGGTGAAGTTATGGGTGGTCTTGATTTAATGATATCCTTAATGGGTGGCAATGGGTCGCCTGGAACAGGTTGTAGTTAATTATTAAAAAAAAATTATAAAAAAGAATGACAACATACATTTCAGAACTTGACCAAAGGCAAATATTAGGTCTCATTTTATTGGTAGCTATGGTATCGGTTTTAATTAACTCGATATACGCCTGGTATTTGGCAAATCAATCGAAACTATGGACCAAAGCAAAAGGAACTATAGAAAGCATTAAAAGTTATAATAATGCAAAAAAAATGATTTTTGAATACGGATATCAAGTATAAGGTACTGTTTATAAAAACCAACGAATATTTTTTTCAAACTCAAAACAGTACAGGTTAAAACACATTAGAGAGTTTAGAAGCAAGTATTCGCCAGGACAACAAGTTGAGGTTTTTTACAATCCAAATAAACCAAAAATGGCAGTTTTAGAACCGGGACGAAAAGACGGTATTGTCTTAGCAGTTGTAATAACATCGGTAAGTTTTATTTATGGCTACATCGCTTTTTTTAACCAAGATCTTTATACAGAAATCACAGAAAAACTATTTCAATTATTTAATTAAAAACCATGATTATGAAAACAACATTAGACTCAAAAACAGGCATACATGTTCTATTTTTTTTAATTTTCGAGTTAAGCTTTTCCCAAGCAACTTTACTTAAAGATATTTATCCTGGATCAGGAAGCAGTAATCCTTCAGGATTTTTTAAATATAATAACGAACTCCTGTTTTCTGCTCAAGACGCTAACAACAATAAAGAATTATGGAAAACAGATGGAACATTAAACGGAACAGCTCTAGTTAAAGAAATAAGTCCGGGATTATTATATGGCAGTAATCCTGGAGGTTTTAAAGAAATGAATGGTATTGTATATTTTGGTGCGGATGATGGTGTAACTGGTTCAGAACTTTGGAGGACAGATGGAACAGAACAAGGAACTCAACGGGTAAAAGATATTAATCCTGGATCAGGAAACTCAATAGGTGGTGTTGGTTCGGGAGTTGTTTTTATGAATGAATTGTATTTTGTTGCTAACTCTGCATCTAATAATTTAAGTGAACTTTGGAAAACTGATGGAACAGAAAATGGTACCGTTTTAGTTAAAAGTTTTATGCCATTTTCGTATTATTCTTCTAATACTTCTAATCTTATGGTTGGGCCAAACGGCAATGAAATATTTTTTACCGCTGATGATGGTTCAGGATTTTATTTATGGAAAACAGATGGAACCAGTTCTGGAACAGTAAAAGTAAAATCACTTTACAACACACCTTCATACAGAATAGGAAATTTTGGAATTATTAATTCTGAAATATGTTTTACCGCTTATAACTATTCAGGGGAACAATCTTTATGGAAATCTGATGGAACAGTTGCAGGAACACTAATATATTATGACAATTTACCTGTTGGCAATGTTTCTGTCATTAATTCAAAAGTATTTAATAATAAGTTATATTTTAATGCTTATTCTACGGTTTACGGTACTGAATTATGGACTACTGATGGTACATATTCGGGAACACAAATGCTTAAAGATATAATACCTGGGACTACTTCTAGCTCTCTAGTTACTTCTTTGAATTAAATAACGAGTTGATTTTTCAAGTGAGTAAATTTCCAGGAACCGAAATATGGAAGACAGATGGAACTGAATTAGGCACACAATTTGTCATAGATATTCACCCTGGATATGATGGTTCAATATATTCCACATATCCTATTCCTGAATTAAATAAATTTTATTTCACAGGAGATGATGGAACTGGAAGATCGCTATGGGAAAGTAACGGAACAGCTTCAGGTACAATATCTTTGTTTGATATATCAGAATCAGATTTACCATTAATAAGCGTCGTCAGCTTTTTAAATAATAAATTACTTTTTACAAAAGAATCAACTTCTGAAGGATTTGAATTATGGTCTTTTGATGCCACTTTAGGCGTTGTAGATAAAGCAATATTTAATAATTCAATCTATCCGAATCCCATTACCAATACGTTGTTTTTTAAGACTCCCTTATCTGCGAATCATCAACTGCAAGTAATTAACCAATTAGGACAACAAGTTTTACTGCAAAACAGCAATGCGTCAGCCACATCGTTAGATGTTTCAAACCTATCCAAAGGGCTCTATTTTTTAAATATTATTTCTGAAAATAACGAAAAACAAACCCTCAAATTCATTAAAAACTAAAACCACAAAAACAGTGATCAATAAAATTTTATAAAATGAAACACCCATGAGAATTGCATTAGCACACAAGAGAATAGTTATTCAGGGTGTTCCATCTGACCTCTTTAAACAATAAATATAAACAGATGAAAATAAAAATAATTATAGTATTGGCATTGTATAGCATGGGGCATTTTGCTATAGCTCAAAACGTAATTCCTGTAAAACTGGAAATCGAAAAAGAAATTCCCGGAGAAACCTTCCCGAATACAGGTCTTAAATTAGAATTCTGGATTGAAGAGCAAAACAAATTTATTAGTCTTGATACTACTCAAACGAAAATGCTCCTATTTGAAGATGATTTAGGAACTGATATTTTAAAAGCACATCAAAAGACCATTTCTGAGTATGAAAAACAACAGCAAGAAACTGGGTATAGCGATTTTTATGTAAGTAACAAAAACATAATTGATCTTGCAAACACGCGGGCTTTAAATGATGCTATTGGTTTTAAACTACTGCTTTCCAGTTCAGTATTGCCAGCCGAAAAAGCTAAAGAGTTGCATATAAAAGCAGTTATTGCATACTTCGCTGAAGATGCATCAGCCCCAGATCAAAGCACAATTATTCAAAATTTCACACCAGAGAATGAAGTTGCCAACTGGCAAGGCAAGCCTATTACTATCGTTAAAAATGGATCGCGTTCTTCTGATGGAAATAATGAAAGAAATATTGGCTATTCCCTGCAAAACTCAGATATAGGGGTAGCAGTAAAAGAAATAGACATGGTGGACAACTCCGGGAACATGATTAAAAATTTGGGGTATATCTACATGGAAGAAGGTAAATTAAATTTCGAGATACCCGAGAAGCTACTTTCTACCCCGTTAAATTTAAAATTCACCTATACGCCTTTAAAAAGTGTGTCATTACCAATCGATACACGAATAAGCATTGGATTATAATGACGATATATAATGACATAAACATGACTTAAAAAATAATCACTAACACCATTGAAAATATGCTAATTACATCAGACTTTTTAATAATCAATAAATATATACCTATGAAAAAAAATCTAAAAATTATTGTTATTCTTTTGCTTGTTACTTCCTATGTGGGCTTTTCGCAAACGCCAGAACAGCAAAAAATGATAGAACAAGCATTAGAAAAAGCAAATAAAGAGATAGAAAAAGCAAAAAAAATGCAAGATAGTATTATGAATACGCCTGAGTATAAAGAGCTGGAAAAAGAGGTGCAACGAATAATAAATGACCTGGCAGAATATGAGAAAAAAGCAAAAAAAGAGGAAGAAAATATTAAAGAGGAAGAAAATATAAAGGTGAAGAAAAAGGTTAAACCTGCAAGTTCCGAACCAAAAATAGAGAATTACCCATTTGGCAGTTTGAACGTTAATGTTACGGTGATTCCTATGGGGATGAGTACGCCCGTGAAAATTGGAACCATGTCTAAATCGGGAGACATCAATTTTGATTTTCCCAAAGTGCTTGAAAATACATCTATCGAATCCTCAAAAATTCAGGACGCTATATCTTCGCAATGCGATAAGGATGGAGCCATTGTTGAAGAAAAGGACGATATCTTGTCACGTGAGTCGGGGATCATATCACTTTGGACCGATAAAGACCGTTTTGTAGGCACTATTTATGCCGTTTCAGATGAAGACTTAATAGCATGGGTTGATGATCCGTTTTATATCAATCCAGTTTTAGGTTCGTTCTTTAAGCTCATTTATGTGGCTTCAGATTTTCAATACAACACCCATTGTACCCAAACACGGATGCTCGACACCGGTAATGCACAAATCACCTACCAATATAATTTAAACCTAAAAGCAGGCTTTAATTTTATTGAATACAAGATTGAACATATTTATAAATCAAATATAAATGGGGTGGCATCATTTCCAGATAAAGTGTCTGTTACCTCAGTCAGCGGCATTCCAAAATGTCAATGGATAGGGCGATACTTTTAATACTAATCAAAAGGTTTAAAGTTGTTTTAACTGGAGAACCATAATTCTGGCAACGGTCTGCAAGTGCCAATGGTTGGAAAAAAGGGGTCAAGCAAAAAGTTTGTGGGGTAAGATAAATTTTTAAAAATTTGTATATAAATAAATATACAAAATATCACAAAACCAAATTATGATAAAAAAAATATTTCAAGCACAATT
Organism: Flavobacterium sp. CS20; assembly: GCF_018080005.1. Lineage (NCBI taxonomy): Bacteria > Pseudomonadati > Bacteroidota > Flavobacteriia > Flavobacteriales > Flavobacteriaceae > Flavobacterium > Flavobacterium sp. CS20. Next base: position 1,310,623 of record NZ_CP073015.1, on the reverse strand, counting down.
TCTTTTTATCAATTTGTCTATTATTTAATTTTCAGCCTGAATCCCATTTTCCAACCACTCCAAAAACACATCTGCATCAGGCTCATAGCCAGTGGGTTGATTGAGTAAATTCAAATCGCTGTCCATTAATACATAATAGGGCTGAGAATTATTTTTAAAATTCACCGTTTGAAACGTCGCCCATTTGTCGCCAATGGTTTTAATGGTTTTAATGGTTCCGTTTTGCTTTTTATAGTTAAACTGCTCATCTTTTGGCAATTCAGTGCGTTTATCGACATAAAGCGAAATCAAAATCACATCGTTTTGTAATGTCTCCAAAACTTGGGGTTCGCTCCATACTTGCTCTTCCATTTTACGACAATTTACACAGGCCATTCCTGTAAAATCTATCAATATAGGTTTTCCTGAAGCTTTGGCGTGAGCGAGTCCTTTGTCAAAATCTTTATAGGCGGTTAAACCTAATGGACCTGAACTATCTTTGTCGTACAAGCTGTAATTTAATGGTGGCGGAAAACCACTTAAGAGTTTCAGATTAGCATAAGACGACTGAGTTAATCCTGGGACGAGATAAATCACAAACGCTATAATAATCAGCGATGTAAAAATTCTACCTTTACTCAGTTTGATGGTTTTAGCATCGTGCGGAAATTTGATTTTACCTAAGAGATAAAGCACCATAGCAATACCAACAATGATCCAAATGGCAATAAATATTTCACGTTTCAGCAAACCCCAGTTTTCAACCAAATCGGCGTTGGATAGAAATTTGAATGCCAGACCAACTTCCAAAAAGCCTAAAACGACTTTAACGGTATTCAGCCAACCACCACTTTGTGGCATCGCCTTTAACCAGTTAGGAAACAAAGCAAATAAAGCAAAGGGTAAAGCAAGAGCCAAACCAAAACCGCCCATACCAAAGCTCAATTGAATAGCACCACCATCAGCAGTTAAGGAGCCACCAAGCAACGAACCAAGAATTGGTCCAGTACAAGAAAAAGAGACAATAGCTAAAGTCAATGCCATAAAAAATATGCCTACAATACCACCAAAACTCATGGCTTTTTGATCCATACGATTACTCCAAGATTGTGGTAATGTGATTTCGTAATAACCAAAAAACGAAAAAGCAAAAGCCATAAAAATGATAAAAAAGATGATGTTTAAAACTGTGTTGGTAGAAATGTTGTTTAAAATCTCTGGATTGACACTGTCTAATAAATGAAAAGGCAAGCTTAGTAAAAGATATATTCCAAAAATGAATAATCCATAAAGTATGGCATTGATTTTACCAATCTTCGGGGTTCGTGCACCTTTGGTGAAAAATGAAACCGTGAGCGGAATCATAGGAAATACACAAGGTGTCAACAAAGCTAAAAGTCCACCGATAAATCCAAGAAAAAACAGCATCATATACGATTGTTCTTCATTGGTTGAGCTGATCAATTCTGGGTTTTTTATATCTAACTTTAAGGAATTAGTCAAGTTGACATCTGTTTCATCAACTTCCAAATCTTGACCTAAATTTTGAAATGAACCATCAGGATTAATTTGTAACCTGAAGGTATGTGTTTCTGGTGGCAAGCAACGCTTATCATCACAAACCGAATACATAACATCTACTTCAATAGGTTGGTCAAACGAAGTTATTTCAACCTTTTGGGTAAAAGCAACTTTCTCTTCAAAATATTTTAAATCGGTTTCAAAAGTTTCATCATAAGCTTCTATACCTTCGGGTTCATAGGTTGTACCAACCAACTGATAGTGCTTTTGATTTTTAAAGGTAAATTCGGTTGGAATTGGACCAATGACATCTTCACCTAAAGCTCTCATTGACGGCAAGTGCCAGCCTTCTTCTAATTCAGCGATAAATGCTAAAGTAAAAAGGCTGTCAGATTTTGTGACATTGGCTTTCCATTCAATGGGTTCTAAAACTTGATTTTGCGAGCCAAAATTGATTTGGGCAGTTGTATTAAAACTCAATAAAATAAAGCTGAATAATAAAAAGCTTATTTGAAATAGGTTATTTTTAAACATTGTGTTGTCTTATCAGTAATTTTATAGCGGTCGTCAATTCTTTGATTAACTACCCAAATGATGTCTTGATTGTGGCAAAGCACCCAAATTTGAGCCTTTTCTTTAGTGCTTAGTTTTTCATCTTTCAGAAAGTCGCTTAATTTTCGCTTTCCTTGCATGCCTAACGGACAAAAATAGTCACCTATTTTATATGGACGAAGCAAAAGTTCAGTTTTAAGTAAATCTTTAGAAATAAAAGCAATATTTGGGTTGGCTTTATCAAAATTGTCAGTGATTTCAAATCGCAGTTTTCCTTCTGAAAATGCTATGGTTTTAGGAAGATTTTCTAAATTAATTGTAATGGGGTCTTTATCAACTTTATTTAAAACAAAAAGTTCTAAAAATCCACGTTCTTTAACCAATTTATGGCTCGGTGACTTGACAAATTTACCGACTTGAGCTGTTGTTAAATTGTAAATGCTATCCCAATCTGTGAACCCAAAATCTTTTAATAATTCAATCAATAAGTTTTTAGGATTTGAAAAGGTTTCTAAAGCTTTGATGTCAAATTGATACGAGTCTTCTGTTTGTTTAACTATTTGTTTAAAAGCAATATTCAAATAATCATCAAGCAATTCATGTTGACGTTTAATATTGCTTTGTGTGGTTTTAAAACGGGCGTGTAAATTATCATCATGTTTTTCAAAAAAAGGAATCAAATGGTGCCGAATCACATTGCGAAGATAGTTGTCAGACGCATTGCTTTGGTCTTCTCGCCATTTTAGGTTTTTTGAATGAGCATAATTTAAAATATCTTGTCTTGTAAACTCAAGCAGAGGTCTTATTATATTATTTCGCTTTTTAGAAATTCCCGTTAAACCTTTAATTCCCGTGCCACGAAAGGAGTTGATCAAATAGGTTTCTAAATCATCATCGGCGTGATGTGCGGTCATAACAATATCATAATTTTCTTTTTCTAAACAATCTTCAAACCATCGATATCGAATTTCTCTAGCGACTTCTTGTGTAGAAAGTTGATGAGACTTGGCGTAATCTTTCGCATTTTTTTCTAAAACAAAAATGGGTCGGCTTAATGCTTGAGCTAAATTTTCTAAAAACTTTTGGTCTGCATCACTTTCTTTTCCACGCAGTTTAAAATTGACATGACAAATGCCAAACTTCAAACCTAAAACATGACACAAGTGAATCAAAACCGTCGAGTCTAAACCACCACTCGCAGCAATTAAAAACCTTTTGTTTTCTGCTTCAGGAACAAGGTATTGAATTTGTTTTTGAAATGAACTTTGCATTGAATTAAAAGTGGTTATGGACTTAAAATACAAAACTAACCAAAATCCTTAGCGTCTTGGCGTCTTAGCGTGAAAAAAATTCTAAGATACTTGCCCGTTTTTTAACACTTCCATCAAAGCTTTAGCTTTAACCAAACATTCCTCATATTCATTTTCAGGAATAGATTGATGTGTTATGGCACTACCAACCATCAAGCTGGTATATTTTTTTAAAGAATTGTGTAAAATACTCCGGATGACCACATTAAAATCAAAATCAAATTCGGGAGTAATGTAGCCAATGCAACCACTGTATAAACCACGTTTGGTCGATTCTAAATTTTCTATAATTTGCATAGCTGAGACTTTTGGTGCTCCTGTCATACTGCCCATCGGAAATGTGGCTTTCAAAATATCTTTTAAACCGATTTCAGGTTTGAGTTCAGCTGAAATTGTGGAAATCATTTGATGAACTTGCTTGAAACTGTAAATTTTGCAAAGGTCATCAACTTTTACGCTATTTTTTTTAGCAATTTTAGACAAATCATTGCGTACCAAATCCACAATCATCACATTTTCAGCAATCTCTTTTGGGTCTTTTTGGAGTTTGAGTTTGTAGTTTTTGTCTATTTCGGAGTCTTTATGTCGCTTCGCCGTTCCTTTTATGGGCTGAGAAACGAGCTGTTGATTAGATTTTTTCAAAAACCGCTCTGGACTTGCACCTAAAGCAAACTGATGTTCATGTTTAAAAAAACAAGCAAAAGGAGGTTGTGAAATGTCGTTTAAGTTTTGAAAACAATTCTGTGGATTCAATTGATGGTTTTCTGCAAAAAACTCTTGGCAAAAATTCATCTCGTAAATATCTCCACGTTGAATGTGTTTTAACACCTCTTCTACTTTTGAAAGATAGGTTGTTTTTGAAATTTTCGGGATTAGGTTGGTGTTTTGGAATGCATTGTTACTTGATAAAACATCTTGATTTTCAATAGATTTAAGGTCGTCTTCTATTTCATCAGCAAGCATATTCAAATACAGACATTCAACGCAATTATCCTTAATTAAAAACAATTTCTGCGGTTGAAAAAAATACAAATCTGGAAACTCTAAACCATCATCATTTTTAGATTTTAAATCTTCTATACCATTTTTGATATCATAACTCAAATAACCAAAAATCCAATCTTGGGTTTGTTGTTGATATTCTTCTAAAGCGTCTAAAGCCTGAGTATAATCAGTTTTAATTGCCGTAAAAGCTTCTATGGCTAAAATGGCATCGTAGTCAGCATTTGCATCTTTATTGGAGTTAAGCCAAACAATATCTTCAAATTGAGCCGACCAATGAAAAAGCTGATTTTTAAAAGCTTCAATATCTCGTGGTGAAAATTTATGTGAAGTTCTCAAAGACTAATCAATTTCTTTAATAAAAGTATTTAAAGCTTTTTTAAATTCTTCATTTTGTGCTTTATCTGTAATGCCTTCTTCTTCAGAAAAACTGTGATTAAATGAAGTTAGAGCAAAATTTGATACAACTTCAGCACCAAAACGTGGCAAGATATCAACGGTGTAATCATTAGCCATTTTTGCTCCACCTCGACCAGAAGAAGTGCTGATGATGAATACCTTTTTGTTTTTTAAAAAATCTCTATCATGTCTTGATAACCAATCTATACAATTTTTAAAAAAAGCCGATAAACCACCGTTGTGTTCATTGACTGAAATCAACAAAGCATCAGCATTTTGAATGTGTTTGTTGAGTTTTTTAATAGATTTAGGAAAGCCTTGTTTTTCTTCTACATCTGCACTATACATGGGAATATCGAAATCTTTTAAATCGATTAATTCGACCTTGTGATCACTGATTTGAGAAGCAACATAAGAAACCAATTTAAAATTGATTGATGTTGAGCTGTTTGACCCTGCAAAAGCCAATATGTTTTTCATAGTTTACTAATTTTAAAGCAAAAGTAAGTTATGCTAAAGACATAAAAAATACTTATATTAAAACTTTGAAGGATGAGTAATAATAAAAAAAACCGCCCCAAAAGGCGGTTGATAAAATGAAAAATTAAGGATTCAGATAAACCTGACATCGATTGAGTTCAGGGTTTTGAAAAATCAGGGAATTGATAAAAATTCTAAGTTCTTCAATTTCATGAGGTAAAAGTCTTTTGACGGCTTTTTCTACTTCTCTACAAAACAATTTGGCATCAAAAGAAACTTTTCTCAAAACTTCCTTTGTATATTCAAACATTGCTCTTGCCATGATGTTTAAATTTTAAGGTTAAGTAGTTTTATGCCATAAATTTTATTTTTTTGGTTGTCTAATTTAAGTAAATATTTCAAAAAAAAATGTTAATTCAATTAAAAAAAAGCACAATTAAAATTAAAAATATGGTAGATAGTTGTCTAAGAGTTTATTGGTAAATTCTTTTTGAAAAAAAAATTAAAATAACGTGAGTTCGTTATAAATTCCAATAAAATATTTTCATATAAAATAAAGATATTTAATCATTTGTCATGTCGAAAGAGCAAAGCATGAGCGACGAGACATCTCAGTAGGATGAGATTTCTCCTCATTCTTCGTTCGAAATGACAAAATTTGCATACAAAAATATGTAATCATCTGATTTACAGCTTTAAATAAATATAACTCACGTTAAAATAAATCTATTTAAAGAAATAAAATGATATTTAATTCTTATTTTATATGTTTTAATACATTGATAATCAAATAAATATATTAAGTTGTTAAGTCAAAGTGTGATGGTTTGTGTTAAAAAAAAGTTTTGGCAAAATAAATAAGAAATGTTTTTTTAATTCGTTTTATGATTTAGCAACCACTAAATTATACACATAATAATAATTTTGAAACTCCTTTTTTAATACTACTGCTTATTAGATTATGGCACTAAAAATATCTTCACCCAACAAAATATATGTTTTACTTAGTTTAATTTTCTTGATGTCATTGTTGGTTTTGGGCTCGTATAGCCTTACAGAAAGCAGTGAAGCTCGATATGCCGAAATTGGTAGAGAAATACTTATAAATCATGATTATATACATCCAGAGTTGTTGGAAATAAAACATTATCACAAGCCACCATTAACCTATTATTTAGTTGCACTTGGTTACAAAATATTTGGTATAAATGAATTTGGAGCAAGGTTTTTTCTTCAAATTGCATTGGTGTTACAAATATTTTTTATGTATAAAATTGCTCAAGTTTTGTTTGACAATATTAAGATTTCATTTTTTTCAGCCATTATTTATTTTTCTTTTCCAATTATTTTAATATCAACCAATAATCTTACTACAGATGCTTTTTTAACAACATTTGAAATAATCGGTATTTATTTTTGGCTGTTGTATAAACAGAAGCATAAAATATACGGTCTCTATCTTTCTGCAGTGGCTTTGGGTTTAGGTTTTTTGACTAAAGGTCCTGTTGTGTTGTTGCCATTTGTGGTGTTTGTAATAACTTATTTTATTATTTTTAAGAAAAAATTCAAGTTTAATTATCACCTTTTTTTATCTGTTTTGATTTTTTTGGGAATTTCTGTATCCTGGTTTGCAATAGTTGTAAAAGAAACCCCAGAATTATGGGACTATTTTTTCAAAAAACATACCATTGAAAGAGCTTTAAATGCTGAAACGTTTAATCGAGACAAGCCGTTTTGGTATTTTTTGGTTTTGATTCCTGCTTTAGGTTTTCCTTGGGTAATATTTTTAATCTTTCAAGTTATAGATTATTTTAAAAAGAACTTTTCAATTAATCCTAAAGTAAAATTTTTATTGATCAATTTGGGTGTTGTTTTACTTTGTTTTTCATTGTTTAGCTCAAAACGGGTGTTATATATTTTGCCCATATTTATATATTTAGCAATACTATCAAGTTATTTGATTTACCATTCAAAAAATAAATTTATTAAGTATTTTATCAAAACCTATAAGGTATTATTTGTAATTCTTTTTGTAGGTTTTACTGTGGCTTATTTTTTGAGTTTATTAAAAATCAAATCTCTTTATTTTATTTTTTTACTCCTGTTTTTTGTGGCGACCATAATCTATTCAAATTTAAACCTAATTAAATCTCAATATTCAAAATTGATGAGTTTAAGTTTCTTGTTTATTATGATGATATTGGTTACCTTTAGAGTTGTAGGTAATCAAAATCCAAACTTAATCAATAGCACAAAGTCTTTGGCTAAAGAAATAAGGGATTTAGAAAACAAAGCAGGAAAGCACAAAGTTGCCGTTTTTGACAAGAGACTTTCATCAATGCCATTTTATTTGCACGAAAAAACTATACAAATACATCTTGATAGATACGACACCAAAAGAGAAGTTAGGTTTGAAAAAGATACAAATTATCAAAACTATTATTGGAATTTAGAAAATGATAATGATTTTAAAAAGCTGATTGATTTTTTAGAATATAACAAAGGACTCTTGGTTGTTAAATGTTCAAAAGATATCGTTTCTGATATTCAGAAATATTTAGATGATATGCAAATAAAAAAAGTAGATCGGTGGTGTATATATTATTGATGATTTTATATGAAATCACAAATCCATAATTTTAGTAAAAAACCACTATTTGACTCCCTTATAAGCCTGAAATGAATTGCCTATATAAATTCAGGTGATTTATTTTTAAAAGAATCTTACTTTTAGCTTATATAAGACGCATATTATTTGTAAATTCTTAAATTTACAAACGTTTTTTGATAAAATCTATAATTGACTATGCAACAGACTAAAATTTACAAACCTAAACATAATGTAAGAATCGTTACAGTCGCTTCATTGTTTGATGGTCACGATCTTGCAATCAACATTATGCGTCGCATTATTCAATCCACAGGTGTAGAAGTGATTCATCTTAGCCACGATAGAAGTGTTGATGAAGTAGTGAATTGTGCCATTCAAGAAGATGCCAATGCTATAGCTATGACATCCTATCAAGGCGGTCACAACGAGTATTTTAAATACATGTATGATTTACTTCAAGAGAAAGGAGCATCCCATATCAAGATTTTTGGTGGTGGTGGCGGTGTCATTCTTGAGGAAGAAATCAAAGAACTTATGGACTACGGCATTACTCGAATTTATTCACCAGACGACGGTCGGGAAATGGGTTTGCAGGGGATGATTAATGATTTGGTGAAAGCTTCTGAAACCCCACTTGATCTCCCTAAAGGAGAGAAAGCCTTACCTGCTAATTATGACGCTTCTCAGTTGAAAAAAATGTCTTCAAACCAAGTTTTAAATTCTTTAAAGAAAAAAGAAGTGACTACCATTTCAAGGCTAATATCATTAGCCGAAAATAACCAGAAAGATTATAAAAAAGTCTTTCCCTCGAGGGAAGATTTAGATGGGGCTTCCAATGGGGCATCAGTTCCTATTTTGGGCATCACTGGAACAGGCGGTTCTGGAAAATCTTCTTTGGTCGATGAATTGGTTCGTCGGTTTTTAGTGGATTTTGATGATAAAACTTTAGGCATCATTTCTGTTGACCCATCTAAACGTAAAACAGGTGGTGCTTTACTCGGCGACAGAATTCGGATGAATGCTATCAATTCACCTCGTGTTTATATGCGGTCTTTAGCAACAAGGCAATCCAACTTAGCATTGTCTAAATATGTTCAAGATGCTGTTGAAGTGCTTAAAGCGGCTCAATTTGATATGATTATTCTCGAAACTTCTGGTATTGGGCAAAGTGATACCGAAATTCTCGATCATTGCGATGTTTCGCTTTATGTGATGACGCCAGAATTTGGGTCTGCCACACAACTTGAAAAAATAGATATGCTAGATTTTGCAGATTTGGTTGCGATTAACAAATTTGACAAACGCGGAGCAAAAGATGCTCTACGAGACGTCAAAAAACAATACCAACGCAATCACAACCTTTGGGATGCGGATTTAGATTCACTTCCCGTTTACGGCACCATTGCATCTCAATTCAACGATCCTGGTATGAATATTCTATACAAAAAAATCATGGATTGTATGGAAGAAAAAACTTCATCTCAGCTAACAAGCAATTTTGAAATTTCAGATGAAATGTCTGAAAAAATCTATATCATTCCACCAAAACGAACAAGATATTTATCTGAAATTGCTGAAAACAATCGTGCTTATGACGACGATGTTGAAAACCAAGTGAAAGTTGCTCAACGGCTTTTTGGTATATACACTACTTTGGTTTCAACAGCTGAGGCTTCATCTTTAAAATTGGATTCAAATGGTATTGATGAAGACGATTTACAATCTTATATCACCAAAGAAAATAAAGAGTTTATCAAGCTTTTAAAAAGCGAATTTGATAAAGTGAAAATGGACTTAAATCCTTATCATTGGGAAAAAATTTTAAATTGGGATAAAGTTCAACAACGATATAACGATGAGGTTTATAGTTTTAAAGTCAGAGACAAAGAAATTAAAATCGAAACCCATACCGAATCTTTATCTCACCTAAAAATACCAAAAGTTGCTTTGCCAAAATATCAAGCTTGGGGCGATTTGCTCAAATGGATGCTACAAGAAAACGTGCCAGGGCAATTTCCTTACACCGCAGGTTTATATCCATTTAAACGAACAGGCGAAGACCCAACCCGAATGTTTGCTGGCGAAGGCGGACCAGAACGTACCAATAGAAGATTTCACTATGTCAGTCTCGGCTTGCCTGCAAAACGCCTTTCAACAGCATTTGATTCGGTAACACTTTACGGTAGCGACCCAGATTACAGACCAGATATTTATGGGAAAATAGGCAATGCTGGCGTGTCGATTTGTTGTTTAGACGATGCCAAAAAACTCTATTCAGGATTTGATTTGGCTGACCCGATGACTTCAGTAAGTATGACGATTAACGGTCCAGCACCAATGCTACTTGGCTTTTTTATGAATGCAGCTATTGACCAACAGTGTGAAAAATATATCAAAGAGAATGGTTTAGAAAAAGAAGTTGAAGCCAAAATCGAGACAATTTACAAGGATAAGAAGACTTCGATTCCAAGATATATTTGCAAAAATGGTAAAGCGTTTCTTCCCTTTGATAAGAAGCAAAATGGGCTTTTGCCAGAAGGCAACGACGGTTTAGGTTTGATGCTACTTGGCGTTACTGGCGATATGGTATTGCCGAAAGATGTGTATGAAAAGATAAAACAAGACACTATTTCTGTGGTTCGTGGAACGGTTCAAGCTGATATACTCAAAGAAGACCAAGCTCAAAACACTTGTATTTTTTCAACCGAATTTGCTTTGCGTTTAATGGGTGATGTGCAAGAATCGTTTATCAGAAATAAAGTTAGAAATTTCTATTCGGTTTCAATTTCGGGTTATCACATAGCTGAAGCTGGTGCCAATCCGATTACTCAATTGGCTTTAACCTTGTCTAACGGATTTACCTATGTGGAATATTACTTGAGTCGTGGAATGGATATCAATAAATTTGGACCGAATTTATCGTTCTTTTTTTCCAATGGTATTGATCCAGAATACGCAGTTATAGGTCGTGTTGCACGTAGAATATGGGCTAAAGCGATGAAAGAAAAATACAAAGCCAATCCACGAGCACAGATGTTGAAATACCACATCCAAACTTCTGGTCGTTCACTGCACGTTCAGGAAATAGATTTTAATGATATCAGAACCACACTTCAAGCTCTTTATGCCATTTATGATAATTGCAATTCATTGCACACCAATGCCTATGATGAAGCTATAACCACACCAACCGAAGAGTCAGTAAGACGTGCGATGGCGATTCAATTGATTATCAATAAAGAATTAGGTTTAGCCAAAAATGAAAACCCGATTCAAGGTTCGTTTATCATTGAAGAATTAACAGACTTGGTAGAAGAAGCCGTATTGCTTGAATTTGATAGATTGACTGAACGCGGTGGCGTTTTAGGTGCCATGGAAACGATGTATCAACGCAGTAAAATTCAAGAAGAAAGTTTGTATTATGAAACGCTTAAGCATAACGGTAAATTTCCTATCATTGGCGTCAATACGTTCTTGAGTAGCAAAGGTTCGCCAACGGTTAAGCCAAGAGAAGTCATTCGTGCAACGGAAGATGAAAAAGAATATCAAATTAACAACTTGAAAAATCTGCATAAAACCTATCAAGATAGGGCAGAAGATTTGTTGGACAATTTGAAGAAGACCGCTATCAAAAATGACAATATGTTTGACAGTTTGATGGAAGTTACTAAATACTGTTCTTTAGGACAAATAACCGATGCTTTGTTTGAAGTTGGTGGACAATATAGGCGGAATATGTGATAAGCCTCCTTAAATATATATAAAATACAGATATTTAATCATTTGTCATGTCGATAGAGCGAAGCATGAGCGACGAGACATCTCAGTAGGATGAGATTTCTCCTCATTCTTCGTTCGAAATGACAAAATTTGCTAACAAAAAGATGTAATTGTCTGATTTATAGCCTTAAATTAATCGAACTCACGTTAATTAACTAATGATATTTGAACCAATTCTAAAAAATTATAAGAATTCTTCTGATTATCATAAATTTGATTTATCAACTCAGTATTTAGAAAAGCTAAAAGTTGATATTGAAAATTATCAAGATGATTACCATAGAGTTTGTCATGCAGACGATTTACAATTTTATAAAAGTAATGGCAAACCTATAAGATTTTTTTTGGTTTTTTAATCAGCGAAAGTTTAAACTCTTTAAATTTTAAAAATTATAAAGTCGATTATTAAGATCATTATTTGGTGATAACTGAAATACAACTATAAATTTTTTAGATAATTCACACTCTCAGGATCCAAGTTAAAAAGCAAATCTAAAATGCTAAGATTAGAGATAAAACCATATTTATCTTCAAAGACTTGATGATATGGTTTGATGTTATAATCTGTTTTTGACTTGGCCTTGATAAGTTCTCTTTGATCATCAATGTCGTTATACTTTTCTACATATTCAGATGTCATTTCAATCTTGATATCTAAGTCTAATAAATCTAAAGTAGTTTTAAAGCAATTCAGATTAAAGTCAAACAAAGAATTGAATTTTTCTTTAAAAAGTGGCTCGATATCATCTTCAAAAAATTCAAAATACGGCGATGTACGATAAGCAGTTTCTAAGGATTTAAAATGCAAATTTTGCCAATAAAAATCATTTTCAATCTGACTTTCTCGGTATTTTAAACGTTGTTTTGAACCGCTGTGTTTTACAGGAATATTCAACATTAATTTACCGTTAGCACCATAAATATTTTGGCGATTTCTGTAAGACTGTTTTTGATAATTTTCAGTCGCTTCAATATAAATTTCTTTATACTCTACAAGTGATTTATAAAAACTTATAGGTCCAAAATACGGTAAACAAAAAATGGCATGTGACATTTAAGATTTTCGTTTTTTTCTAAAATAACTAAATCCTATAATTAAAACCAAACCGATAAGAAAATAAGGTAAATAAGACACGCGTTTGCCTTCACCTGAAACTGTGGTAAACATTCTGTCCCAACGAATTTTGCTTAAGCCCGATTTGTTTGGGTCTAAACTCAACCAAATAAAAACAGGTTTTCCTACAATATGGTTTTCAGGAACATAACCCCAAAATCGGCTGTCTTCACTGTTATGGCGATTATCACCCATCATCCAATAATAGTTTTGTTTAAATGTATAGCTTGTTATCGGTTCTTCATTGAGTAAAACTTGGTTGCCTTTGATGCTTATATTTTGTGTTTCACCCATTTCACGACCTTCATAAACTTCTATGATACGTTTGTAAAAGTCCACGCTATTGGTATCGATATCAACTGTTTGACCAGCTTCAGGAATATAAATTGGGCCAAAATTATCACGATTCCAATCGCGTTTAGCTTGATTTGGAAATACTTTTTTTGAAGGTTTTGTATCTGTTTTACTCCAAATGTCTTTAACTGCCGATTGCACATTTGGTAATTTTTTAAAGCGTTCAATTTTTGAGTTGGGAATAGCAATGGCTTTAAAAATGCCTTGCTCTCTATTGATAAATCCAAAACCGTCTGTAATATCATAACGGTTTTGTAAAGTATTTAGGTTAAAATTATCACCTTTGATGATATAGGAATACTGCAGATCAGCTCGTTCAGGAAGTTGAAGCGGTTGCCCGTTGGTGTAAACTTTTCCATTTTTAATTTCTAAAGAATCACCAGCAACACCAACAGCTCGCTTAACGTAATTTGATTTTTTATCGATGGGTTTTAAATAGTTTTTAGGTCCAGAATATCCAAAATACGTACGGTATCTATGGTCAAATTAAAAACGACAATATCATTGCGACTTACATCTTCAAATCCAGGCAAACGAAACATCGGCGACTGTGGTTTATTGGCATAAGATTTGATTTTAAGCCCAGGAATAGTGTCGTGAACCATTGGAAAAGCCAAGGCTGTTCCAGGTGTTCTTGCACCGTAATGAAACTTACTTACAAACAAAAAATCGCCAACAAGTAAGGATTTTTCAAGTGAAGACGTCGGAATGGTAAAAGGTTGTATAAAATACGTGTGAACTATCGTTGCTGCAACCACGGCAAAAACAATAGAACCGAGGGTTTCACCAGCTTTGGTTTTGGCTTTTAGCTCTCGATTTCCTTCATATTCGCTAGTGGTAAAGTAATTGATATAGTAGATGTACAATCCTAAAGTTACGACTGCCAAAATCCCATCTTTTGTGTCATTATAACCAAAACTTTTTGCGGTTTCAATCCAAATCACAGGAAACATCAATAGTTGAACAATGGGGATGAATAATAAAAATATCCACCACCACGGTCTATTGATAATTTTCATTAAAATATAAGCATTATAAACAGGAATTATGGCTTGCCAAGCTGAGCGACCTGCACGTTTATACAACTTCCAAGTCCCTAAAAAATGGATGACTTGAATTATCAAGATTAGAATTAAAATGTCAAATAAATTCATAGGATTTAATGTAAGATTTTTAAATATTAAGAACGTCGCTCATATCAAAGCAACCGTATTTATTGTGATTCACAAGCCATTCTGCGGCTAAAACGGCTCCGAGAGCAAATCCTTTTCTGCTGTGTGCGGTGTGTTTGATTTCAATATCGTCAATTTTAGATTTGTAACTGATTATGTGCGTACCAAAAATTCCTTTTTCTCTATAAGCTTCGATAGGAATATCTAAGTTGTTATTTGATTTAGGTGGATGCGACCATGTTTTATAATCAGAATGCTCTATGATTTGTTTAGCTAAACTGATAGCCGTACCACTTGGAGCATCTTTTTTTTCAAGGTGATGAATTTCAGAAATATCTACCTTGTAATCTTGTTGGGTTTTCATAATTTTAGCTAACATGGTATTGAGTTTAAAAAACAAATTTACACCAATACTAAAATTAGATGCATATAAAAATTTAGACTGATGTTGTTTAGCTAATTTTTTAGCGGTATCAAACTTGTCTAACCAACCTGTAGTGCCAGAAATCACAGGAATTTGGTGTTTGATACATTCTGAAATATTGTAAAAAGCGACTTCAGGAATGCTAAATTCAATGGCTACATCGGCTTTTTTGACTTGTTCGAAATCAGGTTTATTATTGGTTTTATAAACGATGTTATGATTTTGCTCTTTGGCTATTTCAGCAATGCTTTGTCCCATTTTTCCGTATCCTAAAAGTGCTATTTTCATCAGTTTAATTTTAAATTTAACGATAAACCAAAAGCCTGTTGACCCGTTGAAAAGTTTTGAACTTGATGTGGTCGCAAAGATAAATCATCAGAGATATTAAATTGGTTTAAATGGGCTTCTACATTAGCATCAATAATATTGAGAATGTAAGTCGCGATGGTTAATAATAATGATAAATCTCTGTTTTCTCTGAATAATTTCTGGGCTTCTACTAAATCATCATCGCTTAAAATTCCAATATACTCGTCGTTTTCAAAACCAGCCAATCGACTTTTATAGGCATCGCGGTAACGGTTGTATTTTGAATTATTATCAAAATAAAAATACATAGGTGTTCCAATTGCGAGGTAAACTAAAGGAATTTTCCAATAGCTTTTGTTATAAGCTTGACCTAAACCAGGCAATACCGCAGAATAAAATGCGGCTTTTGCTGGAGCATTAGCATCAAATGGATTGGCTTCAAAACTTTTGCTATCAACGGCTTTGTCAAATTGTAGCTCTTCGTTGACAGGAATACTATCATTTTGAGCAAAAATATTTCCTACAAAGCAAATGACGATAGCTATGAAAATTGTGTTTTTCAAGGTTTAAATTATTTATTCAATAACTCGTGAATACGATTCAAATCTTCTTCAGATGCAAACGGAATAATGATTCTGCCATTGCCTTTTTGGTTCACTTTTATGTCAACTTTAGTTCCAAAAAATTTTGAAATATGTTTTTTTTCAACACTAAAAGATTTTGGTTGGACGTCTGTTTTTTGTGTTGTTTCGCCTTTTTGATTGTGTTGTCTTACCAAATCTTCGGTTGCTCTCACTGAAAGTTTGTCTTTCAATATTTTTTGATAAATTTTGATTTGTGTTTTGGAATCATCAATATTCACTAAAGCTCTGCCATGACCCATAGTGACAAATCCATCACGCATTCCGGTTTGAATTATAGGGTCAAGTTTGAGCAATCTTAGATAATTGGTAATAGTTGAGCGTTTTTTTCCTACACGTGAACTCATTTGCTCTTGAGTTAAATCGATTTCATCAATCAATCTTTGGTAAGACAAAGCAATTTCAATCGGGTCTAAATCTTGGCGTTGTATATTTTCAACCAAGTCCATTTCCAGAGCTTCTTGATCGTTGGCAATTCTGATATAAGCCGGAATAGTTTGAAGTCCAGCAAGTTTAGATGCTCTAAAACGACGCTCACCAGACACCAACTGGTATTGGTTGCGGTCTATTTTCCTGGCGGTAATGGGTTGTATCACACCAAGTTCACGAATAGAAGAAGCTAATTCTTCTAAATGTTCTTCATTGAAACTACTACGTGGCTGAAACGGATTTACTTCAATATGAGCAAGTTCTAATTCAACTATACTGCCAACAACTTTATCAGCATTTTCATCTTCAACAGATTTAATATCCTGTTCTGGATCATTCAGTAAGGCTGAAAGTCCACGTCCTAAAGCTTGTTTTTTTTTGGCTTTAGTATAAAATTTAAGTTTGATTTTGTTTTAATAATTCTTCGGCAAGGCTCAAGTAGTTATTAGCACCACGACTTGCAGCGTCATATTTTATAATGCTTTCACCGTAACTCGGGGCTTCGCTCAACCGCACATTACGTTGTATGATAGTGTCAAACACCATATCAGCAAAATGCTTTTTTACTTCATCAATCACTTGGTTAGACAATCTTAAACGTGCATCATACATGGTAAGCAATAAGCCTTCAATATCTAAATTAGGATTGTGCAATTTTTGAACACTTTTTATGGTATTCAACAATTTACCCAAACCTTCAAGAGCAAAATATTCGCATTGTATCGGAATTAGCACGGAATCAGAAGCCGTCAACGCGTTCAAAGTCAGCAAGCCTAAAGATGGTGCACAATCTATAATAATGTAATCATAGAGAGAACGCAAATCATCAATTGCCATTTTTAGCATTTGCTCACGATTATCTTGATCTACCAATTCTATTTCAATGGCGACTAAATCAATATGTGCTGGAATCAAATCTAAGTTTGGCGAATCTGTAGAAACGACTAAGTTTTTAGCTTCCTGCGTGTGTTCTAGAAGTTGATAACTGCTGTTTTCAACCTCGTCAACATTAATGCCCAAACCAGAAGTCGCATTGGCTTGTGGATCGGCATCAATCAACAAGACTTTCTTTTCTAAAACGCCAAGTCTTTGAGCCAAGTTTACTGCTGTAGTTGTTTTACCAACACCGCCTTTCTGATTAGCTATAGCTATAATTTTTCCCATGTGCTAAAAATAATGCGTAAAAATACAATTTATTATATCACATAAAAATCCTTTGCGATAACTTATTTTCATATTTTTCAACACCACAATAGGTCTAAACTTTTACAAATTGTTACGCTAAATTTACAATTTTAACTCAATTTCTAAAAGTATTGTTATAATATTAATGAGCTTCGAGTTGGGTTATCAGCTGTATTTTTTCGATTATCCCTAATTTGAGAGCAAATCTGTTTAGGCTTATCAATTAATTAAAAAAATACCATATTTTTAATAATTATTGTAACAAAATTAATATCAACTCGTCGAGAAAGTGTAACCAATAAATATGAAAGTTTCAGAATTTAATCGTTTAGTCATTCCAATACAACAAAAGATTTTCAGGTTGTCTAAACGCTTGTTAACTTCATCTGATGCAAGAGAAGACGCTACGCAAGAAGTGATGATTAAATTGTGGAACCAAAAAAACGGACTTGAAAATATTAAAAATATAGAAGCCTATGCAATGACTATGACCAAAAATCATTGTTTAGACCAGTTAAAACTCAAAGCTAATAATAACTTGAGATTGGTGCATACCAATTATGAAAATAGCTCGGCAGATCCGCATCAACAATTAGAAGCTAAACAAGATTGGAATAGAGTAGAAGCTATGATGAAAACCTTGCCCAAAGCACAAAGTATGGTTTTGCATTTGCGTCAAATAGAAGGATACGATTATGATAAAATTTGCGAAATAATGGATATGAAACCAACGGCAGTGCGTGTTACTTTGTCGAGAGCGAGAAAAAATTTAGTAGAACGACTTTCAAAACAACAAAAAAATGAAAACAGAGCATGACATCAGCCAATTGATAGACAAATACCTTGAAGGCAAAACACATATTGAAGAAGAACAACTACTTGCTCAATATTTTATAAACAACAAGGTTAAACCTGAATGGCAGGTCTATCAAAATATGTTTAGCTATTTTGAAAACAGCAAGACAGCAAAACCTCAACAATCTTTTAAGCCAAAAGCGAAAAAGTCTTTTAAACCATTTTACAAATACGTCGCTATATTGTTAGTCTGTCTTGCTGGAGCTTGGTTTTATAATCACCGAAATAGCACTAAAGATTTAGGCACTTATGACGACCCAGAATTGGCCTTGCAAGAAACCATAAAAGTTTTTGAACTGATAGGAAGTCATATCAATTCCAACACCAAAGACATTCAAAATCTTTCAACTTTAGAAGAAATCAAAACAAAATACATTGATAAACTTAAACCTTAATTTAAATACAAAAACGATGAAAACAATTTTAATTACCATATCAGCTGTTTTATTTGCGAGTTTTGTCCAAGCACAAGACTTTGAACGATACGAAAATAACCCGAGTGTAAGCTCAGTGATTATCAATAAAAATATGTTTAAATTAATGAGCAGACTTGATTTAGACAGTAAAGATAAAGAGACCCAAGAGTATGTCAAGCTTATCAATAATCTTGAAAATATCAAAGTTTTAAAGACTAACGACTCAAAAATGAGTAATGAACTTAACGGTGATGCAAAGTCATATATTAAGAATAATAATCTTGAAGAATTGATGCGTGTCAATGAAGACGGGAAACATGTAACTTTTCACTTTAAACCTGGTAATACTGATGACGAAGTCAAACAATTATTTATGCACGTCAATGGAATTGATGACAATGGAGAAACTGTCGTTATTATCATCAATGGTTTAATTGATTTGCGTCAAGTTTCAAAATTAGCCAAAGACCTAAAAGTGCCTGGTGCTGATTCTTTAAACAAAAAATAAAATCTCAATTATGAAAACTATAATCACATTATGCCTCAGTCTCTTGGTTTTGATATCTTGTCAAACCAATTCTCTGCAAACCTATATGGTTGACCATAAAGACGACGAAAACTTTATCAGTTTAGACTTTTCGCTCAAAACATTCATAGACAATTTTGAAGACCTGTCTGAAGAACAGCAATCACTCTTTAAAGATGTCAGAAAGGTTAATCTTCTCGCCTTTAAAAAAGACAACACGAAAGAAGACTATTATGTAGAAAAACGCACACAGCTCACAACAATTTTATCAAAAGAGTTTAGTAGTCAACAATTGATGTCAGTTAATGACAAAGGTCGACAGATGAAGATGTATGCAGACGATTTAGAAGACAAAGTTCAAGAGATAGTTATTTATGCTAACGATAATAGCAAAGGTTTTATCGTTTTAAGATTGCTTGGCGATGACTTAAACCCGTCAAATTTTTATAAAATGATGCTGCTTTCAGATAAAATGAATTTTGACGATTTAGCCCAAATGATTGACATTTAAAATACTTAGATAATTCTTTCATTTTTATTTTGTAGAAATAGAAAGCTTATTATCTTTGCACTCGCTTTGCAAAAAGATGGAGAAATGGCAGAGTGGTCGAATGCGGCGGTCTTGAAAACCGTTGTACCGCAAGGTACCGGGGGTTCGAATCCCTCTTTCTCCGCAATAAATGACCTCAATAAGCTTATTTACAGAGTGTTGAGGTTTTTTAAAATTAATTTGTCCGACCATTATCCGACGACTTCAATTTTTCGTGTTTTTGAGGGCTTATTTTAATTATCGTAGATTTGTGTTCTACTTATTTAACGATAAGTAAATTTGAGCAAACTAAAAGCTTTTACATCTCTAAGGGCTTTTTTAGCAAATAGACTAAGTATTTAAAGATACTGTATTGGTCTGTTTCCTTTAACGAGGGCTTTAAACTTAGTTTAATTTAGAATAGTGTTGCCAGTATCTTTAGACTTACTTCAAAGACTTGCCCTAATGCACTATTTTGATTTGTAGAGGAATTGAGTAAGCAGTTCCACTATGCCCAATTAAGCGATACCCTGCAAAATAGTTGAGTTGAAAAACCAATCTTTGCCTTAACGGTATCGCTTTTTTAAATATAACCCCAAACAAAAAGGTCAAGCAAAAAAGTGATTAGTTTTTAATTTTTTATAGGTATATTTTTAATAAAATCTTTAATTGTTAAATGCTTTTTTAATGCGGTCTAAACGTTTTTTGGTATCGCGTTTTTTAATATCCTCTCGTTTATCATAGAGTTTTTTCCCTTTACAAAGTGCAATAACTAGTTTAGCAATCCCTCTGTCATTAATGAATAGACGCAAAGGAATGATAGTTAAACCTGTGTTTCTAACTTCTTTGTGCAGCTTTTTGAGTTCTTTTTTTTGTAATAAAAGTTTACGTTCGCTTTTAGGTTTGTGATTAAAATGCGTAGCGTGAGAATATTCTTCAATATGCATATTGATCACAAACAGTTCACCTCTATCGTTGAACTCGCAAAAGCTTTCAGCAATAGAGGCTTTGCCTTCACGAATTGATTTGATTTCAGTGCCAACAAGTTTGATGCCTGCGGTATATTTATCCAAAATTTCGTATTGGAATTTGGCTTTTCTATTTTTGATATTGATGTTGTTGCTCATAACTCTTAGACTTTTATTTGGTCATAAAGCATTTCTAAAGCTTTGTTGACGGCTTTTTGGGTCACGCGTTCCCTATGGGTACCAAAATTAAATTTTTCGACGACAACTTCAGACTGATAAGCCAAAGCTATAAAAACTGTGCCGATTTCCGCATCGCTATCGCCTTTTGTTGTACCTGCGTTTCCTGTTGTTGCGACTGCAATATCTGCTTTGAACATTTTTTGAACACGTTTGGCCATTTCTTTAGTAATTTCAGCACTTACCACTGAATATTTTTCAATAAATTGTTTTGAGATTCCTAATACGTCGTGTTTTGCTGAAGTGGCATAACTCACAATACTGCCTTTAAAATAAGCCGATGCACCTGGAATTTCGGTAAATTTTGTCGCTAAACGACCGCCAGTGCAACTTTCGGCTGTAGCTAAGGTGAGATGTTTTTCGGTTAAGCTTTTAGCGATGTTTTCTTCTATGCTGTTTTCATCTTCGTAACCTTTGATGATATCACCAATGAGTTTGTGCAATTTTTCAATTTCTTGATTAATAGTATTTTGCAATAATTTTTCATCATCGCCACGAGCGGTTAATCTTAATCTCACTCTGCCTAAGCTTGGCAAGTAAGCCAATTTGATGAAATTTGGTAAGTTGTTTTCCCAATCTTCAATTCTGTCGGCAATGGCACTTTCTCCAAGACCGTAAGTTAAAACGGTTTTATGAAGAATAAACGGGCGATTAAAACGGTCTTTAAGTCTTGGTATGACTTCATTTCTCATCAAAGCTTTCATCTCATAAGGCACGCCTGGCATTGAAATAAAGACTTTGTTGTCTTTTTCAAACCACATTCCTGGTGCTGTGCCATACTGATTGTTAAGTGCTAAACATTTTGATGGCAAATAGGCTTGCGAGCGGTTGGCTTCTAAAATAGGATGACTTATATATTTTTCAAAAATATTTTCAACGTGTTCAAGTGTCTTTTGGTCTAAAACCAATTCGTCATTAAAATATTGGCAGAGTGTATGTTTTGTGATGTCGTCTTTGGTTGCTCCTAATCCACCAGTAGTAATGATAATATCGGCACGTGTTTCAGCATCTTTCAAAGCTTTTAGAATATGACTTTGTTCATCTTTTATGGATGTGATTTGTATAATTTCAATTCCTATTTTGTTGAGTTGTTGACCGAGAAATGCTGAATTGGTATCAACAATTTGACCGATTAATATCTCGTCGCCTATGGTTATAATTTCTGCGTACATTTATTTTACATTAACTTTAAAAACTGACTGATTTTCTATTTTTCCGATCAAAACATCATTTTCTTCAACTTTGCCTACTCCAGAAGGTGTTCCTGTAAAAATGATATCGCCTATTTTTAAAGTAAAAAACTGAGAGATATAAGCGATGAGTTCATCGATTTTCCAAAGCATTAATTTGGTATTGCCTTGTTGAACGATTTTGTTGTTTTTTAGTAAAGAAAAATTCAAATTATTTAAATCAAAATCTGATTTATCAAACCATTGTCGTCCGATAAGTGTTGCACCGTCAAAACCTTTAGCCTTTTCCCAAGGTAAGCCTTTAGTTTTGAGTTTTGATTGTAAATCTCGTGCTGTAAAGTCAATTCCCAATCCAAATTCTTGATAATATTTATGAGCAAATTTGGGCTGAATGTATTTGCCGAGTTTATTGATTTTGACTATAACCTCAACTTCGTGATGCACTTCATTTGAAAATTCAGGAATCACAAATGGATGCGATTTAGGTAAAACCGATGAATCTGGTTTAATAAAAATAACCGGATCATCGGGTTTTTCGTTTTCTAACTCGTTGATATGTTCGGTATAGTTGCGACCAATACAAATTATTTTCATATTGCTTTTAATTAAAACAGCTACAAATGTAAACCATGCATTAAGGATATTGACTTAAAATTAAGCTAAATCATAATTTGGGTTAAAAATCTTGTTTCAACTTTATAAATTATTACTTTTGTGCATCTAAAATTTTTTAAACAAAGATTATGAATCTTCACGAATATCAAGGTAAAGAAATACTCAGTAGTTTTGGTGTAAATATTCAACGCGGTATAGTAGCTACAACATCAGATGAAGCAGTAGAAGCGACCAAAAAACTCACAGAAGAAACCGGTACGGGTTGGCATGTGATAAAAGCCCAAGTTCACGCTGGTGGTCGCGGTAAAGGCGGTGGTGTTAAGTTGGCTAAAAATCTTAAAGAAGTAAAGGAAATTGCCAATGAAATCATCGGCATGAACCTTGTCACGCCACAAACCTCTAAAGAAGGCAAAAAAGTAAATCAAGTTTTGATTACTGAAGATGTTTACTATCCAGGCGATAGTGAACCAGAAGAATATTATATGTCAGTTTTACTCGATCGTGCCAAAGGTAGGAATATGATTATGTATTCGCCTGAAGGTGGAATGGACATAGAAACTGTGGCTGAAAAAACACCAGATAAGATATTTACTGAAGTGATTGATCCTGCTACAGGCATTTTGCCGTTTCAAGCTCGAAAAATTGCTTTTAATTTAGGTTTATCAGGTCAAGCTTTTAAAGAAATGTGCAAGTTTGTTACAAACCTATACAAAGCTTATGAAGGTTCAGATTCATCATTATTTGAAATTAATCCTGTGCTAAAAACCAGCGATGATAAAATAATGGCTGTAGATTCTAAAGTTACCATAGATGACAGTGCTTTGTTTAGACATAAAGATTATCAAGCGATGCGTGATATTAGAGAAGAAGACCCAACTGAAGTTGAAGCTAAAGAAGCTGGCTTGAGTTATGTCAATCTTGATGGTAACGTGGGTTGTATGGTAAATGGAGCGGGTTTAGCTATGGCAACAATGGATTTGATCAAACAAGCTGGTGGTGAACCTGCAAACTTCCTTGATGTTGGTGGCACAGCTGATGCTAAACGTGTTGAAGAAGCTTTCAGATTGATTCTTAAAGATGAAAAAGTTGAAGCGATATTAATCAATATTTTTGGCGGAATTGTACGTTGTGACCGTGTTGCAGAAGGTGTTGTAGAAGCTTACAAAAATCTTGGTGATAAAATCAATGTGCCAATCATTGTTAGGCTTCAAGGTACAAACGCTGACTTGGCTAAAGAATTAATTGACAATTCTGGCTTAAATGTAGAAAGTGCAGTTTTATTTCAAGAAGTCGCAGATAAAGTTCAAGAGGTGTTGAGTTAAAAATTTTACTTTATATGATATCAAAAAACCGTTTCAAACTTGGAACGGTTTTTTTTTATCAAAATTTATACTTTACTTTTGTAGCTTCTTTTTAAAAATATGACTAAAACAGAACTCTTAAACCTGTTCTCTAAAGCCAATTCGGTTCAGCCTATATTGTCTCAAATTAGGGAGCAAAATCCAAAGATATTTCAGCTTAAGAATTTGATTGGTTCATCAAAAAGTTTTTACACCATTGAACTATTCAAACAAGCCAATTTACCCTTTATTTTTATTTTGAAAGATAAAGAAACCGCGACTTATCACCTTAATGAATTAGAAGATTTTTTAGGTCATGAAGAAGTGCTTTTTTATCCAAGTAGCTATCGCCGACCATATGAAATTGAAGAAACCGACAACGCCAATGTCTTGCTCAGAGCAGAAGTGCTTAACAGACTAAACTCTGGAAAAAAACCCGTTATCATCGTTACTTACCCTAATGCTTTATTTGAAAAAGTAGTTACTAAGAGCGAATTAAGCCGAAATACTTTAAAAATAAATCGCGGGGATCGATTAGATTTAGATTTTGTAAATGAAACTCTTTTTGAATACGACTTCAAACGCGTAGATTTTGTTACTAAACCTGGCGAATTTTCTGTGAGAGGTGGTATAATTGATATTTATTCCTTTAGCCATGACGAGCCTTATCGGATTGAATTTTTTGGTGATGAGATAGAAAGTATCAGAACTTTTGATATTGAGACTCAACTATCTAATCAAACCCATAGCAAGGCTTCAATTATGCCTAATGTTGAAAATAAATATGTGCAGGAAAAACGACAAAGTTTTTTGGAATATATCAAACAACAAAGTTTGATAATAACTGAAAATCCTGAATTGCTAAAAGCAGACTTGAATGAATTATTTAAAAAAGCTGAAAATAATTTCAAACAACTTTCTGAAAATGTTAGCTATTCTAAACCTTCAGAATTGTTTTGTCATGGAGATGAGTTGATAGCTCAACTTCAAAATTTCAATTGTATTCAATATCACAACCAAAATTTTTTAGGAGCTTCAGATAATTTTATTTTTACTTGCCATACTTCTCCTCAACCAGCTTTCAATAAAAAATTTGATTTACTGATTGATGATTTGGAAAAGCATCAAAAATCGGATTACACCAATGTAATTTGTCGCTTGAATCAACAACAAGCCCAACGTTTTCACGACATTTTTGAGGATATGCAGTTTACCAATTACCAAACTTTAGTCTTGGGCTTACACGAAGGTTTTATAGACCATAATAGTAAGTTGGTCTGTTATACCGATCATCAAATTTTTGAGCGTTACCACAAGTTTAAGCTTAAAAATAAATTCTCCAAACAACAAGCTATTACCTTAAAGGAGTTGACACAGCTTGAGCGTGGCGACTACGTGACACATATTGACCACGGTATTGGCAAATTTGGAGGTTTACAAAAAATAGAAGTAAATGGCAACACACAAGAAGCCATCAAATTGGTTTATGGTGAAGGAGATGTTTTATATCTAAACATTCACGCCTTACACAAAATTTCAAAATATAATGGCAAAGACGGTCAAGCCCCAAAAGTTTATAAACTTGGTAGTAAAGCTTGGAAAAAACTCAAACAAAAAACAAAAACCAGAGTTAAAAAAATCGCTTTCGACCTTATCAAACTTTACGCTAAGCGAAAATTAAAAAAAGGCTTTCAATTTGGACCAGACTCTTATTTGCAACACGAGTTAGAAGCTTCTTTTATTTATGAAGATACTCCAGACCAAAGTACAGCAACAGAAGCGGTAAAAAAAGACATGGAAAGCCAACAACCCATGGACAGACTTGTTTGTGGCGATGTAGGTTTTGGTAAAACTGAAGTTGCTATACGAGTCGCTTTTAAAGCTGTTGATAATGGAAAACAAGTTGCCGTTTTAGTGCCAACCACAATTTTGGCTTTTCAACATCACAAAACTTTTTCGGAACGTTTGAAAGACTTTCCTGTTACAATAGATTACATCAATCGATTTAAAACGGCAAAAGAAAAACGAGAGACGCTTTCAGATTTAAAATCCAAAGATTTAGGTCTGTTAATTATCGATGAAGAACAAAAATTTAGTGTGGCCGTAAAAGACAAGCTCAAAAATTTTAAAACTAATGTAGATACTTTAACCTTAACAGCAACACCAATTCCTAGAACCTTACAATTTAGCTTGATGGTCGCCAGAGATTTATCAACCATCACAACGCCACCGCCAAACCGTTATCCCATCGAAACTCGAGTTATTCGATTTTCTGAAGACGCCATTAGAGACGCCATTAATTATGAACTGCAACGTGGCGGTCAACTCTTTTTTATACACAATCGAATAGAAAATATTAATGAAGTGGCAGGATTACTTCAACGTTTAGTGCCAGATGCTAAAATTGGAATTGGTCATGGTCAAATGGAAGGTAAAAAATTAGAACAATTGATGCTTAGTTTTATGAATAGTCAGTTTGATGTATTGGTATCAACAACTATCATTGAAAGTGGTCTTGATATTACCAATGCAAATACTATAATAATTAATAATGCAAATCATTTTGGCGTATCCGATTTACATCAAATGCGTGGTCGTGTTGGGAGAAGTAATAAAAAAGCATTTTGTTACCTCATCACACCAAGTCTTATCAATATGACACCTGATGCCAGAAAACGCATCACAGCATTAGAGCAATTTTCTGACTTGGGCAGTGGAATCAAAATTGCAATGAAAGACTTAGAAATTCGTGGAGCAGGCGATTTGCTTGGTGGTGAGCAAAGCGGATTTATCAATGAAATCGGATTTGATACTTACCAAAAAATACTTAATGAAGCCATAGAAGAACTCAAGGAAAATGAATTTAAAGATTTATATAAATCTGAAAATCAGAATGTAAACAAAGATTTTGTTAAAGATGTTCAAATAGACACTGATTTTGAAACACTTTTTCCAGACGATTATATCAACAACATCACCGAGAGGTTAAATCTTTATACTAAACTCAATGATATAAAAACATCAGATAAGTTAGAGTCATTTAAAGATGAACTCAAAGACCGTTTTGGTGACCTGCCTATTCAAGTAATAGATTTATTAGACAGTGTCAAGTTAAAATGGACTGCGGCTAAGGTTGGAATTGAAAAATTAGTCATCAAACAACATAAAATGATTGGTTATTTTATTGCTAACCAAGAATCATCTTTTTACCAAAGTAATCAATTTAGACAAGTTTTAGCTCAAATTCAACAAAGTCAAAATCAATTTATTTTGAAAGAAAAGAAAACAAGAAATGGTTTGAGATTGGTATTAAATTTTGGGCATATCGAAAATATTGAGCATGCTTTACAAAAAATCAATAAACTTACAAGTCCATAATTTTAACGGAAAAAATACATTTCATTTGTTTTTGGCATAGGAATTGGATTATTAAAGTAATCATTTTAAAAAAACGTATCAAGACAAGTTATATCTATCTTTATGAAGATTTGAGTAATTTTGATATGACATCATGACTAAAATTTAATTATGAGTAACAGAAAAATATTTAATATTGACAATTTGTCATCACAAGAATTTGACGAAGATGCAGAATTAATTCCGTTGATGACATCAGAAGATGAAGATGCAATCAATTCAGAAACCTTACCAGACGAATTGCCGATTTTGCCTTTAAAAAATACAGTACTATTTCCAGGAGTGGTAATACCTATAACTGCTGGCAGAGATAAATCAATCAAACTTATAAACAACGCTAATGCCACTAATAAAATTGTAGGTGTAGTCGCTCAAATTGATAACGAGGTAGAGGAACCTACTTTCAAAGACTTAAATAGGGTTGGTGTTGTTGCTAAAATACTTAGGGTTTTAAAAATGCCCGATGGTAATACGACTGTAATCATTCAAGGTAAAAAGAGATTTAAAATAGAACAGGTTGTAAGCGAAGAACCTTACATAAAAAGTAAAGTTTCAGAATTTTCAGAGGATTTAAGTGATATTGTTGAGGAAGAATTTACAACCATTATTGAAGAGTTAAAATCATTGGCTTTACGCATCATCAAAGAAAGTCCTAACATTCCTACAGAAGCTTCATTTGCAGTAAAAAATATAGAAAGTTCTTCCTTTCTTATCAATTTTATTTCTTCAAATATGAGTTTAGATGTTGATGAAAAACAAAAATTGTTAGAAATATCTAATCTTAAAGAACGGGCTTTAGCTACTCTAAAACAAATGAATGTAGAGTATCAAAAACTTGCATTAAGAAATGATATTCAATCTAAGGTACAAACTGACATCAATCAGCAACAACGAGAATATTTTTTGCACCAGCAAATGAAAACCATACAAGAAGAACTTGGAGGGGTTTCTCAGGAAAACGAAATTGAAGAGCTACAGAAAAAAGCCAAATCCAAAAAATGGTCTAAAGAGGTTTCTAAGCATTTTGATAAAGAATTGGCAAAATTAAGACGCATGAATCCTCAAGTCCCAGAGCATTCTATTCAACGTAATTATTTAGAGTTGCTTTTAGATTTACCATGGGATAATTTCAGCCAAGATAAATTTGATCTTAAAAAAGCACAAAGTGTACTTGACCGAGATCACTACGGCTTAGAAGATGTAAAAAGACGTATCATTGAATATTTGGCGGTTTTAAAATTGAGAAATGACATGAAATCGCCTATTCTTTGCTTATACGGACCACCTGGTGTAGGTAAAACGTCTTTAGGGAAGTCTATTGCTGAAGCAGTTGGGCGTAAATATGTGAGAGTTTCATTAGGTGGCTTACGCGATGAAGCTGAGATAAGAGGTCATAGAAAAACATATATTGGTGCTATGCCAGGTAGAATTGTTCAAAATATCAAAAAAGCTGGAACTTCTAATCCTGTTTTTGTTCTTGATGAAATAGACAAGTTAGCTCAAGGTATGCAAGGCGATCCTGCTTCAGCTTTACTTGAAGTGCTTGATCCAGAGCAAAATAATGATTTTTACGATAATTTTTTAGAAATGGGTTATGACCTTTCTAAGGTGATGTTTATTGCTACTGCAAATAATTTAGGTTCTATACAACCAGCTCTTAGAGATCGTATGGAAATCATAAATGTGAATGGTTACACAGTAGAAGAAAAAATTCAAATTGCCAAAAGACATCTTATCCCTAAACAAATTAAAGAACATGGTTTGAGCAAAGATCAAATAAAACTGCATAAACCAGAAATACAAAGCATTGTAGAAGGTTACACTAGAGAATCTGGCGTGCGTGGGCTAGAAAAACAAATAGCTAAGGTGGTTAGAGGGATTGCTAAAAAAATCGCATTAGAGGAAACCTATAATCCAGAATTAAGCAAAGATGACATTATAGAAATTTTAGGTGCACCCAAACTCAAAGCCAATTTATATGAAAACAACCAAGTCGCTGGAGTGGTAACTGGTCTTGCTTGGACGGCTGTTGGTGGTGATATTTTATTTATTGAATCTACACTTTCTAAAGGCAAAGGTCAATTAAACATTACAGGCAATTTAGGTAAAGTGATGAAAGAATCTGCAACCATTGCGATGGAATACATCAAATCTAATGCAGAAAAATTTAACATCAATCCTGACATTTTTGAAAAATACAACGTGCATATTCACGTGCCTGAAGGTGCTACACCAAAAGATGGTCCAAGTGCTGGTATCACTATGTTGACGAGTCTATTTTCTTTATTTACCCAAAGAAAAGTCAAACAAAAACTAGCAATGACTGGTGAAATCACCCTTAGAGGCAAAGTATTGCCCGTTGGTGGCTTAAAAGAAAAGATATTGGCGACCAAACGTGCCAATATCAAAGATATTATCCTTTGTGAAGAAAACAAACGCGATATAGAGGAGATTAAAAAAGACTATATCAAAGGATTGCGTTTTCATTACGTCAGCGATATGTCTGAAGTTTTGGAAATTGCCATTACCAATCAAAAAGTTAAAAATGCTAAAGTATTGTAAAACTTTTTTTAAGACAATGATTTTAAAAATGTGAGAGAGCAAAATTGATAGAATTTGTCTTTTATGCTTTGGTCTATTTATATGAGATTAAATAGGATATCCTCATTCTTTTATAAACCACTTACAGGGAAGAAATTGAAATTATAGAAAATGGATAAATCCATTCACCATCGAATATTTGCAAACCATAGCCAATGCACAATCCTAAGCGTTTCAACGGTTTTAAATAGTTGGATTGGAGCCATTCTATTTATAACAACGTGAGTTCGATATAAATTTCAATAAAATATATTCATATAAAATACAGATATTTAATCATTTGTCATGTCGAAAGAGCGAAGCATGAGCGACGAGACATCTCAGTAGGATGAGATTCCTCCTCATGCTTCGTTCGAAATGACAAAATTTGCTAACAAAAAGATATAATCATCTGATTTACAGCTTTCAATAGATTGAACTCAGGTTATAACAAATCCTAAATCTATAACTTTAAATTCTGACTTTCTGAGGAAACCCTAAATGAAACTGATTAATCAATCACGGACTAAATTAGCAATCTAATAGCTTTTTTGACCAAAAGTTCTATTCAAATGATAGCTTTATTTATATTTGTGCTATGAACCATTTTGTAGTATCCGCACGAAAATACAGACCAGATACTTTTGAAGAAGTTATCGGTCAAAAAGCAGTGACCAACACGCTAAAAAATGCTATTGACAATAATCACTTGGCACAAGCATTGCTATTCACTGGACCACGTGGAGTTGGCAAAACTTCCTGTGCCCGAATTTTAGCCAAAACAGTCAACCAAGTGTCTTCTGATAGTGAAACTTCTGATTATGCTTTTAATATTTTTGAATTAGATCTTGCTTCCAATAACTCGGTTGATGATATCAGAAATCTCAATGACCAAGTACGCATCCCACCACAAACTGGTAATTTTAAAGTTTACATCATTGATGAAGTACACATGCTTTCATCGGTCGCGTTTAATGCGTTTTTAAAAACTTTAGAAGAACCGCCAAAACACGCTATTTTTATTTTAGCCACAACCGAAAAACATAAAATTATTCCAACGATTTTATCTCGTTGTCAAGTGTTTGATTTTAAACGCATCACAGTTCAAGATATCCTAGAACACCTTAAAGAAATTGTCGCAAAAGAAGGCGTAGAAGCCGAAGATGAAGCTTTGCTGATCATTGCTCAAAAATCTGATGGAGCTATGCGAGATGCATTGTCAACTTACGATCGCGTGGTAAGTTATTGCGGTAATAAACTCACACGAAAGGCTGTTGCAGAAAATTTAAATATCCTTGATTTTGAAACTTTTTTACATGCCACCGATTTAATTCTAAAGGCTGATATACCTGGATTAGTTACCTATTTTAATGCAGTTATAGCCAAAGGATATGATGGTCAGCATTTCATCAGTGGTTTAGCGTCTCATTTTAGAGATCTTTTGGTCTGTAAAAATCCATCAACGATAGAGCTCCTTGATGTTGGAGATGAAGCTAAGAAAAAATACAAAGAGCAATCTGAAAATTTTAGCTTTCAACAATTATTAACATCTATAGATTTAGCAAATACATGTGATTTTAATTATAAATTAAGTCAAAATAAGCTACTACATGTAGAACTGTGTCTGATGAAACTAGCAAGTCAAGAGACGATTTTATCACAAAAAAAAAAGCCTAAATCCATAGCGTCTCCAGTTGTAGAAAAAAAATCAAAAAAATCTATAACCTCTGCAAAAAAAGACAAAACCCAAACCGATAACACTGAGAAAGTTAACAATACAACTGAGCAGAAAGAGCAAAAGCAAGAATCTGTTCAAAATGCAAGACCATTAAAAAAAAGTGCATTATCGCTTAAGTCAATTGAATTTAAGAAAAATCACGTTCAAAAAAATAAGAATAAACAAGTTGAGACAGAAATTTTAAATGAAAAATTTAGCCTTGATAGTCTAAAATCTGCTTGGATAAAATTTGCAGAAATTATAGACGATAGAGGAGAAAAATTACTCGCTTCTACTTTGCTATCTGATGTTCCAAAACTCAAGGATAATACCATTGAAATACAATTGCCAAATGAAACCATGAAAATTGATATTCAAAGGAATAAAGATCGTATTCTAAAATATTTAAAAAACACCTTAAGAAATTCGCATCTCGATCTTGTCATTCACGTGAGCCAATTTCAAGAGAAAAAATACTTGCATACCAATGAAGAAAAATACAAGTATTTTGTAGAAAAAAACCCAAACGTAGAATTGTTAAGAAAAAAACTCGATTTAGAATTTTAAAATATGTTAGGTTTAAAACTTCCAACAGACCCAAGATGGGCTAATATAGCTGAAAAAAACATAGAAGAAATTTTAATCGATCATGCCTATTGTGAGCAAAAAGCCGCATCAACAGCTATTTCGCTAATTGTCAGTTTTCCTGAATATGAAATGCTTGTTACCAAAATGACCGAACTCGCTCAAGAAGAAATGAGTCATTTCAAAATGGTTCATGATTTAATTAAAACCAAAAACATCACAATGGGTCGAGATAGAAAAGATTTATATGTTGTACAGCTACAAAAATTCTTTGAAAAAGGCGGTAGTCGAACCAACCAACTCATACATAGATTGCTTTATGCCGCACTCATCGAAGCAAGAAGTTGTGAGCGTTTTAGGCTATTGTCAGAAAATTTAAAAGATGAAAAACTAAGAGCCTTTTACAAAAAACTTATGATTTCTGAAGCCAATCATTACACCATGTTTCTTCAACTTGCTAGACATTATGGCGATAAAAATATTGTTGACCAAAAATGGCACAAATTGCTAAACTACGAAGCTGAAATAATGAAAAAGTTAGGTCAACATGAAAGTATTCATGGCTAATCTTTTGCATAGAAATCAAAAGCTTCATAGATTAATTTGTTTTCTACTTGACAATCCAAAACGTATTGCCCTATATTTTTGAGCAATACAAAATTGACTTTACCTTTGATATTTTTTTTGTCATATTTCATTAAATCAATGATTTGTGAAATTTCATCACGACCAAAATTTTGAGATATATAAAATCTTTTGACTAAGGATTTTAATTGATTCAATACACGTTTTGGGTAACCGAACATTTTATGAGAAATAAAAGTTTCTAAGACCAAACCTATTGCTATAGCTTCACCATGAAGCAAGTGTTTAGTTGGGTCAAGCGACAATCTGTAGGATTCTATAGCATGTCCTAAAGTATAGTCATAATTCAAAATTTTTCTTATTCCTTTTTCTGATGTGTCTGCATCGACTATCATTTTTTTTATTTTAATAGATTCTTCCACGAGGTCTTTAATATTTTCACTATCAACTTTTTCTAAATCTAAACATTTATCAAAATACGTATGAGATTTTACATTGATTAAACCGTGTTTTATCATTTCAGCAAAACCACTTACCATTTGGTTATGAGGGAGTGTTTTCAAAAAAACTTGGTCTATTAAAATCATTTCAGGTTGTTTTATAACACCAATTTGATTTTTTAGATTTTTAAAATCAACGCCGTTTTTTCCGCCAATAGCTGCGTCAATCATACCTAACAATGTAGTTGGAATGTGCACAAAAGCAATTCCACGTCTAAAACATGAAGCTGTAAACCCACCAATATCTGTTATCACACCACCACCTAAGTTAATCAGTAAAGATTGCCTGTCAGCTCCATTATCAGAAAGGTTTTGCCATATAACTGAGCAGGTTTCAAGATTTTTATGCGTTTCTCCAAAAGGAATCAATACGGTTTTAAAATTAAAGCTAACGCGATTTTTAAAATGATCTAAACAATGTGTTTTTGTGTTGTTATCAATCAACAAAAACACGCTTGAAACTGAGGCTGTTTTGACAAGTGTATCTAAGGTTTTATATGCTTTTTTCCCAAATAAAATGCTCTTATCATCTATCATTATTTTATCAATTTTTAAGAAATGCAAATTAGTTAAATACACCTGACTTTTTGCGTCTTTTATTATTTATCTTTGAGGTAAATTTGACTGATATGATAGACACAAAAATTTTCAATAACACCAAAAGGGCTTTTATTTTAAAATCTGAAAAGGATTTAAAAAGGTCAATATTTATTTTTAAATTGATGAATATTCCTCTTTTGGTGCCTTTAGGTATTTTTTTTACAAAAATTGCCCTTAAGCTCCGGTTGCCGATAGAGTGGATAATAAAAAAAACAGTTTTTGAACAATTCTGTGGTGGCACAACTCAAAAAGACTGTTTACCTCTTATCAAACTCATGTATTCTAAACATGTTTATAGTGTTTTAGACTATTCAGTAGAAGGAAAAAGTGATGAAAAAGAATTTGAAAAAGTTGCAAAAACAAAAGCAGAAATCATAAAATTTGCCTCAGAACAAAAAGAAATACCTTTTGCAGTTGCCAAACCCACTGGTTTAGGTCGTTTTAAGATTTGGGAAAAAGTAAGTCAAAACGAAGAATTAAGCTCATCAGAACAATCAGAATGGAATCGCATCCAAAAACGAGTTAAAATGCTGTGCCAAACTGCAGCTGATTACAACACAAAACTTATGTTTGATGCAGAAGAAACATGGATGCAGAAAGCAGTTGACGATTTGATTGAAGAAATGATGAAAATTTACAACAGAGATAAGGCTATTATTTTTAATACTATTCAATGCTACAGATGGGACAGGTTAGCCTATCTCAAAGATATTCACGAAAGAGCTAAAAAAGAAAATTTTAAACTTGGATTTAAAATTGTTAGAGGTGCTTATATGGAAAAAGAAAACGCGAGAGCTAGAAGAAAAAGATACCAAACTCCAATATGTGAAGACAAGGAAGCTACAGATGTTAATTTTAATGCTATTATGTGCTATTGTATCGATAATATAGATGATATCGCTACTTTTATAGGTACTCATAACGAGGTTTCAACTTATATGGCTTTACAATTAATGTCTCAAAAAGGCTTAAAATTAGATGATGATCGTGTTTGGTTTGGTCAGCTTTATGGTATGAGTGATCACATAAGCTATAATCTTGGCGAAGAATGTTCAAACGCTATTAAGCTTGTTCCCTTTGGTCCAGTGAGAGACGTGGTGCCTTACTTGTTTAGAAGAGCTCAAGAAAATTCGTCTGTCCAAGGACAATCATCACGTGAGTTATCACTTTTGTTAGAAGAAAAAGAAAGGCGTAAAGGTCAATATGTGAAACGAGTGAATTAAATTTTAATGCCTCAACTCAAAACCTTTAGAAAAAATTATAACTTTACTATGATTTATATCTAAACAATTTGGATGATGAAGATTTTTTAGATCATAGATTGAATGCTAATTTAGATTGAGTTTATAATTACGTGAGTTCGATATAAATTCCAATAAAATATATTCATATAAAATACAGATATTTAATTATCTGTCATGTCGATAGAGCGAAGCATGAGGGACGAGATATCTCAGTAGGATTGGATTTCTCCTCATTCTTCGTTCGAAATGACAAAATTTGCTTACAAAAAGATGTAATCATCTGATTTATAGCTTTCAATAAATCGAACTCAGGTTATAATTTTTTTGAACCAATGCGTGAAAGTCAATTAAATAAAATAAAAACTATTGCTAACAGTCCAAAACAAAAATGCATAGATTTGTGTTGAAATGAGATTTAATTTTTTTTAGAAAATAAAATTTTAACCGAAAAACTTGTTCATTTTAAGTCGTAATTATGTTTTGTGTGAAATATTAAACAAACCTACTCACTGAAAACTATGGAAGTTACTTAATAAATTCTTATTTTTGGACATAAATTTGAAAACTTGAGTAGCTTTACATTATCAAATTCTGAAGTATTTTCGATTCTATTTAATGGCATATCAGAAGGAGCCTTAATCGTGAACAAACAACAACTAATCGTTGAGCTTAACGACTCAGCGGTGAAAATGTTTGGTTATGAAATTCATGAATTGAAAGGTCAACATATCAATATATTGATTCCACAAAAATTTCATCATAAACACGAAGCATACGTAAAATCTTTCATTAAAAAAAAAGAAAGTCGCCAAATGGGTGTTGGTCGAAATATTTTTGGTTTAACTAAATCAGGCAAAACCTTTCCCTTAGAAGCGGGCTTAAATCCTTTTGAAATTAAAGGTGAAAAATATGTGATGACGCTGATCACTGATATCACCAAAAGAGTCGAAGCAGAACAAGAAATTTTAGATCTCAATGCATCGCTTGAAGAAAAAGTTCATAAACGCACCAAAGATCTCAAATCAAGTGTTGAAGAACTTTCAGAACTTAACGATTTACTGAAAGACGAAATTATGCGTAGAAAACAAGCCGAAGCTCGCATAAAAACAGCTCTTCAAAAAGAACGTGAACTCAATGATTTGAAAACCAAATTCTTATCCTTAGTCTCTCACGAGTTTAAAACACCCTTGAGCGGAATTTTGACATCTTCTACATTAGCCAAAAAATACACTCAGACTGAGCAACAGGAAAAGCGTGAAAAACACTTAAATACCATCAAAAATAAAGTGCATTATCTAACGAGTATTCTCAACGATTTTCTTTCAGTTGAGCGATTAGAAACAGGAAAATTTACCTATAAATTTGAACGCTTCAGTTTGTTAAATTTGATTAATGAAGTTGTTTATAATGCCAATGTAACTTTAAAAGCAGGTCAAATTATTAATTATCCTCAAGATTTACAAGATGTAGAATTGTATCAAGATAGGCATGTTTTAGAGCTGATTTTATCTAATTTGCTCAACAATGCAATAAAATATTCAAGAGAAGATACCACTATAACTTTAGATATTAATTTTGACGATAAATATTTAAAGTTTGATATTCAGGATCAAGGCATTGGTATTCCCGAAAAAGATCAACAACACATCTTTGAACGCTATTTTAGGGCAGAAAATGCTTTACTCAATCAAGGCACAGGTATTGGTTTAAACATCATTAAAGTTCATTTAGATAATTTAGGTGGAGATATTTATTTTGAAAGTCAAGAAAATAAAGGCTCTACATTTTTTATAAAACTTCCAATAAAACACGACAACTAATGGCTAAAAAAATACTATTGATAGAAGACGATATGACCGTAAGAGAAAATACGGCTGAAATACTTGAACTATTAGATTATGAAGTGCAAACAGCTTCCGATGGACTTAAAGGCGTAGAAGAAGCCAAACGTTTTAATCCCGACCTCATTGTTTGTGATATTATGATGCCTGAGTTGGATGGCTATGGAGTTTTAGAAATTTTGTCTAAAAATCCACAAACTCAGTATATTCCATTTATTTTTCTTTCTGCAAAAACCGACCATAAAGACATTAGAAAAGGTATGAATTTAGGTGCAGACGACTATTTGACTAAACCTTTTGAAGAAGATGAATTGATCAGTGCTATTGAAAGTCGAATTGCTAAAACGGCAATTCTTCAACAGCGACAAGACAATCAACAAAGTCATCCTAAATTAAGCAATTTTGAAGACCTTAAAAAACATTTAAAAAGTTATGAGCTTAAATCTTTTGAAACTTCAGAAGTGGTTTATGACAGCAATAAAGGCTCAAATTATTTTTATATGGTTGACAAAGGCGTTGTCAAAACCTATATGATTGATGAAAATGGCAAAGAATTGATAACTGCTCTATATAAAACTGACGATGTTTTTGGCGATTTTACATTTAAACACAACTCCTCAAAAGAAATAGCAGAATGCCTTGAGCCAACCGAGTTATATTGCATTCCTAAATCAGATTTTAAAAACTTTTTAGATGCCAATACAAAAATGCTTTATGACATTATTGATGTGCTAGACCATAATTTGCAAGACACTAAAAATCAGTTGCTTGATATGGCGTATAGCTCGGTAAAGCGTAAAACAGCACAAACTATTATTTTATTTACCGAACGACTTAAACGCAACAAACTAAGGCAAATCAGAATTTCACGTGCCGATTTGGTCGCAGTGGCTGGCATTGCTCAAGAAAGTTTGATAAGAACACTATCTAAATTAAAAAAGAAGTACTTATAGAAATTGAAGGTCGTAATATTAAAGTGTTAGATTTTGAAAAATTAGAGCAAATTTCTTAGTCTATTTTTTTTAAACTGACAAATATCATTTCACAACACCTGCTTTGACATTAGTTTTGTAACCTATACAGGAGTTTATGCAGGTTTTACTTCTTACTGATTTTTCTAAGAACGCCAAAATAACACAGGAATATGCCCTAAATTTTTTTGGCGAAGAAGATGTGCATTTTGTTTTATTTCACGCTATGAAACCTTGTAAAACATCGACTTGCAATGGGATTTGTGCAAAAAAAAGAGAGAGAAATTTACTCGAAAATGAACACAATTTAGAACCAAAACTGAAGCCAAATCATACGCTTTCAAAAGTTTTTATAAAAAATAATCTCGTAGATGCCGTTAGAAATTATATCGATAAAAACTCCGTGGATATGATTTTAATGGGAGGAAAAGGTAAAACTTCAGATGAAGATAGACAATTTGGAAAAAATACATTTGACATTGTTACTAAAATAAAATGTCCAATTCTCGTTGTATTTGAAAACTCTGTCATAAAAATTCCGAACCATATTGTGTTTCCTTTAGATTATGGAATTTCATTTCAATACAAATATTTTAAAACCATAAGTCAACTTGTTTTTTGGAAAAAAATAAATTTATCCATATTAGAAGTGCCAAACCGAATACTTAATAATTTGTTGTTTAAAAAAAACAATAAAGATAAAATAGCAAAAACTTTTAAGGAAATCAATTTTCAATTCAAGCCCATTCAATCCAAAGATAAAAAAGCGATTTATGAAGCTTGTTTAGATGCTGATATGATTATGTTTATGGCAAAAAATTTGAGTATAAGTAATCAAATATTTCAACAACTCAACACAAAAAACTTAAATCAACAAGCCCCGCTGTTAGTGCTTCATGCTTAAATTTTAAAAGTCACAATTGGTCGTTTAGCATGATTGACTAAATCTTCACTCAAACTTCCATTAATAAAATGTGCCAAACCTTTGCGACCATGCGTGCTTATACCGATTAAATCTGCATTGATTTTGTTGCC
The DNA here is from genome assembly GCF_018080005.1 of Flavobacterium sp. CS20. Classification (NCBI taxonomy): domain Bacteria; kingdom Pseudomonadati; phylum Bacteroidota; class Flavobacteriia; order Flavobacteriales; family Flavobacteriaceae; genus Flavobacterium; species Flavobacterium sp. CS20. The sequence goes on along the minus strand of NZ_CP073015.1, from coordinate 1,271,610 downwards.
GTAATTTAAAATTCCCGTTTCAACATTGACATCATTATATACGCTAAATTGGTAGTCAGCTTCATCAATATTTTCAGTGAAACTTTTGAGTTTATCATCAATTTCATCAGTAGTGCTAAACTTACTCGCTGTATTGACCATCACTAACTCGATAGTTGTGTCGAGTTTGTTAGCAAAATCAATAGCTTTTTTAAATGTTGGAATCGATTCAGAGTCTAAATCTGTGGCAAAAACAAACTTTTTAACTTCAAATAATGGGATCTCTTTTTTAATCACCAAAACTGGAATTTCAGAATGGCGAACCACCTTTTCGGTATTCGAACCGATAAATATTTCCTTCAAGCCATCTGCACCACTTGAACCCATTATAATCACATCGCATTGGTGTTTTTTGCTAATTTCCATAATGCCATCAAAGGCTTCATGAAATTCAACAGTTTCATTAACTTTTATACCTTTTAGATAATCTTTTTTCATCACTTCATTAAACCTTTGATGAGCTAATTTCATAAAGAAAAGAGCTTCAGGTAAATCACCTGTACCTCTTGGTTGCGATGGGTCAATTAAATCAAGAGGCAACTCTAACATGTGCAAAAGAAAAATTTCACTATCAAAATTTTTAGCGATTTGTGCAAGAACTTTTAAAGCATTTTCTGCTTCGGGCGAGAAGTCTGTTGGGACGAGAATTTTTTTCATAAGATTAAGTTTAAAAATTGTTAATAAAACTACAAAAAAATATCTGAAACATAAAAGTTTTTTCAAATTGTAATTTAATTGTATATTTGCAAAAGATTAAGGGTAGAGGGGACATTTTGTCCCCTCTTTTTATAAATTTATGCAAGCAAAGGATATCATAGAACAGGCGATTTCAGCAATTTTTGAAGAAAGAACAGATTTATTTTTAGTCAATAAGCATATCTCTGACGGTTTAGATATCAATTTAACCATAGATGGAGATGAACTTGTAAATGTTTCAGATTGTATTTCAGTAAGCAGAAAAATAGAAGTCGCTCTCGATAGAGACTTGTATGACTTTTCTATCAAAGTTCAATCGCCTGGTGCTGATGAACCTTTGGTGGACAAAAGACAATACAAAAAACACATCGGTAGAAAATTGAAATTGAAAACCGACACAGAAAAAATTGAAGGCAAGTTAGTCGAAGTCAATGACAATGAAATCAGACTCACTTGGAAATCAAGAGAGAAAAAAACAAAAGGCAAAGGCAAAATAACCGTAGAACACGACAAAACTTTTCCTTTTGAAACCATAAAAGAAGCCAGTATCAAATTAATGTTTAATAAAAATTAAGATGGAAAATATTGATTTAATCAATTCGTTTTCAGAATTTAAAGATGATAAATTAATCGACCGTGTTACCTTAATGGGCATTCTTGAAGATGTATTTAGAAATGCACTAAAAAGAAAATACGGTGAAGATGACAACTTTGACATTATTATAAACCCAGACAAAGGTGATTTAGAAATATGGAGAAACAGAATTGTTGTTAACGACGGTGAAGTAGAAAATGAAAATCAAGAAATATCACTTTCAGATGCTCGAAAAATAGAACCCGACTTTGAAGTTGGAGAAGATGTTTCTGAAGAAGTTAAATTAGCCCATTTAGGACGACGTGCTATATTGGCATTAAGACAAAATTTGATTTCCAAAATTCACGAACACGATAGCACCAATACCTTTAAATATTTTGAAGACCTTATCGGTGAAATTTATACCGCAGAAGTGCATCACGTGAGAAGAAATATGGTTATCCTTCTTGACGATGATGGCAATGAACTAATTATTCCTAAAGAACACCAAATCCCTTCTGATTTTTACAGAAAAGGAGATAGCGTTAGAGGCGTGATTGAAAAAGTTGAACTCAAAGGGAATAAACCCATTATTGTGCTATCAAGAACATCTCCTAAGTTCTTAGAAAAACTTTTTGAACAAGAAATTCCAGAAGTTTTTGACGGTCTAATTACAGTAAAAGCCGCCGTTAGAATTCCTGGTGAAAAAGCCAAGGTTGCCGTAGATACCTATGATGATAGAATAGATCCCGTTGGTGCTTGTGTTGGCATGAAAGGCTCAAGAATACACGGTATTGTGAGAGAACTTGGCAACGAAAATATTGACGTTATTAATTATACAGACAATATTCATTTGTATATAACTCGAGCATTAAGCCCTGCAAAAGTCATGAACGTTAAGATTGATGAAGATAAAAAAATAGCAGAAGTTACCTTAAAACCAGAAGAAGTTTCTAAAGCTATTGGTCGTGGTGGACACAATATCAGATTAGCAGTACGATTGACTGGATATGAAATTGAAGTTTTTAGAGACGGCGTAGAAGATGAAGATGTGGAATTGACTGAATTTTCTGATGAAATTGAAGATTGGGTCATTCAAGAATTCATAAAAATAGGATTAGATACAGCAAAAAGCATTTTAGAACAATCTGTTGAGGATTTAGTTAGACGAACAGACTTAGAAGAAGAAACTGTTTCTAATGTAGTAAAAATATTAAAAGAAGAGTTTGAAGATTAAGTATTTTAAATTAATCTTTGTATAATAGACAAGACAAAAGAATTTAGTAAACTCATTTATGGCTGAAGTCAAAAAAATTAGATTAAATAAAGTATTAAGAGAATTTAATGTTTCTTTAGATAGGGTTGTAGATTTCTTAAAATCAAAAGGTTATGAAATTGATGCAAGACCTACTACCAAAATATCTGATGAAATATATAACGTCTTATATGAAGAATTTGAAACGGATAAATCTAAACGAGTAGAATCCAAAGAAGTCAGCGAAGAGCTGAAAAAAGAAAAAGAAATGCTTCGTTTAGCCCGTGAAAAAGAACTTCAGCGAAAAAAAGAAAAAGAAGAAAAAGAACAGCTTGAAAAAGAACAACGTGAAAAAGAGCAAAAAGCGTTAGAAGAACAAAAAGTCGCAGAACAAAAAGAAAAAGACCAAGAAAGATTAAGAAGAGCTAAACTTTCTGGTCCTAAAACAGTAGGTAAAATTGATTTGGACAAGGATAAACCTAAGCCTAAAAAAAGTGCAACGGCAGACGATAAGAAATCTGCTGAAAACAAGAAAGATTCAAAAGAAAGTCAGAAACCAACACAGGCCAAACCAGATAAAACTTCTGATAACGAAGAGCTGAAAATAGAAAAACTTGAGACTAAATACACTAAACTTAAAGGCTTAAATGTAACAGGCGAAAAAATTGATCTTGATAAATTTAAAGAAAAGCCTAAGAAAAAAGACAACAAAAAAGCTTCTGATAATTCTAAGAAACGAAGAAGACGCAGAATTACCAAAAGTGACAATAAACCAAATTTTGACAAACGCAAAAGCTCTAAAGGAAATAGACCTAAACGCGTTACTAAAGAAGAACCTACAGAGGAAGAAGTACAAAAGCAAATAAAAGAAACTTTAGAAAAACTTCAAGGCAAATCCAAGAAAGGAAAAGGCGGTGCAAAATACAGAAAAGAAAAAAGAGAACAGCATCGTCAAAAATCACAACACGAACTCGATCAGCAAGAAAAAGACAGCAAAATACTCAAAGTTACTGAATTTGTTACCGTAAATGAAGTCGCAACTATGATGGGCGTTTCGGTAACCGAAATTATCTCTGCTTGTATGTCTCTCGGTATGATGGTAACGATGAATCAACGTCTTGATGCTGAAACACTCACCATTGTAGCAGAAGAATTTGGCTATGATGTAGAATTTGTAGATAGTGAAGAAGATAACAATATAGAACCCGAACAAGTCGATAAAGAAGAAGACCTTGAGCCAAGAGCACCTATCGTTACAGTTATGGGACATGTTGACCACGGTAAAACTTCTTTGTTAGATCATATTAGAGAAGAAAATGTAATTGCTGGTGAAAGTGGTGGAATCACTCAACATATTGGAGCTTATAGTGTTGAGCTTAATTCTAAACAAAAAATCACATTTTTAGACACACCTGGTCACGAAGCATTTACCGCTATGCGTGCAAGAGGTGCTAAAGTAACCGATATTGCTATTATCGTAATAGCAAGAGATGACGATGTGATGCCACAAACTAAAGAAGCTATTTCACATGCTCAAGTCATGGGAGTGCCAATTATTTTTGCTATAAACAAAGTAGATTTACCGACAGCAAATCCAGAAAAAATTAAAGAATCTCTCGCCAATATGAATTTATTGGTTGAAGATTGGGGTGGAAGCATTCAATCTCATGATATTTCTGCTAAAGCAGGTGATGGCGTTGAAGATTTACTCGAAAAAGTACTTCTTGAAGCCGAGTTACTTGACCTAAAAGCTAATCCTAATAGACTAGCTCAAGGTACTGTTGTTGAAGCTTTCCTTGATAAAGGTAGAGGTTATGTCTCTACGGTTTTGGTGCAAACAGGAACTTTAAAAGTAGGAGATTATATTTTAGCTGGAACAACTTCTGGTAAAATTAAAGCTATGCAAGACGAGCGTGGCAACAAAGTTAAAGAAGCTGGACCTTCTACACCGGTTTCTGTACTTGGTTTAGATGGTGCTCCACAAGCAGGCGACACTTTTAAAGTAATGGAAGATGAAAGAGAAGCTAAAGAAATTGCCTCAAAACGAACTCAACTTTTACGAGAACAAAGTGTAAGAACTCAAAAACACATCACCCTTGATGAAATTGGTCGAAGAATAGCTCTTGGCGATTTCCAAGAACTCAATGTTATCCTAAAAGCGGATGTAGATGGTTCTGTTGAAGCCTTGTCTGATAGTTTACAAAAATTATCTACAGACGAAATTCAAGTCAATATTATCCATAAAGGCGTTGGAGCCATTACCGAAAGTGACGTCTTGCTCGCTTCTGCATCTGATGCGGTTATCATTGGCTTTAATGTCAGACCAGCGGGTTCAGCGGGCAATCTTGCTGATAAAGAAGAAATAGACATCAGAACCTATTCTATTATTTATGATGCTATAAATGATATTAAAGATGCTATGGAAGGCATGCTCTCACCTGAACTCAAAGAAGAAGTTACTGGTACTGCAGAAATCAGAGAAACCTTCAAGATTTCTAAAGTCGGAACCATTGCAGGTTGTATGGTAACTTCTGGTAAAGTATATAGAAAATCTAACATCAGACTTATTCGAGATGGCATTGTGATTCACACAGGTGAATTGGCAACTTTAAAACGTTTTAAAGATGATGTTAGAGAAGTTTCTAAAGGTTACGATTGCGGTATGCAAATCAAAAATTATAACGATATCAAAATAGGCGATATCATTGAAGCTTTTCAGGAAGTAGAGGTTAAGAAAACGCTTTAAAATAGAATTATACTATTTCAGAACCCATCAGAATCTGAAATGAGTTCTGATTGACAATATTTAATAGACCTCACAGGTTTCTAAAACCTGTGAGGTCTAAAATTATTTAGGGTTCGGCAATTATTGGAATTTTGAGATTGTTTTTTGCTTTATATCCCTTTTATAAAATCTCCAAACAAATCTTCAAATTGATTGCCTTGGTCAAAACGATGCTTGCTTAATTTTTTGTGAATGGTTAAAGCCCATAATACCATTTCCATATAAAAATATAAATCAGAGTCTTGTAGATTTTTAATATATTTTTGAACAAAGAGCTTTAATGGTTTTACTTTTGATAATTTCTCTTGATACAAGCTATCAGGGCTATCGTCTAAAATTTCTAAACCTTCATTTTCGGTAAACCACTTAATAATATCTTGGTATGGTTTTTTGTCTTCGTCTTTTTCAAGCTTTTTAATTTCAGGAAAATACACATTATAAAGGCGTAATATAGCGGTGTCAATTAAACCTTGAGCAACATATTCTACGCCTTCTTGCTCGCCTTCATAGAGCAATTCTACTTTACCTGTTATGGCTGGTAAAATACCATTAAAATCAGCAAGTCTGATGTGAGTTTCTTTTTCATCGTTAATCATAGCTCGTCTTTCGGCTGTGCTGACCAGATTTTCGTAAGCACTGATGCTCAATCTTGCACTGATACCACTTTTGACATCTATATATTCACTTTTTCTAGCCTCAAAACTGATTTGTTCTAATAATAATTTTGCAATTTCAGAAACATGAATGTGATTTTGATTTTCTGAAATGTTGATTTCCTGTTGGGTAATATCTTTGGCTATCTCAATATTTTTAGGATAATGGGTCAATATTTGCGAACCAATTCTATCTTTTAATGGTGTGACAATACTGCCTCTATTGGTATAATCTTCTGGATTGGCTGTAAATACAAATTGAATTTCCATCGGAAACCTAAACTTAAACCCTCTGATTTGCAAATCGCCTTCTTGCAAAATATTAAATAAAGCCACTTGAATTCTGGCTTGTAAATCTGGTAATTCATTGATGACAAATATACAACGGTTTGCACGTGGTATCATTCCAAAGTGAATCACGCGGTCGTCAGCGTAGCTCAGTTTTAGGTTAGCTGCTTTGATAGGGTCAATATCGCCAATTAAGTCGGCTACGCTAACATCTGGTGTGGTCAATTTTTCAGAAAACCTATCCTTGCGATGAAGCCATTCAATTGGAGTATCATCTTTGTGTTTTTCAATAATTTCTTGTGCATATCTTGAGATTGGCTGTAATGGATCATCGTTGATTTCTGAACCTTTAACAACTGGAATAAACTCATCTAATAAACCGATCAATTTACGAGCAATCATAGTTTTGGCTTGACCTCGTAACCCTAAAAGATTGATATTGTGTTTTGATAATATGGCACGTTCAACTTGTGGAATTACAGTGTTTTCATAACCAATTATGCCTTCAAAACTATTGACATTATTTTTTATATTTTTGATTAAGTTATTTCTCAATTCATCTTTTACAGATTGAGATTTGTAGCCTTTAGATTTAAGTTCACCTAAGGTTTTGATATTTTGTATATTCATATTATTGTGTTCGTTTATTTCTATTTTGTTCGTAATCTCTAAAAACCAATTCACCCAAACCTTTAAGTCCAGAATAGAAAGCTTTACCTTTATTTGATTTTGTAAACTGATCGACAAATTGTTGTAAATAAGGGTCAGAAGTAATCATAAAGGTGGTGATTGGGATATTGAGTTTTCTGGCTTGAGTCGCCATATTATAGCATTTTCCTGTAATAAATGGGTCAAGACCAGCACTGTTTTTATAATAGGTGCCATCGGCCATTTTTAAGCAACTGGGCTTACCATCGGTAATCATAAAGATTTGTTTGTTGGCTTGGCGTTTGCGTCTGAGCAAATCCATTGACAGTTGAAGTCCAGCTACAGTGTTGGTGTGATAAGGACCAACATTGAGATAAGGTAAATCTTTTATTTTTATATAGTACGCATCATTCCCAAAAACAATGATGTCCAAAGAATCTTTTGGATATCTTGTGGTGATTAGTTCTGCGAGTGCCATAGCCACTTTTTTGGCAGGAGTAATGCGATCTTCACCATATAAAATCATACTGTGGCTGATGTCTATCATCAAAACTGTACTCATTTGTGTGCGGTGATAGCTATCTTGAACCACCAAATCTTCTTCAGTGAGATTGAAGTTTGACAATCCTTGTCTGGATTGTGCGTTTTTAAAACTTTCTGTAAGTGAAATTCTATCTAAAGCATCACCAAATTCGTAAGCTCTCAAATCGCCTGAAGGTTCTCCGTGAAGACCTTTGATGTGAGTTTGATGTTGACCCGAAGCACTTTTTTTAAGTTTACCAAATATTTGTTCGAGTGCTCTTTTTCTAATAGCTTGTTCTGTTTTGTCAGTTATAGAAATTTTATTTCCACCATTGGGTTTTATTTCTTCTTTGATGTAACCTTTTTTCTTTAAATCTTCTATAAAATCATCTATGGTGTAATCATCGGTTGTGAGATTATATTCTTTGTCTAAGGCTTTGAGCCAATCAATGGCTTCATCAAAATCACCAGAAGTGTAAGTGATGAGTTCTTTAAAAATATCGAATAATTTTTCAAATATCGATACATCTTCATCCTTGTATGCTTCAAATCTGTAACCGCTTTGTTTAAGTTTAAAATTCATATCACTAAAATAAAAGAATTCTATGGAAAGTGCTTATAAGCATTTGTTAAACTGTTGATAAATCCGTTAAGCTTGGTCTAAATATGATATTCTAAATTTAAAAATCAAGGTCAAACTTCTAATAAGCATCCATACAAAAAACGCAATCCAGATGGCGTAGAGTTTTAGTCCAAAGTAATCAGCTATGAGTAGAGTAGGGATAAAGCCTAAAAATGTTGCGATAATTAGAATATTTCTTAAAAACTTGGCTTCACCGAGACCTTTAAAAATACCATCAAAAACAAAGGCTAAAGCATTCACAAGTTGCATCAACAAAACCACCCAAAACACTTGATAAAACAAACTTAACACCTCTTGGTCTTTGTTGAATATGAGTCCGATAGGTTGATATAAAATACTGCAAATCAAAATCAGAAAACCCGCAACGACAATGGCATATTTTGAAATATCAATGCTTAAATACCATAAAGATTTGTAGTTTTTTTCGCCGAGTAATTTACCGCCAATAGCATTTCCAGCATTAGCAAATCCATCTATAAAGAAGGAGAAAAACAACCAAATATTCATCAAAATACTTTGAGCGGCGATATAATTATTGCCGTATCCTGTGGCATAAGCATTGGCAACATAAATGGCTACATTTAATGAAAGAGTTCTTAAAAATAAATTCAAACTCATTTTGATTAAAGGTTTGAGCAAAGGATTAATTTTAAAACTCAACTTAAGATGAAACGGTGTCTTTTTAAAAAAATAGTACAAAGCCATAATCAGCATAACTAATTGAGCAAATAAACTTGCTATAGCAAGACCAGCGAGATGAAAACCTTCAAAAACTCCATCAATACCATATACCAAAATATAGGTTAAAACCACATTCACTGCACCACCAGTTAAGCTACAACGCATAGCCCAAGAGGTGTTTTGTAAACCTCTAAACACGCCAAAAATAGCAAAAGTGACCAAGGTTAAAGGAAAGCCTAAAGCCCTGATGCGGTAATAAGATTTGGCATAGCTAAGAATTAAACCATCGGCTTGATATAATTTAAAAATATATTCTGCAAGTAGAGCTGTGATGGCGTAAATCAATAAACTCAACAGAAAATTTAAAGCAATGGTTTGCGGTACAAGCGTTTTTACTGCGTGTAGTCTTTTGGCTCCGAGATGTTGAGAAACCAAGGCAGAGATAGCGGTTTTGGTTTGAGCTAAAATCCAAATAATAGCACTTAAAAATGAACCGACCAAACCAACTGTCGCAAGAGCTTCAACTGGATTTTTTTCAACGTTACCTATAATAGCAATATCTGTTAGCGAAATAAGTGGCTCAGCTATACCTGCTATGATAGCTGGAATAGCAATTTTATTGATGTCTTTAAGGCTAACTTTTGATGCCATTTTACAAAATATCGTGTAAGCGTTCTAAAGCCATACCACGAGAAGCTTTGATAAGAATGTGAGCTTTTTTTATGGGGTGTTTATGTAAATTTTGTTTTAAATTATCAAAGTTTTTAAACACTTCAAATTTATCAGAATCTAATGCTTCGTTAAAAATTTCACCACAGAATATCACTCTGTCGATATTGAGATCAGTAGCAAGCTTTGCTATATGCTGATGTTCTTCGAGTTGATTTTTACCCAACTCAAACATATCACCGAGAATAGCAACTTTATAGTCAGATTGGTAAGCGTCAAAACTTTTGAGAGCTACTTCCATACTTGAAGGGTTGGCGTTGTAAGCGTCTGAGATTAGAGTGTTGTAAGAAGTGATTTTAATTTGAGAGCGATTGTCTTTGGCTTCAAAATTTTGAATGGCACTTTTAATTTTTAAAACTGGCACATCAAAATAATAGCCAATTCCAACCGCTATGACAATATTTTTGAAGTTGTATTCGCCAATTAATTTTGATTTAACACTAACACCTTCAAATTCAAGTTCTACAAAGGGATTAGCCGATTTAAAATAAATATTTAAGTCAGCGTGTTTAGCTTCGCCAAAACTATATATTTTTGCATTTCTGAGTTTCATCATTTGTTTTTTATCATCTGCATTGACGAAAACTAATTTTTTATGTTTTTTTAAAAAATCGTAGAGTTCACTTTTCCCTTTAATCACACCTTTTACACCGCCAAAACCTTCGAGATGAGCTTTGCCAAAATTGGTGATATAACCAAAATCGGGCTTTGCAATTTCAGATAAAAATGCAATTTCTTTTTTATGATTAGCACCCATTTCTATAATACCAATTTCAGTATTTTCGTTTAATTTTAAAAGGCTTAGAGGCACACCGATATGGTTGTTTAAGTTACCTTCAGTTGATTGTACATTAAATTTTTGTTCTAATACAGCATGAATCAGTCTTTTGGTGGTTGTTTTGCCATTGCTACCCGTTATGCCAATAATAGGAATTTGAAGAAAATCTCTATGAAAACTGGCCAAATCTTGAAGGGTTTTTAAAGAGTTGCTAACTTTAATTTTATGGGTCATATCTTTAAAGTCTTCATCGACTATGGCTTTTAATGCTCCTTTTTTAAGTGCTTCATCAGCATACTTATTCCCATTAAAATTGTGACCTTTTAATGCAACAAAAATTTCTTTAGGTTTTATTTGTCTGGTATCTGTGCAAATGCCATTGCTACTGAGATAGAGTTGATGAAGTTGTTTTAAATTCATGTTTAATAAATTGTAATCATAAAAAAAGCCCTAACTCAAAATTAGGGCTTTTTTTTATTTTAAAACTTAATATTATTAGTTTCTAGTTTTTTGGTTAAGCAAAGGTGTTGAGCCAGACATAGACATAGCATTTCTAAACCCAATATAGTCTGTTGACATATCTTGAGGATAAAATCGTCTTTGGGCAGGATCTAACCAATAGGCTCTATCTCTCCAAGAACCACCTTTTATAACACGTATTTTGTTGTTGATAAGCGTAGTTCTGTTGTCGCTTTTGTCATATTCTCTAATGAGTTTTGTTGAATCAGCTTCAATTTTGTGTTTAGGTGAATTATACATTCTTTGGTCATCGGTTAATTCATTAGCTAAACCAAAATATCTTGACGACTGTTTGTCACCATCTCTAAAATCTATATTATCAGCTCTGTTAAACTGAGTTCTTAGATAAGTTTCTTTATCATCAATTGGTTCTTTTTTGATTTAACCTGGAAGACTTCTATAAACAATTTTCCCATCGCTTAAAGTATCGTATTGCACTTCGTTAGGATTTAAAATTTCAACGGTGCCATCTTCATTGATTACATATTTTGTATAAACATTACCTCTAAAATAATTGAAATCATTAAATTCATTATCAATTTTTGGTCTGTAAACATCAGCGACCCATTCTGCAACATTACCAGCCATATCATATAATCCGAAATCATTTGGTTCATAAGATTTTATAGGTGCGGTGTAAGAGGCATTATCGTCGCTCCAACCTGCAATTCCGCCATAATCACCAGCTCCTTGCTTAAAGTTAGCTTTTTGGTCTCCAATTGTTCTTTTGTTACCAGAACGGGTGTATTTTCCATCCCATGGATATTTTTTCTTTCCTCTATATGAATTGTATTCTCTTACAGACGATAGACCAAGTGCGACAAACTCCCATTCTGCTTCTGTAGGTAATCTGTATTCTGCTGGTAGCAATACACCATCTTTTTTATTGACGAACTTTCCGCTTGTGCTATCTCTTTTTAATTTGTTTTGAGAAACTTTACCTCCTGTAAGGATTTCTTCATTACCACCATAGGCTTTTGTAGGAGCAGCAAGATAAGTTTCAGTAGAAAATGCTGGTACAGTATCGCTAATACTGTAGGTAATATCTTTTTTTGTATAGCCTTCTTCATCAAGTCTTCTTTCATTTACTCTATTTGTTCGCCATTCACTAAATTCTGTAGCTTGTATCCAATTTACACCAACCACTGGATATTTAGCATAAGATGGATGCCGGAGATAGTTCTTAACCATACTCTCGTTAAAACCAAGAGGATTTCTCCAAACTAATGTGTCTGGAAGAGCTCCTGAGTAGATGTTTTTATAATTTTGATTTGTAGGAGGAAATTTAGACTTTAACCAATACAAATACTGAAGATACATATTGTTGGTAACTTCAGTTTCGTCCATATAAAAAGATTGAACATGTTGTTGGGTTGGAATATTATTCCACTCGTGCATCACATCATCTCGAACTTGTCCCATAGTAAAAGTTCCACCTTTGATAGCTATAAGACCTGGACCAGGCGTATCGTCAACAAAGTCTTTAATAAACTTAGGTCCGCCTTTGCGACCAGTTATATCAACACCTGTAGCTCTTGATGTTTTGTCATAATTTCTTGTATTATTACATGAAATCAACAAAACACATAAGCACACAGAAATCATCAATCGAATTTTCTTTAAATCTGTCATATTTCTATAAAATTTCTAAAATAGGTTCGCAATATAATAATTAACGACGTATTAACAACAATATTTTATGCATTTAAGTTTTGAATAAAAAAAAACTTTACACATTAATAATACTACCTTTGATATATTTGCGTTTATGCTTTACACAAGGTTTAAATTGACTATGAAATTTAAATATTTATTGATTTTCTTTTTTAGTTCGACCTCTTTATTATTGGCTCAAAACAAAAGCTTCACTATCAATTGGTCACAAAAGAAAAACATATCTACACAACAAGATAAAACTATTCTTGTTTCAGCTTTTGATGACAAATATTTTTCATACGATTATCGAGAAAAAAAAATAATCTATTCCAGAACTTTAACCGGCTTGCCTAACGCTAATTATCAACTTTCAGATCTCCAATTTGAAACAGTGGATTCTCGATCTCTTGATCGCGTAGAAGCTTTTCAAAAAGAATTTGCATACGATCTAAATCTTTCTAAAGCCAGAGGTCAAAACACCATAACAATAAGCTTTAATCCTTATTTAAAGGAAAATGGTGTGGTAAAACGATTGGTATCTTATCAACTCGATATAAGCCAAAACAGAACTATCTCAAGTATAGCATCAAATATAGAATCAAATAGCATAAATGTTCAAAATTCTATTTTGGAACAAGGTAATTGGTTTAAATTTTATGTTGATAAAACTGGAGTTTATAAGCTAAGTCATAATTTTTTGTCTCAATTGGGGTTAGACTTGAATAATGCAAGTTCAGATGCGATTAAGATTTACAGTCACGGCGGAGCTATGTTGCCACTTCTCAATTCAGAAAATGAATACTATGATCCGCCTCAATTACCGATTCAAGTTTTTGACGGCGGTGATGGACGTTTTGATTCTGGTGATTTTATTTTAATGTATGCTGAATCAACCCAGGTTTGGAATGAAGAAAGTCAAACCCATATTAACGCTTATGCCGATAAAGCTTATTATTATGTAACTTTAAACAATGAAACTCCAAATCGCGTTCAGCCTCAACAAAGTTTGTCTGGCAATCCCGATGAAATCATCAACGAATTTGATGAATTTCAATTTCACGAAGTTGATGAAACAAGCTTGTCCTTAGTTGGAAGGCGTTGGTTTGGTGATAGATTTGATATTGAAACAGAAAAAGAATTTGGCTTTGAATTTAAAAACCTCATAACTTCAAAGCCTTTAAGATATGATATAAAGTTTGGTGCTATTTCTGAAGTTCAAAGTAGTTTTTCAATTTCAATAAATGGAAATGAAGTAAACACCATTAATATTAGCCCAGTAGGTGACGACTTGCCTTCAAATGGTAATGACATAATCAGTCAAACTAATGTCAACTCTGACTCTGTAACTGTAAAATTAACCTACAATAAAAATGGCAATCCAGCGACAAGAGGTTTTTTGGATTATATAAGATTAAGAGCTAAGAGAGAATTAAGAGCTGACAATGAGCAATTTCAATTTCAAAATCTAGAAATAAGCCCTAATGCCAATGTGATACAATATAATTTAGTTAATGCATCAAACATCTCCCAAGTCTGGAAAATCAATGGCTTGACAGATATTTCAACATACCAAAATACAGATGCAAACGAAAATTTTTCTTATGTAACTTCACATGATCAAAATTCTAAATTTATAGCGATTTCACCGGATGATTATTTTCAACCTTTGATTGATGAATCTAATAAAATTGTCAATAACCAAAATTTAAAAGGAACTATTTTTGATGATAATCAAGGTAATTTTCAAGATGTAGATTACATTATTATTGCTAGAAATGATTTTCTCTCTCACGCCAACCGACTTGCAAACTTTAGACGAAACCAAAATGGACTCAACGTAAAAGTCGTTGATTTGCAATCAATTTATACTGAATTTTCTTCAGGAAAACCAGATATTGTTGCCATAAGAAATTTTCTTAAATATGTTTACGATAATGCATCATCTCAAGAAAATAGACTAAAATATTTATGCTTGATAGGAGATGCATCAGTTGATTATAAAAACAGATTGCAAGGCAATAACAATATCTTGCCTACTTTTCAAAGTTACAACAGCTTTGCAACCACGGTATCTTCATTTATGTCTGATGATTTCTACACTATGATGGATGCTAACGAAGGCGATATGAATTCTGCTAACAAAATGGATTTTGCCGTTGGAAGAATTGTTGTAGATACCCAGCAACAAGCAAGAGAAGCTATTGACAAAATTATGGATTATGAAACTAGACCTTCTTATGATAATTGGCGAAACAACTTTATATTAGTGTCTGATGATGTTGATCAAAATTGGGAATATGCGACTATTGAAGTTAATCTCGATAATTTGGGTGATGAAATTTCAGAAAATAAACCCAACATTAATGTCAAAAAAATACATAGTGATGCTTTTCAACAACAGTCTTCTGCTGGTGGCGATCGCTATCCTAAAGTCAATCTTGCAATTTCAGATCAAGTTGAAGTAGGAGCAACTGTTTTAAACTATTTTGGTCACGGTGGTGAAGATGGTTTGGCACAAGAGCGAATTGTTACTCAATCCAACGTTGAGTCTTGGCAAAACCCTAATCGCTATAATGTATTTTTAACGGTAACATGTGAGTTTACCAGATTTGATAATCCTTTAAGAATAACGGCTGGCGAACTTTCTTATCGCAATCCGCAAGGTGGTCCAGTAAGTATGATTAGCACAACACGAGCCATTTCTGTCAGTGATGGTGTAAGTTTTAATCGAGAATTGGCACCATTTTTATTTGATTATGATGAAAACAGAATCTCTGTTGGTGAAGCTGTAAGATTGGCTAAAAATATTTTAGGAACAAACGGACGCCGAATTGTATTTTACATTGGCGATCCCGCTTTACATATACCATTTCCAAAACCGAATGTGCGTTTAACCCATATAAATGATACGCCTTTGAACCAATTTACTGACACTTTAAAAGCTCTAAGTCAAAATAAATTTTCAGGTGAAATTGTCGATGACGGCGGTAATATAATATCCAACTATAATGGTGTTGTTTCTACAACTTTATTTGACAAGCGTATTCAACGCTCTACTCTAGCAAATGACAACACCACAAACTCGCAAGGAGAGCTTTTGATAATGGATTTTACAACCTTAGGCGAAGTTCTTTTTAGTGGTCAAGCCAGTGTAAATAACGGTAAATTTGATATTGAATTTGTATTACCTAAAGATACTCAAATTCCTGTAGGAAACGGAAGAGTAAGTTTTTATGCCTTGAGAAACAATGTGCTAGAAGATCAATCTGGATATAGTAACGATATCTTAATTGGTGATATCAACGAAAATGCACCCGAAGATAACCAAGGGCCACAAATTCAATTGTTTATGAATGATGAGTCTTTTGTTGATGGAGAAATTACTGACAATGCTCCGTTTTTGATATCTAAACTACAAGATGAAAATGGTATCAACACCGCTGGTGGTATAGGTCATGATATCATTGCTTATTTGGATGGCGACGAATCTAACCCCATGGTGCTCAATGAATTTTACAAAGCTGATGTTGATGATTTTACTTCAGGAGAAGTTGTTTATAAACTCAGAGATTTAGAAGATGGGTCGCATACCTTAAGCTTTAAAGCTTGGGATGTTTACAACAATTCATCAACTGCCGATATTCAATTTAGAGTTGCTTCTTCTGATGGGTTAGATATTACCAGAGTTTTAAATTATCCAAATCCATTTGTCAATTATACTGAATTTTGGTTTCATCACAACCAACCTTTTGTGCCTTTAAATGTTCAAGTTCAGGTATTTACAGTTACAGGAAAAGTTGTTTGGACACACAATGAAACCATTACAACCGATAGTTTTCTTGCCCGAGAAATCACATGGGATGGACGTGATGATTTTGGAGACCAAATTGGTAAAGGGGTTTATGTTTATAAATTGACGGTTGAATCGCCTAATATCAATAAAAAAGTAGAAAAATTTGAAAAACTCGTTAAGCTATAGCTACATAATTATATATTTGCCTTAATTTTTATTTTATGAAATACAAACATCTATTTATAGT
The DNA here is from genome assembly GCF_018080005.1 of Flavobacterium sp. CS20. Taxonomy (NCBI): domain Bacteria; kingdom Pseudomonadati; phylum Bacteroidota; class Flavobacteriia; order Flavobacteriales; family Flavobacteriaceae; genus Flavobacterium; species Flavobacterium sp. CS20. The sequence goes on along the minus strand of NZ_CP073015.1, from coordinate 1,255,104 downwards.
TCTTTTGTCTCTAGGGACAATTTCAAAATCTTTTTCACAAGAAGAACCACGACGAGTCATTACAACTGCTGTACCGTTTTTATTAATTGCTGGAGATGCACGATCATCTGGTATGGGTGACCAAGGTATTGCAACGCCAGTTGATGCCTTTTCTCAACAGTGGAATCCAGCCAAATATGCATTCTCTGAAACGCGTTCGGGTTTTGGTTTAGGCTATACGCCTTATTTAAGAGAATTGGTTACAGATATTAATTTAGGTCAATTGTCATATTTTAATCGAATCAATCAAAGAAGTGCTTTTGCAGGAAGTATTCGATTTTTTGGTTTAGGTGGCGTAGAATTACGAGAAACAGCAGACCAAGTCCCACGTGAGGTTGAGCCTAACGAATTTGCAGTAGATTTGAGTTATGCCTTAAGATTAAACGAAAAATTTTCTATGGCTGTTACTGGTAAATTTATTCGGTCAGACCAAAAAATACCTGGTTTAGGTGGTGATGCGACTGCAGCTAATACTTTTGTCGCTGATATTTCTGCCTTTTATCGGGGAGAAGAAGTGTTTTATAATAATTTTAATGGCCGTTGGCGTTTTGGTGGTGCTATACAAAATATAGGACCCAAAATTAAATTTGATGATGCCGGACAAGAGAACTTTTTACCAACCAATTTAAAACTTGGTGCAGGTCATGATTTTATTTTAGACCCATCAAATACTATCGGTTTGTATGTAGAATTCAATAAATTGTTGGTGCCAACTCCAAGTGATTCTAATGGTGACGGAGTTATCAATAGAGAAGATGATTGGGCTAACGAAGGTGAGTTTTCTGCAATTTTCAGCTCTTTTGGTGATGCACCTGATGGATTTTCAGAAGAACTTAAAGAGGTAACTTGGGCCATTGGAGCAGAATATTGGTATGAAGATAGTTTTGCTTTTAGAGTTGGTTACTTTAACGAATCTGAAGAAAAAGGTTTTAGACAGTTTTTGACGCTTGGTGCTGGTTTTAAATATTCTTCTATCAATATTGATGCGTCTTATTTGTTTTCAACAACACCAGTTCAAAATCCTTTAGAAGGCACTTTAAGATTTTCATTAACTTTTAATATAGGTGATAATGCTTATATTGAATACTAAAATAAGCTTTGATGCCAAGTTCTTCTAAAATAATCACTACAGTTTATGAATTTGAAAGCATAGCTGAATGTAATTCTGAAATTCAAGAATTGATGAGCAATGCAGTTACGGCTCGAAATAAAGCTTACGCACCGTACTCTCAATTTCAGGTTGGAGCAGCAATTTTATTAGAAAATGGAGAAATCATAATGGGTAGCAATCAAGAAAATGCTTCATATCCCTCAGGTTTGTGTGCAGAACGTACAGCTATATTTTATCTGCATCAAAATACCCAAATCAAAAAATTAAATCTATAGCTATTTCAGCAAGTGGTATTCGCAAAGACAATCTACAACCCGTTCCGCCATGTGGAGCTTGTCGGCAAGCTATTGCTGAATATGAGCAAAAACAAAAATCTCCCATAGCCGTCTATTTTATGGGAAAATCAGGTCAAGTTAAAATGGTTGAATCTTTGTTATCTTTATTGCCTCTATCGTTTTCTGAAGATTACTTGAAGTAGTTGATTATACATTCTATCTGTCTAAAAATTAAAATTCTAATTCAATTAGATATTTCATTTTAATTGTCTTTGTCTTTCTTTTTCTTACCACCTAGTAAGCCACCAAGCACGTCTTTTATGGTTTCTTCAGCTTTGTTACCGCCTTGAGCTGTGCTGTCTTGAGCTTTGTCATTAGAATTTCCATGAAGTAGATTTTTAATTTGTTCACTGGCTTTATCAGTAAGCTCATCTTTCTGACTTTGAATGATTTGGTTGGTTAAACTGCTGACAGCAGATTGCATATTAATGTTGAAATCAGGTTGTTTTAAATTTCCAGTAATATTAATTGGTAAGTCAACTTTCATATTGTTCATTTCGGTATTGCTTAGCTTAGCGAGTTGACTACCGATTTCATTACCAAAATATTTTGCAGGTAATTTGAGATTTACGGCGTAATCCATCACATTATTAAGGCTGTGACTGCCTTGTAAGTTAACTTCTATGTCATCAATTTTAAATTTGACAGGATTTACATTTACCGCACCGTTTTGAAACTTAAAAGTTGTTACTACATCTTTTAATTTTAAATTGTTCAAATCAATAATATTTAATTTGCTGTTTAAAGAGTTGGTTAAAGGCATTTTGCTGGGTTCAACTTTAGCTTGAATAATATTAGCTAAACCGTTGCCATTTAACGTAGATAGAATAGGAGACAAGCCTTGTGTCATATCACCTGAAAAATCAAATTCTGTGGTAATTTTACCGACTAAAGATTTTAAAATAGGCGTAAAACCTTTGAGCATTTCTACATCTTGCATTGAAGTGGCAATATCAATGTTTTGCAATTGAAGTTTCATCCCAAAAGTTGGTGTTTTAGACTTCGTGCTAACGTTTCCATCAACTAAAACTTGACCTCCAAATAAATCCGCTTGAATTTTATTTAAACTTGCTTTTTGGTCTTTTATAGTGAGTTGACCTTTAGCATTTTTTAAATTATAATTGTCGTAAACCACTTCATTTGCTGTAAAATCTAAGCTTAAATCTAACTGACTTGGAATTTTTATGGCTTCTTCTGTTTTGCTGTTTTCATCAGGTGTTTTGTTTTTAGCACCAGAAGATTTTGTGTCTTCTTCAGCAGTTGCTGTCATAAAATCATTGACATTAAATTTGTTTGAACTGGTTTTAAATTGACCTTTTAAGTCTTCTTTAGAAAACAAATAACCCATTAGGTTTTTTAATTGACCTTGTGCTTGAAGATCGGTTTGACCCGTTTTCATTTTAAATTGAGACAACTCTGCATTACCACCTTTAAAGTTGACCAAAGCTGTTTGGATTTCAAACGGATTGGCTAATTCTTCAGAAGAATATTTAAAACTGCTCAATTCTATTCGACCTTTGCTTTTGATATTTTGATATTGTTTGTTTTCAATACTATTCATATCAAAATGGGTTTCAAAATCTGCATTTAAAATACCGTTTAAATCTAACTTAGCATCTATAGGATAGGCTTGACTTAAATTGCTCAAATTGATTTTGCCTTTTGCAGTGATATCAACTTTCATATTTTCGGTTAGATTTTTAAAATTTGCCGCACCAGAAAATCTATCTTTATCAATTCTAAAATCAATAGTATTGATATCTATAGCAGTATCTTCAACAAGTCCAGTTTCGTTTATAAGTTTAAGGTCTATATTGATGTTTTCAACTTTTTTGGGTAAATTTTTATATTGAAATTGTGCATTTTTACTGTTTAATGTGATTGTCATTTTAGGAATATGCGTGTCGTCAATCACACCGAACAGGCGACCATCTAAATTAAATTCGCCTTGTGTTGACATTCCGTCAAGATTTCCCGCATATTCTTCAGGTACTAAAGCCAAGAGATTTTTGAAATCAGAATCAGGTGTTGTAAAATTGATGTCTAATTCTTGGTTATCATCATTGACTTGAACAAATCCATCAAATTTTAAAGGAAGTTGATTGACTAAAGCTTTATTGTCTTTAAATGAAAATCGCATTTGGTCTAAATCCATTGCCAAATCTGCATCCAATACAATTTTATTTTGATTGAGATAAGCCGTGCTATCATAAACAAAAGATATTTTTGAATCGGTTTGTGTAGATAAGACGAATGTGTTTTTTGAAAAATCACCTTGACCAGAATGATTAAAATCTTCTAAAGTCAACTTCATAGCATCAGCATCTTGATAGATGATTTTAGAGTCAGAAATATCGTAAGCACTTAGTTCTAAATTAAATCCTTCATCTGCTGAAGAATTGCTTGTAGATTCTCTATCTTTAGATTCAGTTGGTTTTTGAATATCGTAATTGGCAATACCATCTTTATTGGTTTTAATGTTAACAACCGCTTTGTTGATTGAGATGCCATCAACTTTTATGTTGCTTGTGTCAAAAATTTCAAACAAGCCCATTTTAAGTTCAAAATTTTGGGCATAAAATAAAGTATCACCTTCAAAAGGTTTGTTGTTGATAACTGAAATATTTTCTAAACCAACTTTAGCGTTAGGAAAATTAGACAATAAACTTAAGTTAAGTGCCGACCATTCTACTTGTGCATTGACGTTTTTGTTGATGCTTTTTTTGATGCTTTGTTCAATTTGGTTTTGAAATAAAAAAGGTGCTATCAACAAAATTAATACCAAAACAAGTATGACTATTCCTATGATTTTAAGTGCTTTTTTCATAATTCTAATTTGTAATACAAATATCGATGTTAGAATTTTAAATTTTATTTATATAATGTTAATAGTCGGATAAATAACTTCAATAACTTTGTAAATATTTATTTGAAATTGGTTGTAGTTCAGATTTTGCAACCTAAAAATTTTACCTAAAAATACAATTTCTTATCAATATTAAAAGTTAATATATCTCATTGTTGAATTTTTCCATATTTGAACCTAAAAATAATAGAATTATCAATCAGAAAATGTTAGGGTTAATGTTAACTCAATCGTGAAAAAGGGATAATAAATATTTGATTACATTTGAAATTTATAATTTGTTTGCTTCAAAAGATAATGAACTTGAAGGCTATTTTTTTCTTATTGTTGTTTTTTGGTTTTTACAGTTCCATTTTTGCACAAGTAAAAGAAGAACAACAAGACTCTTCGATGTACCAGAACATCGAAAAATATTCAAAAAAAACTAAGTCCACTAAGTTTTTACATAAACTTATTTTTAAACCAACCACCAAAAGAAGAAGCAATCAAACGACTCAAAATGAAAAGGAAAATTATGCTAATTATGAAGGTAAAATCATTAGGAAAATAACTATTGAAACGCACGATCCATTTGGATATTCTTTTAAAGATTCTATCCAAACCGACAACACTTGGCTTGAAAAAACAGGAAATAACATGCATGTCAAATCAAAGCAAGGAACGATTAACGATCTTTTGCTCATCAAAGAAAAAATTCCTTTAGATATTATTAAACTTAAGGAGTCAGAGCGTTTAGTCCGTGCTCAGAATTATATCAGAAATGTTGAAATTACAATAAAAAACAGTGCTAATTCCAAAGACTCTATTGATGTATTTGTGGATGTACTTGATTCATGGAGTTTGATACCTTCTGTATCGTTATCAACGGATAAAAATAAAATAAGATTGAAAGAACGCAATTTTTTAGGTCTAGGTCATGAATTTAATAACCAATATTCTCATAGAATGAGTGATAGCAAAAACGGATACGACATCCGATATACGGTTCCTAATTTTAAAAATTCGTATATCAATACTTCAATTGGCTATAATATTGACTTAGATGATTATTATGGAAAATTTTTTGATGTTTCCCGTCGGTTTTACTCACCGTTAACCAAATGGGCAGGAGGTATTTATCTAGATGAGCAGTTTCGACATGCCCCTTTTATAGAAGAAGATTCAATTACAAACACAAACAGTCAAAATATCAAATACCAATCTTTGGATGTTTGGGGAGGTTATTCTTTTCAGATTTTCAAAGGATCTTCTGTCAGGGAACGTACAACCAATCTTATAACTTCAGGACGATTGCTACGCTTAGATTACAAACAAGGTCCTACGGTTGAATTTGACAGCATTGGCTATTTTAGTGATGAAACATTTGCCCTCAGCACAATTGGTGTTTCTTCCAGACAGTTTGTCCAAGACGCATACATTTTTCGCGATGGAATCATAGAGGACGTTCCCATAGGAACTATTTATGCCACTACATTTGGATATCAACGAAAGTACGAATCAGACAGATTATATTTGGGTGCTAAAATCTCACATGGTCGTTATTTCAACTGGGGATATTTGAGCACAAGTTTTGAATACGGCACATTTGTTAAAAAACAACAGACCGAGCAAACAGCTTATTCGTTTCAAGCCAATTATTTCACAAACCTGATTTCATTGGGTGAAAACTGGAAAATGCGTCAGTTTATTAAACCCCAAGTGTTAATTGGAATCAACCGATTGAACTCAATTGGCGACCGATTAACCATTGATGAATACAATCCATATCAAGATGTGTACGGCGATCAGGCTCAACGTAAAAACAATACTGGAATTCCAGGTTTTTCCAGTAATCTTGTGGGGACAAAAAAAATTGTGCTATCGCTCCAAACACAGTTTTATTCACCTTGGGCAGCACTTGGCTTTCGTTTTAACCCTTTTGTGAATATTACAACAGCACTTCTGGGCAATGAAGACGTAAGTATTACAAAAAGCCGATTGTATTCTGCATTTCGTGTTGGTTTTGTTATCAGAAACGATTTCTTGGTCTTTAATTCCTTTCAGTTATCATTCTCTTATTACCCAATTATTCCTGGAAAAGGAAACCATATTTTTAATACTAATTCCTTTGATACAGAGGATTTCGGATTTCAGAATTTTGAACTGGGCAAACCAACACCTATTTGGTATAATTAGATTTGTAATCTTAGAAAAATTTTGATTTATGATGAATATCAATGTTTGGTTTCTAAAAACTTAGTGAATCAGCATATTCCCACGAGCAACTATATGTTATTTATGATTTTGAATCCAATTATTTTAAGGCAATGCATTCATCACATCTTGGTGTTCTTGACTCATCTCTACCAATTTAGGCCAAATGATATCCGTAAATTGATTGAGTACAGGATAAGTTATCGATTGCTCTAAAGTCTCTTCAGACACCATTTCAACTTGCTCGTTGATCACATTAAAAAGTAACAGCAAAATACTTAAAAGTAAACCAAATTTAAGCAAACCAAATAAACCACCTATCAGTTTATTAAAAAAGCTTAAAGCCACAAAATCAATAAGTTTTGTGATGAGTTTACCGATGAGAGAAACAATGATAACAATGACTATAAAACTTAGCAAAAAGGTAGTAATTCTTAAATATTCATCGTCCCATTCTAGCCATTGCCCAATATATAAGCCATGTTCTTTTGATAAATAAAACGCACCAACAATGCCAAGTATTAAACCCAATAAAGCGGTTAATTCTAACACAAAACCTTTTTTAAAGCCTTTGTAAAAACCAAGAATAAGAATGATGCCGATGATAATGTCTATCAGATTCATGGCGTAAATATAGAGAAGATTTATTCAAAATATCCTATCTTTAAACCATAGTTTAGCATTCACAGACTCAACAAATATTTTTTATGAAAAAAACTTTTATTTTATCTCTCGTCATCAGTCTTCTATTTTGGGCTTGTCAAAGTCCAACTCAAGACTCCAAATCTGAAAACAAACAACAAAGTAGTAAACCAGAAAATCCTATTGCCATCGTTATTCACGGCGGAGCAGGATATATGGCACAAAGTAATATGAGTGAAGAAAAGCAAAATCTTTATAAAGCTAAATTAGACGAAGCCATTTCTACAGGACATGATATTTTGGTAAAAGGAGGATCAGCGTTGGAAGCTGTACAACGAACCATCAATATTTTGGAAGATTCACCCTTGTTTAATGCTGGCAGAGGTGCGGTGTTTAATCATGAAGGCTACAACGAACTCGACGCGTCTATCATGGATGGCAAAACTCAAAATGCTGGAGCTGTGGCTGGCGTTACTCGTATCAAAAATCCCATAAATTTAGCTTACGAAGTTATGGTCAATTCTAAACACGTGTTGTTGTCTGGTAGTGGTGCGGAAAATTTCGCTAAAGGGCGAGGATTTAAAATAATGGACTCAGCTTATTTTGCTACGCCAAGTCGTTTACAAGCCCTAAAACGAGCCAAAAATAAAACAGCTCTACTCAACTGGGAAAACCAAAAATTTGGCACTGTTGGCTGTGTGGCTTTGGATAAAGATGGCAATATTGCAGAGGAACTTCAACGGGCGGTATGACCAATAAACGTTGGAAGAGAATAGGGGATTCGCCCATTATCGGTGCAGGAACTTACGCTAATAATGCGACTTGTGGCGTGTCTTCAACAGGTCATGGTGAGTATTTTATCAGACTGGCAGTAGCTCACGATATCTCTGCCCAAATGCTTTATAAAAAAGTGAGCTTGCAAGAAGCGGCTGAAGATGTGATTTTTAACAAATTAGAAAATCTTGGTGGCGATGGTGGAATTATCGCTTTAGATAAAGATGGTAATATTTCTATGGTGTTTAATACTTCTGGTATGTTTAGAGCATCAATCGATAAAAATGGGAAAAAGGAAGTTTTAATTTTTAAGGAGTAGGTTTTTTACTCGGTGGTGTTTAGTTTTCAATGCTTGATTTTACCACAAAAGATATAGCGGGAAGCAGGTTCTTGATTCCTGAAAAATTTAATTGAATCGCCTTGATTTACTTGGGTCTTTACCACCAAATTTGCTAAACTTATAGGTGAAGCTAAACATAAAATACTGTTCTAAAATGAGTTGATTGGTGTCTTGTATAAAATCGTCTCCTGTGGTTCTTTGTGTGTTGATGTTTTGGTCTAAAAGGTCGTAAACTTTAAATTTAACGATGGCTTTTTCATCGGCAAAGGTGTAACCAAGACTGACATTCCACAACAAAAAATCAGAGTCAAAATCTGAACTGATATTACCGAGTTTGGTGAAGGTGATGTCGTTGCCAAAGGTGACGTTTTTATAGTAATAGGTTGTTAACTCCATCCCGAAATTAAGATTTGTAAATTCTTCGTCAAGGCTTTGTTGAAGGTTGTATGTGGTGATATTGTGCGTGATTCCAAACTCAGGTTCAATATTGATGAGGTCTTCAATTTCGTATCTAAAATCGATTGATGGAGAAAATCTGTAAGATTCGCTTCTAAAGTTTTGGGCATTTGAAAACCCGAGGTTTTTGTTGTAAATAAAGCTGAAGTTACCACCAGCTGTAATGTTTTCGCGGTCGTTTTGATTTTTAGACTTTTTGAGGCTTTTGTCAATATAAAAATTCAAATTGGCATTTTGTCCACCGCTGAGGTTGGTGTAGGTGGTTGTCCTGACCAAATTGTCGTCAGTTGTGGTTACGGAAACGACTTGGTCTTCATTATAACTGTAGTATGAGTAAAAACCGTAGCCACTTCGGGTTTTAAAATCATATTTTCTATAACTTAAACTAAAGTTATGCACTACTGAGGCGTCTAAGTTTGGATTCCCTAACGTAATGTTTAGCGGATTGGTTTGGATAGTAACGGGTTGCAATTGGCTTACGCTTGGAATTCGAGTCGAGTTATTGAACCAAGAGGATAGACGTGATTTGTTTTTAAATCGATAAGCAATATAACCGCTGTAAGCAAAAACATTGAAGTCATTATTGAAGTTGACGTCTTGAATTAAATTGTTGGTTTTGAGTTCGGTGCGGTTAAGTCCGCCACTTACACTTACCGTTAAAGTATCGTCGTCAAAACGCACTCCTGCTTTAGGAATATGCTTATTCGCCCTAACTGTAAATGCGTTACTCAAGTCTTCATTTAAGCTTGAAAATTCTCCTGTATTTTCATCAAAATCAAACACATTTCGTTCAGATTTTTCACTTTCGCTGACATATTCATAAGTCAAGCTGTAGAATAAATCATCGAACAAAAGGTTTCTATAACTTCCTGTAATACTGTATTCATCACGGTGAGAGTTGTTTTGAATGTTTTGATTTTGAATTTCAGTATTGGGATTGTCGCCAAAAATTTCTCTAATGGAGTTAAAAAAGCTGTTGTTTTCTGAATTGGTATTAGTATTTCTAAAACGTAAAGACGCGTAAGCACCTTTGGTTTTTAATTTTCTAGAAACAGATAGATTATTGCTGAAAGTTTTATTGTCAAATTCTGATGTGTTTTCTGTATTGAGTTCATTAATTTGCTCTCCGTCACTATTTAAAGATTCCGAAAAAGAAGAAGTTTCATTATCTCCCGATGAAATATTGATGTTGGGTCTAATCGAAATTCGAGTTAAGGTGTCTGGTTTTATGCTGTAGTTAATAGTTCCACGATGAGAGTCAGAACGATTGGTCGATGCATTTTCAGAATTGGTAAAAAAGGTTCTGTCAGGCAAAATATTTTCTCGACGTGTTGAAGTTTCATTTCGGGTTTTGTTAGAACCAAAAAAGTAGCTCGATTCTAATTCTTGATTGTTAGGCCATTCGTCAGCATAGCTTACGCCAACATTATCAGATTTTGTGATGCCACTATTACCCCCAAAATTTATTCCATTAATTCCAAAACTTCCATTTGAATTGCTTGTTACTCTTCTCACGTTACCCATCATATCAAAGACTTCATCAAAGCTAAACCCTGGACTATTAATGTTGTTAGAGCCAGCTATAACACTGATGCGTGTTTTGTCTTTAAAGTAATTTCCAAAACCGCTCATAGCATATCGACCATCTGTGCCACCACCAAGGGTCAATCTTGAAAATATGCCTTTGTTTTTGTCTTCATCTATGGTGATGTTGATGGTTTTGTTTTCGGCATCGCCATCTTCGCCAGTAAATTCTTGCTGTTTGGTTTTGGTATCGACTACTTGTATTTTTTCAATGATAGATTTAGGTAAATTTTTTGTGGCGATTTTCGGGTCGTCGCCAAAGAAGGATTTACCGTTGACTAAAATACGTTGAACTGGTTTTCCGTTTACTGTTATATTGCCACCGGCATCAACTTTAAGACCTGGTAATTTTTTAAGTAAAGCTTCAAGGTTTGCACCGTCGCGAGTTTTAAACGAAGACGCATTAAACTCTAAGGTATCTTTTTTGAAAACAATAGGTGAGCGGTTGGCTGTCACGGTAACTTCGTCTAACTCATCAGTTGTTGAGTTTAAGAAAACAGTGCCAATATCAATAGGAGAATTTTTGATATTAATGGTTTGCTGATAAGTTTTCATGCCCGTATAACTCACGTTTAAATTGAGTAGCGTGTCTTTGGTAAAATCTTCAATTTCAAAATAACCGTTTTGGTCTGTAATAGAATAAGACACCATTGTAGAATCTTTAAGGCGTTCGAGATAAACCGTAGAAGAAATAAGCACTTCTTGACTTATACTGTCTTTTACGATGCCACTAATTTTAAAAGAATTTTGGGAATACGAGAATAAAAAGCTAAAAACTAAGACAATAGAAAAAAAGTACTTCATAAAAAGATATATAATGCAAAAAGTTAGTTTTGACTTTAAAACATAATTATATACGATTAAAAAATCATTTAATTACATCCATAAACTCAGGTTAGACATTGATAAATTAAGTTAAGGCTTGTGCAATAATACCAAAAAGCATTTTACATTTGCACTTTTAAAGTTAAAATTATGAATATAGCAGTTGTAGGTGCTACCGGAATGGTTGGTCGAGTAATGCTTAAAGTTTTAGAAGAAAGAAACTTCCCAGTTTCAAGATTGTTGCCTGTCGCTTCAGAGCGTTCGGTTGGCAAATCCATAAAGTTTAAAGGAAAAGAGGTGAACATAATCAGTATGGATGATGCTTTAGCTCAAAAACCTGATATCGCTTTGTTTTCAGCTGGTGGACAAACCTCTTTAGATTGGGCGCCAAAATTTGCTAAGGCGGGCACAACCGTGATAGACAATTCTTCAGCTTGGCGGATGCACGAGAACATAAAACTTGTTGTGCCAGAAATCAACGCCCACGAGTTGACTAAAAATGATAAAATCATTGCAAACCCTAATTGCTCTACCATTCAGTTGGTTATGGCGCTTAAGCCACTGCACGATGCTTTTAAAATTAAACGCGTTATTGTTTCCACGTATCAATCTATTACTGGTACTGGCGTTAAAGCCGTAAAACAATTAGAAAACGAATATCAAGATGCAAAAGGTGAGATGGCTTATCCGTATCCCATTCATAAAAATGCTTTACCACATTGTGATGCGTTTTTAGACAACGATTATACCAAAGAAGAAATGAAACTCACTCATGAAACCAAAAAAATTCTTTCAGACGACAGGGTCAATGTTGTGGCTACAGCGGTAAGAATTCCAGTCGTTGGTGGACATTCAGAATCTGTCAATCTGGAGTTTGAAAAGCCTTTTGAAATGACTGAAGTCAGAGAAAAACTAAGTAATTTTAATGGTATTACACTTCAAGACAACCCGAGCACAAATACTTATCCTATGCCAATTTATGCGGAAGGTAAAGACGAGGTTTTTGTGGGACGCTTGAGACGGGATTTTAGTATTAAAAATGGTTTAAACCTTTGGATTGTTGCCGATAACTTGAGAAAAGGAGCGACAACCAATGCGGTTCAAATTGCAGAATACGTTGAGAAAAATTTGCTTTTGTAAGTTTTACTTTAACAGTTAATCACGTAAGTTTTGTAATTAAACATATCTTTAAACTACATAATTAACACTTGTTAGTTTGGGTAATTTTTAATTTCCTATATTTTTACAAAAAATTAATATATGCGTAATATAATTTTAATCTGTGCTCTTTCGATTGTAAGTGTTTTTCAAGCACAAAATTTCGAAACTGTTATTTATAGTTATTTAGACCAAAATTCGGAAGAATTTAATTTTAACCGTTCCGATTTAAATGACTTTATCATCACCAATCAAGCCTACTCTAAGAGTATGGATTTGTATAACGTATATGTTCAGCAAACTCATCAAAATATCCCAGTAATCAATGCTTTAGGAAGTTTTGCTATCAATCAAAATCGGGTAGTTAATTTCAATCATTCTTTTGTATCTAATTTAAGCGATTTTATTGAAACAACCACCTTTAGTATTTCTGCTGAAGATGCTGTTAATTCAGCAATTCAAAGTTTAGGTTTAGATGCATCTTTAAATTTAATATTGAAAGACAATGTTTCGACAATTGAATTTGTTTTTGAATCAGAAAATCTTTCAACAGAAAATATTCCTGTCAAATTAGTTTATGCGAAAGCACAAAATGGTAAATATAGAATAGCTTGGGATTTAAGCATTTTACCACGAGATGAAAGCCATTGGTGGAGTATGTCAGTTGATGCTAACACTGGAGATATTTTAAGACAAAACGACTGGATGTTGAGTTGCAATTTCAATAATTATCACTTTATTAATAAATCTAATAACACACAAGATTTTGAAAATAAAGAAAATTCCACCCTAAGTTTTGTTACAGATGGATCTCAATATCGAGCTTACCCATTAGGCATAGAATCTCCTAATCACGGGAGCAGAGTTTTGCTTAATCAGCCAGCAGATTATAACGCATCACCTTTTGGTTGGCATGACACAGATGGTGTTGCAGGAGCAGAATTTACAACTACACAAGGCAACAATGTATTAGCTAGTGAGGACAGAGACGGCGATAATGTTTCAGGATATTCGCCTGATGGTGGTGCAAACTTAAATTTTGATTTTCCTTTAGGGGATTTGCCCGCTTTTATGAATGAAGATGCGACCATTACCAACTTATTTGTTTGGAATAATTATGTTCACGATGTTTGGTATAATTATGGTTTTGATGAAGGAGCAGGAAATTTTCAAGAAACCAATTACAGCAGTATAGGTATAGGTAGTGATTTTGTTGTAGCCGATGCACAAGATGGTGCAGGTTTAAATAATGCAAACTTCGGTACACCACCAGAAGGATCAAATCCAAGAATGCAAATGTTTTTATGGTCGTCATCAGGATCACCTAGCAATCCACTAACTATCAATTCGCCATCTGATATTGCTGGCGATATTTTTGGTATTCAAGCTGGATTTGGTCCAGGCTTGACACCAACACCGATAACAGCAGATTTAGCACTAATAGAAGATGACAATAGTAGTGCAACATCAACAGATATCCATGATGCTTGTGATATTATCACTAATGGAGCTAATCTCAATGGTAAAATTGTTGTGATAAGACGAGGGATTTGCACTTTTGTTGAAAAAATCGAAAAAGCACAAAATAATGGTGCTATTGCTGTTATAATGGTAAATAATGTGTTAGGGAATCCCATTACAATGGGTGGGAATGGGAATAACATTAATATTCCTTCAATAATGATTTCATTAGGAGATGGAATATCTCTTATTACCAAGCTTCAAAATAGCGATAATATTAATGCGACATTAGTCAATAATGGACCGTTTCAAGTTGATGGTGATTTTGATAATGGCATTGTAGCCCACGAATACGGTCATGGAATTTCAAGTAGGCTCACAGGCGGGTCAACTCAAGCTAATTGTTTGTTTAATGACGAACAAATGGGTGAAGGTTGGAGCGATTGGATTGTACTGATGATGACTATGCAACCTGGCGATACACCAGAAAAACTTAGAGGCTATGGCACATTTGCTATTAGCCAACCTACTACGGGAACTGGCATAAGACCTTTTCCATATTCTACTGACTTTTCAGTAAACCCAGCAACCTATGATTTAACTAATAATCCTAATCTTTCCATACCTCATGGTGTTGGCTTTGTATGGGCAACCATGCTTTGGGATTTAACTTGGGAATTGATAGATCAATATGGTTTTGACCCTGATTTAGTAAATGGAAGTGGCGGAAATAATATAGCTATTCAGTTGATTGTTGATGGTATGAAACTTCAAAGTTGTAATCCAGGTTTTATCGACGGACGAGATGCAATTTTACAGGCTGATATGCTTGCAAACAATGGGGCTAACCAATGTTTTATATGGAAAGTATTTGCAAACAGAGGCTTAGGTTTTAGTGCAGATCAAGGCTCATCCCTTCAAAGAGATGATCAAATAGAAGCTTTTGACTTACCAACAAATATTATTTTGCCTTGCCAAACGTTAACAACACAAGATTATGACCAAAATTCTTTAAAATTTTATCCAAATCCTACCAATGATATATTGAACATAAAAAGTCTTTCGGAAACAATTGGTTATGCTAACCTTAAGGTTTTTGATGTGAGTGGTAGATTGCTCATCAATAAACCTTTAGATTTCAACCAAAGTCAAGAGTTAGATGTTTCTCAACTCAAAACTGGTGTTTATGTCGTTAAAATAGAAAACTCTAGAGTAAATATTTCTAAAAAAATAATAGTAAATTAAAACTTTATTATATCAATCATCTAAGCTGAATTTGTTTTAAATTCAGCTTTTATTTTTATCAGAAGATGTTAACATTAAAATCTGTTTATTTTTCTTACAACAAAATTTTTGGGCTTAACAATATTTCTTTCAGTATTCATTCTGGGGATATTCTTGGTATTATTGGTCAAAGTGGTTGTGGTAAAACTACTTTACTCAAACTTATTTATGGAAAGCTTGATGCTGATAGTGGAAAATTATTATGGAATGGCAAAACAATATTAGGACCATCAAATCAATTAACTCCAGGAAGAGAAGATTTAAAGTACGTCACCCAAGATTTTCAATTGATGCCTTACACGAGTGTTTTAGATAATATCACAAAACCTTTATCTAGACAATCTATGCGTCAAAATATTTCTCGAGCGAGAGAATTGCTTGAAGTTGTAGGACTTAAGGATTACGAGAATACAAAAGTTAAAAATCTTAGTGGAGGTCAGAAACAACGCGTTGCCCTAGCTCAAGCATTAGCAAAAAAACCTAAGTTACTATTGTTAGATGAACCGTTTTCGCATATCGATCAATTTTTTAAAAATGAGTTAAGACGTCAATTGTTTAGCTATTTAAGAAATAATCATGTGACTTGTGTTTTGTCAACTCACGATAAAGATGACATCTTAGCCTTTTGTGATGAAATACTGGTTTTAAAAGAAGGAAAAATAGTCGATAGAGACACACCGAACAGGCTTTATAAAAACAATAATAATCCTTATGTGGCAAGTCTATTTGGAGACTTTAATCAAATTAACCCAAAACACATTTGGAATAAAACCAAAAAAGAAAAAAACATTATAATATATCCACACGAAATAAAACTCCAAAAAACTACAAAATCTGAATTAGATATTATCAATCAATACTATATGGGACATTATTTTAAAATTGAATTAAGTTGGAAATCGCATCGTTTATTTGTTCATACTCCTAAAGCTATAGACTTATCTCAAAATTATAAATTGGTGTTTGACAAAGATGAAATCTCAAATCGTTTAGCAATAAATTTGTCTTAGCCTTTTAAACAAAGCCTTTTCAACGTTTTAATACATAAAAAATGGAGTTTAAAATTAGAGCAAGACCCTGTTTTTAACTTAAAGAAAATCAATAATTAACATTAAAAATGCTTTACTGATTAAAATATGTTGTAATATTGTACTTTATTAATTAATTATTTTTATATTTTATGGAAGGTACAGTTAAATTTTTTAATGAGTCTAAAGGTTATGGATTCATTACTAACGACGAAACCGGAAAGGACATATTTGTCCACGTTACAGGTCTTAATGGAGAATCTCTTGAAGAAGGAGATCAAGTTGAGTACACTGAAGAAGAAGGCAGAAAAGGTATGAACGCTACAAACGTTCGTATCCTCTAAATAATACAAATTATTTATTGTTTTTCTTACTAACGCTGTTCATTTGAGCAGCGTTTTTTATTGGTTAAAAAAAAACCGTTTCAAACTTATGAAACGGTTTTAGACTTGTGGTCCCACCTGGGCTCGAACCAGGGACTTTCTGATTATGAGTCAGATACTCTAACCAACTGAGTTATAGGACCAATATTTAAAATATACTCTCATTCAAGAATAGGATTGCAAAAGTAAAGTATTTAATGAAATTAACAAGAATTTTTTTAAATTTAGCTCTAAAATATTTAAATCTAACTCAAAGCATTAAAAGCTAAAATTCAATCAACCTAACCAACCATCTCTATCTAAACTGCGGTATTGAATTGCTTCACTGATATGTGCATTAGAAATATTATCTTCATTTTCTAAATCGGCTATGGTTCTGGAGACTTTAAGAATTCTATCATATGCACGAGCAGATAGGTTGAGTTTTTCCATAGCGGTTTTAAGCAAAGTTTTTGAGGCTTCATCAAGCTCACAAAACTTTCTAATTTGTTTGACGTCCATTTGGGCATTGTAGTGAATATAGTCAATATCTTTAAATCGTTCAGCTTGTTTTTCGCGGGCTTTGGTCACGCGTTCTCTAATTTCAGCACTGCTTTCGCCTCGGCGTTCTTCGCTGAGTTTATCAAATGGCATCGGCGTGACTTCTATATGAATATCAATACGGTCGAGTAGTGGACCACTGATTTTGCTGAGATAGCGTTGCATTTCGGATGGCGATGAAGTAACAGGTGCATCAGGATCGTTAAAATAACCACCAGGACTCGGATTCATACTGGCGACTAACATAAAACTTGACGGATATGTTACTGTAAATTTTGCTCTAGAAATCGTGACTTCTCTATCTTCTAAAGGTTGACGCATCACTTCCAACACTGAGCGTTTAAATTCTGGGAGTTCATCAAGAAACAAGACACCATTATGCGAAAGAGAAATTTCACCTGGTTGTGGATAAGCACCGCCACCAACCAAAGCAACATCGCTAATGGTATGATGTGGACTTCGGAAAGGTCGGTTTGCCATTAAACCTGTGTTTTCTTTTACACCACCAACTACCGAATGGATTTTAGTGGTTTCAAGAGCTTCTTGAAGTGTCATAGGTGGAAGAATACTGGGTAGCCGTTTGGCGAGCATCGTTTTGCCTGAACCAGGCGGACCAATCATAATGATATTATGACCGCCAGCGGCTGCAATTTCCATACAGCGTTTTATGGATTCTTGACCTTTAACTTCTGAAAAATCAAATTTGGGATGTTCTAAGTTTTTATAGAATTCTTCTCTCGTATTGAGAATGGTTGGTTCGAGTGTTTTACCTTTATCAAAAAAGTTGATGACTTCAGTGATGTTTTCAACACCATAAACTTCAAGACCATCAACAATAGCGGCTTCTTTAGCATTTTGTTTTGGTAAGATAAAACCTTTAAACCCATCTTCTTTGGCTTTGATGGCAATGGGTAAAGCTCCTTTTATGGGTTGTAAACCACCATCGAGAGACAATTCGCCCATAATGATATATTCGTCAATGTTTGGTGCTTTGATTTGTGATGAAGCGGTAAGAATACCCAGAGCTAAAGTCAAATCATAAGCAGAGCCTTCTTTACGCAAATCAGCTGGTGCCATATTGACCGTTATTTTTTTGCCAGGGAATTTTAAACCGATGTTTTTCAATGCGGCTTGAATTCTAAAACTACTTTCTTTTATGGCATTATCAGGCAAACCTACCAAGTGGTAACCGATGCCAGAATCCACGTTGACTTCTACTGTGATATTGGTGGCTTCAACACCAAAAACAGCACTGCCATAGACTTTTATGAGCATAATATTCTACTTGTTTTAAAGAAATTCAAATTTTATACTGATAAAAGTAACAAATTACGATGAATGAGTAAGACTTTAAAATAATATTTGTAGAAAATACGAACTGATTTTTACTTTTTAATTGTATTCCCTTCCTTCATCCACTGCGTAATACCACCTTTTAAGTCATAGATTTTTGAAAAGCCTTGTTTTTGAAGAATTTTAGCACATTTTGCACTTCTTCTTCCTGAGCGACAATATACGATAATGGGTTTGTCTTTGTTTAAAGTGTCTAGCTTTTTGTCGAAGTTATCATCATAAACAATATTGTGTGCCCCTTCGATATAATTTTCATTAAATTCTTTAACGGTTCTAACGTCAACCAGCTGAACTTCATCATTTTTGAGCATGGTTTTCATTTCCTTACTATCTATCATCGTGATATTAGAGTATTTGGCTTTTTCTTTACAGCCTATGCTTAGTAAAAGGATTAAAACTAGGCTAATTTTAAAATGTTTCATAATGCTATTGTTATGCTGTTTCTGAGTTGATTTTATTATTCAAATATGACTATTTATACTTAAGATTTCATGTAGAGGACGCAAAGTTTTGATGCCAAAACACTCAAAGTGAACTTATCAATTTATTACTTTGATAATATAAAACATCTAAGAATTTTCAACTTTCTTATTACCGCCAACTACCAGCTACCGACTAACAGCTATCCTTCAACTTCTCCATGCCATTCTATGATGCCACCTTCGAGGTTTGATACATCTTTAAAACCTAATTGTTCCATGATATTACATGCCATCGCACTGCGACTTCCAGCTCTGCAATATACAAAATAGGCAATTGATTTGTCAAGTTTTTCTATTTCCTCTACAAATTTTTGAGCGTCTTGCACATTGATAAGCGTTGAATTTGGAATGCGTTTTTCTTCATATTCTTCTGGTGTTCTCACATCGAGAATAACGCTGTTTTGGTCGTCTTTTTGGGCTTTTTCCCAAGATTTGTTATCTAGATTATTCATTTTCCCATCCTGACCTTCTCATTGGGAAGGAACTTTTTTTAAAAATTAATTATTGATTTATTTATTTTTCATTTTCAAATTGCTACATTATCTATAAAGTTCCTCTTAAATTTTGCTCTCTTTCTATAGCTTCAAAAAGGGCTTTGAAATTGCCTTTTCCGAAAGATTTTGCACCTTTTCTTTGTATGATTTCAAAAAACATGGTTGGTCTATCTAAGACGGGTTTTGTGAAAATTTGCAATAAATAACCTTCATCATCTCTATCGATTAAAATATCGAGCTCTTTTAGTGGCTCAAGGTCTTCGTCTATTTCTCCTACGCGGTCTAAAACATCTTCGTAATAAACTTCAGGGACGCTCAAAAACTCTACGCCACGGTTTCTTAAGCTGTTGACTGTTTCAATAATATTGTCAGTAGCTACTGCAATGTGTTGTACACCAGCACCGTTATAAAAATCTATGTATTCTTCAATTTGAGATTTCTTTTTACCGTGAGCAGGTTCGTTTATAGGAAATTTGATCTTACCATTGCCATTACTCATCACTTTACTCATCAAGGCGGTGTATTCTGTTGAGATATCTTTGTCGTCAAAAGATACGAGTTGTGCAAATCCCATAACATTGGCATAAAATTCACACCATTTGTTCATTTCGTTCCAACCTACATTACCCACCATATGGTCAATGTATTTAATTCCTGTGGATTCTGTGGTGTAAGGGTTATCCCAAGCTTTATAGCCTGGCAAAAAAGGTCCGTGATAATCTTTGCGTTCAACAAAAAGATGAACAGTTTCACCGTAGGTGTGAATGCCTGAAATCACGGCTTTACCATTGCTGTCTTCAATGGTGTGTGGTTCGCAATAAGCTTTT
The DNA here is from genome assembly GCF_018080005.1 of Flavobacterium sp. CS20. Classification (NCBI taxonomy): domain Bacteria; kingdom Pseudomonadati; phylum Bacteroidota; class Flavobacteriia; order Flavobacteriales; family Flavobacteriaceae; genus Flavobacterium; species Flavobacterium sp. CS20. Next base: position 1,234,929 of record NZ_CP073015.1, on the reverse strand, counting down.
GCACCTCTTTTAGTGGTTTCTTCGTAGCTTTTTGTGGCATCGTCCACCCAAAGGGCAATATATTTGACGCCATCGCCGTGTTTGTTGATATGGGCGTTGATATCTCCTCCAGGTTCAAGCGGACTGGTTAATACTAATCTGATTTTGTCTTGTTGTAAAACATAAGAGACTGTATTTTTCTTTCCAGTTTCTAAGCCAGCATAAGCAATAGGCGTAAAGCCCCAAGCGGTTTGGTAATAATAAGCGGCTTGTTTGGCATTGCCGACATAAAGTTCTACAAAATCGGTTCCTAAAATGGGTAAAAAATCTTCGGCTTCTGGATTTTCTACGGGTAAGTTTAAGCTTGTTGTATCTGTTTTCATTGTATTGAGTTTATAAGGTTATCAGTTTATAAGTTTCAAGTTTTAAGTTGTTTTTTTCTATTACTCATCATCTTTTCTATAGCCTTCATAATAGTATGATTGTTTTATGCCTTTTGAAATATTCTTTTCTCTAATCTTTCCAGCATAATCATACAAACCATCAAATATATATTTATGAATTTGCAAAAGTCCTTCTGTTGTGCCAACTTCAAAAGTATCGATTTTTCCAGTTTCAAACAACTGAAAAGCTTTTTTGATACTTTCTTGGTCTTTATTCATACATAATATATTTTCTGCTATATTTTAATTTCTCATTACTTGATCTAATTCCAAGCTGTACAAGCTGTATAGTCTAAAAACTAACAGATAGAGGCTAAAAGCTATTTTATTCCAACCATGACTTATAATAAGTGCCATCAGACAATTTCATACCAACTTCAGTGATTTGAAGAGGTTTAAAGGTATCTACCATTACGGCGAGTTCTTCAGTTTTGGTTTTGCCAATGCTTCGTTCTCTTGCACCTGGATGTGGACCATGTGGTATGCCAGCTGGGTGCAATGAAATATGTCCGCGGTCTATGTCATTTCTACTCATAAAATCGCCATCAACGTAATATAAGACTTCATCGCTGTCTATATTAGAATGGTTGTATGGTGCTGGAATGCTTTCTGGATGATAATCAAACAATCTTGGACAGAATGAACAAACCACAAAAGCATCGGTTTCAAAGGTTTGATGCACTGGCGGTGGTTGATGTATTCTACCTGTTATGGGTTCAAAATCGTGTATAGAAAATGCATAAGGAAAATTATAACCATCGTAGCCTACCACATCAAATGGATGTGTGGCGTAAACCATTTCAAACAAGTCGTTTTGTTTTTTGACTTTTATGATAAAATCTCCTTTTTCGTCGTGGGTTTCTAAATCTTGTGGTGCTCTGAGGTCTCGTTCACAAAACGGTGAATGTTCTAACAGTTGCCCAAAATAGTTGCGATAGCGTTTGGGTGTGTATATTGGTCTGGTAGATTCAATAATAAACAAGCGATTATCCTTTGTGTCAAATTCGATTTTATAAATCATTCCACGCGGAATAAGCAAATAGTCGCCGTATTTGAAATCGAGATTTCCAAGATGAGTTCTTAGTTTTCCGCTTCCTTCATGAATAAAAAGCAATTCATCAGCATCGGCGTTTTTATAAAAATAATCATCGGTAGATTCTTGAGGTGCTGCAAGGGTTATATTGACATTGCTATTGTGCATAATAACTTTTCTACTGTCTAAATAATCGGCTTCTGGTTTGAGCTGAAACCCTTTTAAGCGTAAAGATTCTAAGTTGTTTTTAACCGCAATTTTGGGTGCTACTGACTTTTGGGATTGTATAGCTTTTACTTGAGTAGGTCGATGTATGTGATAAGAATTGGTGTACATCCCGTCAAAACCTATGGTGCCAAACAATTGTTCATAATACAAACTGCCATCTGGTTTTTTAAAAATAGTATGGCGTTTGTGTGGTATTTTACCAAGTTTATGATAAAAAGGCATAATTTTTATAATTTATTCAAATATCGTGAATAATAGTTAATTTAAAAAATTAAATATGCAAAATTGAGTTGGTTTAAAAACCTTCCAATTTTTTTGTTTTAGATTTCAAATTAGATTTTAAAATTGAAAATGGCTGTAGTGTTTAACAATGGCTTGGGGATTCGCGGTGAAAAAAATCAATACCAATATACCCTAAAGATTTAATGAAAAAGTACCACCCCAAATTTAAAAACTTTGAGATGGTAATAAATATTATGGATTTACATAAAAGTGAATTTCAGACAAGTTATTATTTGAATCTAATCTAAGAGATAAAGAAACTGCATATTCGCCTTCCTGTACAACTTTAACAAGCTTATTATTATTTGCACCATTTTTTATTAAATAATTTATGCTTGTTAGATTAGAAATGGGGTCTCCTATTTCCAGCTTTATGCCATTAATAGTGATATTATCAGACTTTAAATCTATGACTTCAAGATCATCACCTTGATTTTCTCCAAAAAATGTAACTTCTAAGCCATTGTGATATTCAAATTCTCTATAAACATCTCCTGTAATAGCCCCTGGTTCTTCTATCGTTACGGAGTTTGGCTGAGCTAAATCTATGCTAGTTGTAGGACCAGTATTTTCATCATCTTCTATCGGAAATAAATTTGCCATCTGATCAATATCTCCATGGGTCGCTTTTATATCTGTAAACAATACGTCTTCAAATTTTATGGTGTTGTATATATTCTCAGTTACAACGGTATAGCCCAACTGTGTGGCTTCTTGAACAAGTTGTGCTTGAACATTTAATCCTATACTAAGTATAGATAGTAGTAAAATTATTTTATTTTTCATTCTCTAAAGATAAAAAAATCACCTCAAAGCTAAAAAACTCTGAGGTGGAAATAAATTAAGGAATTTCAAAGTAATGTATTTTTGTGATATAATTATTAGAGTCTAAATCAAGAGACAGAGAAAAAGCATATTCACCTTCTTCTACAATGTTTACAAATTTATTATTATTTGCACCATTTTTTATTATATAGTTTATACTTGTAAGATTAGAAATGGGGTCTCCTATTTCCAGCTTTACACCATCAATAGTAATGTTATCAGACTTTAAGTCTATGACTTCAAGATTATCTCCTTGATTTTCTCCAAAAAAGGTAACTTCTAAGCCATTGTGATATTCAAATTCTCTATAAACATCTCCTGTAATAGCCCCTGGTTCTTCTATCGTTACGGAGTTTGGCTGAGCTAAATCTATGCTAGTTGTAGGACCAGTATTTTCATCATCTTCTATCGGAAATAAATTTACCATCTGATCAATATCTCCATGGGTCGCTTTTATATCTGTAAACAATACGTCCTCAAATTTTATGGTGTTGTATATATTCTCAGTTACAACGGTATAGCCCAACTGTGTGGCTTCTTGAACAAGTTGTGCTTGAACATTTAATCCTATACTAAGTATAGAAAGTAATATGATTATTTTATTTTTCATTTTATTTAGTTTTAATTACAATCTGGATTAGAAATAGTTATTGATTCGTCTTCTGTGGTTAAATTTCCTATATAATCTTCAGGGTTTTGTAAACCTTGGTCATTTTCAACTTTAATATGGACATGAGATTCTGTAAAACCTTTTGCAATAGCTTCATCGAGGTTTCCTGAATCTCCTTGGTAGCCTATAATGTCTCCAGCACTAACAGAGCCGTTAGCTCTATTGTTTTGCTGTAAGTGAAAATACTGAATCTTAGTGCTTACACCATCAACATTAGCAAAAAGGACAACAACCCAACCTGCTCTATTTAATTCATTTGGCGACAGGCTTGCAACTCCATCATACATAGCAAAAACAGGTGAACCAAAAGAATTTAAAACATCTAGACCTCCATGCTTTTTTTTGTTTGGTTGTCCTTGGCATCCACTGCCATTTCTTGTGCACCCAAATAGGCCTCCTTCAATACCAGATAAATTCTGTTTAGCTACTTTAGGATTTTTGACAGGGTCTTTATCGCAAGGGACCTCAACACAACTGCCATCTATAGCTTCTACAAAACCATTAGGACAAATACATTCATCACTACTATTTTTTATTTTAATTCCTGGACAAGGCTCATCTGGCTCAACACAATTACCATTGTTGTCCTTAATTTTTCCAGGCGGGCAAGTGTCCTCATTAGTATCAGTTGCTGGTGCTGAGGGTTCTGTTGGGGTTGTTGGTATTGTAAAACCGCCATTACCATCTTCAGGCTGATTAATAAATTCTGGTAGAAAAATTATAGTTATGCTAGCAGAATCCTTTGGTGGGTCTGCAACTATAACTACTTCATCTAACATTCCTCCGTCAAAACAATTTGGATCGTCAGGACAGTCACCACTCTTACTATTAAGATCTAAAATATTCAAATCTAAATCAGAAGTCGCGACATCATAGTATTTTGTGTATAGATTGTTTTCAGCTTCAAAGGCTGATAAAAGATTACCGCTTAAATCTGTTATCATAATACCACCAAAAAAGGAACTACTCGTTGCTTGGTCATTTGGGAACATATGATAGGCAACTGTTTTTAATTGGCTGTTAATGTTTAAAGAAAATAACCGAGAATAAGCATTTGGTATATCAGTTATTGCTGGTGTAACAGTGATTTTGGCATTAGAGTTTACAATACTTATGCTGTCATTATACTCAAAATAAGGTGTAAGCCAAGCTTGGTCACTTTTGGCGTTTTGAGAAAAAGAATTATAGTATTGTGCTATATCTTTTGAACTTACGCTTTTTAGGTCTAATGGGTTTTCATTTTGAGTGTCTTGAAACACATCGTCTTTTTGACAACTTATAAAACAGATTGAAAAAACCATAAAAATTATAAATAATTGAATTTTATTTTTCATTACATAAATGGATATTTGATTAATATTAAGATTTAAAATTTACAACTTAATCTTTAACCCTAAGTGTATCCAAATATCCAATAAGTAAATTTATATGTACAAAATAGAAACTCATTCTCGGCTTCAAAGTAAAGTAATCTTTCACCACTTTGTTTGCTACAAGTGATAGCTCTATAGCTCTGTAGCTCATATTAATGAATAAGTTACTAAATTAGTCAAAAAATTTTTAAAACAAAAAAATATGGTTTATAAAATTGTTTTTTTATGCTACCACATTAGGTGTTAAAGATAAAAACACCGTAAAACAACTTTAGTGTTTGACAATGGCTTGGGGATTCGCGATGAAATATTAAATATAAATATTTATCGGATAGCCCTAAAATAGAGGTGATTAAAACCAGTAGCCTAAGCTAAAAAACCAATGACTATCTCCTGTTTCTGGCGAGTATGAATATTTGACGTCAATTGGACCAAAGATAGTTTTGCAACCGTAACCAATAGCATAGCCACTAAATTCGGGAGAGCTAAACCATTCGCCATCTGAAAAAATATCTTCTGCGACATTGGCATAATTGGCACTTAAAATCAAGTGGTTTTGAGTGTAAAAATTGTAATCAACTTCTATCATACCTTTCATATAACTATTGGCAGAAACACTAAAAAAGTCGTAACCGTAAAACGGTCTGAAATTATTGATGGTTTTATTGCCATAGCCACCGAGAAAAAAATTAAGACTACTGACATCTTCTTCACCTAGTCTAAAGCCTAACTCTGAAGAAAAACGAGTGGTTAATTTTTCCAATGGCGTTGTAACATAACCGATTTGACCTTTAACTATAGAAAACTCACTGATTCCATTGCTGTTTAAGTCATTAAAATAAAAGTGAAAATCTCCGCTAAAATATACTCCTTTGGTAGGAAAAAACTTATCGTCAAAGCTATCAAAGTCAATATAAGTATATGCACTCAATAGATTAGAGTCTTGAATAACGGTTGCATTATCGGTGTTGTTTTGGTCATCGATAATTGTTTCTGTTTTGGCGTTAATGTCTTTTTGTTCAAAACCAAGTCCGAATCTAAAATCTTTAAAGAGGTAAGTTTCTATATAAACTTGGTTAGTAAAATCATCTATTTTGAGATTAATTTGGTTAACATTAAAATCACCAATGTTTGAATTTTCTTGAATAAAGTCAAAATCAACATTGTCATCAAATTGATTGAAACTCGATTTTAGACCGATACTCCAATATTTTCCTTTATCGATAAAATAATCAAAATTATAGCGAATATTATCACCTAAGATGAGGTCAAAACTTGTGACGTCGTTGGTTTGAAAAAGGCTTTTGTGAGTGAGATTAACCAACAACCCACTTTTGTATAAGTCATCATAATGGGTCATGAGTTTTATAAAAGTTTTGTTTTCATTTTCTTCAACTTTAATGATTAAATTTTGATTGTTGTTATCTGATTCGATATTATAGGTTACACGATTAAAATTTCCAGTGGCTGATAAATTATTCAAACCATTATTTAAATCATCGTAAGCGATTTTTTGTTGTGTTTCTATTTGTAGTTTTCCCCTGATATAATTTCTTGGAAAGGTTTTGTTGCCAATGATTTGGATACCGTCAATGTAAATAGAATCAATAATTTTTACAGGTTTTTTTTCAATTTTAGGATGATTTTGAAGTGATGCGAGTTTTTCAAGTTCAGGATATTTTTCTATGGTCGCAATAAGACCTTCATTTATTATAGTTTCGCCATCTTCAAAAGACATTACATTGAAATTTCTAATATCAGGTCTGATATAAACATCGGTTTTTTGTCGTTTGGTTTTCATAGCTTTAATGGTTCTAAAGTTACTAACCTGAGTCATGATTTCTAAACCGCTTTTAAGTTTTTGTCGAGGGTATAAACTATCCTGTACATCAACGCCAATGATGTAGTCCATGTTTTTGAGTTTTAATTTTTCAACGGGATAGTTGTTGACTACACCACCATCGCTAAGTAGTTGTCCATTTATTTCTACAGGTCTGAAGAAGGTTGGTATGGCACCGCTGGCAGAAATAGATTGAGCAAGATTGCCGTGGTCTAAAACAACTTCTTGTCCTGTTTCTATGTCAGTGGCAATGCAAAAAAAAGGAATTTTGAGTTCACTAAAATCATCGGTTTTTACGTGCTGTGTAAGTTGAGCCAATAAATTGTAAATATTTTGTCCCTTTGAAATTCCAGTGGGAAGTGTTAGACTGAAGTTATCAAATGGGAATGAAATTGCATATTTTTCAGATTGTTCACGTTCATAAAAGGTTTTAGCGTCACGTGGTAATTCATCCCTGATGAGTTTGGAGAAATCGGTTTTGCTAAAAATCGAATCTAATTGTTTTGCGTTGTAACCTGACGCATAAAGTCCGCCAATAATCGCACCCATACTTGTGCCAGCAATGTAGTCTATCTTTACGCCACTTTCTTCAATCATTTTTAAAGCCCCAATATGGGCTAAGCCTTTTGCTCCGCCACCGCTTAATACCAAGCCTACTTTTGGGCGAATTGTGTCTGTTTGAGCTTGACTGCACAGACTTATGTAGATAAAAAATATAGAGATGTATAGTTTTAGTTTCATTTAGTTTTCAGAAAAATAATCTTTGATTAGTTTTGTTTTGGCTTGACCAACAATTTTTATCAATTGTTCTTCATTAGCGGTTTTTATGCGTTTCACAGATCTGAATTCTTTCAATAAATCTAAAGCTGTTTTTTGCCCGATCCCTTTGATGTTTTCTAATTCGGTTTCTATGGCTTGTTGGCTTCGTTTTTGACGGTGAAAGGTGATGCCAAATCTGTGGGCTTCGTTTCTTAGTTGTTGAATGATTTTTAAACTTTCAGATTTTTTGTCTAAATATAGAGGAATACTATCGTTTGGAAAATAAATTTCTTCTAATTTTTTGGCGATTCCTATGATTGATATTTGTCCTCTTAAACCTAATTTGTCAAGTGCGTTAACAGCAGAAGAAAGTTGACCTTTGCCACCATCAATCACGATGAGTTGTGGCAGGTTTTCGTCTTCTTCTAAAAGTCTTCTATAACGTCTAAAAACCACTTCTTCCATAGAGGCGAAGTCGTCTGGTCCTTCAACGGTTTTGATATTAAATTTGCGATAATCTTTTTTTGACGGGTTTCCGTTTTTAAACACCACACAAGCGGCAGCAGGATTGCTGCCTTGAATGTTTGAATTGTCAAAACACTCGATATGTCGTGGCTCTTTAGGTAATCTCAAATCTTTTTTCATTTGTGTCATCAAACGTTTGGTATGTCGTTCAGGGTCAACGATTTTCATGGTTTTAAATCGCTCTATTCTAAAATACTTGGCGTTGCGTTGAGATAAATCAATTAGTGCTTTTTTGTCGCCTAATTTTGGAATCACCACTTGCACATCTTCACCAAGGTTGACTTCAAAAGGGACATATATTTCTTTGGATTGCGATTCAAAGCGTTGGCGAATTTCTACAATGCCAAGTTCAAGTAGAGTTTTGTCGTCTTCGTCAAGTTTCTTTTTAATTTCAATAGTATGTGATCTGATTATTGCTCCGTGAACGACTTGTAGAAAATTGACATAACCAAAACTTTCGTCAGAGACAATAGAAAACACATCAACATTACTGATTTTTGGATTGACAACAGTAGATTTGGATTGATAACGCTCAAGGCTTTCTATTTTACGTTTGATTTTTTCGGCTTCTTCAAATTGAAGATTTTCGGCTTTGTCTTTCATTTGTTGTTTAAAGGCTTTTAGCGAACTTTTAAAATTACCTTTAACAATTTGGCGAACCGATTCAATTTGACGGTTATAATCTTCTTCGGTTTGATAAGCTTCACAAAGTCCGAGACAATTTCCTAAATGGTATTCTAAGCAGACTTTATATTTTCCTGCTTTTATTTTGGTTTCTGATAAATCGTATTTACAAGTTCGTATTTGGTAGAGACCTTTGATGAGACCGAGTAGGATTTTCACAGTTTTTAAGCTAGGAAAAGGTCCATAATATTCGCTACCGTCTTTGATGACGCGTCGAGTCAAAAAAACTCTTGGAAATCTTTCGTTTTTGATACAGAGCCAAGGATAAGTTTTATCGTCTCTAAGCATGACATTAAACCGAGGGCGACGAGTTTTGATAAGATTGTTTTCTAAAAGTAAGGCGTCAGCTTCAGAATTGACTACAATATGTTTGATGTTGGTTATTTTTTTAACCATGACTTCAATCCGTCTGGAATCGTGAGATTTTGTAAAATAGGAATTGACACGTTTTTTAAGATTTTTTGCTTTGCCGACGTATAGTAGTTTTCCGTTTTTGTCATAAAACTGATAAACTCCAGGGTTTTCAGGTAGGGTTTTTAATGTCAATTCTATGTTATTTGAGACCATATTTAAAAATCTTTGACTAAAATAGTTAATATCTTTAAGATTTTAATTTATTTTCCTTTTAAAATATAAGTGTTTATGATAAAATTAATTAATGTATAATACCGAATGTTATTTTGAATGTCTCATAAAAGTTCTTTAAAATATATGCTTGTATTCTACCTTCATCTTTTTATTAACGATATTATTCATTCAAATTGTTAAAAATGTATGATATAAACAAAAAAAACTCCGTTTCAAATCATATTCTGAAACGGAGTTTGAAGTAAAATTTTATAGGTGATATTACTCTATTCCAACATCTTCGGTATTGTCAATTAAAACTTGTCCTCTGTAGTATAATTTACCCTCGTGCCAATGTGCTCTGTGGTAAAGATGTGCTTCACTGATAGTTGGATCTGTGCCAATTTGAGGCATTTCGGCTTTAATATGCGTGCGTCTTTTATCTCTACGCGTTTTTGATGTTTTTCTTTTAGGATGTGCCATAACTCAATCTTTTAGTAATTTTTTTAGTTTATCCCAACGTGGGTCTGTTTCGTTATTTTTTAAATCTTTTTCTCTATCTATGCTATGATGATTTAATTTTTCAAGAATCTCAGAATCTAAAGTACCATCTTCTACTCCAGGGTGTATTTTTTTTTGAGGTATTGACAAAGCTACACATTCATATATAAATTGTTCAATCTGAAAATCATATTGTCCGTGTGGAATAAATAATAATTCCTCGTCAACTTCTTTATATTCGTCTCCAAATTTTACAACTAAATATAAGCTGTTTTCAATGGGTAAATCAAAATGTTCTAAAGTCAAATCACATTCTACTTCAACTTTACCTTTAATATGAAAGTCAAATTCAAGATGTGTATTTTTCTTAATCAAAGTAACCTCAACTTGAATATCTGACTTTGAAAATTCTTGGTAATCAAACTCTTCAAAGAACGTGTTATTTATCTTATATTCAAATTGATGTTTACCTTCTTTAAGCCCTACAAAATGAATGGCATAATCTTCAAGATTCAACATCACTACATCAATTTTGAGCTTGCAAATATAAAAAATATTTATAAACTATAAGGATTAAAACTTAATTTTATGGCACGTTTTTATTTAATTTTTAGAGGGTTTTTTGTCAAACGCTTGTATTCTTCTCGGTTTTTATAAATTTTAATAGCTTCAAAAACCGCTTGAGTAAATGAGTTTGCATTTGCTTTGCCTTCGCCAGCAATGTCAAATGCTGTACCGTGATCTGGTGAAGTTCTGATGAAATTTAAGCCTGCCGTAAAATTTACACCTTGTCCAAATGATAAGGTTTTAAAAGGAATTAAACCTTGATCGTGATAAGCGACAATAATGGCATCAAAATTTTTATAATTTTTGGATCCAAAAAAACTATCTGCCGCATAGGACCAAAAACATAATGTTCGGTTTTGTTGATTTCTGATAGGGTTGGTCTGATGATTTCGTCGTCTTCTTTGCCAATTACACCATTATCGCCTGTATGTGGGTTGATACCTAAGACAGCAATCTTTGGAACATCTATTTGAAAGTCCTGTTTTAAAGATTGTTTTACAGTCTGAATTTTTTGTTTAATCTGTGCTGGTGTGATATGTTTTGAAATATCTTTAACGGGAATGTGATCGGTTAGTAATCCAACTTTTATTGTTTCAGAAACCATAAACATTAAAGCCTTGCCACCAAATTCTTGTTCCAAAAAATCAGTATGACCAGGAAAGTTGAAGTCATCTGCTTGGATATTGTTTTTATGAATCGGTGCGGTGACCAAAACATCTACTTGTTCTGTTTTAACGGCATTAACTGCAAGACGTAAGGACTTTATAGCAAATGCTCCAGCAACTTTATGTTCTTGACCAAATTCTATTTTTGGATTGTTTTTCCAAGCATTGACCACGTTAATTTTTTTTTCTATTGCTTTGTCAGGCGAGCTGATACCTTGAAATCGTAAATTCAATTTAAAATGTCTTTTGAGAAAAGACAACATTTTAGAATGAGCGAAAATTACAGGTGTGCAAAACTCCAACATCCGTTCATCTTCAAAAGTTTTTAGAATAATTTCTGAACCAATACCATTGATGTCGCCAATGCTAATGCCAACTTTTGGAAGTTTATTTTGAGAATGTGTAGTTTTATTTACCATAAGTTTTGAAGTCAATGAAAGCTAAATAAAAATTAATGTATCGTTTTAAAAGTGTTATACTTTTTATTTCAATTAAATTTGCTGGGCAAAGATAATTAAATAAATCTGCAATATGTTTACAGGAATCATAGAAGAAATTGGTCAAGTCATTAATATTGAAAAAGAGGACACAAATATTCATTTTGACATCAAAGCAAATTTAGCAACCGAGCTCAAGATAGATCAAAGTGTTTCACATAACGGGGTTTGTTTAACCGTTGTTTCAGTTGATGCTTCAAAAAACGCTTATCGTGTAACCGCAATAGATGAAACTCTCAACAAAACCAATTTAGGAACTTTAAAAGAAGGAGGTTATTTAAACTTAGAACGCGGGATGAAACTTAATTCTCGTCTTGACGGTCATATAGTTCAAGGTCATATTGACCAAGTCGCAACTTGCATTGAAGCTGATGAACAAAATGGCAGTTGGATATATCGGTTTGAATATGATATCGAACAGAAAAACCTTACCATAGAAAAAGGTTCAATCACTATCAACGGCGTGAGTTTGACAGTCGTCGATAGCGATATCAATACCTTTAGCGTCGCTATTATACCTTATACTTATGAGCACACAACTTTTAAATATATAGAAAAAGGCGATACTGTAAATTTAGAATTTGATGTGATTGGGAAGTATGTTAAAAAATTAGTGCTACTAAAATAATTTTTACGATTATAAAACAAAACTATTTATCAAATACTTAGGTATTATGGAAATAAGTTTTAGGAAAAAACATCTAATTTTAACAAAATTCATTAAAAAAAATTATAATATTGTTTTCTTAATTTTTATTTAATATTCTTTATAAAATTTTCACATGAAAATTTATAGTTACATATATCTAATAATACTTGTTTTATTTACAAGTTTAAGTTTGCATGCACAAAACGATGATGAAGATTGTAATATAGGTCTTGATATCCATATTGCCAACGACGTATCAGGTTCAGTAGATGCTGAAGAATTTGAACAATCAAAAAATTTCATAGGTGAATTGGGGTTGTCGTTTTCTAATTCTTTAGGGTTAGAAGATACAGAGACACGTATTTCAATAAGTAGTTGGTCAGGTGTTGGTGAATATGAAGATTATGATTTTCCTATAGCTGGTCCAAATTTTACCACAGAAGTTTCAGATATTGTAAATTATACAAGTTCTCCTAAACCTTTTTCTGGTTCAACAGATCTTAGTGGTGCTCTTATCAGTGCATTTAATTCAATAATTGAAAACCCAATTCCTGGTAGAAATGTGCCAAAAGTTATTATAATACTAACAGATGCATCTTGTGGTCAGATATCACCTAATATTGTTAACACTGCAACGCAAATTAAAAATCAAGGTGTTACCATCATTCTGCTTGCCGTTGATGCTTCTGCAACTTGTGACATATTGACGGGCACTAATGTAGCTTCACCAAATGGCTATTTTAGTGCAGATAGTTATGCAGAATTACAAAATAATGCTATTAGTCTTATACAGAGTATTACTCAAGTAGGTTGTGAAGCCGATCCACCAGATTTGTCAAATGCATTTGATTTAACTATAAATCTGACAAATTATGAGCTAACTAATTGTAATCCTGGACCACCAATTGGTGTTGTAGATTTTACAATTACTAATAATGATTTTCTAAATGACTTTAGCGATATTCTAAAAATATCTTTTTATGATGGTGACCCAACCTTACCTGGTACTCAATTTTTATTTACAGAAAATTTAGGCACACAAAATATACCTTCAAATGGCGGGACATTTACCGCATCTATAAGCAATCAAATATTTCTTAGTGCAACTGAACTATATGCAGTAGTTAATTTTGATGGTAGTATCCCTGGAAATCAAGTTCCTTTACTATTTTCTAATTTGCCTAATCAGGTTGAAATTGATACTGAAGAAGAGGTAGCAAACAATATTTCGAACCCTATAAATAGAATAGATGAAGGAGATTGTTCAGAATTTGCTTATATTGATGTTCAGGTTACTAATCTTGGTGTGGGATGCGATAGTCAAGTATTTTATACTGTAGAAGTATGTAATATAGGAACAGGCAATGCTATAATGGGTGTGTCTGATATCAATCATATACCACCTGACGGTTTTAATTTAGTAAGCATTTCTACAATAGGAGACAGCCCCTTTATAATAGATAATGCTATTGGTCCAGAACAGATAGTTTCCGAAAATGAAAATACAGATTTAAGAGATATCTATGCCGCTGATATCGACGGTGACGGTGATATGGATGTGTTATCAGCAAATATCACTGATGAAAAATTAGCTTGGTATGCCAATGACGGTACTGGTAATTTTGGAGCACAACAGCCTATTGCTTCTAATATTGGCACAGGTAGAATTATACTTGTAGCCGATATTGATAACGACGGTGATATTGATGTCATTTCTGGTGGTGATTTCCCCAATGAAATATCGTGGTTTGAAAATGATGGAGCAGGAAATTTTATTTCACAGCAGATAATTTCTTCAGCATTAAATTTACCTGAAGATATTAGAACTGCTGATGTTGATGGCGACGGTGATTTGGATGTGCTGGTCGCATTTTTTGATGACGATACAGTGGCTTGGTATGAAAATGATGGTGCAGGTAATTTTGGTTCGCAACAAATTATTTCATCCAATGCAGATGGTGCCATGTCTTTAGCAGTTGGTGATATTGACACAGACGGAGACTTAGATGTTGTATCTATATCTTCAGAAGATGATAAAATTGCTTGGTATGCCAATGACGGTACAGGAAATTTTGGTGCAGAGCAATTCATTACAGTCTCTCAATCTACTGATGAAGAAGTTTACATTGCAGACATAAATGGCAACTCATTGATGGATATTGTAGCAACTGGAGCTAATCAAATCACTTGGTTAGAAAACGACGGTAATGGTAATTTTAACCCTGAGGTTGTTATCAGCAACGCCGTTAGTTCTGCTCAATCAATTTTTCCCGCAGATTATGATAATGATGGTGATATAGATATTTTATCTTCTTCTGGCACATTTACTGCTCAGTCTAAAATTAGTTGGTTTGAAAATGATGGTAATGGTAATTTTGGTGCTGGACAATTTATAACTGAATCAATTAATAACCCACAATCTGTATTTCTTGCAGACTTTGACGGAGATGGTGATTTAGATGTGCTTTCTTTTTCAACTTCTGAAGATAAAATTATCTGGTATGAAAATTTAGTCGTGACTAAACTTCCTGCTCAAACTTGTTTTACTCAGCAATTAGTCTATGATATTAGTGATATGCCACCTGGTGATTATGATTATAGTGTTGGAATAACAGCTATAGCTGATGATGGAATCGCTCCTTTTGTTGTAATTACCCCAAACACAGATTTTACTGTTGGAAATCAAACTGGCTTAGACGGGTATGATGGTACAGCTAATACTTCAGATGATCTTTCTTTTAATGGGAGCAGTTCAGATTGTGTACCTGGTGAACAGGTTGTTGTAGATGTTTCATTGACTGGGGATGGAAGCTGTCCTGGAGATTTTAGCGAAGCTACTATAACAATCAATAACCAAAGCGGTTTGACCTTTAATAATACAATTTTAACTTTAGATCTTTCAGGAACAGGTTCTTTATTTAATGGTGAACCCTACAATTTAACCAATGGGCTAGCACTGGCAGAACCTAATATTTTTGATCCTGCTTATCCTAATGTTGCTAACGCATTATCTCAACAATCAGGGGCTAATTCTATTGCTATTTTTAACTTAGCTGGTGGTATTTCAACATTTAATGTTGATATTATGTTAGGAACTGGTGTAACTACCTTATCTGCAGAAGTATCTCAAATACCAAATACTGTAAATAATACGGGCAACGCCATTGGTTTTGACAATGTTACCGCAGGTCAAATCCCTATTATAACTGGAAATTGTCCCACTAATGTTACTATTAATGATACCAATATTGTATTAAATTTTTCAGTGTCTAATGCGATAACTATAAATTGGACTTCTGGCTCTGGAGGAAACTTTACTAATCCTTCAACCGCATCAACATCCTATATCATCAATGATGTAGATAAAGCAAATGGATTAGTAAACTTATTACTCGAAGCTGAGTCTTCAAGCGGATGTGCTGAATTTTTCAATTGTCAAGTTAATATTACTGGAGGAATCTTTGACTATGGTGATGCTCCAATTTCTTATGATCTTAACGAAAACAGCCTCCTGTTGCCGCTGGAGCACTTATTAACCCTGATGTGTACTTTGGATCGATTCTACCAAGTGATGAACTCACTAATCAACCCACAGCAGACGCTACTGGTGACGGTGATGAAGAGGATGCTATTTCTTTGTTTTTATACACATCTCCTACAGCTGGTGGAACTTTTACAGTTGATGTTGGTGTGACTAATAATGAGAATGAAACAGTTTTTAGCTATGGTTTTATAGACTGGAATGATGATGGAGATTTTATTGCAGATACAGATGAAAAATCCCAATTATTAACTATACCTGCTAATTCCGGATTTGCAACTTATCCTTTAACATTTAATGTCCCATCTAATTTTAACTCAACAATTGAAAATAAATTTTTAAGATTAAGATTGAGTACTGATGAATTATCGGCTGGTACAGCTTTTGGGAATGCACCTAATGGTGAAGTTGAAGACTATTTGATTGTTGTTAATGAAGAAGGTTGCTCAGTTTTAGAAGATGATATATCAGACCCTGAACCACTTAGTGTATGTATTAATACTTTTGATGGTGATTTAAGCGATGAAACCGCCACATTCGATTTAAGTCAAAAAATAGATGAAATCACTCAATCTAATAATGATTTAGATGTTTTATTTTTTGAAAGCCAGTCAGATATTGATAATAACAATCCTATTTCACCAATTGATAGTTATGTCAATACATCAAACCCTCAAACATTAGAAGTTAAAGTGACTAGTCAAATTACAGGTTGCGAAGCATTTACTAATTTATCACTCACAATCAATAATTTACCCCAATTACCTAGCCAACTTGAGGATCTACAAAATTGTGAATCGTCTAGTAACGGAACTTCAATATTTAACTTAGATATAGTTGGTTCAGATGTGTTAACAAATAATCCCAATTTTGACGCTACTTTTTATGAGTCTCAATCTGATGCTGTAGCTGGAGCAAGTGCAATAACTAATTCAGCAAGCTATACTAATTTGTCTAACCCTCAAACCATTTGGACACGTGTAGAAAATCAAGATAATCCAGATTGCTTTGAAGTTGCTAGTTTTGACTTAATAGTAATTCAACAACCTCAAATTATTCAGACCATTGCTTTAGAAGAATGCGGCGATTTCACCCTAACCCAAACTTTTGATTTAACCGAAAACAATGTGAGTAGTTTAGGCATATCAAACCCAGCAGAAACCCAACTCACCTATCACAACACCCAAGCCGAAGCCGATATAGGAGACAATCCCATACCAGATCCTGCCAACTACCAACCTGCAAACAATCAAGAAACGATATTTATCAGAGCCGAAAACATCAACAGCTCAGATTGTTTTTCTACCGACAGTTTTACCATTGAAATCTTTGATGTAGAGATATTACAACCCGACGATTTAGGTTTATGCGACGACGGTAGTGGCACAGGTACAGCCACTTTCAACCTCACAGAAAACAATTTTGTGGTACTAGGACCTAACCAAGACACCACGACGCATTCTGTGAGTTACCACGAAACCCAAGCCGACGCCAATGGCGGGTCAAACCCCATTCCAGATCCCACGGCTTACCCTAACACCAGCAACCCACAGACCATATGGGTTAGAGTGCAGAACATTGGCGATCCAACAAACTGTTTTGAAATAGCGAGTTTTGAGATATCGGTAACCGATTCTGCCCCAGTGAACCTAACCCCACCAAACATCGTAGAATGCGACGATGACAACGACGGCTTTTTCAACAACTTTGATTTAAGCAGTCAAGACGATGTGATAAGTTTAGCCAACCCTGATGTTCAAGTCAGTTATCATTTAACCCAATCAGATGCTGAAAATAACGTTGGAGCCTTGAGTTCGCCTTATTCTAATGTGGTAGAAAGTGTTCAAACAATCTATTTTAGAACCGAAGACATCAACAACAGTTGTAGCTTGGTCAGCAGTTTTGAGTTGCAAGTAGTCGATAGTCCAATACTGACACCAATAGAAGATCCTCTATCGGTATGCGATGACAATACAGACGGCTTTTTATTTTTTGATTTAACACAAATAGAGCCCGAAGTCTTAGGCAGTTTAGACCCAACAAACTTAGACATCACATACCACTTGAATGAAACTGATGCCGAGACTGATCAAAATGAAATAGCCCAACCGACGAACTATCAAAACACGAGTAGTCCACAAACCATTTGGGTACGGGTAACCGACACGAGCAATGCCCAAAATTGCTATAATATCGAGCCTTTTGATATAGAAGTCCTGCCATTACCAGAGATTATCAACCCCGAACCCTTAGCCGTTTGTGATGATGAAACAGGCGGAGATTTAAGCGATGAAATCGCCACCTTTGATTTGAATGATAAGATAGATGAAATCACCCAAGGCAATAATGAGCTAAACGTAGAGTTTTTTGAAACCCCAACTGATTTAGCCAATAACAACCCGATAACACCAATAGACAGTTATGTCAACCTTATAAATCCCCAAACGATAGAGGTGAAGGTAACCAGTCAGACAACAAGTTGCGAAGACTTTACCACTTTAACTTTGGTGGTTAATCCTGTGCCGAGTTTAGCTCCAACTTTAGAACCTTTAGAGGTTTGTGACCCCGACAATGACGGCTTTGCAGAATTTGATTTAGATGCCGCTATTGCAGATATTCTAAACAATGAACCTGAGGTAACAATTACTTTTCACTTGACCCAAGCCGATGCCGACTTAGGAGTCAATCCGATAGACACCACACAGCCTTTTGGAACAAACAACCCCAACCAACAAACCCTTTATGTCAGAGCGGAAAACACAGGACCAAACGGCGATGATGGTACAGGTTGTTATGATACACGTCCATTAGATTTGATTGTAATCCCCAGTCCAGAAATACAAAACTTAGAAGACTTAACACGCTGTGATGATGAGACTGCAAATGGCTTTGCGAGTTTTGATTTAACCCAAAACACTCCAGAAGCTCTCGGCAATCAAGACCCGACAAACATACAAATCACCTATCACGAGACCCAACAAGACGCCGAGGATGGCATCAATGCCATAGCCGTACCGAGTAATTACACCAATATCACCAACCCACAGATTATATATGTGCGTATAGAAAACACAGCAACCGGCTGTGTTGACTTATTTGACTTTACAGATGATACCAATAATAGTTTTACACTAACGGTAGAACCATTACCAGCCATTACCGCACCAAGTGTGTTAGAAGTTTGTGATGATGATGCTAATCAAAATCCATTTCCACAGATTAGTTTTGATTTAACGGTCAAAGAGGCAGAGATAGTCGGACAAACGGTAGTTCCAGCCAACTTACAATTCACCTATTATGAAAGTCAAGCCGATTTAGACAATGACAACCCGATAACTGATCCGACGGACTATACCAACACGAGTCAACCGCAAAGTATTTTCATCAAAGTCGTTGATACAGCTACAGAAAATCAATGCTTTGATACGGTAATTATGACCATCAGCGTGTTGCCATTGCCAAGTCCAAGTGAGACCGACCCCGATGCTCTGAGATTAGAAGCCTGCGATGATAACAATGATGGTGTAGCCGCAGAACCATTTGATTTAACCCAAAGCGGAAACCTGATAGCTGGATCAGAAAATGTCAGTATCAGTTATTATCTCAACGAAAGTGGTGCAGAAAATGAAGATGCAGAGACCTAATCACCACACCCGATGCTTACGTGAATGATCCCAGTTTAAACGAAACCGATGCCAATGGCAATCCGACCAATACACAAATCATTTATGCGAGGGTGGACAATGCCGTTGCGGGTAACTTCTGTTTTGTGATAGTTCCCTTTGAGATTGTGGTGCATCGTGCTCCAGTGCTCAATCCAAACGGCAATCCTTTTGCTTACACTTTGTGTGAGGACGACGATACCAATCCAGGTGTAGCGACTATATTTTCGACTCAGGACATCACGGACAACCTTTGGGATTTAACGAATGGCGACAGTGATGTCATCATCCCACTTTTAGACCCCAATATCACGCCAGGTCAAAGCATAGAAGATTTTACAGTGAGCTATCACTTAACGGAGCAAGATGCCGAAGATGGAGTGAATGAAATATCAGCAGGCTATCAAGCTAGCGATGGAGAAATATTATTTATACGAGTAGAAAACACCACAACAGACTGTTTTAATACGGCAGGAATCGGTCAAGTAGAAATGCAAATCCAGCCAAGACCAGCTATAGCCAATACCAACCCAGATGACATTGTGGTTTGTGCCGATGCCGTAGGTGCATCTGGTGTAGCCACGATAGATTTAACCCAACAAGATGTAGCGGTTAATCCAAGTTCACCAGCCAATACAATGGTAGTGTATTATGAAGGCATGATGAACTTTAATAATGCCACACCAATAGACGACCCAACGAATTATCAAACCAGTCAAACGCCACAGACAATCATAGCCGAAGTGGTCAATACGCAAACCTTGTGTGAGTCGAGTCGTTTTTTAAGTTTTGATATCATAGTCAATGCCTTACCCAATGTAGATATCAGTGGATTTGATGGTGCGATAGTTTGTATAGGACAAGACGGTGAATTGATAGAGAATGCAGACTCACCACCAATAATCGATACAGGATTAGACAGTGCAAACTTCAGTTTTGAATGGACTTTTGAAGGCACAGCATTGCCAGATACCACACCGAGTATAGAAGCAGATCAGCCAGGCGTTTACACCGTGACTGTAACCAACAACGCCACAGGTTGTGTAGGCACAAGCAGTGCAGAAATCATAGAGAGCAATCCACCGAGTTTTGAAGTCACAGTGTTATCGGCATCATTTAGTCAAAGTTATGTGGTAGAGGTCAGCAATATAGTTGGTAATGGCAATTTTGAATTCCAGTTAGATGATGGAGAATGGATCAGTTTAGAGCCAGGACAAACCACCTTGGTATTTAACGCTGTAACCCCAGGCACACATATAATAAGAGGCAGAGAAGAAGGCGGTTGTGGAGAGCAACAAGTGAGTTTTGCAACGATAGATTTCCCACCATTTTTCACACCCAATCAAGATGGTTTTAACGAAACATGGAATATCACAGGATTATCTAATCAACCTAACGCAAAAATTTATATATTTGACCGCTATGGCAAATTGCTCAAACAACTCAGTCCTGGCGGAATAGGTTGGGACGGAACATTTAACGGCAAAGCCATGCCATCACAGGATTATTGGTTTAGAGTAGAGTTTATAGAACCTACAACAGGTAGTCCAAGCACTTTTAAATCACATTTTACGTTGAAGCGATAAGTTACTTTAATAAAAATTATCATTGTTGTCCGATAAAAATCTAAATTACTAAAAAAATCTTTTGTATCGCCTAATTTCACTGTGTAGCTTTAGTATTTTAAAAATAGAACCTCCTTATGGGTCAAAAAGGCTTAATTGACCTATATTTTTTGTTGTAATATCTTCCCATTTTGCTTCTGGATTTTTAAGGAATTTGAACAAATCAATATAGGTCATTAAATGATATCGTATCACGGACATCATATTAGAATATGCCCATTTTCTTTCTGCTTTTCTCTGAATGACAAGCATTATTAGTTGTATGATTAAGCTGACCCATATCTGTATCTCGATGGCATTTTGATTATCTCCAAGAAAATACTTTAGCGGGAAGTTTTGTTTAAGGCGTTTGAACATAGTCTCGATTTGCCACCTGTTCTTGTAGATCTCGGCAATTTTATCTGCCTGAAGTTCATAATTGTTGGTAATGAACTCATAAACTTTTTGGTGTTTATCGTACCAAAAAGCTATTCTTCTAAGGTAAAATGGCTTACCGTCATTGTCTTTGAGTTCTATTTTTTCGTCCTTTAGGACAGCATCATCTACCGTGTCGGGAATATCAAACTCTTCAAGGCTTGTATAACGGGCATTGTCTTTTTGTCTGGTCACAAAGTAAATATTCTCTAAGGTCCATTTTTGGTATTGTTTATAATCCACATAACCTTTATCAAAGACGACATAAGAACCTTTCTTGAGTTCAAGATCCTTTAAAAAGGTATGGTCATGGGTTGCGGCATTTGAGAACTTTATCAGACAGGGCACATCTTCCATAGCATTTATCATAGTGTGCATCTTGATACCACCTTTCTTTTTGCCGTTGAGTGAGTTTCTACCTACACCTTTAAGAATGTCACTAAAGAGTGTTATAGTTGATGAATCAACAATTTTAAGGTCTTTTACAGCTGGTTCATAAGTTCTGCTGTCCGACAAAAATCGGTGGTAACGTTTATAGAGTAAATGGTAAATATCAGCAAATACTGATGAGCTTCTTCTCCTGTTGGCGTCAGATAATGTGCTTCGCTTTGGGAAATCTTTTAGCCCCAAATGGTTGATTTTTCCTTCACAAGCAAGCATAATACTCGATACTTCACGAAGCGAGCTACAACCACTAATGACAGTGAAAATCATAGTAACTAAATGCTCATAAGTAGTGAACTTTTTAGTGTATCTGTCGCTGTTATGCTTTTCGGCTGTCCGATAAACATCGTTGGGTAAAATAAAATTTAAAACCTGTTTGATAATGGGTTGACCGCTGAAATTTTTACTTTTGTTCATATCTCTTTTTTTTTGCGAAAGATGAAGATATAAAAAAGTGGGAAATCCTGTATTGGAAATCCCACTTTAAAATATTTTATCGGACACTAATGAAAAATTATAAAAAAACCAGCTTATTACATTACAGCTGGGTTTTTTTGGAGTTAAAAGGGAAGACTAATACTTACTTCAACGTGAGTTCGATTTATTGAAATCTGTAAATCATATAATTACATCTTTTTGTAAGCAAATTTTGTCATTTCGAACGAAGAATGAGGAGAAATCTCATCCTACTGAGATGTCTCGTCGCTCATGCTCCGCTTTATTGACATGACAAATGATTAAATATCTGTATTTTATATGAATATATTTTATTGGAATTTATATCGAAGTCACGTTACTTCAAACTCTCCATATCAATTACAAAACGATATTTTACATCCGAACTCGTCACCCTATCATAAGCTTCATTGATGTTTTGTATATTGATCATCTCTACATCACAAGTGATATTGTGTTTGCCACAAAAATCTAACATTTCTTGAGTTTCTTTAATGCCTCCAATCAAGGAGCCAGCAACACGTTTTCTGTTTAGAATTAAAGATGCACCGTGCAGTGGTTCAAGAGGTTCAATTGCACCGACCAAAACCATAGTTTTATCGCGTTTGAGCAAACCGAGATAAGGGTTCATATCGTGCTTGACAGGAATTGTGTTCAATAGAAAATCAAAACTATTGGCATGTTCCTGCATTTGTTTGTCATCAGTGGAAATTAAAACTTCGTGAGCTCCTAAATCCTTAGCATCTTGTGCTTTATCTTTGGAACGGGTAATCATCACCACGTGTGCACCAAGAGCATTAGCAAATTTAATCCCCATGTGACCTAAACCACCAAGACCAACAACACCGACTTTATCACCTCTTTTGACATTCCAATGGCTTAAAGGTGACCAAGTTGTGATGCCAGCACACAATAAAGGAGCGGTTGCTTTGATATCTAAATTTTCAGGAATATTCAAAACAAAATGTTCGTCAACAACAATTTGTTGAGAGTAACCACCAAATGTGTGTCCGCCCAGATGTTTATCATTGCCATTATAAGTGCCGACTGAGCCTTGTTCACAATATTGTTCTAAATCGTCTTGACAAGACGGACAAGTTCTGCACGAATCAACCATACATCCAACGCCAACGGTTTGTCCGACTTTAAAGTCTTTCACATCATCGCCAATGGCTTCTACTGTTCCTATGATTTCGTGACACGGAACGACTGGATATTTACTGCCACCCCAATCATTTCTAACGGTGTGAATATCGCTATGACAAACGCCACAGTATTCAATCTTTATTTTAACATCTTTAGGATTTAGTTCCCTTCGTTTAATTTCTAATTCTTTTAGCGGTGCATCAGAAAATTCTGCACCATAAGCTTTTATTGTAGTTGGCATTTTTTTATACAAAGTTATGATTTAATCAAGGAAAACTTAAAGGAAGTAATGGTTTAGCTTTATTTTAACTTTTAACATTAATTGCATCAAATATACCCTAATTAAGGTAAAATGATTTTAATAGTTTTATTTAAATTATGGTATTTTAAATTAATGATATAAACTCCAGAAAGCCATTGTTGAACTGAAATTTTATGATTGCTCTCAGATGTTATTCCTTTTAAAATAGGTTGACCAAAAATATTATAAACTTCAAATTTTAGATTTGAAATACCTTTGGAGTCAATATTTAAAAACTGACTTCTTACGGGGTTTGGATAGACAGAGATTTTTAAAGATTGAAATTCATCTGCACTAAAGTTTTCATCCCAAATAGCTTGTACATAAGTTGGGTTGTCTATAAAAGGATTTCGGTTATTCTGAAAGTTAAATCCATTTTCGTTTCGATCTAATTCTTCTTGAGACACAGGGTCAATGATATGCCAACTTAATAGTAAATCGATATACCAATCATCATAAAATTGATTAGAGTCTGAATTCAATATATTATCATTAGCATCAGCCCAGCCAGAGGTGTTAATCTCATCTTCATATCTAACAGCAAAATATAATAAAGCTCTTGCGATATCACCTTTAAACTCATCAAGAGGTTCAAATACATTTCCATTATATCCAGGAAAGACATTAGGACCACGTTTAGAACCGTTAAGTGTTGTTAAATTCGGGTTACTAACCTCTCCATAAGGAAGATTCCCGCGATACCCATTAACCTGACCGTCAGTTGGAAAAGTGGAATGAAAATCACTTCGCATTGGAAGTTGTTGATTAAATAAAGATTGAGGTAAGAGATGTTCCCTGTTATAACACACGCCTTCAGCATTAAAATTACCACATTGATCTACCAATAAACTATGATTATATGGATCTATACCATTTGGATTTTCTGAATAGATGTCTAACAAAAACCCATCATTATCAAAATTGGTATAATTGTCAACAAAACCACTATTAGTATTAGCATAGGCATTCCATAAATCTGAATATTGTTGTGGCGTGTGAAAGGGAAGACCACCACTATCATCAATATCATCAATTATATTTTTGAGTGCAGTTTTTAACTGAAACCCAGTAAGCCCTTGAGCACTTGAGTAGTATCCTTGAGGAGCTTGAGAATAGCTATTAAAAAGTGAAAAATTAAGTATTAGTATCGTTAATAAGATGTGTTTTGACATTAGTTTTAATTTTGGCAACAAATATCTATTTTTTTAAAAAAATTACGGCCTAAAAATTAATCAAATATGAGATATTTCTTAGACATTAGAGTTTCAATCTAAAACTATTTTGTGTGATATGCTTAGAAATTTTAATAGAAAAGATACCATTAAATCAATGAATGTTGTTAAAAAAAATAAATTATGTTAAAATAATTATGAAGTTTTTTTTTAATTAATTTTTTCATAAATTCAACGCCTAATTAAAAAACATTTAACTGATGAAAAAAATTATACTATTGTTCGGTTTGCTCGTAACGTGCTGGCAAATCAATGCACAATACTGCACACCAACTATTTCAGTAGGGTGTGTTGATGATGAAATAGATGATTTTACAATACCCAATGCAGGGTTTAGTCATCTAAGCTCAGGCTGTTCAGCCAATAGTTATGGCGACTTTACAGCTGATGCAACTTTAGAAATTGATTTATTAGCTGGTATAGCTTATAATTTTCAAATCGTTCATGGATATGGAAATCAGCATGTTAAGATTTGGATAGACTTTAATTCAAATCAGACTTTTGATGATACAGAAGTTGTTTTCACAAGTACAACAGGTTCTATTCAGACTGATGGTTCGATTACTATTCCTGCTTCAGCAACTCAAGGTGCAACTAGAATGCGAGTAGTTGATATTTGGGGTCAAGAACCAAGTGACCCGTGTACACCAAGTGGCACCGGGGTGAAACTCACGACTATACAGTCAATATCTTACCACCACCATCATGTCCCGTGCCAACTAATGTGGCTTTAGATGCGGTTCAAAGTCAAACTGCCGATTTTGTTTGGGACAATGTAGCACAAGCTACAAATGGCTATATATGGGAGGTTTATAATGCTGGAGATGATCCAGCTGTTGATACTCCAGTATCTACAGGTATTTTTGCTTCAGGGACTACTCAAGGTGTAGCAGATGGTCTATTACCTGAAACGGATTATGATTTTTATATGATTTCAGATTGTGGAGCAACTGATGGTCAAAGTGTTCGATCTCAACCCGTAGCTTTTAGTACGCTATGTGGTGTGTTTACTGCTCCTTACTTCAATGATTTTGAAACATTTCCTGTAACCACCAATCTCACAGAAGAAGATTGTTGGATTGAGGACTCTTCAGGTTCATTTGGTTGGGACGTTGGAACAGGAGGGACAACATCCTCAAATACAGGACCAAGTGGTGCATTATCGGGTAATAACTATGTATTTACAGAAGCTAGTAGTGGAACACAAGGAGATGAAGCTATATTGCTCTCTCCTTTAGTGGATTTATCAACTTTAGCTGAACCTGCTTTATCTTTTTGGTATCATATGTATGGTGCTGAAATAGGTACACTGGCAGTAGATGTTAAGACTTCAACTTCAGCTAATTTTGATTTAGATGTATTTACCTTAAGTGGAGAACAACAAACTGCAGGAACTGATCCTTGGATTCAACAATTTGTTGATTTGAGTACTTACGCAGGAGAAACCATTCAATTTAGATTCAGAGTAACAAGAGGCGATGATTTTGAAGGCGATGTTGCTATTGAAGATGTTTTAATCGATGAAGCTCTTCCGTGTTTTACACCTACAGGATTATCAGTTGTTAACGTAGGCAACGATTCAGTTAATATCTCTTGGGATGATACTCCATCAGCCATAGATGGATACGAAATATTGGTATTTGCTGATGGTGATGACCCTGATACAGATACGCCATTTGCAACGGCAAATGAACCAGCAGGAGTTACATCTACTACAATCACAGGTCTAACAGAATTAACAACTTATCAAGTCTATATTTTATCAGATTGTGGTGCTGTAGATGGTCAAAGTTTGTTGTCAAATGGTATAACTTTCACCACCCTATGTGATCCTTTTGTAGCACCATTTGTTGAAGATTTCAATACAAATGGGACTAATATTCCAAGCTGTTGGGAGCAAGCAGGCAATACTTCAAAAGACTGGTTGTTTACCAATCCACTTTCTTCTAGTCATGTTGGGGATAGTGGAACTTTAGGTGGTTCTACAGCTAGTGACGGTGGTTTGGCATGGGTAGATGATTCTTCTCCACACGTTTTAAACACAAGATTGCATTCTCCATTGATAGATGTTTCTTCTTTAAGCGTACCTTTTTTAAGTTTTTATTTGATCAGTAATAATGAAGGCTTTTCAAATGTTGATTTCAGAGTAGAAGTCTGGGATGGTGTAGCTTGGAATGAGGTGTTTTTCAGTAATTCCAATACTTTTAATGGAGAATGGGAGGAAATTCAAATAGAGCTTTCGACCTTGACTTTTACTGGAAATGCACAAATAGCATTCATAGTTGATGAAAACAACGGAACTGATTTTTACGATGATGTAGCTATTGACGACGTTAGACTTGAAGAGGCTCCAGCATGTCCCAAGCCTGGTAACATTGCAATTATTGATGTATTCTTCGATTCTTTAGAAGTGTCTTGGAATTCAGTGAGTAATGCTTCAAATGGCTATATATGGGAGGTTTATAACGCAGGAGATGATCCAGCTGTTGATACTCCAGTATCTACAGGCACTTTTGCTTCAGGGACAACACAAGGTGTAGCAGATGGTTTATTACCTGAAACGGATTATGATTTTTATATGATTTCAGATTGTGGAGCAACTGATGGTCAAAGTGTATTGACAAATCCTATCACGTTTACAACAACAGAGTTGTGTAGCTTACCATCAACTTTTGAAGTAACAAATGTTTTACCTGATTCAGCAGAACTAACTTGGACACCAATTCCAAATGCAATTAATGGTTACCTGTGGGCAATCTTTAACGCTGGTGATGATCCGGCAACAGCTACACCTGTTGTTTCAGGTACAGCTGCAAGTGGTGATACATCCGTCATAGCAACAGGACTTACAGATAACTCAGATTATGAGGCATATATTACCACAGATTGTGGACCGAGTGATGGTCAAAGTGTTCAATCTCAACCCGTAGCTTTTAGTACGCTATGTACTGTGTTTACTGTTCCTTACTTCAATGACTTTGAAGCATTTCCAGTAACCACCAATCTCACAGAAGAAGATTGTTGGATTGAGGACTCTTCAGGTTCATTTGGTTGGGACGTTGGAACAGGAGGTACAACATCCACCAATACAGGACCAAGTGGTGCATTATCGGGTAATAACTATGTATTTACAGAAGCCAGTAGTGGAACTCAAGGAGATGAAGCTATATTGCTCTCTCCTTTAGTAGATTTATCAACCTTGACTCAACCTGCTTTATCTTTTTGGTATCATATGTATGGTGCTGATATGGATACACTGGCTGTAGATGTTAAAATTTCAACTTCAGCTAATTTTGATTTAGATGTATTTACCTTAAGTGGAGAACAACAAACTGCAGAAACTGATTCTTGGATTCAACAATTTGTTGATTTGAGTACTTACGCAGGAGAAACCATTCAATTTAGATTTAGGGTAACCCGTGGTAATGGATTTACAGGTGATCTTGCTATTGAAGATGTATTAATCGATGAAGCTCCGTCTTGTCTAACACCAACGGGTCTCACAGTTAGTAATATCACAGAAACTACAGCAGATTTAAGTTGGAGTGTCATAGGCAATGCAACTTCTGGTTATAATTGGTTTGTATTTAATGCAGGAGATGACCCTGATGTTGATACCCCAGTAGCGAGCGGTTCTACGGCAGAGGTGTAACTACTGTAAATGTTACTAATTTACCGAGTTCCTCATTTTTAGAAGCTTATATTCAATCAAATTGTGGTGCTACAGACGGTCTTAGTGAATTATCACCAGCAGTTAGTTTTGAAACTTTATGTGATGTGATACCAACCCCTTATTTTGAAGATTTTGAATTCTTTACTGTAAGTATTAGCTTTGATGAAGATGGATGTTGGAATGAAGAATCTCTTGGTTCGTTTACTTGGGATGTGGGGACAGGAGGGACAATATCCTCAAATACAGGACCAAGTGGTGCATTATCGGGTAATAACTATGTGTTTACAGAAGCCAGTAGTGGAAGTCAAGGAGATGAAGCTATATTGCTCTCTCCTTTAATAGATTTATCAACATTAGCTGAACCTACTTTATCTTTTTGGTATCATATGTACGGTGCTGATATGGATACACTGGCTGTAGATGTTAAAATTTCAACTTCAGCTAATTTTGATTTAGATGTATTTATCTTAAGTGGAGAACAACAAACTGCAGAAACTGATCCTTGGATTCAACAATTTGTTGATTTGAGTACTTACGCAGGAGAAATCATTCAATTTAGATTTAGGGTAACCCGTGGTAATGGATTTACAGGTGATCTTGCTATTGAAGATGTATTAATTGATGAAGCTCCGTCTTGTCTAACACCAACGGGTCTTACAGTTAGTAATATCACAGAAACTACAGCAGACTTAAGTTGGAGTGTCATAGGCAATGCAACTTCTGGTTATAATTGGTTTGTATTTAATGCAGGAGATGACCCTGATGTTGATACCCCAGTAGCGAGCGGTTCTACAGCGAGAGGTGTAACTACTGCAAATGTTAATTTACCGAGTTCATCATTTTTAGAAGCTTATATTCAATCAAATTGTGGTGCTACAAACGGTCTTAGTGAATTCTCACCAGCAGTTAGTTTTGAAACTTTATGTGATGTGATACCAACCCCTTATTTTGAAGATTTTGAATTCTTTACTGTAAGTACTAGCTTTGATGAAGATGGTTGTTGGAATGAAGAATCTCTTGGTTCGTTTACTTGGGATGTGGGGACAGGAGGTACAGGATCTCCAAATACAGGACCAAGTGGTGCATTATCGGGTAATAACTATGTGTTTACAGAAGCCAGTAGTGGAAGTCAAGGAGATGAAGCTATATTGCTCTCTCCTTCATTAGATTTATCAACATTAGCTGAACCTGCTTTATCCTTTTGGTATCATATGTATGGTGCTGATATAGGTACACTGGCTGTAGATGTTAAAACTTCAACTTCAGCTAATTTTGATTTAGATGTATTTACTTTAAGTGGAGAACAACAAACTGCAGAAACTGATCCTTGGATTCAACAGTTTGTTGATTTGAGTACTTACGCAGGAGAAACCATTCAATTTAGATTCAGAGTAATCCGTGGTAATGGATTTGCTGGTGATGTTGCTATTGAAGATGTTTTAATCGATGAAGCTCCTTCGTGTTTTACACCTACGGGATTATCAGTCGTTAACGTAGGCAACGATTCAGTTAATGTCTCTTGGGATGATACTCCATCAGCCATAGATGGATACGAAATATTGGTATTTGCTGATGGCGATGACCCTGATACAGATACGCCATTTGCAACGGCAAATGAACCAGCAGGAGTTACATCTACTACAATCACAGGTCTGACAGGATTGACAACTTATCAAGTCTATATTTTATCAGATTGTGGTGCTGTAGATGGTCAAAGTTTGTTGTCAAATGGTATAACTTTCACCACTCTATGTGATCCTTTTGTAGCACCATTTGTTGAAGATTTCAATACAAATGGGACTAATATTCCAAGCTGTTGGGAGCAAGCAGGCAATACTTCAAAAGACTGGTTGTTTACCGATCCACCTTCTTCTAGTCATGTTGGGGATAGTGGAACTTTAGGAGGTTCCACAGCTAGTAATGGTGGTTTGGCATGGGTAGATGATTCTTCCCCACACGTTTTAAACACAAGATTGCATTCTCCATTGATAGATGTTTCTTCTTTAAGCGTACCTTTTTTAAGCTTTTATTTGATCAGTAATAATGAAGGATTTTCAAATGTTGATTTCAGAGTAGAAGTCTGGGATGGTGCGACTTGGAATGAGGTGTTTTTCAGTAATTCCAATACTTTTAATGGAGAATGGGAGGAAATTCAAATAGAGCTTTCGACCTTGACTTTTACTGGAAATGCACAAATAGCATTCATAGTTGATGAAAACAACGGAACTAACTTTTACGATGATGTAGCTATTGACGACGTTAGACTTGAAGAGGCTCCAGCATGTCCCAAGCCTGGTAACATTGCAATTATTGATGTATTCTTCGATTCTTTAGAAGTGTCTTGGAATTCAGTGAGTAATGCTTTAAATGGCTATATATGGGAGGTTTATAACGCAGGAGATGATCCAGCTGTTGACACTCCAGTATCTACAGGCACTTTTGCTTCAGGGACTACACAAGGTGTAGCAGATGGTCTATTACCTGAAACGGATTATGATTTTTATATGATTTCAGATTGTGGAGCAACTGATGGTCAAAGTGTATTGACAAATCCTATCACGTTTACAACAACAGAGTTGTGTAGCTTACCATCAACTTTTGAAGTAACAAATGTTTTACCTGATTCAGCAGAACTAACTTGGACACCAATTCCAAATGCAATTAATGGTTACCTGTGGGCAATCTTTAACGCTGGTGATGATCAGGCAACAGCTACACTGTTGTTTCAGGTGTAGTCGCAAGTGTGATACATCCGTCATAGCAACAGGACTTACAGATAACTCAGATTATGAGGCATATATTACCACAGATTGTGCATGAGTGATGGTCAAAGTGTTCAATCTCAACCCGTAGCTTTTAGCATTCCATGTACTGTGTTTACTGCTCCTTACTTCAATGACTTTGAAGCATTTCCAGTAACCACCAATCTCACAGAAGAAGATTGTTGGATTGAGGACTCTTCAGGTTCATTTGGTTGGGACGTTGGAACAGGAGGTACAATATCCTCAAATACAGGACCAAGTGGTGCATTATCGGGTAATAACTATGTGTTTACAGAAGCCAGTAGTGGAACACAAGGAGATGAGGCTATATTGCTCTCTCCTTTAGTAGATTTATCAACCTTGACTCAACCTGCTTTATCTTTTTGGTATCATATGTATGGTGCTGATATGGGTACACTGGCTGTAGATGTTAAAATTTCAACTTCAGTTAATTTTGATTTAGATGTATTCACACTAAGTGGAGAACAACAAACTGCAGAAACTGATTCTTGGATTCAACAATTTGTTGATTTGAGTACTTACGCAGGAGAAACCATTCAATTTAGATTTAGAGTAACCCGTGGTAATGGATTTACAAGTGATCTTGCTATTGAAGATGTATTAATCGATGAAGCTCCGTCTTGTCTAACACCAACGGGTCTCACAGTTAGTAATATCACAGAAACTACAGCAGATTTAAGTTGGAGTGTCATAGGCAATGCAACTTCTGGTTATAATTGGTTTGTATTTAATGCAGGAGATGACCCTGATGTTGATACCCCAGTAGCGAGCGGTTCTACGGCAGCAGGTGTAACTACTGCAAATGTTACTAATTTACCGAGTTCCTCATTTTTAGAAGCTTATATTCAATCAAATTGTGGTGCTACAGACGGTCTTAGTGAATTCTCACCAGCAGTTAGTTTTGAAACTTTATGTGATGTGATACCAACCCCTTATTTTGAAGATTTTGAATTCTTTACTGTAAGCACTAGCTTTGATGAAGATGGATGTTGGAATGAAGAATCTCTTGGTTCGTTTACTTGGGATGTAGGAACAGGAAATACAACATCCTCAAATACAGGACCAGACGCTGCTTTCTCTGGTTTAAATTATTTATTCTCTGAAGCCTCTTCAGGTAGTCAGGGAGATGAGTCCATAGTTTTATCGCCTCAAGTTGACTTGTCAAACCTAACTACCCCAGCAGTATCTTTTAGGTATCATATGTATGGTGCAGATATTGATCAACTTAGTGTTGATATAGATGATGGCACAACATTAGATCTTGATGTGTTCACAATAGTAGGAGAACAACAGACTTCTGAGACTGATGATTGGGTGCAAGTCTTTGTGGATTTAATGCCTTATGCTGGTCAAACTATTCAAGTTAGATTCAGAGTAACAAGAGGCGACGGATTTGAAGGCGATGTTGCTATCGATGATGTTAATTTTGATGAAGCACCAACCTGCTTTGATCCGTTAAACTTAGAAGTTATATCAGTAACAGATATTTCAGCTGATTTAAGTTGGCAAGCTGGCTCTACTGAAACTAACTTTGATGTAGAAGTTGTTCCAGCAGGAACACCACCAACAGGAACACCCACTTTTGAAGATGTTAGTGTACCATTTACAGCAACAGGTTTAACTTCAGAGACAGATTATGACTTCTATGTCAGAGCTGATTGTGGACCAGGAGATGTAAGTAATTGGGTAGGTCCAGAAGGTTTTACAACTGCACTTACACCTGTAACCGTTGTTGTCAATGACCCTGCAATCAACAACACTTATTGTTATGATAATAATGAGTTTAAAGAATGGTTATTTGTATCTTCAGATATACAAATCACACCACCAACACCCGTAGAGGTTATCTTTAACGGAGGAACAATAGAAGACGGAACAGGCTCAACCGACCGTTTTAGAGTATTTAATGGTTTTGATCAAACCGCACCAAGATTGTATGATTCTGACGCTAAGGCATAGACTTATCAGGTGTTACTTTGAGTGCTGACTCAGGAGCTATGTATATGTTGTTAGAGTCAGATATATTTGGCTCTTGTCAGAGTGGTGTTGATATTGAGCTACCATTTGATTTTGATGTATTTGCAGGGGTGTTTTCAACGGTGGCGTTTTCGGATAATAATTTTAAATACTATCCAAACCCTGTAAGTTCTACTATGACAATTGATTCGGCAAATCCAATTGAATCAGTTCAAGTATTTGATATTTTAGGAAAAGAAGTATTTAGTAATAATTATGAAGAGACTTCAATAAATATTAATATGGATGCTTTAAGTAGTGGAACTTATTTGATGAAAGTTTCGATAAGTGGAAATTCTCAAACTTTCAGAGTGATTAAGGAATAAAATAAATTTTCATAAAGATTATATTAAATAGCTTGAGTAAAACTCAGGCTATTTTTTTGTTTTTCATATTTTTTTCATAAATTTAACGCCTAATTAAAAAACATTTAACTTATGAAAAAAATAATACTATTGTTCGGTTTGCTCGTAACGTGCTGGCAAATCAATGCACAAGATTATTGTACTGATGGTGGTCCATCAAGTACATTTGATACAAATGTAGAATCTGTAGATCTGGTAGGAGAAACGGCTACTATTGCTTACCTAGGTTGTCAAAATGTTGGTAATGGTGTTGCTGGAGTTGAAGACTTAACTGATTCTCAATCAGCAGACGTCATTGCAGGTAATTCTTACACTGTAGATGTACAGTTTGGAACTTGTGGTGGCAATTATTCTAGTGTTGGTGAAGCTTGGATAGATTTTGATAGAGATGGTTTTTTTGAAACTACAGAATCTATAGGAACTATAGCTGGAATTGCACCTTTTACTTTACAATCTTTTGCTGTAACAGTTCCGTCTGATGCTATTAATGGTAGCTCAAGAATGAGAGTTATGCAGTGGGAAGGCGGTGTTTTACCATTAGATCCATGTGGTTCATTTACTTATGGTTCTGTTGTTGACTTTGAAATTGTTATTTCAGGCGGTATTGATATCACTTGTGAACAACCTTTTAATGTTCAATTAGTAGAGGTATTTGGCTCATCTGCTGACTTTTCTTGGGATTTAGCTCCAAATGATCAAAATGGATATATATGGGAGGTTTTCAATGCAGGAGCAGATCCTGATGTTGATACTCCTGTTTCTACTGGGACAGTTGGTTCTGGTGTTTCAACTGTAAATGCAGATGGACTGACAGAACTTACAGATTATGATTTTTATGTTATAACAGACTGTGGAGCTACAGATGGTTTAAGCCAAAGAAGTAATGTAGTTACGTTTACCACAGTATTTTTATGCCCAGCACCTTCAAATGTAACTGTAGATGGTGTTACGGCAAGTACATTTAATATTAGTTGGAACGAAATTCCAAATGCAAGAAATGGTTATACTTGGTCTGTGTTTAATGCAGGTGACGATCCAACAATAGATACACCAGTTTTTACAGGTACAGAACCTTTTGGAACAACATCAACATCGGTAACAGGACTTACAGATAACACTTCTTATGATGTATATGTATCTGCAGATTGTGATGTAGACGGCACCAGTGAATTATCTAATGTAGT